>NZ_JBYMTJ010000002.1:0-1000049 GCF_057773125.1 Pseudoxanthomonas sp. 97-1-1 | reverse complement strand
CGCCGGAATCGACGCAGGCACGCAGAGCCTGAAGGTGGTGGTGTACGACGCTGCCACACGTGCGGTGGTGGCCGGTGCCAGCGCGCCGCTGGAGCTGATCAGCGGCGAGGACGGCAGCCGCGAGCAGCACCCGGCCGACTGGGTGGCCGCGATGCAGGCGTGCTTCACGCGCATCGATCCGGCACTGCGTGCGCGCATCGTGGCGCTGTCGGTGTCGGGCCAGCAGCACGGCTTCGTGCCGGTGGATGCGCAGGGTGAGGTACTCGCACCGGCCAAACTGTGGTGCGACACCAGCACCACGGCCGAGTGCACGCAGATCATGGACGCGGTGGGCGGTTCGACAGCGACGATTGCGCTGGCGGGCAACCCGATCCTGGCCGGTTACACCGCCTCCAAGTTGCCGTGGACAAAGACCCACCGCCCCGAGGCTTATGCACAGCTGACGAGCATCCTGCTGCCGCACGACTACCTCAACTTCGTGCTGACCCGCCAGCGCTTCTGCGAGTACGGCGATGCCTCCGGCACCGGCTGGCTCGACGTGCGCACGCGGACATGGTCGGCGGAGCTCCTGCGTGCCACCGATCCGGATCGCGACCTGGCCGCCTGCCTGCCGCCGATCGCTGCACCCGATGCCCTGTTCGACATCGATCCCACCGCAGCCGCGCGACTGGGCCTTCCGGCGACGGCGAAGGTCGCCGTCGGCGGCGGCGACAACATGATGGCGGCCATCGGCACCGGCTGCGTGGAAGAGGGCCGGCTGGCGATGAGCCTGGGCACCTCGGGCACGCTGTTCGCCTACTCCGATACCCCGGTAGTCGATCCGGCCGGCGCCTGGGCCGCGTTCTGTTCCTCCACCGGCGGCTGGCTGCCGCTGATCTGCACGATGAACTGCACCGTGGCCACCGAACAGGTGGCCAAGGCGTTCGGCTTCAGCACGCGCGAGGGCGATGCCCACCTGCACGCCACGCCGCCCGGCGCAGACGGCCTGGTGATGCTGCCCTTCCTCAACGGCGAGCGCACGCCCGACCTGCCGCTGGGCAAGGGCGTGCTGGCCGGGCTGGATACGACCAACATGACCCCGGCGCATGTCTACCGCGCCGCGATGGAAGGGGCGACCTACAGCCTGAAGTACGGCTTCGATGCCTTCGTGCGCGCCGGCATGCAGTTCGATCGCATCGTGCTGACCGGCGGGGGCAGCAACAGCGCCGCGTGGCGGCAGCTGGTGGCCGATGTGTTCGGCCTGCCGGTGGATGTGCCGGTGCAGGCCGAGGGCGCGGCCTTCGGTGCGGCGCTGCAGGCGCTGTGGGCATGGGGCCGTTCGCGTGGCGAGACATCGTCCATCGCCGACATCGCACGCGCCCACGTCGCCACCGAGCCGGCCTTGTCCGCCACGCCCGATCCCACCCGTACGCAGGCCTATGCCGCGGCCTACCGCCGCTTCCTCCAGCACCTCGATGCCCTCACGCCGCTGCAGCGCGGCTGACACCCCCACGTACATCACGCACAACCACAGGATCACGCACCATGAGCACGCAGCCCTTCATCGGCGCCCAGGAATACTTCCCCGGCATCGGCCGCATCCCGTTCGAGGGCCGCGGCTCGGACAACCCGCTGGCGTTCAAGGTCTACGACGCCAACAAGACCATCGGTGGCAAGACCATGCGCGAGCACCTGCGCTTCGCCGTCTGCTACTGGCACACCTTCTGCAATGCCGGCCATGACCCCTTCGGCCCGGGCACGCGCCACTTCCCGTGGGAAGCGGGTTCGCCGATGGCCACGGCCGAGGCCAAGGTCGATGCCGCGTTCGAGTTCTTCACCAAGCTCGGCGTGCCGTACTGGTGCTTCCACGACATCGACCTGGCCCCGGATGCCGAGGACATCGGCCAGTACCAGAAGAACCTCAAGCATATGACCGGCCTGGCCAAGGCCCGCCAGGACGCCACCGGTATCAAGCTGCTGTGGGGCACGGCCAACCTGTTCTCGCATCCGCGCTACATGAACGGCGCATCGACCAATCCGGACTTTGCCGTGGTCGCCCGCGCGGCGGTGCAGGTGAAGGCGGCGCTGGAGGCCACGGTGGAACTGGGGGGCGAGCACTACGTGTTCTGGGGCGGCCGCGAAGGCTACGCCTCGCTGGTCAACACCGACATGAAGCGCGAGGTCGAGCACTTCGCCCGCTTCCTGACCATGGCCCGCGACTACGGCCGCAGCATCGGCCTGAAGGGCAACTTCCTGATCGAGCCCAAGCCGATGGAGCCGATGAAGCACCAGTACGACTTCGACAGCGCCACGGTGGCCGGCTTCCTGAAGGAGCACGGGCTGGAGAAGGACTTCAAGCTCAACATCGAAGCTAACCACGCCACGCTGTCGGGCCACACGTTCGAGCACGACCTGCAGGTGGCCAGCGACCACGGCCTGCTGGGCAGCATCGATGCCAACCGCGGCAATGCGCAGAACGGCTGGGACACCGACCAGTTCCCCACCGATCTGTACGACACCGTCGGCGCCATGCTGGTGGTGCTGCGCCAGGGCGGGCTGGAGGGCGGGCTGAACTTCGATGCCAAGGTGCGCCGCGAGTCGACCGATCTGGAAGACCTGTTCATCGCCCACATCGGTGGCATGGACGCGTTCGCGCGTGGCCTTGAAGTCGCCCACGCGCTGCTGACCGACTCGCCGTGGGAGCAGTGGCGCAAGGAACGCTACGCCAGCTTCGACAGCGGCAAGGGCAAGGATTTCGAGAACGGCACGCTGGGCCTGGCCGATCTGGCCGCGCTGGCGACCGGGCAGGGCGAACCGAAGCAGATCAGCGGCAAGCAGGAGCGTTACGAGAACCTGCTCAACCAGTACCTGCTGCGCTGAGCGCGTGATGACAGCTTCCGCCCGCGGGGTTCGGGCGGAGGCATGGGCAGCAGGTCGATTCGAAGCCTGGAGGGGCGCAACGAATGAACAGCACCACGCTTGAGGGTGGCAACATCGCCAGTGGAGAAAACACCCGCTTCATCATCCTGATCAGCTGCGTGGCCACCATTGGTGGCTTCCTGTTCGGCTTCGACAGCGGGGTCATCAATGGCACCGTGGACGGGTTGCAGGCGGCTTTCGACTCCGACTCGGTAGGCACGGGATTCAACGTCGCCTCGATGTTGCTGGGCTGCGCGGTCGGCGCCTTTTTTGCCGGCCGTCTTGCGGACATGTACGGCCGGCGCAACGTGCTGGTCGTGGCCGCCATCTTCTTCATCGTCTCCGCGTGGGGGTCTGGCATTGCCACCGGGTCCCTGGAGTTCGTGATCTATCGCGTACTGGGCGGGTTCGCCGTGGGCGCCGCCAGCGTGATGTCGCCGGCATACATCAGCGAAGTCTCCTCGGCGCGCTATCGCGGGCGGTTGGCCACGGTGCAGCAGATCGCGATCATCGGCGGGCTGTTCGCCGCCTTCCTGAGCAATTATCTGCTCGCGAAGGTAGCAGGCGGGTCGGTGAGCCCGTACTGGCTGGGGTATGAAGCCTGGCGCTGGATGTTCTGGGTGGAGATCCTGCCGGCGGGCCTGTTCCTGGTGGCGTTGCTGTTCATTCCCGAGAGTCCGCGCTATCTGGTGGTGAAGGGCAGGCACGAGGAAGCGCTGGCGGTCCTGCAGAAGCTCTATGGCAGCGACGAAGGGCGGCGGAAGCTGGCGGAAATCCAGGGCAGCCTGGCGTCGGACCACCATCGTCCACGCCTGTCGGATCTCATCAGCACGGCGACGGGCAAGGTGCGGCCCATCGTGTGGGTGGGCATCGGCCTGGCCACGTTTCAGCAACTGGTGGGCATCAACGTGGTGTTCTACTACGGCGCGGTGCTGTGGCAGGCGGTGGGTTTCTCGGAGAACGACGCGCTGCTGATCAACGTGCTGTCCGGCGCACTGAGCATCGGCGCCTGCATCGTCACCGTGCTGCTGATCGACCGGATCGGCCGCAAGCCACTGCTGTGGACAGGCTCGGTCGGGATGGCGGTCTCACTGGCTGCAGTGGTGGTGGCGTTCGCCAGTGGCTCGCTGGATGCGGCTGGCAAGCTGCAGTTGTCCGGCAGCATGGGTGTGCTGGCGCTGGTGGCCGCGAACCTGTACGTGGTGTTCTTCAACATCTCCTGGGGCCCGGTGATGTGGGTGATGCTGGGCGAGATGTTCCCCAACCAGATCCGCGGTTCGGGACTGGCTGTTGCGGGCCTGTTCCAGTGGAGCGCGAACTTCCTCGTCACGATGACCTTCCCGATGCTTCTGGCCGGCATCGGGCTGGCGGCTACCTATGGCCTCTACACGCTGGCTGCCATCATTTCCGTCTTCTTCGTGCTCAGGTTCGTCCACGAGACGAAGGGCAGGGAACTCGAGCAGATGGAAGGCTAGGAACGGAGCATGCCTTCCGTGGCGCGCTACCCCGGTTGTCCTATCGCGCTGTCCGCAGGGCGGGCCCGTGGCGTTTCAGCGGCGCCTGACCTTGGGCGGAACCGAGACCGAATCGCGCACGACCAGGCGGTGTGCCGCCACGTGGTCGGCGAGCACGCGGGTCGTGCCTTCCTGGCGGCGGATGCTGCGCAGCAGGACGTCGATAGCATCGTTGGCCATCGACGCGATCGGCTGGTGGATGGTGGTGAGTTCCGGCCATACCGTCGTGGCGGCCGAGGTGTCATCGAATCCCACCACCGAAAGATCACGCGGCACATCCAGTCCGCGCCGGTGCGCCACCGAGATGACCGCGGCCGCCATGTCATCGTTGCTGGCGATGATGGCGCTGGGCATGCGGCGCAGCGAAAGCAGCTTTTCCGCGGCCTTCAGCCCCGCGCGATACGTATAGTCGCCGGGCTGCACCAGACCGGGTTCCAGCGCCAGTCCCGCTTCATGCAGGGCGGCCTGGAAGCCTTCGAAGCGGCGCGCACTGGCGCTGAGGTCGGACCGTCCCTTGATGAATCCGATGTGGGTATGGCCGTGCTCGATGAGGTGCTCGGCCATCTCCTTGCCTGCGCGGAAGTCGTCGATGCGAACGCAGGAGATCTCGTCGCTGAATCGTCCCGACGCGATGGCGACCACCGGGACGCCGGCGCGTACCAGCTCGCTCACCGCCGCACGGGATTCGCACAGGGGCGGCGGCAGGATGACGCCATCGACGCGTTTGGCCAGTTCGCGCGCCGCCTTGCGCTCGGATTCGGCATCCAGGTCGTCCCAGTATTCGCTCACCAGCTGGATGGTCGTGCGCGAAGCCACACGCAACAGGCCAAGCAGCAGCTCGCGCAGGTATGCGCCGGTGGGATTGGTATAGATCAGTGCGATGCGGGTGTGCTGGGCGGCCGCCAGCGAGCTGGCCGCCAGGTTGGGCGTGTAGTCGAGCTTGCGGACGGCGCGCATGACCCGTTCGCGCGTCGCATCCTTGACCTTGGACTTGCCGTTGATCACGCGCGACACGGTCATCGGGGAAACGCCCGCGAGTGCGGCCACTTCGTCGATGGTGATGCCGCGGCTCTTGCGTCGCACGGCTCTTGTCGGCTTTTCCAAAACGCGTTCCTTTCAGGGGACGGAAGGCGGTCGACCCATGGCCGCTCCGCCCGGCAGCAGCCCACGCGGGGACGGTCATGAAATCCGCGCGCTGGCCCGCTTTCCTGTCGCGCCTCATGGTATCGCCAACCCGGCGGGGCGACGAGGGGCGCAGCTTCCTGCACAGCTTCCACATGCTGGTGCTGGGCGTTCTGATGTGCGTACAGGCAGCCGGCGTGCGGGCCGAGGACGGTTACGACCTCTGGTTGCGCTACGCCCCCGCCGCACCCGCAGCGGCGGAGCACTACCGGTCACGCACCACGCAGCTGGTGATGCCGGTGCCGTCGGCCACGCTGGCCGCCGCGCATGCGGAGCTGCTGCGCGGCCTGGCGGGCCTGACCGGGCGCGCACCGGAGGCCGTGGCGGCGATCACGCGCGAGGGGGCGGTGGTGGCCGGCACGGCCGCTTCTTCTCCGGTCGTGGCCGGCCTGCGGCTGGACACCCGCCCGCTAGGAAACGAGGGCTACCTGATCCGCAGCGTGCGCGTGGGTGGGCATGCGGCCACGGTGATCACGGCCAACACGGATGTCGGCGTGCTCTACGGAAGCTTCCATTTCCTTCGCTTGCTGCAGACAGGGCAGGCGATCGATGCGCTGGACGTGCGCGAATCGCCGCGGGTGAAACTGCGCGTACTGAACCATTGGGACAATCTCGACGGGTATGTGGAGCGCGGCTACGCCGGTGCTTCGATCTGGGACTGGCATACGTTGCCGGACTACCTGGATCCGCGTTACACCGACTACGCCCGTGCCAACGCATCACTCGGCATCAACGGCACGGTGCTCAACAACGTCAACTCGCATGCGCTGAGCCTGACGCCCATGTACCTGGACAAGACCCGGGCGCTGGCATCCGTGTTGCGTCCGTACGGCATCCGCGTCTACCTGAGCGCCCGCTTCAGCGCGCCAATGGAGATCGGGGGACTGCAGACGGCCGACCCGTTGGACCCGGCCGTGCGGCGCTGGTGGAAGGACAAGGCCGACGAGATCTATCGCGCGATTCCGGATTTCGGCGGCTTTCTGGTGAAGGCGAATTCCGAAGGCCAGCCGGGTCCACAGGACTACGGAAGAACCCACGCCGATGGGGCGAACATGCTGGCGGAGGCGCTGGCGCCGCACGGCGGCACGGTGATGTGGCGTGCGTTCGTCTACTCGCATGAGGAACCCGACGATCGCGCCAAGCAGGCGTATACGGAATTCGTGCCCCACGACGGCAAGTTCCGCGACAACGTCCTGGTCCAGGTGAAGAACGGCCCCGTCGATTTCCAGCCGCGCGAGCCGTTCCACCCACTGTTCGGCGCCATGCCGCGCACGCCGTTGATGCTGGAACTGCAGATCACCAAGGAATACCTCGGCTTCGCCACCCATCTGGTCTACCTGGGTCCGATGTACGAAGAGGTACTCGCCGCGGATACGCATGCGCGCGGCACGGGTTCCACGGTCAGGAAGGTCATCGACGGCACGCTCGAGGGACACGCGCTCACCGGCATGGCTGGCGTGGCGAACATCGGCGCGGACCGCAACTGGAGCGGGTCGCACTTCGACCAGGCCAACTGGTACGTGTACGGCCGGCTTGCCTGGAATCCGTCTCTGACCGCGCGGGGCATCGCCGACGAGTGGGTACGCATGACCTTCGCCGACGACGATCGTCTGGTGGCATCCGTCGTGGAGATGATGATGGGCTCGCGCCAGGCCGCCGTGGACTACATGACGCCGCTGGGCCTGCACCACCTGATGGGGCGCGGTCATCACTACGGTCCGGGCCCGTGGGTGCAGGACGGTCCCCGCGCCGACTGGACATCGGTGTACTACCACCGGGCCGACCAGGACGGCATCGGCTTTGACCGTTCCGTGACGGGGAGCAACGCGGTGGCACAGTATTTCCCGCCGGTGGCGCGCCAGTTCGGCGATGTCGCACGCGTGCCGGAGGAATTCCTCCTGTGGTTCCACCACGTGCCCTGGGATCATCCGATGGCGTCGGGCCGGCCGTTGTGGGACGAACTGGTGATGCGCTACGCCCGCGGCGTGGACTACGTGCGCGGCATGCGGTCCACATGGGACGGGGTGTCGTCGCATGTCGATGCGCCGCGGCATGCGCAGGTGGCGACCTTCCTGGGCATCCAGGAAAAGGAAGCGCAGTGGTGGCGCGACGCCAGCATCGCGTACTTCCAGACGTTCGCGCGTCGCCCGCTGCCGGAGGGCCAGGCGGCGCCGCCGCACCCGTTGGCGTATTACGAAGCGCTGCAGTTCCCTTATGCCCCGGGGGACGGCCGATGAAGGCACCCAGCATCACCGGGTTTGTGCTGTCAGTCGCCATGCTCGTGATGGGTGCACCCGTCGCCCATGCCGGGGAATCCGAAGGCGGACTGCTGCATGCGCTGTTCCAGGACCACATGGTGCTGCAGCGCGACGCGGCCATCCGCGTCTGGGGCCACGCCCGGCCGGCTGAAGACGTCAGCGTGATGCTGGACGGCACGAAGGCGCGTGCGCGTGCTGCGGCCGATGGCATCTGGGAAGCCGTACTGCCGGCACGCGCCGCCGGCGGACCCTACGATCTGGTGGTGGAAGCCGGCACGGGCGTGCAGACGGTGCGCGACGTGTACGTGGGCGACGTCTGGCTTTGCGCCGGGCAGTCCAACATGGAGTTGCCGGTCTGGCGCGCGCTTGATGCGAACTCGGAAATCGCATCCGCGGCGCATCCACGGATACGGCTGTTCACGGTGCCGCAGGCAGGTGCCGTCACGCCGCAGTCCCGTTTCCAGGGCGATGCCCGCTGGCAGGTGGCGTCGCCGGATTCGGTGCGGGATTTCTCCGCCGCCTGTTTCTACTTCGCGCGGGAACTTCAGAAGACGGTCGACGTGCCGATGGGCCTGATCCAGGCGGCCTGGGGCGGCTCGCGGATCGAAGCCTGGACCAGCGCCACCGCACTGCGTGCCGGCGGGGAAAGCGGTGAAGCGCTCGACGTGCTGGCGCTTTACGCCACGGACACACCTGCCGCGCTCGCGCGATGGGGACGTCACTGGGAGCGCTGGTGGACCACGCGCGAAGGTGCCACGGGCGACGCCCCCTGGCGTGCGGATGTGCGCGACACCGGCTGGCGCACGGCGCCCGCAACGCTGGGCGCATGGGAGCGCTGGGGCGTGCCCGCGCTCGAGGACTACAACGGCATGGTGTGGTATCGCACGCAGGTGGTGTTGACGGCGGCGCAGGCGGCACGTGGCGCAACGCTGGAACTCGGGCCCGCGGACGAGACCGACATGACCTGGGTGAACGGTACCGCCGTGGGCAGCCGCTACGGCGCCGGTGAGCCGCGTCGCTACCCGCTGCCGTCCGGACTGTTGAAGGCGGGCATCAACACGGTGGTGGTCAACGTGCTGGACACCTATCGCGACGGTGGGCTGGCCGGCCCGGCCAGTGCACACGCGCTGACCTTCGACGATGGCTCGCGCGCGGTGCTGGACAGTCGCTGGCGCTACCGGCCCGAGCCCGGTGCCGACGAGCCGCCGCGTGCGCCCTGGCAGGCGGCGGCTGGCCTGTCGACGTTGTACAACGGGATGATCGCGCCACTCGGGCATGCCGGCCTGCGCGGCATGCTCTGGTACCAGGGCGAATCCAATACAGGCGACGGCGCTGCCTATGCCGCGCGGCTGCGTGTGCTGCGCGAGGACTGGCGGCAGCGTTTTGGCGCACAGGTGCCGTGGCTGGTGGTGCAGCTGGCCGGCTATGGCATGCCACCGTCGGCGCCGGTGGAAAGCGGCTGGGCGCAGGTGCGTGAGGCGCAGCGGCGTGTCGTCGCGGAAGATCCGCAATCCGGGCTGGTGGTCGCCATCGACATCGGTGACGCCTACGACATCCATCCGCCGAACAAGCAGGAACTCGGTCGCCGCCTGGCACGCGTGGCGCGCCACACCATCTACGGCGAGCGTGCGCTGCCACCGACCGGCCCGACGGCACGCGACGCAGCGCGCACGACGGACGGCGTGAGGGTGGCGTTCGACGATGTCACCGGCGCCCTGCTGACGACCGGCGCGAACGGTCCCATCGGCTTCGAGCTTTGCGATGCAACGAAGCGCTGCGACTACGCGGATGCGGCCCTCGACGGCCGATACGTCGTGCTGCGCAGCCCGCGCGCCGCCAACGCCATGTACGTGCGCTACTGCTGGGCGGATGGCCCGGTATGCACGCTTCGCGATACCGCCGGGTTGCCGGCCGGTCCCTTCGAACTTTCCCTCCCTGCCGTCGAGGTGCCCCGATGAAGCTGTTCTCCCTGCGTCGCCACCAGGACGACCGCCGACACGCCGATGGGCGGGGTGCAACCCGCAACGCCGCGCGAGCCGTCATGGCCGCCGCGCTCCTGCTGCTGACGGCCACCGGCAACGCCCAGTCGAAGGAGTCGCCACCGGTCTACTTCGACTGGTTCGAATACACCGGTCGCGACGTGGCATTCGAACCGCCGTTGCCGTCCGGCCACTACCGCAATCCCATCCTGGCCGGTTTCCATGCCGACCCCAGCATCGTCAGCGCGAACGGCAAGTTCTACCTGGTCAATTCCAGCTTCACCTTCTTCCCGGGCATCCCGGTGTTCGAGAGCATGGACCTGGTGCACTGGAAGCAGATCGGCAATGTCATCGACCGGCCCTCGCAGCTGGACTTCGACGGCCTGAGCGTGTCGCGGGGCATCTTCGCGCCCGCCATCGAATTCCATGACGGCATGTTCTACCTGGTGACCACGGCCACGGACAGTGGTGGCAACTTCATCGCCACCGCCCGTGATCCGGCGGGCCCGTGGTCGGACCCGCACTGGCTGCCGACCATCGGGGGCATCGACCCGTCGCTGTTCTTCGACACCGATGGCAAGGTCTACCTGCTCAACAACGACGAGCCGCCCGGACCGGCGCGTTATGACGGCCACCGGGCCATCTGGATGCAGCAGATCGACATCACCCGCTTCCAGCCCATCGGCCCGCGCAAGGTGCTGATCGATGGCGGCGTGGAACCCGAGAAGAATCCGATCTGGATCGAAGGGCCGCACATCTACAAGCGCGACGGCTGGTACTACCTGTCCGATGCCGAAGGCGGCACGGGACCGCAGCATTCGCAGGTGGTGCTGCGCAGTCGCGATGTCTGGGGACCGTATGCGCCGTATGAAGGCAATCCGATCCTGACCCAGCGCGACCTGCCGCCGGACCGGCGCCTGCCGATCACCAATGCCGGCCATGCCGATCTGGTCGAAGGCCCCGACGGGACGTGGTGGGCGGTGTTCCTGGCCAGCCGCAACTACCAGCAGCGCCACTACAACACCGGGCGCGAGACCTATCTGCTGCCGGTGCAGTGGCGCGATGGCTGGCCGGTGATCCTGCCGGCGGGGCAGACCATTCCCTACATCGCCGCCGCGCCTGCATGGATGCGCGGGGAGGCCACGCAGGCGCCCTTCACCGGCAACTTCGTGCATCGCGACGAATTCGACGGCACCGCGCTGCGGACCGAGTGGCTGCACGTGCGCGTGCCCAAGCAGGCGTGGGCCGACCTGGCCGCGCGCCCCGGTGCGCTCGCCGTGCATCCGCTGCCGGAAGGCCTGGAGACGCTGCGCAATCCGGCATTCCTTGGGCGCCGCCAGCAGCACCTGCGGTTCGAGGCCAGCACGGCGATGACGCGGCCCGCGCCCGGCATCGCCGCGGGCCTGGCCGCCTTCCAGAGCGAGGCGTACTGGTATTTCCTCGGCGTGCGGCCCGCGGCCGATGGGCGCATGGCCATCTTCCTTGAAGGCCGCGACGGTGGCGGCACCACGCGCACACTCGCCACGCGCGAGGTCGAGGGCAGCGACACGCTGCGGCTGAAGATCGAAGGCGATGAAGGTGCCTACGGCTTCGCGTTCGACACCGGCGATGGCCGGGGCTGGCAATCGCTGGCGCGCGATGTCGATGGCACCGTGTTGAGCACCGATCGCGCCGGCGGTTTCGTCGGCACGCTGCTGGGCCCTTTTGCACGCGATGAACGTCCCTTGAGGAGCGAATGATGAAGACCGTGAGCCGTCCCCTTCCTGCCTACCGGCATGCCCCCGGCCTGTGTGCGCTGGCGCTGTGTGCCTTCGCGCTGGTGGCGCGGCCCGGATGGGCGGCGGACGCAAGGCCCTGGCTCGATACATCGAAGAGCTTCGAGGCACGCGCGGCCGCGCTGGTCGGGCAGATGACGCTGGAAGAAAAAGCGGCGCAGATGCAGAACGCCGCGCCTGCCATCGGGCGCCTGGGCGTGCCTGCCTACGACTGGTGGAACGAAGCGCTGCACGGCGTGGCGCGCGCGGGCCAGGCGACGGTGTTCCCGCAGGCCATCGGCCTGGCCGCGACGTTCGACGTGCCGCTGATGGGCGAAGTGGCCACCACCATCAGCGACGAGGCGCGCGCCAAGCATCACCAGTTCGTGCGCGACGGCTCGCATGGCCGCTATCAGGGACTCACCTTCTGGTCGCCGAACATCAATATCTTCCGCGACCCGCGCTGGGGTCGCGGCCAGGAAACCTACGGCGAGGATCCGTACCTGACCGCGCGCATGGGGGTGGCGTTCGTGCGCGGCCTGCAGGGTGACGACCCGACCTATCGCAAGCTGGATGCCACCGCCAAGCACTTCGCCGTGCACAGTGGTCCCGAGGCCGACCGCCATCACTTCGATGCGCGCCCGAGCCAGCGCGATCTGTACGACACCTACCTGCCTGCCTTCGAGACACTGGTGAAGGAAGGCGACGTGGACGCGGTGATGGGCGCCTACAACCGCGTCTACGGCGAATCGGCCAGCGCCAGCCGCTTCCTGCTGCGCGACATCCTGCGTCGCGACTGGGGCTTCAAGGGGTACGTGGTATCCGACTGCTGGGCGATCGTGGACATCTGGAAGAACCACAAGATCGTCGCCACCCGCGAGGAAGCCGCGGCGCTGGCCGTCAAGAACGGCACCGAACTGGAGTGCGGCGAGGAATACGCCACGCTGCCCGCTGCGGTGCGCCAGGGACTGATCAGCGAAGCCGAGATCGACGATGCGGTGACGCGGCTGTTCGCGGCGCGGATGCGGCTGGGCATGTTCGACCCGCCGGAACGCGTGCGCTGGGCGCGCATTCCTTACTCGACCAACCAGGCCCCGGCGCATGATGCGCTGGCGCTGAAAGCGGCACAGGCGTCGCTGGTGCTGCTGAAGAACGACGGCACCCTGCCATTGCCGCGCACCCTCAAGCGCATCGCGGTGGTCGGCCCGACCGCCGACGACACCATGGCGCTGCTCGGCAACTACTACGGCACGCCGGCCGCACCCGTGACCGTGCTGCAGGGCATCCGTGACGCCGCGAAGGGCATCGAGGTGACGTACGCGCGCGGCGTGGACCTGGTGGAAGGGCGCGACGATCCCGCGGCAACGCCGCTGATCGAAGCGGCCTTCCTGCGGCCGTCGGCCGGCTCCCCGGAGCGCGGCCTGCGCGGCGAATACTTCCGCACGCCGGATCTCTCCGGCACGCCGGCCCTGGTGCGCACCGATGCGCAGATCGGCTTCCGTTGGGATCGCGGTTCGCCGACCGACAACCTGCTGGCGCGCGGCGAGGCGGCGCCGGGGCAGGGCATTCCGAACGATGGTTTCAGCATCCGCTGGAGTGGCCAGCTGTTGCCGCCGGTATCCGGCCGCTACCGGATCGAAGCGGCCGCGGACGACGGCTACCGCCTGTACGTGGACGGCAAGCGCGTGCTCGACCACTGGACGAACAGCGACCGCCTGCGCAGCGACGGCGTGGAACTGGAACTGGAGGCCGGCCGCGCGTACGACCTGCGCCTGGAGTATTACGACGCCGAGCGCGATGCGGGCGTGCGCCTGGCCTGGCGCATGCCGGGTGCGAAGCCGCCGTTCGAGGAAGCGCTGGACGTGGCACGCAAGGCGGACGTGGTGGTGTTCGTCGGTGGCCTGACCGGCGACGTGGAAGGCGAGGAAATGACGGTCAACTATCCCGGGTTCGCCGGGGGCGACCGTACCGACATGCGCCTGCCGTCGCCGCAGCGCGCATTGCTGGAAGCGCTGCATGCCACCGGCAAGCCGGTGGTGCTGGTGCTGACCGGCGGCTCCGCGCTCGCCGTGGACTGGCCGCAGGCAAACCTGCCCGCGATCCTGATGAGCTGGTATCCCGGGCAGCGTGGCGGCACCGCCGTGGCGGACACGCTGTTCGGCGACACGAACCCCGCTGGCCGCCTGCCGGTGACGTTCTACAAGGCGGACGAAACCATGCCGGCGTTCGACGACTATGCGATGGAGGGCCGGACGTACCGCTACTTCCGCGGCACGCCGCTGTACCCGTTCGGCCATGGCCTGTCCTACACGCGGTTCGACTACAGCGACCTGCAGCTGGACAAGCGTGTCGTGGCGCCCGATGGGAGTATGACCGTGCAGGTACAGGTGGCCAACACCGGCACCCGTGCCGGCGAGGAGGTCGTGCAGCTGTACGTGCGTCCATTGCAGAACACGCCGGGCGGGGCGCAGCAGGAACTGCGC
This sequence comes from Pseudoxanthomonas sp. 97-1-1, assembly GCF_057773125.1. Taxonomy (NCBI): domain Bacteria; kingdom Pseudomonadati; phylum Pseudomonadota; class Gammaproteobacteria; order Lysobacterales; family Lysobacteraceae; genus Pseudoxanthomonas; species Pseudoxanthomonas sp. 97-1-1. The sequence continues at coordinate 985,981 of NZ_JBYMTJ010000002.1, read as the reverse complement.
GGTTTCCAGCGCATCCACCTGAAGCCGGGCGAGCGGCGCACGGTGTCGTTCGTGCTCGCGGCCGATGCCGCTCTGCGGCGCTACGACGAAGCCCGCAAGGCCTACGCCGTGGCACCGGGGCGTTACGAGGTGCGGGTGGGCGCGTCCAGCGCCGACCTGCGCGTCAGCGACCAGTTCGACGTGCAGGCGGCCGGCCGATGACATTCCTTTCCCATCGTGCCCGCGCAGCCGCACGCGCACGCCATCGCGCATTCCTGGAAGAACCGCATGCCCACGCTTGAACAACCGTTGTCGGTCCGGGAGAAACTCGGGTACAGCCTGGGTGATCTGGCGGCGAACCTGATCTTCCAGACGCTCATCACCTACCTGGCGTTCTTCTACACCGACGTCTACCAGCTGCCCCCGGCCACCGCGGCCACCATCATCTTCGTGGTGGGCCTGCTGGGGGCGTTCGTGTTCACGCCGATCATCGGCATCGCGGCCGACCGCACCCGCACCCGCTGGGGCAAGTTCCGTCCGTGGATCCTGTGGACGGCGGTCCCGTTCGGCATCCTGGCACTGCTCGCCTTCAGCACGCCGGATCTCGGCGAGCGCGGGAAGATCATCTATGCGCTGACGACCTACAGCCTGCTGGTACTGGTGTACGCGGCCAACAACCTGCCGTATTCCGCGCTGAGTGGCGTGCTGACCGGCAACATGGCCCAGCGCAACAGCCTGTCGGCGTACCGCTTCGTGGCGGTGATGGTGGCGCAGTTCGTCATCCAGGTGCTGCTGCTGCCGCTGGTGCTGATCCTGGGCGACGGTGACAAGGTGAAGGGGTTCGAGAGCGTGATGACCCTGTTCGCGGTCGTCGGCACCGTGTTCTTCCTGATCACCTTCTTCACCACACGCGAGCGCGTGGTTCCCATCGCCGCGCAATCCTCCGGCGTGATGCAGGATCTGGCGGACCTGGTACGCAACCGGCCGTGGCAGGTCATGCTGGCGCTCACCATCCTGGTGTTCATCAACCTGGCGCTGAAGGGCGGTACGTATGTCTATTACTTCCAGTATTACCTCAGCGGTCCGGCGCTGGCGGCGTTCCTGCAGGACATCGGGTTCAACGGCTTCATCGGCGCGCTCAACGCCACGATGACCCGTGCGGGCCTGACGGAATTCCAGTGGCCCAAGGATGCGGCCACCTCGGCGTTCAGCCTGTTCAACGCCAGCGGCATCATCTGCATGATCCTGGGCATCGGGCTGTCGCGGCCGCTGGCCGACCGCTTCGGCAAGCGCGATGTATTCGGCGGTGCACTGTTCGTGTCCACGCTGTTCCTGCTGGCGTTCTACGTCTACCCGCCGACGGCGATTCCCGCCGTGTTCGTGTCCTTCATGCTGCACGGGTTCTGCTACGGCATCACCATTCCGCTGCTGTGGGCGATGATCGCCGACGTGGCCGACTACTCGGAGTGGAAGAACAACCGGCGCGCCACCGCCATCATCTTCTCCGCCATGCTGTGCGGCCTGAAGATCGGGTTGAGCATCGGCGGCGCGCTGGTCGCCGGCATCCTGGCGCACTACGGCTACCAGGCGGGTATGGCCAGCCAGCCCGACGCGGTGGTCGATGGCATCCGGCTGACCGTCAGCGTCTATTGCTCGATTCCGTTCCTGGTCGCGGTGGCGCTGCTCTTCATCTACCAGATCGACAAGCGGATGGAGACACGCATCGAACACGACCTCGACCAGCGTCGCCGCGCAGCAGGCGCAGCCACGTGGTCCACACCTCCCCGACCATGAACGACACCCCGATCCACGACGACACCATGGTGCGCGAGGGCGAGCTCGAGCAGCTGGCGGAACGCGCGATCTCCAAACCGCTGGTGACCCATATCTACACGGCCGATCCCTCCGCGCACGTGTTCGAGGGCCGTCTCTACATCTATCCCTCGCACGACATCGATGGCGGTGGTGCCTTCGACGACGAGGGAGGCCACTTCGGCATGGAGGACTACCACGTGCTGCGGATGGACGCGCCGGACGGCGAAGCCATCGACTGTGGCATGGCCTTGCACGTGCGCGATGTGCCGTGGGCCGACAAGCAGATGTGGGCGCCGGATGCCGCATGCCGCGATGGTCGCTACTACCTCTATTTTCCTGCCAAGGACGGCGGTGGTCTATTCCGTATCGGCGTGGCGGTTGCCGAGAGACCGGAAGGCCCGTTCACTGCCGAGCCGAAGCCGATCGAGGGCGCATACTCGATCGATCCTGCCGTCTTCGAGGACGATGACGGAACGCATTACCTGTACTTCGGCGGCATCTGGGGCGGCCAGCTGCAGAAGTACCGCGACAACCTCTACGACATCGCGCACGAGGAGCCGGTGGGCGATGCGCCCGCACTGGGGCCGCGCGTCGGCCGGTTGGACGCGGGCATGACCTCGCTCGCCGAAGCCGCGCGTGAGATCGTGATCCTGGACGAGCACGGGCAGCCGCTGCGCGCCGACGACCACGCGCGCCGGTTCTTCGAAGGTCCCTGGTTACACAAGTACGAAGGCCGGTATTACCTGTCGTACTCCACCGGCAACACGCACCTGCTGTGCTATGCCATCAGCGACAGTCCGTATGGCCCGTTCACTTACGGTGGCGTGATCCTGAAGCCGGTCGTCGGCTGGACCACCCACCATTCCATCTGTGCCTTCGGTGGGCAGTGGTACCTGTTCTACCACGATGCGTTGATGTCGGGCGGCGTGACGCACCTGCGTTCCGCCAAGTGCACCATGCTGCACCACGAAGCGGATGGGCGCATCCGCACCATCGATCCCTATGGCGGCTGATCGGCTGTCGCCTTGCGACGATGCGCTCGCACCGATGCCGGCCGGTCCGTTGCACTGGTTGCGCGCCGGTCGGCTGCAGGTCGCGCTGGCGCCGGACGCCGGCGGCCGCCTCGCGCAGATCCGTTTCGATGGAATGGACTGGCTGGTGGGACCGGACGACGGCTGGCCCGCGACCATCGCCTGGGGCTGCTATCCGATGGTGCCCTGGGCAGGACGTCTGCGCGGCGGACACTTCGATCTCGACGGCACGGCCCATGCCGTGCCGGGGAACTTCGGTGGTCATGCGATCCATGGCATCGGATTCTCGCGGCCCTGGCAGGTCGATGTCCTCGATGCGGACCGGGCGGAGATGTCGCTCGTGCTTCCGGAAGACGACTACTGGCCCTTCGGTGGCACCGCGACGCAATCGGTGCACCTGGAAGGGGATCGGCTGTTCCTGCAACTCGCTGTGCAGGCGGGGAAGCAGGCGATGCCCGCCGTGCTGGGTTGGCACCCGTGGTTCCGCAAACCCGATCGGCTCGTCTTCGAACCCGACGCCATGTATCCGCGCGACGCCGACGGTATCGCCACGCTGCCGCGCATACCACCCGGCCCAGGCCCGTGGGACGACTGTTTCGTGGCGGGCGGCGAGATCGCCCTGCATCGGGCCGACCAGGTCGTGCAGCTGCGGGCCGACACCGATCACTGGGTGGTGTACGACGGTGCCGCGCATGCGACCTGCGTCGAACCCCAGACCGGCCCACCCGATGCATTCACGCTTGCCCCGCGCGTGTTGTTGCCCGGCCAGCGCCTGCGCCTGGCATTCGAACTCGCCTGGCGGGCGGGCGAGGGGAGGGCGGCATGACGCCGCGCCTGCGGTGGCTTTCTCGCATCAATCCGTTTGCATGCGGTGCTGGCACCGATGTCGTCCGCCGTGTCGCGCTCGCGTGATTGACGTGGATGCTGGCCACGCCTGCTCACGCGCAGATCGCAAGCCGACGACGAGCACGGGCTGGTTCGATGCGTTCGCGAGTTGGATGGCGATGCACGGCTGGCTGGCGCGGGTCGGACAGGGACGTGAACACCGGGGCAGAAGAGGAAACGACGCGATGATGTTCCGTTGCTTGGCATGTGTATCGCTGTTGGCGGTCCTGTTGCAGCTGCCGTTGGCATCGTGGGCGACCGGGGAGGGGACGCATGCCGCCACGCCGCGGTCGAACCCGCTGATCCGCGACAAGTTCACCGCCGATCCGGCGCCGCTCGTGGTCGGCGACCGTCTCTATCTGTACGTCGGGCACGACCAGGCGCAGCGCGACGAGATGTTCAACATGCGCGAGTGGCTGGTCTATTCGACCACGGACATGGCGACATGGGTCGACCACGGGCCGATCATGAAGGTGGCCGATTTCGCCTGGGCCAAAGCGGATGCGTGGGCATCGCAGGCCATCGAGAAGGACGGCCGCTTCTGGTTCTACGCAGCCGTCGAACATGACGAGTCGCATCCAGGCAAGGCCATCGCCGTAGCGGTGGCCGACAGCCCGACGGGCCCCTTCGTCGATGCGAAGGGCGAAGCGCTGATCACCAACCAGATGACGCCCAAGGGCACGCACAGCTGGGAGGACATCGATCCGACGGTCTTCACCGACGACGACGGCACCACCTGGATCGCATGGGGCAACCGGCAGTGCTACATCGCACGACTCAAGCCGAACATGATCGAGCTCGATGGCCCGATCACCGAGATCACGCCACCGCATTTCGAAGAGGGCCCGTGGCTGCACAAACGTGGCGATCTCTATTACCTCACGTACGCCTCGCTGGATCGTGCCACGCACCGCGACGAGAAGGTGTCCTACGCCACCGCGGCATCACTGGCTGGCCCGTGGACGTACCGTGGCGAACTGACGGGCTCCGGCAAGTACAGCTTCACGATCCATCCGGGCATCGCCGAGTTCAAAGGCCGCTGGTATCTGTTCCTGCACAACGCCGCACTCGCCATCGGCGACCAGAATGGCGCGATCGGTCGGCGCGCGGTCACGGTCGAGTATCTGCAGTACAACCCGGACGGAACCTTGAAGCCGGTACGGCAGACGGAGGCCGGGATATCGGTAGGGCCTCCCTAGTACGCGGCTACGGGGTGGGCGGATCTGGAGAATCGCAGGTCGCGGCCATCGAGGCGTTGGGCTATACCGCCATCTGGGCGAATTAGATGGGGCTCGTCAGTGAATGCAGGTGAAGGATCTGCCGGCCGCGGTGCGCGCAGCACTTGTGCAAGCCAAGCCCAACGCGGCCTTGAGCAAGCGAAGAGCTAAACGATCCGCGGCTAAGAGGCAAACCGGACACGAATCTGGACATCAATTCTCATCATTGGACAGCATTTGTGATCAGAAAGCTGGGTGAGAACCCCAGCAAAATCAATAAGAAGCGCTAATTATGGTCAGGGGACACCAATTATGATCACCGACACAGGTGTTCACCGTAGAAAACACCGAGATTCGTAAGTAATTGATTACGTGGATATTTTCAGTTACGCAAAGTGCCGCTTCCACCTCCTTGGACGTCGACTTTTCCGTTGTCAGTTGCACAACGCTGAAGATTTCGCCGTCGGGTGAACACTAAGCAGAAAAAAGCGTGGTTCAACGATCCGAACAGGCACGTGTCTTACTGGGAGGTAAGCCTGATGGTCTCGGATGCAGGCTGATTGCCCGTTAGAGGGTAGGCCACTAGCGGAACTGGGTGCGATCCGCTGCGCCTTGCCCGAAATGGTCGAACTCCGCTCGCTCAGCGGATTGGGTGCAGGGGGATTTCGCCCACGCTTGGGGGCGGCCGGGATGTCCTACGGACCTGACGACCTGCCAGTCTCCGAGCATCTTGGTAATCTAGATCTGTACGGCGCCCCTAGGCCCCGGATGCTGCTCAATGAATGCAACGACCCTCACCATCGGCTACGTCCGCCACTGGGCGATGAAGTAGTTCGGTTCTCCGGCGGCGCTCCATGCTCGAATGGATCTGACTGTCAACTCTTCGGTCTGATCCACCAAGTAAATCGAAGTGGCCGAGTACCACAGGCAGTCTTCCCAGCCGCCATCATCCCCCTGGTATGCGAGATGGTGAAGAAAGGGCCGATCTTCACGGTCATCATTGTCGCTAATACCTAACTTGCGCCTCGCAGCCGCCGCAATGCGCTTTGCCTCTGTGCGCGTCGTCACAAGCACCACGAATCCTTGCTGTCTGAGGTCCTCTACCACTGCATCATCATCAATCGAATAGGCAAAGACGGGGACGTAGTGATGTGCCATGGAGCAGCGATCGTCAGGAAGGTGGGCTGGGGAAGGTAAGCAAGGAAGGCCGCCTGCGCCGAGACGATGACGCAGGCGAAGCTGGAGCTCAATCTGGATCGCGAACCCATCGTCTCATATCGAGCAAGTTGGGATTTACGCCTGTCCTCTGGCCAGGTCGCCGATCACCCCCGGCCACGCTGCAGGCGAGCACGCCTCATTCTTTGCATGGCGGGATCCCGTTCGCCCTTTCGGTTGCGCTTGATCGGCCACCTCAATGCTGGTCCACGAGCGACGTTTCGACCATGCCATCCTCACGCTCAAAGCCCCCTGCACATCGCGATCCAGCAAGAGCCAAGGCGAGCGATAGCCGGCCCGCAAACGATAGTGATCGCAGAGCGCCGGTAGACAACGACCGGCCACCAATAAGCTAAGTATTCCTTAGTACGAACACACCCCGCATGACGATGCCCGCCGAACGCACCCGCAATGTGCTCCAGGCCGGCGCGTTCCTGAGAGAACTCGCCGCCAACAAGACCGTACCCAAATCAGTGCGGGAAGAGGCGTACCGATTGCTTCGGCACTATCCGACGGTCAGCGACATCGAGGCCATTGCCCAGCACGAGGAACGGCTGCGAGAGCTGACCCAGTCGGCCTTCGTACGCCCATATCTGACGAGTGAATTCGAGGCAGACTGGTTTCGCGGCTTTGCCCTTGGCCCGCATCGCATCTGATCATGAAGCGAGCAACCAGGCCGCAGGGAAGAAGACCGTCTGCCGCGGAGGCAGACCTGGAGGCTGCGCTCGAGCGAGCCCGTGGCGACTCAGATGAGGAGCTTGCCTTCTTCAAGCAGCTGATGGATGCCATGGTCTACGTGCATGCGCCTGTCTCGGACGATGCTCGAACCCCTAGGTTGGTCCAGTTCCGGCATCCCGATGGCTTTGACGCCATCCCCTTCTTTACCTCGCTGGGTAAGGCGGAGCTGGCCAGTTCCGCGGCCGTCAAAATCCTTGGGGTGTCGGGGCGCGACCTGTTGGAGGGTTCGCGTGGCGCGACGTTGATGCTCAATCCCAACGACGGCGGCATTGTCCTGTATCCGGAAGAGATCGCGACCTGGTTGGATACGGGCTTCCTGGCCAGGGTAGAAAAGCCGGTGCCGTTCGAGTTCGAAGTAAGAGCGGCGCAACATGCACCCGCCTGGCTGGCTCCAACGATCGCCCAAAGCCTCGAGCACGCCAGCTTTGTCTCGGCGGCCTACCTCCTTGAAACCCGTCCAGCGCCGGCCTCAAACCAGCGCCCAGGGCTGTTGATCTGGCTGGTGGCTGACATGGCTTTTTCCGAGAGGGCTGCCCGCCTGGTGACCACGGCCATCCAGCCCTTATGCTCAGAGGTGGATGTCGTCATTGATCTGATGGTCCACGACGCGTCGCAGCCTTTGCCGGGGGCCTTGGATAATCCGCAGGTCCTGCCCATATTCACTAGAACCAAGTCCACCTGAGCCCACGCTCCCCGGTCCACATGCAACCCGATGATGAGTTGCCAGCACTTCCTCCGGAGCTAACGGAGGAAGAAAAGGATCGTCTGACCCGCGAGGGTTTGGCTGACGTCGACGCTGGGCGGACGATCCCGCATGAGGAACTGCTGCGATGGGTCAGAGGGCTGTCGAAGTCGTCTTGAGCGTACCCAATTGTCGTGGGGTCGCACCGGGGCTAGCGGCAAAGCGCGGCCCCAAACTGCACGCCAATCCTGTGACTTAGCCAGGATCAGCGTGAAAAGTCACAGGTTTACCGAGCCCGGTTGGTTGATCGGTAAATCTGTGACATTCCCAGAAGTGGTCTAGATCGGGAAATGTCACAGGTTTACCGGTCGGGATGTAACAGATATGCCGATCCCGCCAGTCCAGATATAGCCCGTTGATGTCTGACGCGCTGAAATCGCCCCATGCCTAAGTGATTGATCCACTTGGTTCTGGTGGAATGGATGGGGATGGTTGCTAGCCTTTCGGCGGACGACAACTTGCCTCGATGTTGATGAAGTGACGGCAGTTGCCCCGGATATTGTTGATACGCACACAACATGCCCCGCAGTCGACGGAAAAGCCTTTGGGGCAACTTGTCTGGTCCTTCAGAGGTCAGTCGGCTTCTCCGTGCTGAGTGAGGGTCTGCGCGGTTAAGCGCGTCGCGGGCTACACGCCCTTGTGCGATCCCGCAACGGAATGCGGGGTGGGTGCTGGCGGCTCACCACGCCGTTCTCGCAGTGCCGGTGCGGCGGGCGTTTGTTCAATCCAACACAGACGGACGGCCCTCAGGCGGCCGGATCCATCGATCATTTCCAGGATCGGCCACGCGGCGCGCGGAATGCTGGCATCGAGTTTGGCGCCCAGATCGACGTGCAAGCCGTGAGCGTAGGCCCGCGTAAGGATCTGGGCCAGAGCGTGGGCGAGATGCCCACGTCCCTGGATCTGATCCATCGCCGTGGAGCGGGCGGCCTGCAACGAGTAGGACGCCAGGACTGAGCCTGATGAACCCAAATGTGCGGTGGCCTGATCCAACAAGTGTCCGCAGAAGGTCGCAATGTGCGCATCCACTGTGGAGAGGTTGAGCCACATGGCCGAGCCACTCTGGTCACGGGGTTTGATGAAACAGTCCGGTCGCAGGAAGACGTTCTCCCGCAACGTGGCATTGGCTTCAAGCGCGTTGGCGTCCACCAACTCGAATGGCGTCCGACTTTCCGGCGGCAGCGTCTCCACCACGGCTTTGGTGACCTCGCACAAGAGCGGATACATCGTCGCAGGCAGCGGTGCCAGAGTCAGGGGGCGTTCGCCGCCCCAGCAGGACCAGCCCCAGAAGTGCCGCGGCGCCGGATCGGCGCTGGGTCCACTGATGATCTCGATCTCAGGAGTGGCGTTGGTGTCGATGTGTTGCAGGCGCGTGGGTGGGGCGGCCAATTCCGCGAACCCTCGGTCCCACTCCGTGCAGTTGGCCGGAACGCAGATCCACCGTGATGCGCGCCGACGTTGCGCCCATGCCAGGTAGTCCTCCAGCCAGGCTTTGGCCTTGTCCGTGGGGAAGTCCCACATTTGCACGCTGGCCTCGAGAGGATCGAATGGGTCATGCCCGCATGCGCAGACGCCCAGACGGGCCTGGTCATCAAAGCGGGCGTGATAGGGCGCATCGCAATTTGGGCAGGTGTGGTCCAGCGGCAGCCGGTGCCAGGGGCAGTGCGTGATGGAGGGCAACTGGAACAGCGCGCAGTGGTAGCCGTGAGCCGCGCATTGTTGGCACTGTCGCAGCGGGCGCGGCCGACGTCCGAACAGATCACCGGTTTGCACCGGCGACCAATGCTGCGGGTTCCAGTAGGCGGCCATGTTCGTGTGTTGCAGATGCAGGCGACGCAGGAAAGTGGACCTGGCCTGGGTCGGCGTCTGCGTGGCCAGCAGCACATCGGTGACTTGGCGATTGCGGAACCCTAGTGTGCTGGTGACCTGCGAGGGCAGGGGCGTGGCCAGGCGGGTCACGCGATGGACTAACCCGAATCCGGACAGATACGGGTAGGGCTCCACCTCGGCCCCCAGCGCGGCCGGCAAGGCCGGCCGCGTGTGGATGATCTCAGCCCAGCCCATTACGCGGCGTCCTGGTCCAACGGCTGACGCAGGCTGTCCGGCAGGCGGATCCGCGCCCGCACGAACTCCAGGCGCAGATAGCCGGTGGCCAACAGGGCACTGCGCACCTGTTCGGCGGTCAGCGCCTTGAAGCCTTCCTGCCGGGCGGCCACCTCGGACAACAGGTAGTGCACGACCAAAGTGAAGGTGGCCATCGGCCAGGCCTCGCTCTCCGGCAACTGATACGCCTTCCTCAAGGCCTTCATCTCCGCCACGATGAGCCCCGCCTCCGAGGCCAGCGTCCAGCCCCGGTCGACAGCCTCGCGCGCGAAGTACCGGGTGAAGGGCATGTCCGGGGTGGGCCAGGTCACGCTCTTGTCGTAGCGCGAGAGCGCATGGGCAATCTCACGCAGCCCCATCAACGGCTGGAACGGCATGGTATCCATGAACCAGCGACGCACGGTGTGGGAGGGACGGTCCAGCCAGTCATCACCGATGTCCACGCCTTCGGCATCGCTTTGGCGCACCAGCACCAAGAACAGGCTCAACCTGTCATCGGCCAGTTGCGCGTCCAGGTCTTCCAGGTACTGGAACTCGCCATCAGTGATGCGCTGGGCGTTGTCGATGAACAGCACCATGCGCCGCACACGTGCCTGCCCGCAGCGCGTGCGGATGAAGTTGCGCATCCGGTCCTGGGCCAAGGTGGGCTCTACCCGCAGCGCGGTGGAGACGTTCAAGCGGTGGTTCATCACGCCCCAGAAGGCGCGATCGCTGCGGCGCGGGCCGCTGGGCATCAGCATGCGGGCCGCCACCCCGATGGGCTGCTTGTCCGGCCCGATGAGCCAACGCGAGGCGTTATCGGTCAGGTACTGCTGCGCGGTGGATTTGCCCAATCCCCCGCCGCCGTAGGCCGAGCAGCCGTGATGGCCCTGGCTGATATTGGTGACGATGAAATTGGCCAGGCGCGTGGTGGGCATGGTGTTGATCTGGTAGCCGTTGGTGATGAAGATCGGATGCGGTTCGTCGGACATCGGGAACTCCGGCAAGAAGATAAAAAGGCAAGCAACAGGGCCGTGCGAGGTCATCGTCGACTCAGTCGTCATCGAGGCTGATCCAGCCGCCCGGCGGCACGCGGGGGGCCTGATGCAACACCAGGGTTTGCCCCGTGGGCGGTTTGCCTGCGTGCAGTTGCTCCATGCGCGCCAGTTGGTCCACCGCTTGCGACGAGTTGGTCGCCTGCGCGCGCAGGAAATCCACGTACGCCTTCACCGCGCAGTCCGCGCCGGCGATCGAGAAATCCCTGCGCAACTTGGACCACTGCATGACCAGCTTGCGCGTGGTCTCATCGTGGAGCGTGCGATTCCACGGAGCGGCCGCACGCACCACGCACATCGGGGCCGTCACCGAGCGCATCAGCACGATCGTGCGCAGATCGTGGCGGTCGACCCGGGCCAGGACCCGCTGGCCGATCATTTCCCATTTGCTGTCTAACTCAGTGCTGCGATAGCGCACGTAGGCGTAGTTCACGTGGGGCATCACGCCCCGGGCGCGATTGCCGTGCACGACCAAGGGGATCAACACACTGCTCATGGCCGCGGCATCGTCCCGTCCGCTGTCCGGGGCAAAATCGAATGCCCGGCGCTGCTGCATCTGCAGGAACTGCAGCGGCGTCAATTCGCCCAATGCCGGATGTGGGGTGGCATTGTAGTTGGCGATGATCACGTCCAGCAGTTCCTCGAACAGATGGAGCTGGATGGGGTGATCGCCCGGGGCGAAGTTGCTGATGCGGATCTTCTTCTCCCCCAGGCGCGTGGCCGGCTCGAAACCGCCGGGGACATCGCGCAGCGCACCTCGCTCCAGGCGAGAGAACAGCTGCTCTACGATCGGGCGCGAGCGCGGTTCGTGGGCCCGGCCAAAGATCAGCATGCCGCCACGGGCCCGGGTGATCCCCTGTTCCAGATCCGCCGCCAGATGCGCCTTGGCGTTGTCCATAGCCACCGAGCGCGAGCGCCAGCCACTGAGCACGCCCAGCAGGCCTGAGGGCAAGCCGGCGCCGGGCGCATAATCCAGGCCGGGAATGGTCAGCGTGCGGCGCTCCCACGGACGCAGGCTCACCGCCAGGCACGCGGCCACATCCAGGTTGTTGTAGGCCCGTCCCACCCGCAGCGTCCAGCCCACGATCGCCCGCGAGCTCACCTCGACCTCCACCAGCAGCCACATCGAGGTGATCTCGGCCTTGGCCACGCCCCCGTTGGGCAGGGCCACCCCCAGGACCGCTTCGATATCGATGCGATGGCCGTCCAGCTCGGTGCGGGTAAAGGGCGTGGACAGGAAGATGTCCTGCAGCCGGGTCACCTCCGGCACCTCGGTATCCCAATCCCCGCCCGTGACCTGCATCCGGCGGCTACGCAGGAAGCGAAGCAGGGCACGCCGGCCCTGGTCGGGCTGGTTGAGCGGATAGTGGTCGGCCAAATCCCGTCGCCTGAGTTCGGCCACGATCTGCTTGTGCAGACGCAAGAACACCTTGGGCGGGCGACCCGGCGGCAGGGGATGATCAAAATCGTCGACCCACTTTCGAATGGCTGGCTGTGCGCCCAGCAGGCGGGTCATGGCGTGGGCACCGGCCAGACGCGGCATCTGCGTGGCGCTCTCGCCCAGCGGACGACGCTGGTAGGTCCCCCATGGCACGCAGACCCGGTAGCCGTAGGCCTGGCCATCGGCCGCGATCTGCGGTGCCAGGGTCACCATGCTGCGCAGGCGCTTGCGGCAAAGATGGTGCATAGCGGCCGCGCGGGAGAGAGATAGCTCCCCGGTCAGCACGGCAGTGATGGCCGCACATGCTTCGCGGTAGCGCGCGCGCAGGCCTTCGGCCAACTCGTGCTCCACTGGGCGGTACCACTGCGTCAGAACCTGCGGGTCGTAGACCATGCTGGGCTCACGCATGGGGCACCTCCAGCACCGCATCCACGCCGCCGGGCTGGTAGTCGACCAGGCGCATGTTGCCCTCATGCACCATGGCCGCCACCACGGCCCGCACGTGCGAGGGTTCGTAGTCCAGCGCCTTGAGCAGGCTGGACAGGTTCATCCGCTCCACGTTGCACATCAGTCCCTCGATGCGGGCGCGGATCATCGAGCGGTTCAATAGCCGGCTGTACTGCCAGACCAGGGGCAACAATTCGAAGGCGGTGGCCAACCAGGTCCGGCTGGACAGCAACTCGTCCTCGGTCACGAAGTGCAACGTGATGCCCTGGCGCTGGGCGGCGGCCTCCAGAACGCCGCGATCGCGAATGGACAGCGTGCCCACGGTACTGCCGACGGTGCCGCTGTCGGGGATCACCAGATAGAACGCCTCCTGGCCGGTCTTGCTGCGCGTCCAGAAGGTGATGTCGATTTCGTGTTTGTCCGAGACCCTCAGACGCCGCGGACGCTCGATGTAGTGGCTCAGGGTGGGATCAAATTCCAGGCGCAGCGCCAGCGCCACGTTGACCATGTCGGCGATCATGGCAATGCGTTGGTTGCGCGGAGAGAAATAGACGAACACCTCGCGCCGACTGCGCTCGCCGCGCTTGAGCGGGCGAGGGTGATAGGGCAGGTGCGGCGTGGTGGCATGGGCCTGGATGGGCGCCGATTGGCTCGCTTTGGTTCCTGCGGTCATGACGGATCCTTGGCGCATCCGTTGCAGATGCGCGCATAGGGCTTGGCCGGCGCACGGCCAGCCAAGCAGTTCAGGGAATGGGCCTGCCGCCGAGGCAGACAGGCCGACGGACTAGCGCAGCGTGCGCAGGCGCAGGCGATAGCTCAGGATCTTGCCGGTGAGCCGGTCCTGATGTATCTCGAGCTCGTAGTGGTGCCCGCTGGGCAAATGCACCTGGGCCACACTGCATAACGGCGGGTCCTCTTCCAAGGCAGACGCCGCAGCGCAGGGTGCACGCCGCTGACGCCGACGCAGCGCGAGCACCGCCTCGGCCGTGTGGCCGCGGCGGGTCAGGGGATGGAGTTGGAACTGAGGCATGTTGGACACTCGGGTAAGGCTGCCGGTTGGCAGCAGTTGACCGTGCCCCGTGAAAGTGCCAAGCTCAGAAAACGCGATAGCTTCTGAAGTCTCGGCGGGACCCTTGCAGGGGTCCCGTTTCTTTTTGGGGTTCCTGGAACTGGGTTGTGATGGATTAGCGTTGGTCTATACGGCGTGCTCCTTGGGCCGGGATGGCCTGATCAACCAGGGATATGACCCGCCACGGGCGGGTAAACCAAACGTCTAGTTCTGTTGAGCGCCGCCGCCGGCAGCCTGCCCGCTCATGGCGGCGTGGCGCAGCTGCGCCAACCACAAGGCAATGTCTTTGCTCAGGGCGTACTTGCCGCGGCGGCCGGCAATGGAGAACACCGGCACGGGTAACCGCCCGCGCGCCAAGGCCTGTCTGAAGGCGTCCTGCGAGGAGTAACCCAGCGCCTGGCGCAATTCGTCTTGGCCCACCACCGGGCCGTACCGCTGCAGCAGACCTTGCTCAAACTCGTTGGCCAGTACCGTCAGAGGCTCGTTATTAGGCTCAGTCATGCCAGAAGCGTATCCATTGCCCCTGGCGCCGACCAGAAGTCAAACTGCGCCTCCGATTTGACTCGGTCCGCCGATGCTCCTACCCGATGGCGTCAAAGAGGTGCGTCTCTACAGCGCGGTGCGGGTGGCGACCGTGCTGCGGTGGGCCGCCAGTGATCAACCCCGCGCCCCGGCCGCCGCCTTGGGCGTGGTGAAAGTGGCCCGCTGGTTCGAGGGGCTGCGCGGCCATCTGGGGTCCCTCAATGCCTACAGCGTGGGCAAGAAACTGCAACCGGGCGCGTACACCAAACTCAGCCACAGCAACCTGTGGTCCAAGTACGCTGCAGGAAAACATGTGCCCCGCAAGCTGCTGGTCGAGGTGGAAGACAAGCTTCCCGGATCACGGCAGGTGGTGGACTGGCCGGGCTGGCGTGCGCTGGATGTGACGCAGCCGATCGGCACGCAGGCGGTGGCGTTAATCCGCACGCTCAATCCCCTCATTCAGACCGCCTGTTTTGACAAGGCTGAGCTGAAACTCGATTGTTATGTGTTGCGGACCAATACGGAAAAGCTGCTGAAAAAGCTCGAGCAACGCGCCGGTTGGGATGCGGTGGCCGCCGCCACCATTGTGCTTCGCCTGGCCCACGAGAAAGGCGATCAGGAGGGTGCCCACCGAGCTGGACGGAGCCTGTACCGCCTGCTACTGATGATGGCCGTGACCAGTTCTGCGTACTGGATCGCGCCTGAGGTTTTCGCCTACTTCATCCACTTCATCTTTCCGCTGGCCGCCACGAGTGTGGTGGCCTATGACCTGCACCACGACGCGATGTGGCAACGCACGCAATGGCTGTACGAGATGGTGCTGGAGCACGAGGATGAGGGGCGACCGCTGGCCGGTTTTGGCGCCGACACCCGTCGCCTGCGGCATGTCTTTTCACACAAGTATGGGTTCGACCTCATGTTCGGCTTTGCGCCCCGTCTGAAACACGTTGCGCCGGAGGTGGAGGAAAGCAAGCGACGCCCGCTCGCCAACGTCCAGGTGCTCTGGAACTGGGCTGAAGGCGTGCTCGCCCAAGGGCGCCGGGAACCGATATTCTCAAAGCGTCTGGTGCACAGATGAAAACATCGCGACCAGCCGTGAGCGATGGCTAGCGACGGCGACGCTGCTGCAGTGGGCTGATTAACAGCGCCCAGAGTGCCTCAGCTGCGCCCTCTTGGGAGAGCTTTTCCCGGGTGTTCCCCGAGAAAGACATGCCCGAGCTGGTGAGGTACAGCATCTGCTCGTCGGCTTCGACGGTGAGCCATTCGTTAGAGGAGTTGCTTTCACTGGTTTCGCCGTGGACGTAGCTGATTCCGCCGATCATGCCGCCCAAGTACACCGTGCCGCGGGCGACATCGGCGCCGTGCTCGTAGATCGTGGCGAAAAAACGATTGGCGTCGACCTGCCGAAACGTCCCCTGATAACCAGGGTTACGGGCCTCCAACTCGTCCAAGGAGTTCTGGAAGTAGCGTGCGATGTACTCGAAGGTTTGAAGCTTGAAGTGATCCTTATCCCGCTGGGAGAAGTTTTTCGCCAAGCGCAGGTTGCTGGAGCGCGGACCGCTGGCCGTTGCCGGCACCACCGGGGACACCGGCTCTGACGCCGTCACCGGCACGCTGGCAGGGGCCGACGGTGAGAGGCGACCGACTGCCCCACGCACGGCTTGGGCTACCTGCAAGAACGCCTCGTCTCGATCCGGCCACAACGTGACGGGCTTTCCATCCCGCGGCGTGGCCAGCAGTTGGCCAAACGGTGCCGGGTGCCAGTCGCAGGCACGCAAGATGACCGGAATGACGATCGCCTCGCCAGCCTCATGGCGCTGCAGAGCCCGTTTCATTTCGACTTCGTAGCAGTACTCGGAGGCGATGAAATCCGGGCTGACCAGCAACAGGATGATATTCGCGCTATTGATATGCGCATCGATGGCCTGCGCGAAGTGCTCCCCAGCACCGATGCGGCGGTCATGCCAGGCCTGGATGACGCCTTGGCGCTTGAGCATGGCCAGTTGGGTTTCCAACTGGTCTCGCAGTGCTTCATCGACGTGGGAATAGGAGAAAAAGACGGTGATCATGCGGTGCTCCGTGCGGCCAGTGACCGGCGTGTGCCGATTCTAGCCAGCGGACACCACGCCCGCTCACATCGGGGTTGTTTACACTCAACGCTCTCCCCGTATCCGACGTTTCCGAGGTAATTACCCCGCATGAGTAAACCCACCCTGGACTCCATCGCCACGGCCAGAGCAAAGCTTGAGGAAGAACTGCGCAAACTGGAGCAACAAGAAGCCCAGCTTCGTCAGCAGCAAGCCGCCGATGCCTTTGCCGAGGTCATGAATCTGCTGGGTCAGTACAGCCCTCATTTCAGCGCCAGGCAGAAAGCCGAGATCTTGGCGGCCGTCGGTGCCAGCAGTCCGGTCCGGGTCAAGAAGCCGGGCAGCAATCAGGAGGTGGCCCCCAAGTACTGGCTGCCGCACACACAGGAGACCTGGAGCGGGCGAGGGCGCCCACCGCGGTCCTTTACCGCATGGGAGGGCACGGCCGCCTACAAGGAATGGAAGGCCAAGCATCCCAACGAGAAGTTTCCCAAGTATCCGGGCGTCTAGCCCGAGCGCAGAGGCTTAGGTTGCAGCGCCTCGACGCTGGGTAACGCGGTCCAGTAGATCTGCCCGAGGTTGAACCACTGGCATGCCAGGCCTTGCGCCAATGCCGTGGGTGGTTGTACGGAAGCCGGGGTGAAGCCACAGCGGCCGTAGCGACCGGCCGCCACTGCCGCGGCTCGTCGCAGGATTTCCCCGTACATGCCTTCGCGTACCCGTGAAGCGGGTAGGGTGCCTTGGCGTGCCAACGTGGCGCCCTGGCGTACGGCTGCCCACGCGCAGTACCGCCATTGCGAAGCACTGAGCGACAGCCGTGAGAGGCGTTGGGCAAATGCCATGTCCTGCTGCCAGTGGGCATCGAACTGGCAGCGGGCCAGTTGCTCGGCGTAGAACGCTTGGGCCTCATCGTGCACCAGGCGTTGCCATAACGCCGTGCCCAGGGTCAGGACCAGATCATCGCGAGGCACTGAGCTCAGAAAATCCTCCACTGCCGGCAGCACGCTGTCGGCGTGATAGGCGTGCCAGGTCCAGCGCCATGCAATGCCCTCGATGGGGGTCTGGCGCTGGCCGATCGCAGAGCCCGATCCATCGCCAGGCAGCGCCACTATCTGGTGCGAAGCCAGGACCAGCAGGGCTTCCATGGCCAGGTCTGCAGTGGGTGCCAGGGCAAGCCGGTGCTGCTGTGCGTGAAGCAGGGCCCACAGGTACACGGAACCGGGCAACCCCAGGTCATCCAACGTGTGAGGCGTCATCTCGGCCGGCCGCATTGCAGGGATACTAAGATTAACTTAGTATCCAGCGACAGGCACTTCGGCCATCCTTTTCATAAGGATGTGACCCGAGGCCCGTGTGTCCGAATCAGCTGACAAGCGATCGAATTTCGCCAGGCGCCTGAAACAGGCGCGCCTGAGCCAAGGCCTGACGCAGGCTCAGCTGGGTATCCTGGCCGGTATGGAGCCCGACGTGGCAAGCCCTCGCATCAACCAGTACGAGCGTGGCGTGCATGAACCGCGCTCGGCCACGGCCAAAAAGCTGGCCGAGGCCTTGGGCATTCCGCCGGCCTTTCTGTACACCGATGACGATCTGCTGGCCAAGCTGTTGCTGCGGTGGGGATCGCTGACCAAGCAGCAGAAGCGCGAGCTAGTCAAGCTGGTCGAGGCCACGCCCGGAAAGTAGAAGGACCATCGCATCGCGATGATCCTGAGGAGGTGCCCCGTCGGGCACTCACTCCGCTAGCGTGCTCACTCACCGTATCGAGGCCCGACATTGGGTCGTCAGCTGCTGATGGCGCGAAGACTGGCTGCTAACGGAGGTCCAAAATTCTGGTCAGTGAATCGGATTGAACGATTAGGGATCGTTATCGGGGGTAGGGCGGACGGCGGCAGCCTACCCATTCAGTTAATACTTGGTGCTGTGTCGCGAGCACTAGCGATTGTCAACGGATGGACAGCATCAGCTGTCCTGTTGACCATGCGGGCAGGCCACGGCATCCACCTTGTTCATCGTCTACTCCATGTTTCCGGACAACTAGGTTTCCAGCTGCCTTTTGCTGACCGCGCCGGTGGAGCAGTGATTGAAGAAGAGATCACGCCCGAACTGATGCAGCACGTCTTCGCAACACCTTCACGCCAATCTAAACGCTGTACATATTGCACATTGCGTTCACGGGCCTGAGCGTTCTCTAGTAGCCAAGCCAACATACGGACAGGTTCCCATCCTGAAGGCTTTTCCGGTTCGGCCCTCACCCCACAAGCCGGAGTTGCATCATGAAAGCTCGCCACCTGTTCGTCCTCGCCGCCGTGTCCATCGGCGTGGTGTCCTTGTCCGCCTGTCGCGACAACCATAACGATGCTGACGTCATGGCCGAGACTTCAGACGCAGTCCCCGTCTTGAACACCGACCCCACCGATGAAACAGCCGAAGCCATGGCTGCCACCGGTCGACCCGACATCCAGCCATCCCTGGACGAGCGTAATGCTCTTGGCGTCTTGAACGCGATCAATGACCATGAAATTGCCGCCAGTAAACAGGCCCTCGCCAAAGGCGTAAAAGGACCTGTCGCAGCCTATGCGCAGATGATGATTGATCAGCATACCGAGAACCGAAAAAAGACATCCGCACTCAATCCGGAGAACGCGGCACCCGATGCAGATGGGCAACGCAAGAAGAGCGAGCGAGCGCTGGCCATGCTGAACGACAAGAGCGGCGATGTGTACTCCAAGGCTTATGTTGCTGCCATGGTGAAGGATCATACGGAAGCACTCGCGACGCTGGATGGAAAGCTGATACCCGCCGCCGGCCGTGCAGAGGTCAGGACACACTTGGCTGTGACGCGTGAGCATGTGGCCAATCACTTGGCGCAGGCCAAGCAACTGAATGGCGCGGCGAACTAGGCCAGAACTATTCAGGTCGTTCGCGTTGGCATCGTGAGTGCACGGTACCAACCGTCCACATGAGGAAGGATCAATCGGGCGTCTGCTGAAGGGATCCGACCACCAACGTCACTCCCCTGTGACGTTCCCTATGACACCCCGGTGCAAGGAACCCAGCTCAATGCAGGCAATCAAGGTCGGCTGTGCAGGCTGGTCCATTCCCCGCCAGAGCTTGGCACTGTTCGGCGAAGGCGAATCGATGCTCGCGCGCTACGCCACCCGTTTCGCAGTCGTGGAAGTGAACTCATCATTCTACCAACCCCACAAGCCGGCCACCTACGCGAGATGGGCCTCCTCGGTTCCGAGGGACTTCCGTTTCTCCGTCAAGATCCCCAAGTTGATTTCCCACGAACTCGCCCTTCGTCATTCCGCTCCGGCGTTGGACCGCTTTCTGGGCGAGACAGAAGCGCTTGGCAGCAAGCTGGGGGGCTTCCTTCTCCAGCTGCCGCCCAGCCATCTGCTCGACGCCCGTGTCGCGTCGACGTTCTTTCGCATGTTCCGCCATCGCTCGCAGGCACCGCTCGTCTGCGAACCTCGGCATGCCAGCTGGTTTTCCAGCAGCGCGGAGGCATTGCTGCAGCGGTACGGCGTCGGCCGCGTCGCCGCAGACCCGGCCCTGGTAGATGATGCCCGCCGCCCCGAAGCGGTGTCGCCTTGGCCATATTGGCGTTGGCACGGTTCGCCGCAGATGTACTACAGCGCATACACGGAGGACAGTCTGCAGCAGCTTGCCATTGCGGTCGTTTCCGCCAGATGGCCCGCCTGCCCGTGGATCATTTTCGACAATACCGCACACGGCCATGCGACTGGCAATGCGGCGCTCCTACAGGATCTGCTACGGACACTTTCATCGCCGCGGACGCCCGAAAATTCGCATGCCTGAAGGCCCATCCATCGTCATCCTGAAGGAGGCGGCCGCCCACTTCAGCGGCAAGACCGTCCGCAGGGCGTCGGGCAACAGCAAGCTCGACCTGAGCCGAATGGAAGGCGAGCGCGTTGTCGCGCTGCGCAGCTGGGGCAAACATTTCCTCATCGAGTTCCGTGATTTCAGCCTGCGTGTTCACATGCTGATGTTCGGTTCCTACCTGATCGATGAAGAAAAGCCGGCCAATCCTCGCATGTCCCTGTTGTTCGACAATGGCGTGCTGAACTTCTACGCATCTTCGCTCAAATACATCGAAGGGCTTCTGGACGATACCTATGACTGGCGCATCGACGTGATGAGCCCGGAATGGAAGCCACAGCTCGCCAGGACCAAACTTGAACTACAGCCTTCGGTACTGGTCTGCGATGCCTTGCTGGATCAAGACATCTTTGCAGGCGTTGGAAACATCATCAAGAACGAGGTGCTTTTCCGCGTCGGCGTCCATCCTGCCAGCGAGGTGGGGGCGCTCCCGCCGCGGAAGCTCGGCCAAGTGATAGTGCAGGCTCGCCAGTACAGCTTCGAGTTCCTTGAATGGAAGAAGCAGTTCGTCCTTCGCAAGCACTGGCTGGTGCATACCAAGTCCACATGCCCCCAATGCGGCCAGCGCATCACAAAAGAATACCTGGGCGTGCGCAAACGGCGATCATTTTTCTGCACGCGTTGCCAGACACTCTATTGATTGGAGGCGGGGAGAGCGCAGCTTTCGGCCTGCTAAAAAGGGCCATTTGGATGCTGCCGGTAGCCAATTGCTGAAGTGTCAGCCGTAGCTTCTAATGCAGCACTAGGCTCATCCTTTCCAGGAGATTCAAGAGCAAACTCTTTGCGTTAGCGCAGGACCGGGTCTAGACGACGATGGATGGCGGTAGCCGCGATGGCTGCATGGCCGAAGGCCACGGATATCTGGTTCAGATCCGTAGCCACATCGCCAATGGCGTAGAGATCCGGCCGCGACGTCTGCAGATGGGCATCCGTTAGGATCGCGCCGTCCTTTGCCATCGTCGCGCCGGCCATGGCTGCCAGATTGCTGCGCGCGGGCGCCCCCATAGCGGCATAAAGGGTATCAAACCGATGCGTGCCGCCCGCCACGTCGCTCGCTTCACAGGTGTCGTCCCTGCAGGAGAGATGGTGCAGTTCGGGGAGGACCTGGATGCGAAGTTCGGCCGCACGGCGCAACGCCTCTTCTCGAACCTCCGCCAGGACAGGCACGGAATCTGACAAGGGAACCACGCTGACGCGAGACGAGAAAGTGCGCAGAAAGCAGGCGTGCTGGATGCTTTGCACCAAGGGTCCCACAACCCCGATGTTCTGGTCCGTCGCCTCATATCCGTCGCAGATTGCGCACAAGCGGATCAGTCCGCGCGCTATCGCATCATCAATGGATCCGTCTTGCAGGTCAGGAACCCGATCCCGAACACCGGTGGCCAGTACGACACTTCCCGCATGCCAGGTCTGGTTTTCATCACGGACTTGCCAGCCATTGGGGCTAGCTGAGATTCCAACAACGCGTCGTTGCACGGGAGCAACGCCATAGGTAAGCGCCTGCTCTCGCAGTTTGTGGAGGAGTTTCTCACCAGAGACGCCCTGAGGGAAACCGGGACAATTGTGAGTCTCCGGGATCCAGCGGGCCCTGCTGAAACCATCATCGAAGAGCCGCACACTTCTATGGAATCGGCGCAGGTATGTGGCAGCCGTAAGTCCTGCAGGGCCGCCACCTACGATGATGCAATCAAGTCGGGCATGGCCGCCATGGTCCCCTCCCTCGGGGTCGTAGGTGGAGGCCGTCGTTTCTGCGCGTTTGAGTCTCATCCTGGCTGCCCTATATGTTGACGCGTCAAAGCGCTGTGGCCGAACCAGAGAGCGTGCTCCAAAGAGAACTGCATGGAAGCGCGTCCCGTTCCAAGCTAGCCGCGCAGTGCATTGGCTAGATGGTGCGATGTGGGGCCTTTCGAGCGCGAAACTTTCTCCGGGGTGCCTTCCGCCACGATCCGCCCCCCTTGTTCGCCGGCCCCGGGCCCGACATCGATCACCCAGTCGCTGTCGGCGACCACGCGCATGTCGTGCTCCACCAGGATGACGGTGTTGCCGGCGTCGACCAGGCTGTGCAGCTGCGTCATCAGCTTGTCCGTGTCGGCGGGATGCAGGCCCGTGGTGGGCTCGTCCAGCACGTACAGCGTGTGGCCGCGTTGGGCCCGCTGGAGTTCGCTGGCGAGCTTGATGCGCTGGGCCTCGCCGCCGGAGAGTTCGGTTGCCGGCTGGCCGAGCCGCAGATAGCCAAGCCCGATGTCCTGCAGCAGGTGCAGCGGTCGCCAGACCGAGGCTTCCTCCCGGAACAGGGCCGATGCTTCGTCGACGGTCATCGCCAGCACCTGCGCGATGTCCTTGCCGCGCCAACGGACCTGGAGCGTCTTCTCGTTGAAGCGGCTGCCATGGCAGGTAGGACATGGCGCGTAAACGCTGGGCATGAAGAGCAGCTCGACATGCACGGAGCCCTCGCCCTCGCACGTCGGGCATCGTCCCTGCGCCACATTGAAAGAGAAGCGGCCGGCACCGAACTTCCTGGCCCTGGCCGCGGGAGTGGCCGCAAACAACCGGCGGACGTGATCGAACAGGCCGGTGTACGTGGCCAGGTTGGAACGTGGTGTACGGCCGATGGGTTTCTGGTCCACGTTCACCAGGCGATCGATCGCGGCCGCGCCCTCCACCAGCCTGCCGGACGCGCGGGCGGATTCCGGGGGCTGCCGCGGTTCGATGTCATGGTCTTCGGCAACGGGTTCATGGCCCAGATGGTCACTCACCAGTTCGACCAATGCCTGGCTCACCAGGCTCGACTTGCCGGAGCCCGAGATCCCCGTCACCGCGGTCAACGCGCCCAGCGGAAAACGGACGTGGATGCCATGCAGGTTGTTGCGATGGACCTCCGCAAGCCCCAACCATCCCGAAGCTTCGCGGCGGGTGCGCGGCGTCACCGCAACGGTGGGGAACAGGTAGCGTCGGGTATGGGACTCGGCCACCTGCTGCAAGCCGGCCGGCGGGCCGCTGTAGAGCACGCGTCCCCCATGTTGTCCCGCGCCCGGCCCCACGTCGACCAGCCAGTCCGCGCGACGCAGCATGTCCAGGTCGTGTTCGACCACGAACAGGGTATTTCCGGCCGCCTTCAACTGGTCGAGGGATTCATGGAGTGCATCGGCATCCGCCGGATGCAGGCCGGCGGTGGGTTCGTCCAGCACGTACACCACGCCGAAGAGCTGGGAGCGGATCTGGGTCGCCAGCCGCAGTCTCTGCAGTTCGCCGGCGGACAAGGTGGGCGTGGTGCGATCCAGCGACAGGTAGCCGAGGCCCAGGGCCTGCAATGCGGCGATCCGCCTGGTCAGGTCCTGTGCAATGCGTGCCGCCGCGATGCGCTTCTCTTCGGACAAGTCCGGCGTGCGGCGTACATCCGTGCTGCCGGCGTGGGCCAGGCCGCCTTTGGCCACGCGCTGGGCGGTATCGTGTCGGCTGGCTGCCTTGCTCCGCGTACCCATGCGGGCGGGTCGGGAAAACTTCCCCAGCGCCGCGGGCGCCAGCGTCTGGGCGATGCGGTCCAGTGACAAGTGGGAGAGCGTTCCGATGTCCATGCCAGCGAAGGTCACCGACAAGGCTTCGCGCTTGATCCGCCGCCCCTTGCACACGGGACAGGGGGCACCGGTCATGAAGCGTGCCACGCGCTTTTTCATCTGCGCGCTCTGCGTGGTGGCAAAGGTATGCAGCACGTACTTCCGTGCGCCGATGAAGGTGCCCATGTAGCTGGGCTCGGTCTTGCGACGCAGTGCGGTGCGCGTCTCCGCCGGCGTGAAGCCGGGATAGACCGGCACGGTCGGCTGTTCGTCGGTGAACAGGATCCAGTTGCGATCCTTGCGAGGAAGCGTCCGCCAGGGCGCGTCGACGTCGTAGCCCAGGGTGACCAAGATGTCGCGCAGGTTCTGGCCATGCCAGGCGGGGGGCCACGCTGCGATCGCACGCTCGCGGATGCTCAACGAGGGGTCGGGCACCATCAGTTTCTCGGTGACATCGTAGACGTGGCCCAGGCCATGGCAATGCGGGCAGGCACCCTGCGGCGTATTGGGAGAGAAGTCCTCCGCATACAGCATCGGCTGGTTGGCGGGATAGGTGCCCGCGCGGGAGTACAGCATCCTCAGCGAACTGGAAATCGTGGTGACACTGCCCACCGTGGAACGCACGTTGGGGGTGCCGCGCTGCTGCTGCAGCGCTACCGCGGGCGGAAGTCCCTCGATGCTGTCCACGTCCGGCACGCCGGCCTGGTCGATCAGGCGGCGCGCATACGGCGACACCGATTCCAGATAGCGACGCTGCGCTTCCGCGTAGAGGGTGCCGAAGGCAAGCGATGATTTGCCGGACCCCGAAATGCCGGAGAACACGACCAGCGCATCGCGCGGCACATCGACATTGATGTCCTTGAGGTTGTGTTCGCGCGCGCCCCTGACACGGACGAAGCTGTCAGGCGGGCGACGGCCTGCTCGCTTGCGCGCAGTCATGCCGCGGCCCCTGCCAGCGTGCGGCGTGGCTTGCCGCTCCGTGCCGCTTTCGATGGCGACGGACCGAATGCTTCCAGCAGACGCGGCACCTGCGCTGGCAGTTCGCGCGCCAGGAAACCAAGGCTGCCCTGTGCTCTGGCAAGCGCCTCCCCGGCACGGCCATGCAGGTACACCCCCCAGACGGCGGCCTGTTCCGCGCTCGCGCCCCGGGCGGCCAGCCCGGTGATGATGCCGGCGAGGACGTCACCCGAACCCGATGTTCCCAGTCCGGGTCCGCCCCCGGTGTGCCGCCACAGGCGTCCATCCGGAGCGGCGATCAGCGTCTCCGGCGCCTTCAGCACGACGATCACCCGCGCATGCGCCGCGAATTCCCGTGCCAGTTCCGCAGGCCGCGCGTGCACGTCTTCGATCGGCGTGTCCAACAAGGACGCCATCTCGCCGGCGTGCGGCGTGATGACCGGGGCAGACCGGAATCCATGCACGTGCTGAAATGCGGCGATGGCACCTGCATCGGCGACCACCACGCCCGCGGCATGCCGGGACAACCGGGCGACAAGGTTGCGCAGGGTCGGCGTGTCGTCCATGCCGGCGCCGATCAGGAGCGCGTCGGCGCCGGCGCATGCCTGCTCGAGCGCCGGCGACGAACGGCAACCGCCGCTGCGCGTCGTGGACAGCGGCGTTACCTTGGCCTCCGGAACGGCAAGTGCAAGGCCCGCTGCCACGCTGGCCGGTGTGCCGATCTGCAGCTTGCCCGCGCCGGCACGCAATGCCGCTTCGCCGGCCAGCAGCGCGGCACCCGGTACGTCCGGCGAGCCGGCAACCACCAGCACGCGGCCACGATCTTCCTTGCTGCGGATGGCGTCAGGCGCGGGAAGTGGCCAGGCACGCAGCAGCCTGGCATTGACGGGCACCGGTGCGTGGACACGCTTCATTTCGGGCCTGCGGGTGCATCTGCCGCGACCGTGACGGTGGCGTGGTCTTCCAGTTCCGGAGGCACGTAGTTTGCCCGCCGCAGGGCGAAGCGCTCGCCTTCGTGTCCCTGCACGAAGCCGTATTCGGTGATCGAGCAGTTGGGAACATCCGCCAGCCTGTCGATCTCCAGGATGGCCTTCTCGTCCATGCATTCGAGCAGGTAGCGGAAGCAGTTGACGATGACCTGGTGCGCCACGATCACGACACGGTCGCCGACGTGGTCGCGCCTGAGCACTTCCACCACGCTGCGCAGGCGCAGGATCACGTCGCACCAGCTCTCACCACCAGGGGGGCGGAAATAGAACTTGCCTACCAGTGCGCGTTGCTCGGCCAGCTCGGGAAAGGTCGCCCGGATACCCTGGCTGGTATAGCGGTCCAGGATGCCGAACTCCTTCTCGCGCAGACGCTCATCCAGCGAGATCTCATCGGCATCGATGCGCAGGCGCGTCGCGATCGCCGCACACGTCTGGTACGACCGCACGAAGGGCGAACTCATCAGGTGGGTGGGGCGCTCGTCAGCCGGCAGCGCGTCGAACCATGCGGCCAGCGCCTGCGACTGCTGTTCACCCAGTTCGGAAAGCGGTGTGTCGGCATCGCGGTGGGCGAGATCGATCAACGTGGCGCCGGCGAGTTCGGCCGCATCGCGCGCGACGTTGCCGGCACTCTGCCCGTGGCGGATCACCCAGAGGCGGGCGGGCCAATCCGTGTGCTGGAGCTTCGGCACTGCGCTTCCCTGATGCTGGATGGGAGGCTCAGCGTACCGGGAGCGGCGTGAAATCTTTGGCGACGCCCGTGCATACATCCCACAGATCCATCGTAACGATGATCCATGAGCCCTATGAGGTGACTTTCAGAGTACGCCTTGGCGATCAACAACCATCGCCCGCGTCCAGAATCGCGCTTCAACGACCATGTTATGCAGCCTCATGGACCTGCATGTGCCTGAGCCGTCCGGCGGCGGGGTTGCCCACCGGTGGCGCCGTGCTCCGACTCGGGATCATTGCGCTCTTCATTCGTCCGCTTGCCCGGGTTCTCTCCTTGCACGGTAGGCGCGGTGGGCCGTCGCGGTTTCTCGAATACATTGGGCTGGTGTTGTGTGGGTCTAGAGTTCTTCATAACCATGTCTGGACTTCCGAAAGACAATCCCACGTTGCTCCCGTCGCCGTGTGCAGACCGTGAGGAAGATGACTCCGGAAACGAAAGCCGGAAACGAGTCAATGCACGATGGTGAGCGCGAGCTTGATCTTTGGGAATCCGTGGTAAACGTTGCGCGCTCGTGAGCAGAAAATTGGCTTATTTTCACGTGCACGCATAGCAGTTGCGTTCACTGTCACTCCACTGATGCCAAAGGCTTCAGTTTCCCCAATCGGTTCATTACGCTGGAGTGACATGCAATGAGCGACATCAAGAAAGACCACAACATTGGTGCGGGTACCGGCGCCGTCGGCGGTGCGATCGCGGGCGCCGTGGCGGGCACCGCCGTCGGAGGCCCCGTCGGTACGGTCGTTGGCGCAGTGGCGGGCGGTGTGCTGGGAGCGAAGGCAGGCGATTCGCTCGCAGAGTTGGTGAATCCGACCGAGTACATCGCCAACTTCGAAGGCCAGTATCGCCAGACGCCGTACTATACGGAGGGTCGAGAGTGGGATGACTACCGTCCAGCCTACAAGTACGGTTACGACACGTATGGCGAATACAGCGGCCAGAAGTTCGAAGATGTCGAAGGCGAGCTCGAACGTAAATGGGCAGCCACCCGCGATAGCTCGCGCCTGGACTGGCCACAGGCGAAAGGTGCCGTCAAGGACGGTTGGCACTATATCGAGCGCAAGCTTCCGGGCGATTTCGATCGGGACGGCCGCTGAGCTCCCTCGGTGAAAATCCGACGCGACGATGGATCAGTCGCGGACACAGGCACTTCATGCTATGGAGTGCACTCCACTGAAAGTGGCAGCCGCCACGGATGATTTCCCATGACTACTCCACGCGAACAACAGGGCAATCGCCAACTGCAACCCGGGCAGAATCCGAACGAACCGCATAAGGCACCCAGTCGCAAGGACAGGGAACCGGGCGAATAAGATGAGTGATCGAAGCCCCCGTACAACGGGGGCTTTCTCTTACACGGATTCTTCCCGTGCAAAGGAAGTCGGACAATCTCGCCGCAGGATGCCGTCTGTTCCTATTGCGGTCACCCACCCGACGAGGCAAGCAGTGGATAGGGATTGATGGCGGTTCCTTCCCACCAGCGACGCTCTGCCCCCAGCACGAAGATGGCGAAGTGCAGGTGCGGAGCGTCCGGGCTCGCATTGCCGGTGCTACCAACATATCCGATCATCTGTCCACGCTTGAGCGGCTGTTTTTCTGCAAGACCGGCCACGTACCCCTGCAAATGGGCGTAGTAGTAGGCGTACTTTCTCTGGGGATCAAACTGATAGATCGTCAAGCCGCCGCGTTCGCTGTAGAACAGCTTTTCCACATGCCCGTCCGAGACGGCGAGTACGGGGGTGCCCGCGCTCGCCATGATGTCGATGGCATCGTGCAAACGGCCCTCGCTGCGCGCATCGGTGAAAGTGTCGGCCAGGTCGGAAGCAACTTTGCCTTGCACGGGGATGAGCAATCCAGGTGACGTCTTCTCGCGCAGGGAGAACGGCGCGTTGGAGATCGGCAAGGCAGGGGGAGGCAGCATCTCGGGGACGACGGGATGCGTGGCTTCCAACGGCGTCGCGTTGACCGCCGACGAGGCATTGGCAGGCGGTACCGTGAGAGCTTGCGATGCTGCCGTCATTTCTCTATCGGGGGTGCGCGAGATGTCAATGCCGCGGTAGAGCGCCACACCCAGGATCACCGCCGCGATCAGCGCCAGCAGGTATCTCATGCCTCACTCCTGCATGACGACAACGACGTCGGGCCCGATCGCCGCCGCGACGCGTTCGACATCCCAGTTGGTGAGACGAACGCAGCCATGTGACTGGGTCTTGCCGATGCTGGCAGGCTCCGCTGTGCCATGCAGGCCGTAGTGTGGCTTGGATAGGTCGATCCAGCGCGTGCCGACCGGATTGTTCGGTCCGGCAGCCAATGTGGCTCTGGCATGTGTGGGGTCCGCATCCCAGAACAGGGCGGGATTATAGTGGAAGGTTGGATTGACCGCGGTGGCCACGATCTTCCACTCGCCTAGGGGCAGCGGATCGTGCTGGCTGCCCGAAGACACGGGGTACTGCGCGAAGGGGTTTCCTGCGGCATCAACCAGGGTAAGGGTCGAGTCGGACTTGTCCACCACCACCTTGGTTGCCTTCGCCGGAGCTGCGACCCCCACGACGTTGGGCACTTGAAGCTGCGTGCCGGCCTTGCTGAAGTCTGCCGTGGGATTGAGCTTGCGGAGTAGGGCCGGGCTGGCGTGGAAACGTTCACCCAGTGCTTCTTCGATGGATTCGAAGCCAAGAGATTTCAGCTTGCCTTGCTCCATCATGTCTTGGGGCAGCGAGGCGTAGTTCTGGCCCACGTCTTCGACCGTAAGGGCGTACGCCACCAGCACGGGGGCCATGTCCGCATTGAGTGCGGCCCAAGTGCCAGCGTCCAAGTCGCCGGTCACTGGAAGCGCCTTGGCCTGTTGGTAGCCACGAACGGCGCGCCGCTGGTTGGAGCCGGCAAACCCATCGATTTCGCCTGGCGAAAAGTGAGCGCGATCCAGCAGCACCTGGGCACGCAGCTGACCTGCGGCACCTACGGTGGTGTCGAGTTCATTGGCTGCCACGGCGAGTGGACTTTCCGCAGCGTAGGCGGTCATCGTGCTCAATAGAGCAATGACCAGCGGAAGCGACAGACAGCGGGGAATGCGCGTCATGAATGATCCAGAGGAAACAAGAGATGCTTTAAAGAATGCGCGAGAGGCATATTTGCTCCGTGAAGGCGGGTAGGGTGCGTGGCACGAAGCCCGCCGAAACCTGAGGCCGCACTCAGCGCGGTACTGCGTCGTGTGCCCCCGGGTAGTCTTGTTCCGGATCGGGTTTTGGGCTGTCCCGATCCTGGAGTTGATCGTGGTCCTTCCAGCGTGCTTTCTCGTTCCTGTGCTTGTCGGGCGTGTCCGCCTTGGCGCTGTCGCTGTGAGCGTTATCGCGATGCGTGCGGGTCCGATTCATATGGGTGCCTGCATTCATTAGAGCCCGGAATGGGCGTATACGCATTGAGCATGCCCCAGCGGTTATCGCAACGTGATCATGCCGCGTGTTCGTTCACGACAAGCTCACTACCTCGGTCATAACAATCCGGAACAGCAACATTGAGGTTCGGCATGAGCAGTGAGACAGAATCGACTCCGCAGACCGGCCGGCTGGCAAGGCGCGCCACCATTCTGCAGTTCCTGTTCCGCTACCGGAAATCCGGGGTCTTCAACGGACTGGCACTGGACGCGGACCTCGAACAGGAGGACGTAGCCGAGGAAGGCAGCCCGGAACGTTTCGCCGACGAGCTGGAGGCGATGGGTCCGACCTTCGTGAAGCTTGGCCAGATGCTCTCCACGCGCCCCGACTTCGTGCCACCTGCGTACGCCGCCGCCCTGGAGAGGATGCAGGAAAACGTCGCGCCGATTCCTTACGATCTGGTGCGTGAACAAGTCGAGGATGCGCTGGGTGTGCGGATCAGCAAGGCTTTCGAAGCCTTCGATGAAACACCGTTGGGATGCGCGTCGCTAGCGCAGGTGCACCGCGCGACCTTGCGCGATGGACGCGAGGTCGCGGTCAAGGTCCAGCGGCCGGGCGTGGCGCAGCAACTGCTTAGTGACCTGGAACTGCTGCGGGGCGTCACCGACGCCGCGGATCGCATGACCGAGCTGGGCAGGCACGTGCGCTTCTCCGAGTGGTTGGCGGAATTCTCACGTTCGCTGATGGCGGAACTGGACTACATTGCCGAGGCGGAGAACCTCGAGCGGTTCCGCCAGCACCTGCTGCCATTCAAACGGCTGTGGGTACCCGCGCCGATCTGGGACTACACGAGCAAGCGTGTGTTGACCATGGAGCTGGCCCAGGGCACGCGGGTCGACCAGATCACCGGTTTGCGCCGCACTGAGGAGTCGATGACACCCTTGGCAGAGGAGCTGCTGCGCGGCTATCTGGACCAGATCTTCGTGCATGGCGAGATCCATGCCGATCCCCATCCCGGCAACCTGCGCGTCACCGATGACGGACGCTTGGCGATCTTCGACCTGGGCATGGTGGCCAATGTCCCTCCGCGTCAGCGCGACCGCTTGTTGAAGCTGCTATTCGCCGCCGTGGACGGCAGGGGCGAGCAGGTCGCCGAAGAGAGTATCTCGCTGGGAGTCCGCCTTGATGACTACGACGAACCGCGCTACCTGCGCGAGGTAGGGCAGTTGATCTCGCGGTACAGCGCGCACCAGGCCTCGATGTCGGAGGGCCGTGTCGTCCTGGAACTGGTCCGCATCGCGACGCAGTGCGGTCTGCGTACGGCGCCGGAACTGAGCTTGCTGGGCAAGACGCTCTTGAATCTGGATACCGTGTGCCATGCATTGGCCCCCGGGCTGGACACACAGCGGCTGGTGGAAGATCAGTTGCAGCACGTGATGCGTGCGCGCCTGCGCAAGTCGCTGTCCTCGCCCAATCTGGCCAGCGAGATGATGGAGGTGCAGGCGCTGATGCGCGACGGACCGCGCAAAGTATCCGATATTCTGTCGCTCGTCGCTGAGAACCGCTTGCAGATGCGCGTCACCGGATTGGAAGAGTCGCGGTTGATGGAGAACCTGCAGAAGATCGCGAACCGCATTTCGATCGGGGTAATTACCGCAGCACTCATCATGGCCTCGTCGCTGATGATGCGTGTTTCGACCCCGCACACGGTGTGGGGATATCCCGTAGTGGCGTTGGCATTGTTCCTGGTCGGCGTAATGCTGGGCTGCGGGATCGTTATCAGCTCACTGCTGAGCGATCACCGTGCGCGCAAGCGGGAAGAGGCCGGGCCACGGTAGCGCCGTCGCCATTACGATGGGCGAGGCAAGCATTTCATTCACTTCGCGGGTCAGGTAGGGGGTTCTGCGCAGGCCGGACAAAGGTCGGGGGAAAACCTGGGTGGCGTCGCGTGTCTGCGAATGGCTGCACGACCCGACCAGTGAGTCTTTCGGGATGGTGGGCTGCGGCGTCAGCGCCCTGCTGGCGTTTTCGTCGTACACAGACCCCCGGAAGATGGGGGAACTGAGGCTGCCGAGCATCTGGCCGGAGCGCGCGGACAGCCGCACCGTCCCGCTTCACATGGTCTTGCCTACGCACGCATGAAGATCAGGGCCTCAGCCGTAGCGCCCAAGGTGTTGCCATGCCACGTCCCATCTGGACCGGAACCCTGTCTTTTGGCCTGCTGAACATTCCGGTGTCGCTGATGTCGGGCGAACGGAAGGTGGACATCAGCTTCCGCATGCTGGACTCGCGCGACAGGAAGCCCATCCGGTTCGAGCGGGTGAACGCGGAGACCGGCGAGGAGGTGCCCTGGAAGGACATCGTCAAGGCCTTCGAATACGACAAGGGCAGTTACGTGGTTGTCGAGAAGGAAGACATCCAGTCTGCGGCCCCGGAGACGCACGAGTCCGTGGACGTGGAAGCCTTCGTCGATGCCGACAGCATTGGCATCCGCTTCTACGAAAAGCCCTACATCCTCGTTCCCGGCAAGAAGGCAGAGAAGGGTTACGTGCTGTTGCGGGATACCCTGAAGAGCACGAAGAAGATCGGCGTGGCCCGCGTGGTCATCCGCACGCGCGAATACCTGTGTGCGGTCATCCCCGAAGGCGACGCGCTGGTGCTCATGATGCTCCGCTACCCGCAGGAGCTGGTGGATCCGGAAGAGTACAAGCTGCCCTCGGGCAAGGCCGCCGACTACCGCATTGCGGCCAAAGAAGTGGAAATGGCGAAGAGTCTCATCCAGTCTATGGAGGCGACCTGGGCGCCGGATTCCTACCATGACGAGTTCCGTAAGCGTCTTGAGGCGATCATCAAGAAGCGCATCAAGGCGAAGGGCGCGACCACGAAATTCATCGATGCTCCCGTCGAGCATGACGACGCGGCAACCAATGTCGTGGACTTCATGGCACTGTTGCAGAAGAGCCTGGACAGCAAGAGCAGGACGCCCGCGAAGAAGACCGCCGCACGCAAGACGCCGACAAGCAAGGCTACAAAGAAGAAGGCTCCCGCCAAGCGGACGACGAAGCGCGCGGCGGCGAAGTAGGCAGTAGTGATGCCCACAGGTGCGGAATCCGTGCGCTTTGCCCCGGCAACGATGGCCGGGAACGCCAGGTCATCGACTAGCCGTTGCCGGTTCTCGTCTCCATCACCGCTGGCGTTGCGTGGATTGTCCCGACGAATGGACGGATGCGAAAAGATCATGGCCAAGGAAACGAAGGACGGTTCGCATGAAGGTGCGTGATGTCATGAACCCGGATGCCTGCGTGGTATCCCTGGATGACACCGCGCAGCAGGCCGCCACCCTGATGGCCGAAAATGACATCGCCAGTCTGCCCGTAGTCGACGAAGGTCAGCTGGCCGGTGTGGTAAGTGATCGAGACATCGCCCTGAATGTCGTCGCTGAGGGTCGGAGTGCATCCACCTGCGTCCGTGACGTCATGACATCCAGGGCGATCTACTGCATCGACGACGAAGACGTTGATGACGTTCTCTCGCGAATGGCGATGCTGGCATCGAACCGGCTTCCCGTGGTGGACCACGGCGGAAAGCTGGTCGGCATCCTCATCCGCCGCTGACGTCGCATCATGGCTGGACGGACGATCGTCCCATTGGATGGCGTGGGCACGGGGGCGTCGGGCGGCGCGTTCCTCTACGTGTTCCCGTGCGCCTACGAGGACTACGCCAAGCTCGGCATCTCGAAGGAGCCGTTCGCTCGGCTGTCCGCCTTCGCACCCCGCTACTTTGAGTTCTTCGACCTGGAGCGTGGCTGGCTGGTGCGAGCGGACGCCGTACGCGAGGCGCGACAATGGGAAACCCGATTGCACCGGCACCTGCATGCGCACGCCGCACCCCCGCCGCTGCTCGTGCCACGTCGAGCGGCAGGCCATACCGAATGGCTGCGCGGGGCGCAGGCCGCGCTGGAAGCGGCGCGAGACGACTTCATCCGCCGAGGGTTCACCGTGCATGCGAGCCTGCGGACTTGGGCCCGGGAGCGTCTGTTCGCCGAGCGGTGGCGACTGGCGACGATGGAGCAGGCGGCGGTGGCAACATGGGGCGCGATCGAATTCTGGCCCTGGCAGGTGGAGCACACGCCATTGGCGGCCGTCCGCGACAGCCTTGATGCTTGTCGTGCGCTGGAGGTCGAGTTCTCCGGTGTCGTTTCCGCTGCGTTGCGCGATTGGCACCGGCGCAGCAGCCTGCTGCCTCCCTGAGCAGGAAGACGGCACAGGCACGCGCATGCACATCGCGTTGACGACCCGCGTCGCATAAAGGGGGCGTTGAAGGAGGCGGTGATGAGCCTGGTGGAGTATCGGCGCAAGCGCCGTTTTGACAGCACGCCCGAGCCTGCGCCGGGCAGCCGCTTGCCGCGCGGGCGCCGCCCCATCTTCGTCGTGCAGCTGCATCACGCCAGCCATCGTCATTACGATTTCCGGCTGCAGGTTGGGGACACGCTGAAGAGCTGGGCGGTCCCCAAGGGCCCCAGTCTGGATCCGGCGGTCAAGCGCCTGGCGGCGGAAGTGGAAGACCACCCCGTCGACTATGCCGATTTCCAAGGCGAAATACCGAAGGGCGAGTATGGCGGCGGTCATGTGGCGACATTCGACAAGGGTCTCTGGACCACCGAGGGAAATGCGGAGGAACAGCTTGCCAAGGGCCATCTGCGTTTCGAGATGTTCGGCGACAAGCTGAAAGGCGGTTGGCATCTCGTGCGGACGCAGAAGCCTGCACGCACGCCGCAATGGCTCCTCTTCAAGGAGCGTGACCGCTACGCCAGCAAACAGGAGGCCGACGACCTGCTGGAGGATGTCGCCCGCGCGCCGGCGAAGCCGGCGCGGCCCAAGACGGGAAAAGCAGCAAAGGTGGCAAAGACAGCAAAGGCGTCTTCGTCTTCGCGTGGGTCGCCGAAACGCTCCGACCCCTGGGGCGCACGCGCCGCCAAGCTGCAGGGTGCCAGGGCGACGAACGACCCGCCGTCATTCCGTTCGCCGCAGCTCGCCAAGCTGAGCGCCACCGTGCCCGCAGGCGACGAGTGGCTGCATGAGGCGAAATGGGATGGCTATCGCCTCATCGCGCAGATCAATCGCGGCAAGGTGCGCCTGTGGTCGCGCAACGAACTGGAGTGGACGAAGAAGGTGCCGGAGATTGTCGGCGCGCTGGAGGCGCTGGGGCTGCAGGACGCCGTGCTTGATGGCGAACTGGTGGCGGGGGCAGGGCGCCAGGAAGACTTCGGCCTGCTGCAGGCCGTGCTGTCCGGCGAGCGCAATGCCGTGCTGTCCTATCTGCTGTTCGACGTACTGCAGATCGACGGTGTGGATCTCTCGCGCAGTCCCCAGTATCAGCGCAAGGCGCTGCTGGCGGAAATCCTGAAGAAGCCGCCGCCGCACCTGATCTACAGCTCGCACATCATCGGCCGTGGCGAGCAGGCCCTGGCCATGGCCATCGAACGTGGCCTGGAAGGCATCATCTCCAAGCGCGCGGATGCGTCCTACCACGGCGGGCGTGGCGATGCCTGGCGCAAGATCAAGCAGCGCAACGCGGAGGAGTTCGCCATCGTCGGCTTCACCCCGCCCAAGGGAAGCCGCGCGGGCTTGGGCGCCCTGTTGCTTGCCACACCGGATCCCGACCATGGATGGCGCTACGTGGGTCGCGTGGGCACCGGCTTCAATGCGCAGCTGCTGGCCGACCTGCCGACCAGACTCGGCCGGGATGCGCGCGCAAAGCCCATGGTGCACGTCGCGGTGGATGATCCCGAGCTGCGCCACGCCCGGTGGGTGCGGCCGCGCCACGTGGCGGAAGTGTTCTTCCATGGCTGGGGCAGCCAGGGGCTGTTGCGGCAGTCGTCGCTCAAAGCGATCCGCGCGGACAAGACGGCAGACGATCTGCAGGAGGCTGGAATGCGCAACCCGACGGAAAAGCCGCAGCCCTCACCAACTGAAAAAAAGAAGAAGCACTCGGCTTCCGCGGTGACCTTGAGCAGTCCTGGTCGGGTGGTGTTCGCGGAAGGTGGCATCACCAAGGCGCAGGTGTTCGATTACTACCAGGCGATGCTGCCCTGGCTGCTGCCCGAGCTGGCGGGGCGGCCACTGTCGGTGGTGCGTTGCCCCCAGGGCGCGGACCGGCCGTGCTTCTTCCAGAAGCACCACACGGCCGGCATGGAGCACGTGGGCGCCGTCAGCATCGAGGAAGACAGCGGCGAGCGCGCGGACTACCTGGTGGTGGAAGAGGGAACCGGATTGCTCGAGATGGTCCAGTTCAATGCGCTGGAATTCCATCCGTGGGGTGCCACCGCGGTCTCGCCCGACAAGGCGGACTACATGGTCTTCGACCTGGACCCCGGGCCGGATGTCGCATGGCGGCAGGTGGTGGAAGCCGCGCGCCAGGTGCGCGGGCGGCTGGAAGCGATGGGACTGGATTCGTTCGTGCGGACATCAGGCGGTAAGGGCCTGCATGTGGTGGTGCCGCTGAAACCGGCGTGCCCATGGACGCAGGTGAAGCCGTTCGCGCATGCCTTCGCCGAATCGATGGCGGCATCGGAACCGCTGGCATACGTTGCGACGGCCAGCAAGAAAGTCCGCAAGGGCCGCATCTTCATCGACTACCTGCGCAACGGCCGCGGTGCCACCAGCGTCGCGTCGTTCTCGTTGCGTGCCAGACCGGGAGCGCCCGTAGCGATGCCGTTACGCTGGAGCGAACTGGGGCGGGTGAAGGCAGGCGATGCCTATGACCTGGTCTCGGCGCGTCGCCGCATGGAGCGTGTGAAGGCACATCCTTGGGAGGCTTGGACGAAGGTCAAACAAGACTTGGATGGCGCAATGCGCCTGATCGACACGATAGTCCCCAAGGCGCAAGGGAAGCAGCGCAAGAATTGATGACGCGAACATCCGGACGGGGAGGGGGATGGTCCTTACGTCAAACTGACTTTTGCAGATCGCTGGCGGTTCACGCATGTGGCCACTATCGGTCAATGACAGGTGCCAGTTGGGGCCATGCCCCGATCAATGACGAGGATCCACGTATCCCGAACAGTGCCTTGCTCTACTGTTGCCTTGCATGCCTTCTCCGAAGCACCGTCGAGCACGTGCCGCCTGCAGTGCGCTGGCAGCATCCATGAACAGGCCGGCACTCACAGCCGTGCACGCGGTGCTTACATTGTCCATTCCACTATCCGCGTGGCATGAGGCTGACAGGATGCGATGTGTCCATGCAGGAGCGGAGGAGCGCGCCGGCTGATCTCGCGCTGGTTGCCGTGTTGGTCGCGGCAGGCGCTTGGTTGTCCAACACCTGGGGCGGACGCCCAGGGGACCTGTCTGCTGTCTGGATTTCAGGAGGCATCCTCTGTGCATGGCTGTTGCTCCGGCCCAGCGCCTCATGGGTAGCGTATTGCGTGGTGGGCGGCATCGCCGATATCGCAGGCCAGTGGGCGGCCGGAACGGCACTTTCCGTGGCTATCGCCCTGTCGCTCTGCCAGGGAATCGAAGTGGTTGGCGTGGCATATTTCATCCGCCGTGAGATTCCCAACATCCGCGACCCCCGCCACTGGATACACTTGGGTGGCGTAGCGACGGTCAGTACACTGCTCGCCTGCGCGGTCTCGGGCCTCCTCGTTGCCGCACTGGCGCACCACGTCATGAAGGCAGACTTCGGCGTCGCGTTCGCCACCTGGTACGGCGCGCACGTGTCGGGCATGGTCATCGTGGGTACCGCCACCCTCGTGCTGCACGTCGAAGGCGTGCGCGCATTGGCTCCACGCGGCCGGCGCACCCGCTTTGCAGTCAGTATGGGATTGATTGCAAGCGTTGGACTGGCAGTGTTCACCCATCCGTATCCAGTGCTCTTTCTGACGTATCCGCCTTTGCTGCTGGGTGCGTTTCGTCACCGGTTTTCTGGTGTCGCCATCGGCGTGACGCTGCTTGCGGTAATCGGCATAGCGCTCACCACCACCGGCCATGGTCCCCTCGCCGGCATTTCTACCTCGCACCCTGCGGTGGGCATCGTACTGTTGCAGCTCTATCTGGCGGGTGGCTGCCTCCTGACCATCCCCGTGGTGCTGGCGATGGCGGAGCGCGATCGGTTGACCGCACGCGTGCGGGACAGCGAGCAGCGCTACCGACTGCTGGCGGATTTCTCAGGCGACCTCGTGGTGAGACTGAACCAATCGGGCGAGCGCACCTATGTGTCGCCTTCCGCAAGAGAAATGCTGGGTTGGTCCCCTGAAGAAATGCTGGGGTCCCGCTGGCACCTCATGCATCCTGATGATCGCGAAGGACAGCGGCGGGCAATGAAGGAAGTGGTTGCGTCCGGCCTTCCGCAGACGCATCGCTTCCGGATCCGGCACCGCGACGGCCAATATGTATGGGTGGAAGTGGTCATGCGATCCGTTCCCGGCGATGATCCCTCGGTGCCGGTAGACCTCATCCTCTCTGGGAGGGATATCAGCAAGCGAGTAGCCGCTGAGCGGGCCTTGGAAAAGAGCCGACTCGAACTGGAGCGCCTGAGCCTGGTGGATGCCCTGACCGGAGTGGCCAATCGACGCCAGCTGGAACGCCGGCTTGCACTGGCCATTGCACGCCTAGACAGGGGCAGTGGCGCCATCGCGCTGTTCTTCCTCGACCTGGATCACTTCAAGGAGGTGAACGATACGCACGGTCATGCGGCAGGAGACGGCGTGATCCGCTGCTTCGCGGATCGCCTGCAAGCGGTGGCGAACGAGGAGAAGGGCCTGGCGGTCCGTTTGGGTGGGGACGAGTTCGTGATCCTGCTCGATGGCAACATCACCGCAGCGGCCGTCGAGGAGGTCGCAAGACGCATATTGGCATCGGTCGATGCACCCATGTACTTCGGAGGAATTTCGCTGATGCTCACCACGAGTATCGGGATCGCATTCGCGCAATCGCCTGTAGAGGAAGATGACCTGCTGGCTACGGCGGACGAGGCGCTGTACAAAGCAAAGCAGCAGGGGCGCAATCGGTTCCATCTGACCATGGTGCGTGCATCGCGTCCGCAGCAGTCCGCCCCAAATGTGTCTGCGTAGGCACCCAACTGCCATTCCGCAGGCACCTGTGCGGCCGACCCATGGACGTGTCCGCTGGAACCGCTGTCGCGGCGCGTGCATGATCGGCGCGTCGAAGGGATGTCCAGTATGGCAGGGGTGACGACGCCATGAGAGCGGCGCTGACTCGGGTAACCGCGGCCTCCCCATCCACCGTGCGCTGGATCGGCACCTGCCTGGGCCTATTCATCAGCATTGGGCTGGTTCTGACGGTCGTGCAGGATAGGCTTGCACGCGTAGAAGCAGCGCGGCGCCAGAGCACGGCCGTGGCCATTGGTGTGGATCGCCTGCTCCATTACGAGTTCCGCAACCTCGAGCGTGCGTTGCGAGGCATGGCGGTCGAAGCGGATGGCTACGCGGAAGACTATCCCGAGCGCAGCCGGTGGGACCTGCCGGCAGCAATCCGCGGGGTAGTCTCGCGACATGTCGAACTTCAGGACATCGATCTGTACGACGCCGAGTGGCGCGCGATCCATCATGGCGTCGGCGCGCATGAACGCCCGGCTCACCCTGCATACACTCCCGGGCATGGCGGGGGGCTGGGCGTGGGGGGGCTGCAGCAGGAGGGCCATGGCGAGCCGATCATCCCCCTGGCGCTGCGCACGCCCGAAGGCAACTGGCTGGTGGCACGGCTGCGCACGTCGGAGCTGCAGCGCATGCTGGAGGGTCTGGATATAGGTAGGCGGGGCAGCGCAGGAATCCTGGACTGGAATGGCGTGGTGCTAGCGCGCCAAGGCATTAGTGGCGCCTACGTGGGCAGGCAGGTGCCGTTGCCTGCAAACCTCACGCCGGGCGCCACGGTGCAACTGGATATGGTGAGTCGACTGGATGGCATCGAGCGCTTCGCCAGTTTCACCTCGACCAGTGACTATCCTTTCGTTGTGGCAGTCGGTCTTTCGAAACAGGACGCGATGGCGCCTTGGTGGCGCTATGCGGTCATCGCAGGCTGCCTGTTGGTGCTCTATTGGCTGGGGATGTCTTACCTGATGCGGAGGATGTCGGTGTCCGAGGCTGCTCGCCGTAGAGTTCACGATGAACTACGGCGGCATGCCGACTGGCTCACGAAGGCCCAAGAAGCTTCGCATGCAGGTGTATGGGCGATGGAACTTGGCGATGACCACGTCCGCGCTTCCGCGCATGCCGCCAGCCTGTTCGGTTTCGCCCCTGTCGCGGGCATGTTGCCGCTGGCGGAGTTCTTCCAGCGCATGCATGTACTGGACAGGCAGAGGGTCGAACGCGAATTCGAACAGGCGCGGGCAAACGGGCAGCCATTCCGCTCCGAGTACCGCATTGTCATGCCGGATGGACAGTGCCGTTGGATCAGTGCGCAGGGCGCGTTGATCGAGGGTGAAGACCACAAGCCACGCATGACGGGCACGATCGTCGACATCACCGAGCGCATGGCGCGGCAGGAAGAGCTGAAGCGCGCGGAGATCCAGTTCCGCGAGTTGTTCGACCTGAATCCACTGCCATTCTGGGTATTCGATATCGAGTCTCTCCGGTTCCTGGCGGTCAATGCTGCCGCCATTTCCCGTTACGGATACTCGCGCGAAGAGTTCCTGGGGATGACTATCCTGCAGATCCGCCCGGCCGGAGAGGTCGAGGCGGTACTCGCGTCGGTCAATGACGGTGCCGAACCACGCGACGCCTCGCCTGTATGGAGTCATGTCCGCCGCGACGGAACGCCCATGCATGTCCGCGTGCACAGCAGCAGCATCATGTTCAATGGGCGTGCAGCGCGGTTGGTACTCGCCGAGGACGTGAGCGACCGGGTGGCCCACGAGAAGGATCTCGCATGGCGGGCTGCGCATGACGAGGGCACGGGCCTGCTCAATCTACGTACGTTCGTCGAACAGCTGGATGACCCGCCGGAACCGGCCGGAAACAGCGGGATCTACGCTGTCGCCTACGTGCAATTGCGCGATCTCGCATTCGTTTCGCCCACCTTCGGGCACCGTACGCGCGACGAGATGATCCGTGGCATCGCGCAGCGTCTCGCCGCCGTCGCGGGTCGGCACGGGCCGCTGGCCTACGTGCCTGCCGATGCCTTCGTCGCCGTGACGCGCCATGCGGCCGACTGGAACGAACTGGTCGACGAGCTGTTGGCTGCATTCTCCGAGCCCGTCGAGTCGGGAAGTGGAAGCCAGCGCATGGAAGCATGGATAGGAATCGCCTTCCGGCAAGCCCCCGACCAGGGGGCGGAAGAGGTCGTGGCACATGCGTCGCTTGCCGCACTGCAGGCCCGCGCCGAGAACAGCAGGACGATGCACTACACCGACAGCATGGCGGACGACGCCAGTCAACGACTCGCTATGATCGATCGCCTGCGACGGGCGCTGCCGGGTGATGAGTTCGAGCTCTTCTTCCAGCCCATCCAGCGCCTGAAAGACGGTACGGTCTTTGCAGTCGAAGCGCTGTTGCGGTGGCGTACCCCGAGTGGCTACGTTGCACCGGACAGGTTCATCCCCTTGAGCGAGGAATCGGGCCTCATCGTGCCCATCGGCGATTGGGTGATCGACAAGGCGGCACAGGCATATCAGGCGGTGGCGGCGGCGGGGTTCCCGGGAATGGCCATCGCGGTCAATGTTTCCGCTGTGCAATTCATGTCCGGGACCGTTCCCCGTCTCCTCCGGAGTGTCCACGAGCGCTACGGCCTTCCGCCCGGCAGCCTGCATGTCGAGTTGACGGAGAGTGTCATGCTTCGCCGCCCCGATATGGCACGGGCGGCGATGGAGGAATTGCAACGCGATGGCGTGTTCATCTCCATCGATGACTTCGGCACCGGCTTTTCAAGCATGACGTACCTGCGCGACCTGCCGGTGGATTGTCTGAAGATCGACCGCAGCTTCATCCGCCACGTGCACCGCGATGCGAGGAATGCATCGATATGCCAGGCATTGATAGCACTTGGGCGCGGCCTCGGCCTCGGCATCGTGGCCGAGGGCGTAGAAGCCGAGGAGGAGCTGGCCTGGCTGAAGCGGCATGGCGTCGACAGTGTCCAGGGTTTCCTGATCGCACGACCCGCTCCGCTGGAAGAATTGCTCGCCTGGCTCGCGGCGCCTAAATGAGTGCTGGCATCACTAATTCACATATGTTCGGCATGCATTCATTAATGTCTGAAAGCCGGAATCTCAATCTGATGGTGTAGTAGCGGCAGTATCGACATATCTTCTCGGGTTTTATGGCCACCTTGCTGTGGCCTAAGATCCGAGCACTTTCAGCACGGCCCGCTTTAAAAGGCGCGCTGCTCCCAAGCGGGGTAGCTGGGCAGCATGGTTTCGGCTACGTGTTCACCCATGAGCCACGCGCCGTTCGTACGCATGTGGTCTTCGATGAAGTGGTGTCTTGCGATGCCGCGCAATACAAAGGTGTAGTCGCACGGATAGGATCTCTATGGTGCGAGCCGAATGGGGCCGTGAGTTGCAGCTGCGAACTGGACGTCAGCATGGCGAGATCTAGCCTGTCTTAACCATTTGGCTCATGCTCCATCCGTTCCTACGGGCTAGTGCGATAGCAGCGCTTTCGGCCCTATCGCGGCTAGCGTGGCGCTCAGTGGTGACCACGTCGACGCGTGCACGCCCCTCTGCAATGCGGAACATTGCGCGGCCCTGCCAATAGACCATTCCCAGCGGATCAATCTTCTCGATCGTCTGTACAGTCAGTTGGTGTCCGTTGTCCGTGATCGTCATTACGGTCATAGCTTGCCCCTCGCCATGTGGAAATCTACTTCAAGGACCTCCGACACGGCAAAGGATGCACCGGACTGCGAATCTTTGCGGCCTTCAGTGCGCTCCCTTTGGATCTTGCCCTGCACCGTGAAGTGGGCTCGTGGGAGGATGAGTTTGAGGCGAGGGAGCTGAGAGATCTGCTGCCCGCTAGCTGCGACCGGCAAGAACAGGTGATAGACTGATGTTCTTGATAATCATTCGCATTGAAAGTCCTCATGTCCCCCCAACGGTTTACGCGTGGCCTCTTGGCCACCGCCCTGTCCTTGGCCATTTTTCAGGCTCATGCCCAGGCTTCCCCCGACGCCGCACCTGCCAACCCTGATGTAACCGAACTGGATGCGGTCCAAGTCTTGGGTCGGGCCCAAACTCTGTACAAGGCCGACGATGCCGCGGTCGGTACCCGTACGGATACGCCCTTGGCTCTGGTGCCGCAGTCGGTACAGGTCATGCCCCGCGAACTGATCGATGACCAGGCCGCACGCCAGGTCACCGACCTTTATCGGAGCATCAGCGGCATCAGCTTCTTCAGCTATGCCGGCGTGACCTTGCGTGGATTCCGCCAGGAGAACGTGCTGTACGACGGGCTGCGTGGCGATCCCTATGCAGGCTTCTCCGTCCCACAATTGTTCAACATAGAACGGGTCGAAGTACTCAAAGGTCCGGCCGGCGCGCTGTATGGCGGCGGCGATGCCGGCGGTGTCATCAATTACGTTACGCGCAAGCCGCAAGCCAAGGTGCAGCGCCGGGCCGAAATCCAATTCGGCAACGAGGATTTTGTTGCCGGTTCGGTCGAGGCGACCGGTCCGCTCACCCCGTCCGGAAGGGTGCGTTATCGCCTGGGAGCCTACGGCGATGGCGAGGAGGGCGTTCGCTGGAATGCGGACAGCCAGAGCGTGATCGGTGATGCCTCGATCGCCATGGACATCGGCGAGACCGGCGAACTGACGGTGCAGTACACCGACATCACCCAGAATCTGGGGGGCAACCGGCTCCGCGGGGTGCCAGTGAACGACAACGGCGAATTCCTCACGAACCGTCGCTGGAATCACAACGAAGCCACCGACTTCCTCGACATGAATGCCAAGGTGCTGCTCGCGCAGTATCGTTTCTCGCCGGCGCAAGCATGGGACGTCGACTTTGCTGCGCGATGGTTCGAGAACAGCGAGCATCAGATCTACCACGAGCCGATGGGCTTGATCGACCGGGACGGCGATGGCACCGCGGAATGGATGACGCGCCAGCTGCGCAACCAGTACCGGGACAACGACGCCATTGCAGTGAACGGCAATGCCGTCTGGCGCTTCAGCACCGGGACTGTGGAACACAAGTTGCTGTTCGGCGCCGACTACTACCACGTGGATTCGGATTTCACGGCACAGACAGCCAATAGCGCGGACCTGGTTCGCAACGCAGGACCCGTGCCCGGCATCGACCTGTTCAATCCCGTATACGGGGTCACCTCCTACCGCGATTACAACCTCGCCGCCCTTCCGTGGCGTGACACCAGCACCCGCGGCATTCGCTACGGCGGTTACATCCAGGACGAGCTGACCCTGACACCGCGCTGGTATCTGCTGGCCGGCTTGCGCTGGGACGGCTTTGAGGATGAGGATCTGATCGGTGGAACCCGCGTGGACGGTCACGACCTCAGCTGGCGCCTGGGCAGTACCTTCGTGCTGCGTGATGGACTGAATGCGTATGCCAGCGTGGCCAGCGGCTTCGTGCCGCAAACGACCGGCAACCAGAACCCCGCGGCAGGGGGCCCTTTCGATGCCGAGCAGAGCAAGCAATGGGAAGTGGGCTTGAAGACGCTGCTGGCCGATGGCCGCCTCACGCTCAACACCGCGCTCTACCGGATCGAGCGCAGCAACATCGTGCAAGCCACGGGTGAAGTCGTGGACGGCACCAACCAGCTGGCGGCACT
Organism: Pseudoxanthomonas sp. 97-1-1; assembly: GCF_057773125.1. Lineage (NCBI taxonomy): Bacteria > Pseudomonadati > Pseudomonadota > Gammaproteobacteria > Lysobacterales > Lysobacteraceae > Pseudoxanthomonas > Pseudoxanthomonas sp. 97-1-1. The sequence continues at coordinate 941,418 of NZ_JBYMTJ010000002.1, read as the reverse complement.
TGGCCTGGTACGCAGCGAAGGCTTGGAAGTCGACCTGCTGTCAGACGTGACCGACCGTTGGGTCATCAACATCGCATATGCCTACAACGATGCCCGCGTGATCGATGCCGGCAGCAACGGCATCACCAATGCATCAGGCGATCGCTTCGCCAACGCCCCGCGCAACAAGCTGGGCCTGTGGACCCGCTATGACATCCCGGCCATCGCATCCGCCATCGGTTTCGGAGCGGACTACACGGACGAGCGCATCAGCCTGGAGGGGCAGCGGGTCAAGCCGTACACGATTTTCGACCTGAGCTGGCAGACGCAATGGCGGGACTGGAAGTTCCAGGCCAACATCAAGAACCTGTTCGACAAGGTCTATGCGGCCAGCGGTTTCATCGAACGCAACGGTCATTTCCCCGGTGAACCGCGACGGCTCTACCTGCAGGCGGCCTATACGTTCTGACGTCATGCGCCAGCCACCGCCAGCGATCTCATCTTCTTCCGTGCCGACCCAGCTCCACAGAGCGGGCGGAAGGCGCCGTTGGTTCGATCTGCACAGTTGGATCGGACTCAAGCTGTGCCTGTTCATGGGCTTTATCTGCCTGACCGGCACCCTGGCGGTGTTTGCGCAGGAAATCGATTGGCTGCTGCACGCGGAAATGCGCGTGACTCCCGGCGAGCAACGCGTCAGTTGGGGGCAGATGGTCGATGCGGTGCAGCGGGCCCATCCTGACGGGTCGCTTCAGGGCCTGGCTGCACCGCATGCATCGCGCTTCGCCGCCAAGGCCCAAGTGCGTACGGCAGATGGAAGGCTGCGGTTTGTCTGGGTCGACCCGTACACCGGCAAGGTGACGGGGGATACCCATTGGTTCAATGTCCACCGTTTCCTGCGCAACACGCATCGCCACCTCATGCTGCCCGTCAAGTACGGCGTACCGCTGGTAGCGGCGCTGTCGATCCCCTTGCTGCTGTCACTTGTCAGCAGCTTCTTCATCTACAAGCGCTGGTGGCGCGGATTTTTCAGTTGGCCACGCGGCGATCGGCCACGCCGCCTTTGGGGTGACATCCATCGGTTGCTCGGTGTCTGGAGCCTATGGTTCGTGGCGCTGATTGCGGTTACCGGCGGGTGGTATCTGGTCGAATCACTGGGCGGCAAGGCCACGCCTCCACCGAAGATCTCGCTGCCAGGTGACGGCAAGGGCGAGAAGGCGGCACCTGCCGATCCTGTGGCCATCGACCGCGCCGTCGCGGAGTTGGCGAAGCGCTGGCCTGAGCTGAGTGTGGCAGGAGTGCAACCCAGTGCGGCTGGCCAGGGCATCCTCATCGACGGACAAGCGCAGGCATGGCTCGTACGTGATCGAGCCAATGTCGCCGGCTTCGATCTGCGCGATGGCCGTCTGCTCGAGCTCCAGGATGGGCGTGAGATGAGCGTCCATCAGCGCATCGCCGAGATGGCCGATCCGCTGCACTTTGGCTCATTCGGTGGATGGCCGGTGCGGCTGCTGTGGTTCCTGTTCGGCGCTGCGCTCACGGCGCTCAGCTTCACGGGCGTGTACCTGTATGGCCTGCGAGTGGCCGACGCACTGCGCTCGGTCCGAAAGCGGGGGCGTCATGAGTCGACCTGACCCCGGTCCTTGGAGACTGGCCTGGCGCAGCATGGGACGATGGCGCTGGTTTTGGCTGGTGCTGCTGATTCTCTGGCTCGCGCTGATTCCATTGGAAGCCATGAAGTAGAGCCTGTCGCTGGCGAAGCAGAAGCAAAGGCTGCTTCCGACCTTGGACCAACCGCTAGCTCCCTGGCTTCTGGAAATCTCAGCTCCGGCGCATCAGGATCATCTTTTCCTGAGTCATGTCGCGCATGGTGTAGGGAATGCCGCCGGTGCCATACCCGGATTCCTTGCGACCAGCGAAAGGCATCCAGTCGGTGCGAAAGGCGGTGGGGTCGTTGATCATCACCGCCGAGGCATCCAGACGGTTGGCCGCGCGCAGGGCGATATCAATGTCCTGGGCGAAGATGCTGGCCTGGAAGGCGGTGGGCAGGGCGTTGGCGCGCGCAATCGCCTCGTCGAGATCGCTATAGCGGTAGACCGCGACCACCGGGCCGAAGATCTCTTGCAGGGATACCCGTGCGTCGACAGAGGGATCGAGCAGCACCGCAGGTTGCAGCGTCGTCTCAGAGAGGCGTGTTCCGCCGGTAGCGAGCTTGGCGCCGCCCTTGACCGCCTCCCCGATCCATTCCGCGACCCGGTCTGCCTCTCGTGGCAGAATCAGTGGGCCAACCTCGGTCTCCTTCAACGTGGGATTACCGGTACGCAATCTTTCGACGCGAGCGATGAGCCTGTGCGTGAAGTCGTCGGCAATGTCATGGTGGACGTAGATGCGCTGCGTCGATACGCAAACCTGGCCTGCATGGTAAAACCCGCCCTTCACGATCGGCTCGATGATCTTGTCGAGGTCGGCGCTGCGATCGACGATGGCCGGCGCAAGACCCCCATGCTCGAGCGCCGAGCGCGCCCCATGGGCGAGCTTGGCATGCAGCGACCAACCGACCCTGGCCGAGCCGATGAAACTCAGGAACGCGACCCGCTTATCGGTCGCGAGCTTTTCGGCCAGTTCATTGCCTTCCGGTACGAAGCTCTGGCACCAGGGCTCTGGTAGGCCGGCTTCATGTGCCATCGCAACGAACTCGATGCAGGAGAGGGGGGTCGTGCCCGCGGGTTTGACGATGACGGGGCAGCCGACCGCGATGGCCGGCGCGACCTGGTGGACGATCAGGTTCAGCGGATGATTGAACGCCGAGATCGCCGCCACAATGCCGACGGGCTCTTTGGTGGTAAACGCCCAGCGATTCTCCGCAGCGGCCGACAGGCCCATCGGGATCTCCCGGCCAGCGAAGTTCCGCAGTTCGTCGGCGGCGTTGTGGACGCCGTCAATGGCGCGCGTTGTCTCGACGATAGCGTCAGGTAGCGGCTTGCCACCCTCGCGCGCGATCTGCATGGCGAGCTGGTCGCGCTTACCTTCCATCAGAAGGGCCAGCCTGCGCAGGATGGCAATGCGCTGATGCGGCTTGAGCCAGCCGTCACGATCCTTGAACACGCGCTCGGCGGCTTGCAGTTTGCGCTCCAGTGCCATGGCATCGTCGGTTTCTATTTCCGCGATCGGTGCACGGTCGAAGGCCTGAACGACGTTCAGCATGGTGGATTTCCTCACACGTCAGATGCTCGAGGGAGAAGCGGGGTGCCATTCTCTGCGCGGCTTTGCAAGACGTCATTGACGACCGATGGCGTCGCGACAGTTCCGCTCACGCGCACTCCAGGCCGGGTTTCCGATTGCGCAATTCGTCGACGAGCACACGCGTGTTCTCGGAATAGTCGATCGGCACGTCAATCAGATGAACCCCGCCACCGGCGAAGGCGGCTTCGAGCGTCGGCACGAGATCCTGGACTGCGGTCACCCGCGAACCCTTCGCGCCATAAGCTTGGGCATAACGCACGAAGTCGGGATTGCCGAAGCGCATGCCGAAATCCGCGAAGCCATCGACTGCCTGCTTCCAGCGGATCATGCCGTACGCACTGTCGTTCAGGATGACCACGACCAGGTTAAGCCGGAGCCGCACGGCAGTTTCCATCTCCTGCGAGTTCATCATGAAGCCGCCATCGCCGCAGACCGCCATGACGCGACGATGTGGATAGAGCATCGCCGCCATCATCGCGGAAGGCAGGCCGGCACCCATCGTGGCGAGCGCGTTGTCGAGCAGCAGTGTATTGGCGACATGGGTGCGGTAGTTGCGGGCGAACCAGATCTTGTACATGCCATTGTCTAGACAGACGATGCCGTCGTCCGGCATGACCTCGCGCACATCGTGGACGAGGCGCTGGGGTGTGACCGGGAAGCGATCCTCTTCGGCGCGGTCGTTGAGGCGGGCAAGGATCTTCTGGCGCAGCGCGATCATCCCTTCGTCGGGAAACAGGCGGCCTTCGAGCCGCTCCGCGAGCGCTTCGACGGAGGCTCCAACATCGCCGATCACCTCGATATCCGGATGGTAGACCTGCTCGACCGTGGCAGATTGGTAGCCGACATGGATGACCTGCGGTCCGCCGCTGTTCTTCATGAGGAAGGGAGGTTTCTCGACCGTGTCATGGCCGATGGCGACGATCAGGTCGGCACGCTCGACGGCTTCGTGGACATAGTCGCCCTCCGAGAGCGCGGCGGTGCCCATGTAGAGGTTGGAGCCGCCAGTGACCGCACCCTTGCCCATTTGCGTGTTGAAGAAGGGGAGCCGGGTACGCATCACGAAGGTCGATAACGCCTCGGTCAGCCACGGCCGGCTGCCGGCCGCGCCGATCATCACCAGCGGGCGCTTGGCGGCGAGGATGGCCTCCACCGCCCGGTCGAGCGCGGCAGGAGGGGCGAGGGGACGCTCGATCGGGTGCACCGGAATGACGGGGGCGCTTTTGACCTCTTCGGCGGCGACGTCCTCCGGCAGCTCGAGATGCACCGGCCCCGGCCTCTCCTCCGTGGCAACGCGGAACGCATCACGCACGGTAGCGGGAATGGACGCCGCGCTGACGATCTGGCGCGTCATCTTGGTCAGTGGCTTCATCGACGCGACGATATCCACGATCTGGAAACGAGCCTGCTTGGCGCTCATCACGGCTTTCTGGCCGGTGAGAAGGATCATCGGCATGGCCCCGAGATGGGCATAGGCTGCACCGGTCGAGAAATTCAGTGCGCCCGGGCCCAACGTGGCGAGGCAGACGCCTGGCTTACCCGTGAGCCGCCCATGCGTCGCCGCCATGAAGGCGGCTGCTTGTTCATGACGCGTCAGGACGAGTTCGATGCGTGAGGTCCGGAGCGACTCCAGGAAGTCGAGATTCTCCTCCCCCGGTACGCCGAAGATACGGTCCACGCCTTCGTTCTCAAGCGCATCGACCAGCAAGGCAGAGCCCTTGCGCATAGTTCGGATCCTTATGGCAGTGAATCGGACAGAACTGGGCGGACGTAGTGCATGGGCGAGTCTAGCAAGCGATACGTTAACTGCGCGGAGCGTGGCGGGACTCGGCTACTGTGAACCGGCGAGGAAAAAAACACGAAGAAGATGATGGTTCACGACGCCCCGGCGACACCGTGCGTCTGGCTGCCGCACGGGCGAAGGGAATCGGGCCGGCACTCGTCCTTGCCGGACGTAACGAAGATCCGCTGCAGGCTCGCATGTTCGTGCTCGATGACCTAGCCGATGTCAGGCGCGGGCTGCAGGACATCGACGTGCCGCTCAACTGCGCCGGTCCGTTCGTGCACACGGTAGAGCCGCTGATGACCGCCTGCCAGCACACTGTTTGTCATGAGTCATGCGTATGGCAAAGAGGGGCATGGCGCTGCAAACGCGCTTGCCGGCAATCGTGCTGTCGAGCTCACGCAAGGTTCGAATTGTTGTGCTCTGCAGCATGAGAATTCGTGCGTGGCGTCTTGCATCGGAGTGTTCGGCTGCTTTATGGTGCAATCGATTGCATTGAGGCGAATCTTTGAAGCTTCGCGCCGGTTGGGAGGCCGGGATATCGATGTATGTCTATTCGATCATAACGGCATGCTGCATCTCGTCCGGTGCATGCCTCGCGATGGCAGCGATGTCTCGAACGATAGTTTCGAGCGTCCGCCGGCCGTGGCTGGATCCATGAGCGCGCAAGGCGGGGGATTCACGCGCCGGGATGCGCTGCGCGCCGCCATGTTGGGCAGCGCTGGGCTGGTCGGTGCCGGCCTGGTGTCCGGCACCGGTGCAGCGGCGCCGCTCAAAGGCACGCTGAAACACTCCGTCGCCCGCTGGACATTCCCGAAGTTGTCGATTGCCCAGTTGTGCGAGACGGTGAAGGGCATCGGTTTTGCCGCCATCGACTTGGTCGGCCCGCAGGACTGGCTGACGCTGAAAGCGCATGGCGTGTTCAGCTCGATGTGCAACGGCGCAGAGCTTGGTCTGGATAAAGGCTTCGCCGCCACCCAGTTCCACGATCAACTGGTCGAGCGCTATACGCGCCACATCGATTTGGTGGCGGACGCCGGTTATCGCAACCTCATCTGCTTCTCCGGCAATCGCAACGGCATGGATCCTGAGGAGGGCCTGGTCAACGCCGAAGCCGGCCTGAAACGGATCCTGGGCCATGCGGAGAAGCGCGGCGTCATGCTGGTCATGGAGTTGCTGAACTCGAAGGTGGATCACCCCGACTATCTGTGCGACCGCTCCTGCTGGGGCGTGGCGCTGTGCGAGCGGCTGGGCTCCGATCATTTCGGCCTGCTCTACGACATCTACCACATGCAGATCATGGAAGGCGACGTGATCGCCACGATCCGCAAGCACCACGCGTTCTTCAGGCATTACCACACCGCGGGCGTGCCTGGCCGGCACGAGATCGGCGAGGACCAGGAACTCAACTATCCAGCCATCTGCCGCGCCATCCGCGATACGGGCTTCGACGGTTACGTGGCGCAGGAGTTCATGCCCACCGCCGCCGATCCCATCGCCTCGCTGCGCGAGGCCGTGCGCCTCTGCGACATCTGAATCCGATATCCACCAGGGAAATCCCATGGCAGACAATCACTACGACGCCATCGTCGTCGGCTCGGGAATCAGCGGCGGTTGGGCTGCCAAGGAACTGACCGAGAAAGGCCTCAAAGTCCTGATGCTGGAGCGCGGCCGTAACATCGAACACGTCAAAGGCTACGTGAACGCGATGAAGGAGTCATGGGATTACCCGCATCGCAATCATCCCACCCAGGAGATGCGGGCCAGGTTCCCGGTCCGCGTGCGCGACGGCGGCCTGGGCGAGAACACGCTGGACATGTGGGCGAACGAGCAGGATTGCCCCTACACGGAAACCAAGCGCTTCGACTGGTACCGCGGCTACCACGTCGGCGGCCGATCACTGATGTGGGGCCGGCAGAGCTATCGCCTGTCGGATCTGGATTTCGAGGCAAACCTGAAAGAGGGCATCGCCACCGACTGGCCGATCCGCTATGCCGACATCGCGCCCTGGTACGACCACGTCGAGAAGTTCGCCGGCATCGCCGGTACCCGAGAAGGCCTGGACGTCCTGCCCGACGGGGAATTCCTGCCGCCCATTCCTTTGAACATCGTCGAGAAGGACGTAGCCGCGCGGATCAATCAGGCCTTCGGCGGCACGCGCCACCTCATCCACTCGCGCACCGCCAACATCACCCAGCCCAAGCCCGAACAGGGCCGGGTGAACTGCCAATACCGCAACAAGTGCGTTTTAGGTTGTCCGTTCGGCGCGTACTTTTCCACCCAGTCGGCCACGCTTCCGGCGGCGATGAAGACGGGCAATTTGACGCTGCGGCCGTTCTCGATCGTCAAGGAGGTGCTCTACGACAAGGACCGCAAGCGCGCGCGAGGGGTGGAAATCATCGACGCCGAGAACGGCCAGACCTACGCGTACACGGCCAAAGTGGTTTTCCTCAATGCGTCCTCGTTCAACTCCACCTGGCTACTGATGAATTCGGCCACCGATGTCTGGGAAGGCGGCCTGGGTTCCTCCTCGGGCGAGCTGGGACACAATGTCATGGACCATCATTTCCGTGTCGGTGCCTCGGGTCGTGTCGATGGTTACGAGGACAAGTACTACTCGGGTCGCCGTCCGTGCGGTTTCTACATCCCACGCTTCCGCAACGTCGGCAGCGACAAGCGCGCCTACATGCGAGGCTTCGGCTATCAGGGCGGCGCCAGCCGTACCGGATGGTCGCGCGAGATCGCCGAGCTCAGTATCGGTGTGGAACTGAAGGAGGCGCTGACCCAGCCGGGCGAGTGGCGCATCGGCATGACCGGGTTCGGCGAGATGCTGCCGTATCACGACAACCGGATCAGCCTGGACCCCGAACGCAAGGACAAGTGGGGTTTGCCGGTGCTGGCGATGGACGTGTCCATGCGCGAGAACGAGCTGGCGATGCGCAAGGACATGGGCGCCGATGCCGCGGAGATGCTGGAAGCCGCAGGCATCAAGGACGTTCGGGTGCATGACGATGACTACGCGCCGGGGATGGGTATCCACGAAATGGGCACCGCGCGGATGGGACGAGACCGGAAAACGTCGGTACTGAACATGCACAACCAGGTGTGGGATGCGCCGAACGTCTATGTGACCGACGGCGCCTGCATGACCTCCAGCGCCTGCGTGAATCCGTCGTTGACCTATATGGCGTTGACGGCGCGCGCGGCGGACCATGCGGTGCGCGAACTCAAGTCGGGGAACCTGTGATGGAACGTCGGGAGCTCCTGAAGATGATCGCCGCCGCCACCGGCGCGGCCATGATCGGCATGCCCGCGTTCGGCTACGCGCAGTCGCCGGTTGCCGGCGCTGCGAGCGCCTTTTCCGAAGTCGATGTGGCGCTGCTGGACGAGGTGGCCGATACCATCCTGCCCCGGACCAGCACGCCCGGTGCCAAGGATGCGGGCGCGGGCGCGTTCATGGCCCGGTATGTGGCCGACTGCTACACGCCGCAGAACCAGGCGATCTTCCGCGACGGTCTGGCCGATCTGGATCGGCGTGGCGGGCAAGGGTTCCTCTCACTGTCGCGGGACGCGCGCGCCACACTGCTGCGTGCGCTGGATGCCGAGGCCAGGGCGGGGCTGGGTACCACCGCGAAGGAGGGCGGTGTGAACCCGGGGCCGCTGACGCCGCACTACTTCACGATGCTCAAGCAGCTGGTGATCTTCAGTTTCTTCACCTCGCGCCCGGGCGCGACTGAGGCGCTGCGGTACGTGCCCGTGCCGGGCCGCTACGACGGCGAACTGGGCTACACGCCGGGCACGCCGGCATGGGCCACCGAATGAGCGGCCTGTACCGTCCGTCCACGCCCCGCGCGTTCACGAGAACCTCCATGACCCCGATGACAAGACCCATGCTGATGGCGACCTGCCTGCTGGCCCCTTGCGTGTTGGCCGCAGCGCCCGCCATCGCGCAGGCTGCCGGTGATCCGCAGCGCGACCCTGCCAAGACCGAAGTCTGGAAGCCGATCCCGGCGATGGTCGCCACGCCCCGCGATGCCGCCCCGTCCGATGCCGTGGTGCTATTCGACGGCAAGGATCTGTCGGCGTGGGAGGGCGAGCAGGGCGGCGAGGCGCGCTGGGTGGTGGCCGACGGCGCGTTCACGGTGGTGCCGGGCAGCAAGGGCATCCGCACGAAGCAGCGCTTCTGCGATATCCAGCTGCATGTGGAATGGCGCACGCCTGTCGAGACCCGGGGGCTCGATGGACAGCAGCGCGGCAACAGCGGCATTTTCCTGCAAGAGGTCTACGAACTGCAGGTGCTGGACAGCTACGAGAACCCCACGTATCCCAACGGGCAGGCCGCATCGATCTACAAGCAGGCCATTCCGCTGGTGAACGCCTCGCGCGCACCGGGCCAATGGCAGGTCTACGACATCATCTGGAAGGCGCCGCGCTTCTCCGCTGGCGGCGGTCTGGTCTCACCGGCGCGCATCACCGTGCTGCACAACGGTGTGCTGGTGCAGAACGATACGGTCGTGTCGGGCAAGACCGAATACATCGGCGCGCCCTCGTATCCGCCCCACAGCTGCGCCCCGATCTACCTGCAGGATCACGATGCCAGGGTCAGCTTCCGCAACATCTGGATGCGCGAACTCTGAGCTGCGCGCTGGACGCTCATCCGTCTTCGCTTATTGCTTGAGGAAGGCGACCAGGTCGTCGATTTCCTTTTCCGAGAGCTGGCTGAAGGGCGGCATCAGCCCGCCGCCATTCACGATCTTCTCCCTGATCTGCTTTTCGTCCAGCCGCTTGCCCACGTCAGTGAGGGCAGGGAAGGTGCCCGGAATGCCGGCACGTTCCGCGCCGTGGCAGGCCGAACACTGGGTGGCGTAGAGCCGGGCACCGGCCGCCGCATCCTGCGGGCCTCCCGAGATCGCCGGGACCGCGACGGAGGCGGCCACCACGACAGACAGGCTGGCCAACTTGACGAATTTCCCCATGGGGATCACTCCGGTATTCAGCGCGCTGCGTCCGCAGGCAGGTGCTTGTAGAGATAGTCTGCGCCGGCTTTCACCACCGCGGAAGGATCGCGCGGCTGATCGTGCTCGACGATGAACCACTGCACGCCCGCCGCCTTGGCGGCAGGAAGGATCGATCCCCAGTCCAGCACGCCCTGGCCGACGGGGGCGAACCCTCCTTCATCCTGCGCCTGGCCCGTGGCTGCGTTGTCCTTGGCATGGACCGCGAACAGGCGCCCGCGGAACTTGCCAAGCGTCGCCGCTGGATCGAGCCCGGCGCGCGCCACCCAGGCCAGATCCAGCTCCGTTTTCAATCCTGGGCCCGCCGCTTCGAATAGCAGATCCAGTCCCGTCTTGCCGGCGAAATCCACCAGTTCGAAGTCGTGATTGTGGTACGCCAGGGTCATGCCCCTGGCTTGCAGCCGTTTCGAGATGCCCGCCAGTTCCTCGCCCAGGGCCGTCCAGCCGGCCGCGTCGGTCGGCCGCTCCTGTTCGCCCAGATAGGGCACCACCAGCACGGTGTTGCCGATCGCCTGGTTGAAGGCGACCACGCCATCCAGGTCCGTGCGCAGGTCCGCCAGCTGCACATGGCTGGAGATGACCCTGATCGAATACCTGTCCAGCAACCGCTTCAGTTCGTTGGCACTGACGTTCTGCGTGCCGACGGTTTCCACCGCCCGCACGCCCGCATCGTGCACGATCTTCAGTTGCTCATCGAGCGAGGCCACATGACGCAGTGTGTACATCTGCACGGCGATGGGCTTGGGCGGCATGGCGGCGTCCTTGGCGAAGGCGGACAGGGCGGACAGGCACAGCAGCGTGGTGGCGGCGATTTTGCGCAAGGGCGTGATGGTCATGATGCACTCCAGGTTCGAAGACCTGCAGACAGGAAGAAGCGGCGCTCGTGTCCCAGGTCGATCAAGGTATGGACGTCCAGGCGCGCGTCCTGGCCGAGGCGATGACGCGGTCGACGATCAGTGCCGAGCGCAGTCCGTCTTCGAATGTCGGCAGCCCTTCAGGTCGCTCAGCGACGATGGCGCGGTAGGTGTCGGCGACGAAGGCGTCGAAGCAGTTGCCATAGCCCTGCGCGTGACCGGGTGGCAGCACCGACAGCCGGCGTTGTTCGGCGCTTCCCGCTCCCGGACCGCGCACGAAGATCTCCTCGCGCTGGTCGGGCAGTCCGATCCAGAGCCGTTCGCTGTCTTCCTGATCGAAGGCCACGCTGGCTTGCGCACCGTCGATTTCGAACCACAGGCGGTTCCGGCGTCCGGCCGACACCTGGCTGACGGTCAACGAGGCCAGCGTGCCGTTGCCGGTCTTGAACAGCGCCGCGGCCACGTCTTCGCTGGATACCGGCTGCATCGCGCCGCCCGCCGCGGGCGTTGAGAAACTCAGCCCGGTGGCGGCGGCGCGCTGCGCGATCACCGTTTCGAAGGCGGCGCTGACGTCCACGAACCGTTCGCCACTGACCCATTCCACCAGGTCGCACCAGTGCGAGCCGATGTCGGCGAAAACGCGCGACACGCCGCCCAGCGCCGGATCCACGCGCCAGTTGTTGCTGGCCGGGTCCAGCAGCCAGTCCTGCAGGTAGCTGCCATGGATGAGCCGTAGCGGCCCCAGGTCACCGTGAGCTATCCGCGCGCGCGCTTCGCGAACGACCGGGTGATAGCGGTAGACGAACGGCACCGTCGCCACTAGGCCGGTGGAGGCCGCCAACGCGGAGAGCGCTTCGGCATCCTGCAGGGTGGTGGCGAGGGGCTTCTCGCAGATCACATGCTTGCCGGCTTCCAGCGCGGCCTGCGCCATCGCGCGGTGCAGGTGATTAGGGGTGCATACATGCACCACTTGCACCTCCGGGTCGGCGAGGGCGTCACTAATGTCGCGATAGGCGCGCGGCACGTCCCATGCTTCCGCCACTTCGGCACCACGTTCCGGAGATGACGCACTGACGCCACGCACGACCGCGCCGGCCAGCAAGGCCGCGCGACGATGCACGGCGCCGATCATTCCGGTGCCGACGATGGCGACCCCGAGCTTGCCCATGCGACGGCTCCTCAGCTGGCGGACGACGTGGAAGGCGCACCGGCGGAAACCGGCCGCTCGCGGAACAGCAGCAGGAAGGCCACCAGCACGACGAAGGCCACAGCCGCGGGAAACAGCCAGATCTTCTGCCAGTCCGGGCCCGCCGCCGTGGTGTAGTACTCAACGACCGCACCGGACAGGAAGGTGCCGATCAACATGCCCACACCATAGGTGGCCAGCGTGATGAACCCTTGCGCGCTGCTGCGCACCGACGGGCCCGCGTGGGCGTCGGTGTAGATCTGGCCGGTGACGAAGAAGAAGTCGTAGCAAATGCCGTGCAGCACGATGCCGATGACAAGCAGCGCGAACCCGCCGCCGGCGTCGCCATAGGCGAACATCCCGTAGCGCAACACCCACGCCGCCATGCCGATCGCCAGCATGGTCTTGACGCCCAGCCGCGCGAACAGGAAGGGCATGGCCAGCATCAGCAGCACCTCGGACACCTGACCCAGGGACTGCAGGCCGGCCGCACCGCGCACACCCAGGTCGTTGAGGTACGGATTGGTGAAGTTGTAGTAGAACGACAGCGGCACGCAGATGGCGATCGAGGCCAGGAAGAACACCAAGTACGAGCGCGACTTCAGCAGGCGCAGCGCGTCCAGGCCGAGGATCTGGCCCAGCGAAGCGTTGCGCTGCTGGGCGAGCGGCGGCGTGTGGGGCAGGGTGAAGGCGTACAGTCCCAGCATCAGCGAGGCAGCCGCGGCCATGCGGAAGGTGAGCTCCAGGCGGTGTGCCTGTTCCCACCCCAGCCAGCCGATCAGCACGCCGGCGACGATCCAGCCGATGCTGCCCGCGACCCGCACGGGCGGGAACTGTTTTTCGGGCGACTGCATGTGCCGCATCGCCACGCTGTTCGCCAGGGCCAGCGTCGGCATGAACAACAGCATGTAGGCCATCACATACGCGGCGAACGCGTCGAAGCTCGTAGCCGTGGACGCGAACCACATCAGCACCGCCCCGGCCAAGTGCAGCACCGCCAGGATGCGTTGCGCGGCGAAGTAGCGGTCGGCGATCAATCCGACCAGGAACGGCGCGACGATGGCGCCGATGGACTGGCTGAGGAAGGCGGTGGCGACCTGGCTTGCGCTGGCCTTCAGCGGGCCCTGCACCAGATACGTGCCCAGGGTGACGAACCACGCCCCCCAGATGAAGAACTGCAGGAACATCATCGCGCTCAGGCGCGACATGGCGAACGTCATGACTTCCCCTCCCAGGTCGGTGTTCGGTCAGAGCCCCAGCATGCCGCGCAGTGTTTCCCGACTCGCACCGCTGTCGGCGAAATCGTCGAAGGCGCGCTCGGTCACCCGGATCAGATGGTCGCGGATGAAGGCGGCGCCTTCGCGCGCGCCGTCTTCCGGATGTTTCAGACAGCACTCCCATTCCAGTACGGCCCAGCCGGGGAAATCGTACTGCGCCATCTTCGAGAAGATGGCCTTGAAATCGATCTGGCCATCGCCCAGCGAGCGGAAGCGGCCGGGACGGTCGATCCAGTTCTCGTAGCCGCCATAGACGCCGCTGCGCGCACTGGCGCGGTACTCGGCGTCCTTGACGTGGAAGATGCCGATGCGTTCGTGGTAGCGGTCGATGAAGCCAAGATAGTCCATCTGCTGCAGCAGCAGGTGGCTGGGGTCGTAGAGGATTTTGGCGCGCGGATGATGGTCCACTGCGTCGAGGAACCGTTCGAAGGTCGCACCGTCGTGCAGGTCTTCGCCGGGATGGATCTCATAGCAGAGGTCGACGCCATGGGCATCGAAGGTGTCCAGGATGGGACGCCAGCGGCGTCCGAGTTCGACGAAGGCCTCTTCCACCAGGCCCGGTGGCCGCTGCGGCCAGGGGTAGAAATAGGGCCAGGCCAATGCACCCGAGAACGTGGCATGCGCGGTCAGTCCGAGTCGCTGGCTGGCCTGCGCGGCCATTACCATCTGTCCGACCGCCCACGCCTGTCGGGCGGAAGGATCGCCGCGCCTCTCCGGCGGGGCGAAACCGTCGAACAGGCTGTCGTACGCGGGATGTACGGCGACCAGCTGGCCCTGCAGGTGGGTGGACAGTTCGGTGATGCGGATGCCATGCCGGTCCAGCATGCCGGCGATATCGTCGCAATACGCTTGGCTCTGTGCTGCCTGCGTCAGGTCGAAGATATGGGGCGCGCTGGTGGGCACTTGTACGCCAGAATAGCCGAGCCCGGCCGCCCATTCGGCCAAGGTATCCAACCGATCGAAAGGAGACTTGTCACCGATGAATTGCGCCAGGAAGAGCGCGGGACCCTTGAGTGTCTTCACGGCGATCGGCCCTGATGCAATCGATTGCATGATCCTAGCATGGGGTCCGACGCAAATGCGTTGTGCAGCGCATCGGAGACGGGGCTGACATGGCGACGATCTACGACATCGCCAGACACGTGGGCGTCTCGGCAGGGACGGTGTCTCGCGCGCTCTCGCGCCCGGAGAAGGTGCTGCCGGCGACGCGCGAGCGCATCGAGCAGGCGGCGGCCGCGCTTGGCTATGTCCCGAATACGATTGCCCGGACGCTCAAGACGCAGCGCAGCGGCAAGATTCTGGTCACCGTGCCGGACATTGCGAATCCGTTCTTCGCGCAGATACTTCAAGGCGCGGAAGAAACCGCACAGGCGGCCGATTACGCGGTGCTTCTGGGAGATACCCAGCACCAGCCGGATCGCGAAGAGCGCTATGCGCAGATGCTTCGCCGCAACGAGGCCGACGGCCTGATCGTCCTGGGGCATCGGCTGCCGCCGACGGCACGCGAGATCGTCAAACAGTTGGGTCCGCACGCGCCGGTGGTCAATGGCTGCGAATTCGATCCGGCGTTGGGCATTCCCAGCGTCCATATCGACAACGCGGCCGCCGCTCGCGCCGCGATGGAACACCTGTACGCATTGGGGCACGAGCGCATCGCGGTGGTCGGTGGCCCACCCGAGAATCCCCTGCATCAACAACGACTGGAAGGGGCGAGAACCGCAGCCAGGGCGCGCGGCCGCCTGCGCCAGCTGATACTCGTGCCGGGCGATTTCTCCGTGCAGTCCGGCTACGCGGCGGCCAGACAACTGCTGGGGCAGGGTTCCAGCACACCGACCGCAGCCTTCTGCTTCAGCGACCAGATGGCGTTGGGGGTACTGGCCGCCTGCAGGGACCTCGGCCTCAGCGTGCCACAAGACTTCTCGATCGTCGGCTTCGACGACCTGGTCTCATCCCGATACCTCAACCCGCCCCTGACCACCATCAGCCAACCCATGCGCGAAATCGGTATTCGCGCCGTGAAGATCTTGCTTGCCATTATTGATGGCGTGGACGTGCAGCACCGGCAGACGTTGGACTTTGCTTTGATGCTGCGTGGGTCTACTGCCGAACGCGTGGGGTAGGCGAGGGCTACTCCTTCTGTGCCGGAAATGGCGGTTCCATGTGGCGGAGCGCTGCTCAGATCTCTCCTACCGTCGCCAACGTGATGCCTGTCCTTCGCGGATGATCAGGGATGTTTATCGGGGTTAGGAGGCATGGCAGCTTCCGACCCAAAGCGGACATGACCTTGACTTGTCCTTTCAGCTGCGACTGGACCAACGAAGGCTCATCGGGAACTCAGCGCTGGGCCAGAAGGTGCAGCGCTGTTCGATGGCGTCTACTAGAATCCTGGCAACTCCGCTGGTTAGACCTCGCAGAGTCCCGCCGCGCACGAATCTAGAGGCCCAAGTGACCAACGATTTCTACTGTGACGAAGCGCTTAGCGGCAAGACGCCGGTTGAGGTCGTCGTGGAGACGGCCGACGTGCTGGCATTTCACCACACGTGCCCTCACTGGGCTGTGCACATAGTCGTGGTCCCAAAAGTGCACATACCATCCCTGACCGACCTTGGCGGACATAGCATGGAGGTGGTTCACCGTTTGCTAGAAGTCGTACGTCAAGTGGCCGCACAAGTGGAGCGCGAACATGGTGCTTGTAGGGTGATTACCAATCTTGGTGCCTATCAGGATTCGAAGCATCTGCATTTTCACGTAGGGGCTGGCGAACTACGTAAGGAATAGCGAGCGCCTACTGCCGATCTCGGGCGATAGCGGACACCAGCAATGCATGGAATTAGATGGATTTGCCAAGGGTATGGGCATGGAAGCTTCCGACTCGGAGCGGACACTCTCGCTCCGCGCTTGGTTGCGCGCCGAGCGGTCTAAACCTAAGCTCGCGAAAATTCTCGGGCGCCGCGTAGCATGGCATGGCACAGGAAGCGAAGCAGATGCATATCGTTCGTCCCATTGCTTTGATGGCCATTTGTCTGTTGGTCCTCTCATCGTCGTTTGCCTCGATTGCGGCAGGTGATCCACAGGAAGTGCCGCTATGGCCCGACGAGTCTCCAGTTCTTCAGGACGGAATTAGGGTGCTGGCCAAGGAAGAATGGGCCATCACCCATCCAACCCTCTTGGTCTACTCTCCACAGCTAACGACGAAAAGTCCCGCCATCCTCATCTTCCCTGGAGGCGGTTACAAGGCGCTGGCGATAGGACCAAAAAGCACCATCGGACGAAATGGTTCAGACGTCTGCCGGTGGCTCACAGACTCCGGTATCACTTGCATCCTCGTTAAGTACCGCGTTCCAAATACCGGGTGCAACTGGAACAAGGAGGCCAAGAGGCACGATACACCCGACGTACCGATGGCATTACAGGATGCACAGAGAGCTATCTCACTCATCCGGTTCAATGCGGCCGGTTACGGCATTGATCCAGACAGGATTGGTGTCATGGGGTTCTCTGCTGGCGGCAACCTCGCGGTCCTGTCCAGCACGGCGTTCCATTCGCGATCCTATTATCCGTTTGATGAAGCTGACCATGCCAGCAGTCGTCCTGATTTTGCTATCCCCGTGTATCCCGGCCACACGACTATGGAGCACAAGAACAAGGTGCCAAAAGCCCTTGCAGCCCAGGAGCTCAACACCGACATTGTCATATCAAAGGATGTGCCGCCGACCCTGCTGATACATGCGAAGGATGATCTCGTGGATCCGGTTCACTATTCCGTGGTGTACGAGCGCGAATTGAAGAATGCTGGCGTCGATGTGGATCTCATCGTCTATGAAACGGGCGGGCATGCCTTCGGAGTACGCAAGCAAGGCAAGGATACGGATCGATGGACGGACGATGCCCTGCGTTGGTTACGAAAGATCAGGATCCTCTGACCTCTGGTTTGCAGCGTAAAAAACTCGGTCCGCTTCTGGCCGGAAGCGGACATGGGCGTGGTAGGGGATTAGGAAGATTTATCGGGGGTGGGGGAGGGGAGGGTTTTCCGCTGTAGCAAAGACTTGGCGCGTCCTCTTAAGCGATAAGCTCGACATGAGGCTGATGGGCTGCAACGCTAGCTTGTTAAAGGGGCCGAGACTAAGATCAAGCTGCGAAGGTCATTCCGATACTGGGCAAGTTCATGGGTACCACTCTTCCTGAGCGCCAACTTTGGCTGGAGCATGCGCTTCAAGGCCTAGCGTTTTGGATTGGCCATCGTCATTCCTTGTTTCGCGACTATCCACTTGCTGAAGGTGCACTTGTTGCGGAGGCGTGCAACCTGATACAGGCAAACCTCCCTCACTCATTAGTATTGTTCCCTGAGTGTCTATATAAGAATCTCACGCCAAACACGCAACCTGTGGCTGGCATCGGCGCAAAAGCGAGGGCAGACTTGGTCTTGTGTGATTCCGCAGCCAAGCCGCTTGGAAGAGAAGGCCATATCGCTGCGTACACAAGGTTTGTGATTGAGGTGAAGCGCGGGAACGCCAGTGTTCAATCAATGAACGACGATCTGGCGCGCCTTCATTCCTTCCTTGAGAACGCTGCAGTTGGAACTCGATGTTTTCTGTTGGTTGTGAGCGAATCGCGAGCGCCGTCAAGATTTGTCAAGGATGGAAAATCCAAGCTTGGTGCGCATGAAATTCCTGGGACAAGCGGAAAATTTCATGTTCGCCGATCAGTTAAAGCGGCAGCTAGCTTCTCGGGAAAGGAGTCTGCGCATTACGTATGCCTTATCGAGATCTTTCGGTATGGGCAGAAGCCCGAAGAGATATAGCGTTGCGGCCTGCGCTGAACTGCCTACATAGTAGATAGATTGGCTCTAAAACTTAGCATCTGTCACCAGCCGACTGAATCATAACGATTATGCTGGCACTTCGCGTAGTGAGCGTATCAAGCGAAAAAGTTCGGCCTGGTACAAGGCGTCTTCCAGGGCGTCATGGTTCGGGGCTCGGCGCGGCTGCAAGCGCTTACTCATCAGGCTGGAACGCGTATCGCCCCACGCGCACCCTGTGGCGCCCATGTAGTAAGCCTTGATATCCAGGGCCGAAAAGCCAAACGGGTTGTCGCGCGTAAAGCGATGAAAGTAGTAATTCACGAACGACCAGTCGAATGGCGCGTTGAAGCCCACGAACACCAGCTTGTCTCCCTCGGCCCGCAGGGACTGCAGCCACTGGGCAAAATCATTCATTGCAATGGCAGGCTTAGTGCCGGTTGTGGCCAGGTCACTCAACGACAAGCCGGTAGCGGCCAAGGCGTCAGGGTCAGCGTTCTCATTCAGTGGCTGCAGCGTGCACGCGAAGGTCAGCTCATCGCGATCCACATCGCAGGCCCCCAGTGTGAGCAGGCTGAATTCGCCGGGGATCGGTCCGGAGGTCTCCACATCGACGGAAATGAAACGTTCGCGCGTGTTCGGCATGTAAAGCAAATCCTCAACAATCGGCCGCTCTCAATAGCATTGCCGTAGGCGATTTGCACTCGCGTCAGAGCTCCCCACCAAGCGCTTGGGGACCCCTTCGGGCCCGTCGCTGGGCTGGATGATTACCGGGCCGCCTATTCATGAAAATGAATAGGCTGACGATCACATTTTCTCAGTTTCTGAGACTTGAATCGCATTAGCTAGGGACACACGTAGCACTTTAATCACGGAGTGATGACATGGCGCTAACAGATCAGCAAACCAGTGACTCGCCGACCAAGGCGGCCAGCCGCGGCCGTTTCAGTACGACCGAGGAGATCAAGCGCATCGTTTGGACCCACGCGGCAGGGCATTGCGAGCTGTGTGGTACCGACCTGATGCACGACTATCGGGTGGGCCAATCCATGAAGTGGGGCGAGGTGGCCCACATCATGCCAGCCAGTCCCAAAGGGCCTCGAGGGCAAGCTCAGCACGACGCCGAACAGGCGCAGGTCCTGACCAATGATCCGGCCAACTTGATGCTGCTCTGCCCCAGCTGCCACGACAAGATCGATCGCGACGCAGAGGGCTATCCCGAGCAGGATTTGAGCCACCTGCATCAGGCCCATTGTGAGCGGATTCGGTTGGCAGCCTCCACTCCAGAGGGTGGCCGGGCCATTGCCCTGATCGTGCAAAGCCAACATTTCAGCACCCAGAACGAGATTGGGGAGCGCGCCTTCCTCACGGCGATGTCCGCTGAAGGACTGGCCGCCTTCGGTCATCCGGTGAAGCTGATTCTGGATGCGCCCGGGCCCGCGGGGCGCGATGCGGCTTACTGGAAGTTGCTGGAAGACAAGATGCGTTATCAGCTCGAACACAAACTCAGCCAGCGCGGCGGCTCGCATGGCGATGCGCCGGCATTGGCCGTGGTGGGCTTGGCCGATATGCCGGCGCTGGTCCTGTTGGGGCAATGCATTGGTGATCGCTCCAACCGCGCGTTGTTCTCCTACAACCGAGAGCACGGCCTGAGCTGGCCCGACCCCGGCGCCG
The DNA here is from genome assembly GCF_057773125.1 of Pseudoxanthomonas sp. 97-1-1. Classification (NCBI taxonomy): domain Bacteria; kingdom Pseudomonadati; phylum Pseudomonadota; class Gammaproteobacteria; order Lysobacterales; family Lysobacteraceae; genus Pseudoxanthomonas; species Pseudoxanthomonas sp. 97-1-1. The sequence continues at coordinate 921,615 of NZ_JBYMTJ010000002.1, read as the reverse complement.
CGCCGCCAGAGTATCTGTACACCGCGCCACCCGAAGGCGATGGGCCGCTGGCCTTGGTGCTGTCCATTTCCGCTCAAGTCCCTGATCGGGATGTGCTGGCTGCCTTGCCCGAAGCGCGCATTGCCACGCTGACCATTTCCGAACCCAGCTACGCGATGGTCAAGAACCGCGGCGTCATCCACGCCTTCCGCGATGCCTTGCAGATCCAGCTCAGCCGCCTGGAGGCCATGACGGCAGGGCCGATCCATGTCTTTCCGGCCGCGCCAGCGGCCTTGATGATCGAATTCGGCGCACTGCTGACTACCGAACACCGACATCCCTATCTGATCTTTGATCGTGACAGGAACGATCAGGATCGTTTCAAACCCGCCTTGCCGTTGGGCCCTTCGTCGACTACAGGTGAACCATGAACATGCAAGTAAATACTGGCCACACCAAGTACAGCAGCTGGGAGTTTTTCCTGCTGAGTGCGGCTGAGAAGATCTCGCTGAGCGAGGCGCAGTACCAAATCATCAACAATCGCTATCAGCAGTTGCAAAAGGTGCTGGATGCGGCTGACGATCCGTTGTTGGCCCAGGCCCATATCTTCGTGCAAGGGTCCATGCGCTTGCGCACGACGATCAAGCCGGTGGCGGACGCGCCCAAGGACTTGGGCACCATCGATGCCGATGCCATCGTCTGGTTGCCCCATGCGCAGGGCGCCAGCGCGATGCAGGTGCTGGATGCCATCTACCAACGTTTTAATGACCGTAGCCGCGTCCAGGCCAAGATCGAGCTGCTGCGGCGCGGCGTTCGCATCGTCTATGCCGATGAGAATCCCGGCTTCCATATCGACGTCACGCCGGCCCGCGCCATTGCTGGCAATGGGCAGGAAAACGGTGCGGGCAAACTCGAGGTACCGGACCGCGAATTGAAAGGCTGGAAGGCCAGCAGTCCGCTTCCGTACGCGACCTGGCTGCAAGCCGCATCCCAGGAGCAGATCGCCTTGGACAGCACGCATCGCTTGGCCAAGCGTGATGGCCGGCTGGTCGAAGCTTCGCAAGAGCCGCTGCCCGACTATGCGCTGTATTCGGAACAGGATCCGCTGCGCGCAGCGGTCAAAATGCTCAAGCGGCACCGTGATGAATGGGCCATTCGTACCCGGACGGAAGGGCATCGGCCGATCTCGGCGGTCATCACCACGTTGGCTAGCCAAGCGTATCTGGATGTCGCTAAGGCCTCCAAGGCCCGGGCGTTGCGCCCGTTGGAGGCAATGATGGCTATCGTCCAGCGGATGCCGGCCTATATCCAGGGGCATCCCGGCCATTACCAGGTTTGCAACCCGAAGGATCCGGGCGAGAATTTCGCCGAGAAGTGGAATCGTCCCGACGGGCAGCTTTACCGCCAGGCGTTCGATCAGTGGCATGCCCATGCGATGTCTTCCTTCGCGCTGGGCTTGCAGACGTTCAGCTCGACGGCGGCCTTTGCCGACTCGGTGAAGGAGAGCTTCGGCATCGGCGGTGCCTTTGTGAACGAGATCAACGAAGCCATCCCGCCCAACTGGACCTTGCCTGGTCGTGCCGATACGGTGACCCGTAACGCCATGGTGGCCGGCTCTTTCTTCGGCGAGGGGGTGCGAGGTCAGGGCTCCCAAGAGAACGTGAAGCCGGTCGGGCGCCTTGGCTGAGCCCGCGCAAAGTGATGTGCAGCGCGGCATCGCCGCGCTGCATGCGTTCTTGGGCCCGGATGTGGTCCAGACCTGGCTGACAGCGATCACGCCACGCTACAACGAAGCAGCGGCTTTCACGCTCCCGCTGCCGGCGGACTATACCGGCCTCTCACGCCGGCTACGCATCGGGTTTCCCTCCCAGTTCCCCGCAGGTCAACTGGCGCTGCAGGTGACGCCATCGCCTTGGCTTCAGTGGCCTCATGCCATGGAGGATGGCATGTGCCTGCACGGCTTTGGCGAGCGCCCGATCACCGGAACACCCGAGAGCATCGTCTCCGACAGTTTGAAACGACTCGGGCAGATTCTGGATTTTGCCGTTGAAGGGTCCGATCCCGATCGTCGGGCAGCCGAGTTCCAAGCGGAGATCACCTCTTACTGGTCCCACCAGCTAAAAAAGTCCTCGCAGAGCTTGCTGCTGTTGAAGCGCCCCACGCAGGCCGGGCCCTTGTATGCCTTGAGTGATCCTCGACGCGAAGTGATATCGGGTTGGGAAACGCTATGGCTATCGGATGACCAAGGCGCACTGAGGAAGCATCACGAACGCGTCGTCGGAGTGGCTCGATCGGTCCGCGAGCCGCTGGCGCCGGCATTCTTCATCAAGCTGCAGGACTATCCTCCACTGAGTGTTCCCACGGCTGAAGCATTCTTCGAATGGCTGACGCCGTATCTGGATGATGAGGATATTCCAGCTTTGTTGGATTGGCTGGAGCGCAGCGACGATCTTCCCGTACGCTGGGCCGTGCTGGAGCTGCCGGGTGACCAAGCCGGGCCGCTGTTTTGCTTCAACCTGCGCTCCAAGGCACTGCAACCCCGCCGAGGCCCGCGCTATGGGTTGCGCGCCGGGCGTCGACAGGGCGCGCAGAAGACCGCGTTGTTTCCCGCAGTTCTGCAGGTGGCCACGCTCGACTTGCTCGAACGCGCTGCGATCCATTCAAGGGAACGTGCCGGAATGGCCGAAGACCTGGAGCACCGCCGGGTCGTGTTGGTCGGTCTGGGTTCCTTGGGAAGTCCCGTGGCGATGTTGCTGGCCAAGGCCGGGGTAGGCCATCTGACATTGATTGACCCGGACAAGCTGGTTGGTCAGAACTTGGGCCGACATGCGCTAGGCATGGATGAGTTGGGAAAGTCCAAGGTCGGCGCGCTGCGGATGCGGCTCCAGCGGGATCTGCCCACCGTCCAGATCGAGGCCTACAACACCTTCGTGGAGGTCATCCTCACCGCCAAGCCCGAGGTCCTGGACAAGGCAGACCTGGTTATCGTGACCAGTGCCGAATGGGGTTCGGAGGTGGCGCTCTGGCGCGCCAAGGCCAGTGGCGCGGCGTGGCCGCTGATACAGGCATGGAGTGAACCCAATGCCTTTGTGGGTCATGCTTTGGTGGCGCTTGAACCGGGCCGCGATGGGCGGCGATTGTTCAATGAGCGCGGTGATTTTTGCGAGGCGTTCACGCAGTGGCCCGAGGGTGGCGTGGTGCCGCTGCCGGCCTGCGGGGAGAGCTTCATTCCGGGAGGTGCGACGGGCCTGGCCAGCGTGGTCTCGATGGTCGTCAACAGCGCGATACGGGTGTTGCGCGACAAAATGCCCGCACAGGCATGGGTCAGCAGTATCTCTACCCCCGACGAAGTAGCACGGCTCAAGGGCCACTACCAGGGCCCGCGTCTGGAAAACGGTCAGGTCCATGTGGTGCTAGAGCGTGAGTGGCCGGCCTGTGAGGAGCGCTCATGAGTAGGATTGCCTGGCGATGGCGGTGGCCCGGTCACAGTGCAGAACTGCTTGTCACCGAGACCGTGACGCAGGTATTGAGCGCACATCGTCAGCGGATCTGGGAGACCGAGCGCGGCGGCCAGCTCTTTGTCGATCCGGATGATCGGCGAGGGCTCGTGCTCGCCAGCGCCACCCTGCCCCATCCGGCGGATCGGGCAGGGTGGGCGTGGCTGGAACTGGATGCCAAACGATGCCGACAAGAGATTGGTCAAGCCAACGCCCGAGGTTGGCGTCTGGTGGGCTATTGGCATACCCATCCGCAGGTGATACCCAAGATATCGCCCATGGATGTGGCGAGCTTTTCAGCCTTTGCTACCCGCTATGCCGTTGCATTGTCATCGCCGCTGGCGGTCATCGTGGGCAAGCCCGCGCACGCGCGGGGGATTCGCGCGTGGTCGATTCGAAATGGTCAACCTGAAGAAGGACAATGGGCGCGGGCATGAACCGCGGGGTCTCGTTCCACTGAAGCGATGAACCGACACGTCGCCCCGTAATCGCTTACGCAGTGGTGGATTGCCTCCCAAGACGACTTTTCCCTCTCTCGCCGACACTACATTTAGCAACGCTTCAAACGACCAAGGATGATGCATGCGCTTTGTTGATGCGGGGCCTGACATTCCGTACGACCTGATCGTGGCTCAAGAACGCGGCGAGACTATCTTCGTTTGCGGTGCGGGCGTGTCACGCACCGCCGGTCTCCCGCTTTTTCATGGACTGGTGGAGGACGTTTATCGCCGGCTGGGGGAAAACTGGACCCACCATCCCGCCGAACGGGCGGGCATGGCTCCGGACGGCAAGCTGTACGGTCAATATGACCGTGTGCTTCGATGCCTGGAACGACGGCTGTCTGCCTCAGATGCGCCGCGCAACCGAAACATGAAGGAACGCATTCGCGCGGCAGTGCGTGAAGCTCTCGCGCCACCGCACGACGCGGAGCTATCCAATCATCTGGCTCTACTGGAACTGTCGCGGGACGCTGAAGGACAAATGCGTCTGCTCACCACCAACTTCGACACGCTATTTGAACGGGCTTGGCAGGCCGCCCATCACAACAACATTCCCAGCCACGCGGGCGTGGCGCTTCCCCAGCCCAAGACTGTTGCGTTCAGCGGCGTGCTGCACCTGCACGGCCGACTTGCCGACGCTTCGGTCCAGGTGACGGAAACCGATTGGGTGCTGACCAGCGCCGAGTTCGGTGACGCCTATCTGCGCTCGGGGTGGGCCTCGCGTTATGTGTATGACCTGGTGCGAGGGCACACAGTGGTTCTGGTCGGCTATCAAGCCGAGGATCCACCCATGCGCTACTTGCTGGAGGCGTTGGAAGCGGATCGCGAACGCTACCCAGACCTGAAGAAGGTCTACTCCTTTGGGCACTACGAAGCAGGTGAGCGTGAACTAATCGAGGCGCTATGGCGAGCCAAAGGCGTCGAACCCATCCTCTATCAAGTCGAGCATCACGACCACTCTGCGCTTTACAACACGTTGCAGGAATGGCGACGTTACGCCGATGACCCCACCGCCTGGCGACGCGACCAGTTGCGGGGAATGCTGGATACCCCGCCAACCACGGACGAGCAGATCCAACGTTGTCTCGCCTTGTTGAACCGGGGAGACGCCCAGCAACTCCTGGGCGAGTTGTCGCCAGTGGCTGCTTGGCTGCCCATTGTCGTGGAAGCCGGGCTGCACAATGCCCAATTGCCCGACGCCTGGATTGCAAGCCGAATCAACGACTCCGAAATGATCCGAGCCTGCGCCGGGTTAGGGCCGCTCGACGAACCCACCCGTTGGCGGATCGAGCGGGCTCTGGGCCAGGAAGACGTCGCTTTGATGCCCGCCCAAGAGCGAGCGTGGCGACTCTTGCTGGGCCTGCGGGCGGACGGTGGGGCCGTGAGTAGTGATTGGTACGACTGGGCGCCCTTGATTCGTCGTGGCCAAACGCATCTGCAAGCGCGGCAGATCGTGGCCCGCATCGTGCAACCTCGCCTGAAGATCAGCAAGGTCTTTCGTTGGCACGACGAAGACGCCACTGATGACGACGGCGATGAGACGCTGCACGACCTGCTTCGACTTGAACTAGAACCGGCCGATCATCCCGGGGCGACCGAAATCTTGGAGGTCTGGCCCGACACGGCAGAGCAGAGCAGTGCGTTGTTCCGCACGCTCGATCGAGCCCTCTTCGAGGCTTTGGAGCAGGCTTCGGACTTGGGGCTGCTCGATGCATGGGACACGGCAAGCCACGATGTCCCGTCTATTGCCCCCCATCCCCAGAACTCGGATCGTTCTGGATTCCAACCTATCACCCGCGTTTTAGCGGAGCTTTGGCAGCGTATCGCCGGCCACGATCCGGCGCTGGCTCGCGCATTGATTGCACACTGGTCTGACGCTCCGTATCTGCTGCTTCGACGTCTCTATCTCTTCGCACTCGCCAACGAGGCTTACGCTTCTGGCGAGGTCGCCACGGCGATATTGGCTCTCGATGATGAGACCTTTTGGGACAGCGAGGCCCAAGTCGAAGTCATGCGCCTGTTGGTAGGCCGTTGGCCGCAATGGACCCAGGCAGAACGTGCGGCACTGGAGGAACGTCTTTGTCGAGGTGTTCCTGCACAGTTGTATGTCGACGGCATTGCAGCCGACGCCGACCGTTGGACCTCGATCGTTGACAACTCCATCTTCCGGCGATTGAAGCGGATCGAGGCGGCAGGCGGCCTGCTGACAGACGCCACGCGCACCGTGCTCGGTCAAATCGCCGAGCGGCACCCCAAGTGGCAGCCGCAAGCGGGTGACCGGGATGATTTCGGCTCGTGGCATGAAACGCGTGTGGGGCCGGACGGTCATCCCGAGCTGTTGGCGGGAATCGCAGACGACCACTTGGTCCGGGAAGCATTCCGCCTTCAGCAGGAGCGGCAATACGACGAGGGCGATCTTTGGCGTGTGTTCTGTTCTGCCGATCCTGAGCGTGCCTTGCGCGGCCTCAAGCATGAAAGCGAGGGAGGTCAATGGGCACCGGAAGCTTGGCGATACCTCCTATGGGCAGCGAGCGAACAGGGAGATTTGGGGTTTCAGCGCGACCTAGCCGACCAAGTCCTCCAGATGCCGCCGGAGTCGTTGGGCGAGCTTCTGTCGGCGGCCAGTTCGTGGATCCAGCGGCAGCGAGAGGCGCTAGCGCAACGGAATGCAGACAATGGCGCGCGTTTTTTCGCACTCTGGGACCGCCTCTCCCACCTTGCCTATGACGCACCGGATGCTGAGCCGGTCGAGCATGGCTTTGGCGATGATCTGATTTCCGAGACACTGAACCGATCCGGCGGCATGCTGGCGGCTTCCTTGCTCGATGCGTTGGCCGCCACCCAGCCCGAGGCCGGCAGCGAATTGAATGCTGAGTTCGCCCCGCGGTTCGAGCGTCTGATCGCCGCCGGTAACCATGCTGGCTTACTAGCGCGCGTTTACATCATGCGAGCCTTAGCCTACTTGGATGCGGTAGCGCCCGAATGGACCTCGCGCCACCTGCTGCCGCGGCTGGACTGGGCCCATCAAGAAGCATTGCCCCTGTGGCGCGCCTTCGCCCACGGCAAGATCGGCTCGGCGCGGCTGTTCAATGCTCTTCGCCCCGCCATGCTGGATGCATTCGAGCGCAAGGGCCTGCCCGAGAAGGAACTCGAGGGAGTCTTCTCAAAGCTTCTGAGCGTGGCGATTTGGCACCGCAAGGGGCAGGGCGGGGACTACATCGTCTCGCCGGCCGAGCTCAAGCATGCTCTGACCATAGCGCCCAGCGAAGTTCGGCGGAACGTAGCCTGGAACCTATGGCGGATGATGGCTGACGAAACTATTGTCGATAAGGCCGCCCACTGGCGGGGCATGGTGGGCCCGCTGTTCGCCGATCTGTGGCCATTGGACGTGCAGGCTCGCGGCAAGACCTCTTCTGAAAGGCTCGTGTTGATGGCCTTGGAGTGTGGAGCTGCATTTCCTGAAGCCGTGTCCGCAATCATGGACGTCTTGGTGCCCTATCAGCTCTACCAGATCGCCCATGCCTTGCGGCTTGAACGTCACCATCAGGATTTACTCCACGCGCATCCGCGTGCGTTCATTCGGCTGGTCAATGCCCTGATCGACGCGACGAAGTTCCCGGTACCGAATGATCTGCCTGCCGTCCTGCAGGAATGCGTTGCGAGTGACGCTGGGGTCGTCGATGACCCCGCCTACATCCGGCTCAACGGCCTGCGGCGGCTACTTAATGCCTGAATAAAGACCTGCAAGAGAGGACCATGATCATGGGCGAAGCAGCACGACGAAAGGCTGAGATTGAAGCGCTAAAGACCAGGAACGTCCTCTGGCTGGCGTCGCTGTCACCCGTAGAACAGCTCATCGCCAATGCTGCACAGCGGGCCTACGACGGCATCGTCGTGGGCTTGGGCATGACCGAAGGCTGTTACCACCTAGCCTTTTTCCTGCATGAATACCTGCGCCTCGAGTACGGTGTCGAGGTGGCGGTAATTGTCGGATGGGTCAATGATGGCCAATGGGACGGCGCGACCTCCCATGCTTGGCTCGAATACGAAGGGAAGAAGATCGATATCTCCTTGCACAGGACGTCGCACCCCGATGCCCAGCCACCCGGCGACTTGGTGGTCCTGGACCATGGGATCAGGAAAGGGGCAGGGACGTATCAATATTGGGTCGTTCTTCCTGAGCGAGCACGCCTTGCGCTGGAGCAGATGGAGGAAGACAGCCCGGAATTGTCGGCTCTCATCCGGAAGAAGGCTGACGAACATCAGCGAATGGTGGAGTTCTCAAAGTCGCCAAACGGCGCAGCTGAGTATCTAAGTCAAGCGCCATCCGAAGGTTCCTACGCAGCGCTATTGCGACGGATGTAGACCGAGTTTCGATCGAAACTGTCCCGATTCGCTTAGTTCGATGCGAGGCAGCTCATCTGCCTGTGACGTCGCACTTCAGGCCGAATCGTCCAACAAACGAGCTGCGGGATTGTCGGCCGCCCCTCCGGTCCGGAAATACCCCACGACACTTGACACCGACCGGTGCTCGGTCAGCTGCATGATCGCCGGCAGAGAAACACCCTGGCGGCTGGCCTCCGTCACGAACCCCGAACGCAGGCTGTGTCCGCCAAAATCCCCCTCCAGTCCGGCTAGGCGCGCCCTACGCTGCACGATCTCACCCACGGCGGCCGGGGAGAGGGCAGGGCCGATGCGCTGCTTCCAGAGCCGCCGGAAAATTGCCCCTTCGGTGATTCCCGATGCTTCCAACCAGTCTTCCAGCGCGAGGGCGGCCCGGTCGAGCACCGGCTTATCGGGGGTTGAGGAGGCCGTGACGCCGGCCTGCTGGGTCTTGCTGTGCTCGAGGCGATAGATATAACCCTTGTCGCCGATCCGACGCAGATCGCGCAGGTCGGCGGCCGCGATCTCGCTACGCCGGCGCCCACCGCTGGCAAATCCGAAGCAGAGCAGGGCACGGTCGCGCAGGCCTTCCAGACTGTCGTTGCAGGTGGCCAGCATCGCTTCCAGTTCGACCAAGGTGATCGCGGTTTTTTTGCGTGCTCGCTCGCCGCGTTTGACCGAAGCGCGGGCCGCACGGCTGAGCACCGTGCGGATCGCTGGCTGCTCGCAAGGATTGGGCTGCTGCTTGAGCCGGTGCGCGGTAGACAACACCGCCACCCGGTGCCGGACGGTGGACAGGGTCCATGGGCCAGCCTTGGCCTTCAGGCCGGCTGCCACCAGGGCTTGGTCGACGGCCTGCGGCAGTTCCCAGGCCAGTTCGCCGTCGGCGTTGCGGCGGACGACATGGTCGACCACGAACTGCAGCACAGCCGCCTCGGGCACTGGCAGGGTCATTTCGATGCCGTAGCGCGCCGCGTGCCAGCCCGCCCAATAGCGAAGCGCGCTGGTGTAGCTACGGGTCGTGTTCTCGGCGGCCGCTTCGGCGAGCAGTTCGCGCACCGCGGCGGCGGCCTGTTGGGCGAGCTGGTCGGGCAGGACTAGGCTGGCCGCCGGTTGCGCGAGGATCGGAATCGCGGGAATATCTTTCATAGTATGTATGTTTTACTACGACAATGACTTCATAGCCACGATAATCATCACTTATCGTTAGTACAACACGGATGCTCACCGATTCGAAGTGGGAGACCCACGATGGCCCGCGGCATCACCGAAACCGACGTGCATACCGCTGCCGATGAATTGGTCGTCGCCGGCGAACGGCCCACCGTTGATCGCATCCGCGCGCACCTGGGCACAGGCTCCCCCAACACGGTCACGCGCTGGCTGGAGACGTGGTGGCGAGGACTAGCGCCGCGCCTGCTTGCTCATAGCGCCCAGCAGGCGATACCAGAGTTGCCAGCACCGGTCAGTCGGCTGGCGCAGCAGATCTGGGAGCAGGCGGTGGGAACTGCCCGGAACGACGCCGAACAGGCCGTAGTGCAAGACCGGCTTCAATTGGATGCGCAGCGCCGTGACTTAGAGAGCCGGGAAGGGGAGTGGCAGGCGCAGCTACGCGACGCGGCAGCCGCCGCAGACGAAGCGAGCCGGGCACTGGCAGCTACCGAGCAGCGTCTGGCTGACCTGCAGCGGGCGAACGATCTGCAGCAGGAACAGATCCGCGACCTGAGCGCGCAACGCGCGAGCCTGGAGGCACGCAGTGCGCGCTTGGAGGCTGACCTCCACGCCGCGCAACAGCGCGCAACACAGCGCGAGGAAAGTCTGATCGCCGAACGCGATGCCCAAGCCCAGCACCTGCGGGCGCTGGAGGACCGGGCGCATGGCGAGATAGATCGCGCTCGCCAGGAAACCAAGGAAGTGCGCAGCCAGCTGGCAGCCCTGCAACGCAGTTCCGAGGTCCTTCGACGGGAGCGAGAGGACGCACTGGCCGCCACCGCGGCCGCGCAACGCGAGGCCGGCGTGCAGCGCGGCCGGGCCGACACGCTAGAGCAGCAGATGGCAGGGTTTGGCGAGTTGCCTGCGGCTTTGCAGGCCACATTGGCGCGGCTGCAGGCGCCCAAGCCGCGTCTACGCAAAGCGAATGCGCCGCCCACGGCCAAAACAGGCCCTGGGCGACGCAAAAGCTCGTCTTAGCATTGCTCGAGGCTGACGGCGGCCTTCCAATTGCTGTCGCTTAGCTATACTGGCGCAGCCCACCTACACGCATTTACTAGCGGATTGTCGGACCGGTTGGTCTGGGCCTGTAGGACTTGAATTGGTCTGATCAGCGGCGCAGCATGCGTCTACGGCACACGGGGATGGGGCCATGGATAGCATCGAGCTAGAACTCGACGCGCAGTTCTTCGACGCGGACGTTATCGCGCGCACGGCGTATCGTTACTCCGGCGACTTCTACGTGTCTGTAAGGAGCGCCGTACCGAGCCACGTTGTTACGTTAAAGCCGCGAACGCCTGATGTTGACACGGCCGACTTGGCAGCGCGGTTCCAGACCGACGCCTGCGATGACCGATTGCGCGCCCAAGTAGCTCTCCAAACTGGCGACCTGCAACGCCAGCTCATGCGCGCGGCGCTGGAGAGCGCCTTGCCCAAGGGTAATGGCTGACTGTGAAGTTTCAGCCAGCCTCTGCATTCGTTGGCGGACCTGCGTCCTACCAGTTACTGCCGCTGCGCTTTCGTCGGCTCCCTTGGGATTCGGCACGCGTCTTTGTTAGCTCCGCGGCCGGCGACTGGTTGATCTGTCGCCATGAGGAACTAGCCTCGTTGTTGAAAGGCGAACTACCCATCGATTCTGCCTTGATGCAGGACCTGCAGGCGCGCCACATCGTGGCCGGGCCGCTGGATTCCCTTACCTTGGCGCCCTTGCTCTCGCAGTTGCGCACGCGCAAGGGGTACCTGGATGGCGGCCCCGCATTGCATATCGTGGTGGTTTCGTTGCGATGCCATCATTCTTGTAGCTACTGTCAGGTCTCACGCCAAGACACGCTGCAGCGCCAATTCGATATGCGTGAGGCGCTAAACGCCAAACTCGTGGAGCGTCTGTTCCAGTGGCCCTCACCGACACTGACGATCGAGTTTCAAGGCGGCGAGCCCTTACTGCACTTTGAGCAAGTCAAAGCGCTGACTGAATTCATCCAAGCACGCAATCGAACGGAGGGAAGGGCACTTCGCTTCGTCATTGCTTCTACGCTTCATGGCGTCACTGACGCGCAGTTGGAGTTCTTCGGGCAGCATCGTTTCGAGCTCTCGACTTCACTCGACGGCCCCGCCTGGCTGCATAACGCTAATCGTCCGATACCTTCGCGCGACAGCTATGAGCGCACGGTTGCCGGCATTGGACGCGCTCGCCAAGTCCTCGGCCACGACAGCGTGTCCGCGCTGACCACATTGACGGCAAAAAGTCTGTCCGCCCCAGAGGCCATCATTGAGGAGTATCGCCTCCAGGGATTTCACAGCATTTCGCTGCGCCCCCTGAGTCCCTATGGTTTTGCGAGAAAGACCGCCCATCGCATTGGATACACCATGCGTGACTTCCTGGCTTTCTACCGCAAAGCACTGGACGCGATTATCCAACTGAACGCGGACGGCTATGCGCTTGAAGAGACGCACGCCAGCCTGCTGCTGACCCAGCTACTGACTCCCTTCAGCCATGGCTACGTAGATCTTCGCTCACCGATGGGCGCGGGCGTTGGCGCGGTGGTCTATGACTACGATGGACGGGTCTACCCCTCGGATGAGGCCCGCATGCTCGCTGCCCAAGGGGAAGACAGGTTTTGCCTTGGCAACCTGGATCAGTCCGTGCATGAGTGGTTGACCTCGCCGGCCATGCAAGAACTTCAGGCCGGTGGCGTGGCAGAGGCGCTGCCAGGCTGCTCCGATTGTGCGTACGTCCCCCTGTGCGGCGCCGATCCTGTAGACCATTTCGCGCGCCAAGGTGATGTCATCGGACATCGACCCAGCTCGGACTTCTGTACCAAGCAAATGGGCTTGTTCGACCTGTTGCTGGAACGCATGGAGCAGGCGAGTTCTACCGAGCGGCGCATCTTGGAAGGGTGGGCGATCGGGGCCAGACAGATCGCCCCTGCTCTTGAGCCTGTGCACTGATGCGCCCACAGCAAGCCAAGGCGGAGTTCCATGGCATGGACTACGGTCACTTCAAAGTGGCTGGCCTGAAGGAGTTTGCGGGCGGAGCTTATCCGCTGGAGCACATGTTGCTGGATATGCGTACGTTGAGCCTGCGTGAGACGGATACGCTATTCAGCCTGCCCTGGGCGGGCTTTCTGGTGGACCACGCCAATCAGGCGCCCATAGGTCGACCCTGGGTGCGATATGAAGCGGAAGAAAACTGGGCATCGCCAGGCGATGTTCTAGAACTCCAGCCCTCGTCCGGGCGTGTCGCACTGCGCTATCGCCGCGGCGACAACGGGAACGTGCTGTTTGCGACCGAACAGTGCAACAGCTATTGCTTGATGTGCTCTCAGCCACCGCGCGCAGTGGATGATCTTTGGAGGGTCGAACAACTCCATGCCTTGATTGAACTAATCGACAAAGACGAGCCCTCGATCGCCATCAGTGGAGGCGAGCCGATGCTCCTGGGAGAAGGCCTAGTTGATGTGATTGCGCATTGCAACGCCGCGCTTCCCGTGACGCACGTCCATGTCCTCTCGAACGGGCGATTGGCGGGGGAGGGCACGTATGCCGCACGGTTCACCGGCTTGCACGAATCGCTGACCTGGGGCATTCCGCTCTACGGGGATACTTCGACAGTGCATGACTACATCGTTCAGCGCCAGGGGGCCTTCGCTCAAACACTTCGCGGGTTATACGCCCTTGAGCAGGCCAAGCAACGGATCGAGATACGTGTTGTGCTCGTCAAGGACGTGGTGCACCGCCTTGAGGCGATCGCGCGCTACATCTATCGCAATCTGCCATTTGTGGAACATGTTGCCCTCATGGGCGTGGAGCCCATCGGCTTCGCCAAGGCCCACCGGGAAGCGCTCTGGGTGGATCCCATGGACATGACCGTTGAGTTGGAAGGGACCGTAGACTTTCTGAGCTCGCGCAACATTGCCGTCTCGCTCTACAACTTGCCGCTTTGTACGCTGCCGCCACGCCTATGGCCGTTCTCGCGACAAAGCATTTCGCATTGGAAACAGGACTACCGCCCCGAATGCGCACCTTGTCAGGTTCGTGATCGATGCGGGGGGTTCTTTTCCTGGGTGACGCCGGACTGGTTGAGCCGCGGCATCGCACCGATAAATCAACGGGAGCCAGCCTGATGAGCAAGACCCTTGCAGTCGCAACCGCCATTATCAATGGCGCAAGCCCTCTAGGCGGCTTGGCTGACCAGGGCTGGCAGGCCAGTGGCCTTACGGAGTTGGCCCTCAACGAGAGCAAGCTCACGACGACGCTGACCGCGCCACTGAATCACGAGCAGTTCAATATGTACGCTCGCCACCGCTCACATAGCTCACACCGATCGCATAGCTCTCATCGGTCGCACAGTTCGCACTATTCGGGCAGTGGCGGGTCATACCGAGCGCCAACCTACACTCCGCCGCCTCCACCGCCACCGGCTACGTATCAACCGGCACCGCGATCTTCGTACAACGACAGCAGCACCACGTCTTCGGGATCAAGCTCCGGTTCGAACTCACAACCTCTGACGCTCGAACCGGTACAGCGATCCAAGCAGAATCTCACTCCTCGCCCGAGCTCCGACCAACTGCAGCTCATGATCATGCGCGTGCAAGCCGCCCTCTACGCGCGCGGCTATGATCCGGGCGCGATAGATGGGGTGATGGGGATGCAAACGAAGGCCGCCTTGGCCTCTTTTCAAGCAGCCCACGGCCTGCCAGCGACGGGCACCATGACCACGCCCACTTTGAACGCCTTGGGAGTCGCCCTTTCGCCATGATTCGAGCTTCGTACGTCGAGTTACTTGTCGTAGCAATGCTGGCGACCACTCTGGTTGCATGCGGCGGATCGGGTGGAGGAGGGCGCTACTCAGAGGCGAGCGACGATATTGAGTTGCATTCGGAAGACGCTGGAGACGCTGCTCGGCAATCTGTCTATGACGACTACGGCGCCAACAGTGATGGAACCTCTGCCGATGCGACGCGGGTAGATGCCTATGACGTAGAAGACAGCGGAAACTATGTTTGCACGCAGGACTGCTCAGGTCACGAGGCAGGATTTGCCTGGGCCCAAGAGAACGATCTAAGTGATGGCTCCGACTGTGGCGGAAACTCACAATCATTTGTAGAGGGATGCGAAGCGTTCGTGGAGGATCGTCAGCAGTTGGCCGATGAAACCGCGCAAGCTGAGGCTGAGCGTGCGGCCGAAGATGCGCAATACGCTGACGAGCCGGACTGGGAAGAGGAATGAACACAATCGAAGAGGTCACGATCGATGTCGACAGGGCGCACGAGTTGTTCGACATACTTGAGCAAGTAATTAATCACCCTTTTTATGATGACTCCGAAAGACTCGGATTGAGCGTCGTACTGGCCGATGCCTCCCTTGACTTCGCCTTCTCCGTCAGACTGCTATGCGTCAGTGGTCAGTTACTTGGGGCAAGTACCTGCCTGCGTTCCCAGTTCGAGGCGCTGACAAGAAGTGTGTGGGCTTTCCACTGCGCCACCGACAATCAAGTGGCACGTCTTAACCAGACCGATCTGTCGATGGAGACACAACAGGGAGCGAAGAATATCCCTCAGGCCAGTGAGATGCTGAGCGAGCTGGAAAAACGACCTAACCTTTTTGGCGTGACTGCGGCACTAAGAGAGTTCAGAGACTGCGCCTGGCAACCACTCAATTCTTTTGTACACGCCGGGATTCACGCCATACATCGAACACGATTCGGGTCTCCGCCAAAATTGATCGAGCAGACGTTTAGGATTTCAAACGGCTTCTGCTACCTGGCCTACAACCACTTGGGGATACTGACAGGTGTACCTGGCATCCAAAAAGAGATCATGGCCGCTAGTGCTTGCTTCTCAAGCGTGCTTCCTGACCCTATCTAGATGCAGAGGGCCCGGACGCCAGACGGGGACGGGGACGGGGACGGGGACGGGGAAGGAGGGAAGAGTGTGACTGACGAACGGATCCCGATTTCAGCAAGCTCATTGGCGAAATTCATCGCCATGTTGTCTGCGCCGTACGGTTTTGCCATCGCGGCGTTCTACTTGTTCGCCTTCTGGAGCAAGGTCGGAATCAATCCCTATCAACATGCCAGTGCGGCTGAGCTGTTGGGTACGGCGATCGGAAGCCTCACATTGCTCGGTGTCTTCTCTGTATTCGGAGTCATCATCGGCCTATGGCTTGGCCAGAAGACACCCAACCTGGGCGAGAAATCGCTTAAGTACCTACCGTTTCTATTCGCAGCGAGCTTGATCGTAGCCATTGGACTCTGGGTCTGGCTACTAGTCATTGGCAACCCGCTGCACTGGATTCTTCTGGGCTTGGGCCTGAACTTCTTTACCGTCTTAGTGCTAGCGCAAAGTACATGGCTCAAACGCTGGCTCCCGGAACCAAGCTTGGTTCTTGTCTTCGCACTGCTATTAGCCTACATACCGTGCGCCGTGACGTACTACGGTAAGAGCGAAGTCACCACACTCACGAGTGTGGAAAAAGGGCTGCACGTTGATCTTGCACTAAGCGCAATTGGTGCAGACGTTCCAGCGCCCGCACTGTACGTGGGGCAGGTAGGAAGCACGAACGTGCTTTACAGCCCTCAGGCTCGACTCACCACACTAGTACCCAAAGACCGGCGGATCGCATACCGAACTCCTATGACCGTACAGGTGGAGCAAACAATACCGTCAACGCGGGCAGCCCCCTGACACCGACTCCGTACATAAGGAATGTTATGCGAAGTATGTACCTGATTTTACTGCATATTTCCACCCAAAGCAAATGACCTGAGCGCTTGATCCACAGAATGCACGGAAGTCTGTAAGCTAAGTATTCCTTAGTACGATCAGGCCTCCGCATGACTATGCCCGCCGAACGCACACGCAACGTGCTGCAGGCCGGCGCGTTCCTGAGAGAACTCGCCGCCAGCAAGGACGTGCCCAAATCGGTGCGAGAAGAGGCATACCGATTGCTTCGACACTATCCGACGGTCAGCGACATCGAGGCCATTGCCCAGCACGAGGAACGGCTGCGGGAGCTGACCCAGTCGGCCTCCGTACGCCCGTATTTGAGGAGCGAGTTCGAGGCAGACTGGTTTCGCAGCTTCCCGCTTGGCCCGCACCGCATCTGATCATGAAGCGATCGGCCAGGCCGCGGGGGAGAATCGCGTCAGCGGCGGAGGCAGACCTGGAGGCTGCGCTCGAGCGAGCCCGTGGTGACTCGGCCGAGGAACTGGCCTTCTTCAAGCGGCTGATGGATGCCATGGTGTACGTGCACGCGCCTGTCTCGGACGATGCTCGAGCCCCGAGATTGGTCCAGTTCCGGCACCCCGACGGCTTTGACGCGATTCCTTTCTTTACTTCGCTCGGCAAGGCGGAGATCGCCAGCTCAGCGGCCGTCAAAATCCTGGGGGTAGCGGGGCGCGACCTCTTGGAGGGTTCGCGTGGCGCAACGTTAATGCTCAACCCCAACGACGGGGGCATTGTCCTGTATCCAGAAGAGATCGCGACATGGTTGGATACGGGCTTCCTGGCCAGGATAGAGAAGCCGGCGCCCTTCGAATTCGAAGTAAGACCGGCTCAAAGTGCACCCGGCTGGCTGGCTCCGACGATCGCCCAAAGCCTTGAGCACACCAGCTTTGTCTCGGCGGCCTACCTCCTTGAAACTCGCCCAGCCCCGGCTTCCAACCAGCACCCAGGGTTATTGATCTGGCTGGTGGCTGACATGGCCTTTTCCGAGAGGGCTGCCCGTCTAGTGACCACGGCCATCCAGCCCTTATGCTCAGAGGTGGATGTTGTCATTGATCTGATGGTCCACGACGCGTCGCAGCCTTTGCCGGAGGCCTTGGATAATCCGCAGGTCTTGCCCATATTCACGAGAACCAAGTCCATCTGAGTCCGAGCACCCTGGTCCACATGCAAGCCGATGATGAGCTGCCAGCAATTCCTCCGGAGCTAACGGAGGAAGAAAAGGATCGCCGGACCCGCGAGGCCTTGGCCGACGTCGACGCTGGGCGGACGATCCCGCATGAGGAGCTGCTGCGATGGGTCAGAGGGCTGTCGAAACCTTCTTGAGCGTACCCATTGGCTCAGGAGCGTGGAAATTGTGGCGTGTTTAGGGAGCCTTTCTCTGGCCTGAGGGCATCTTGTCGGGAGCAGCCTTACTTGGAGGCAAGTTGCCGGCACGAATTTGGGGTCCGAACCGACCACCGGTGGATCTACCTACAACAAGCACGGGGCAACTTGCTTGGCGGTTCTCAGATCACGGGGCAACTTGTAGGAGCCTCAACAAATCTGGGGCAGTTGTTGAACCCAAATGAGGCGATTGTTGGGCGTAGCGGGGGCAGATTCGCTGCGGCAATCAGTTGACAAGGCGCATCCAACAGTCCAGCTCGCCTCATAGGCTATTTCGCATAATGCCTATTATGTAAAATACAATGCGCAGGGCCGGCTAGATCTCCAAGCGGTTCTGCCTATACCAAGCCACAGCCCCCAGCAGCCCCAGCTGCCCATGCTCCACCCGCCATACCGGCACCCGTTCCAGCTGCTCGGTCATCACGCCCTTGTTGAGGTACCGCTGCAGGAAGCGCCCGTCGTGCAGGAACTGCGGAATGTGCGCGGTCACGCCGCCCGCCAGATACACGACCCGGGCACCGAAGATGATCGCCAGATCGCCGACCACGCTGCCCAGCCACCCACAGAACGTCTCCAGCGTTTCCCTTGCCAACGCATCCGATTCCGCAGCCGCGACCAGCGCGCCGGCATCCGAATGCACCGGCGTCGCGTCGCGGAGTTCGCACAGGCACCGGTACAGATTCATCAGGCCAGGCCCAGACAGCACGTGCTCGTTGTGCAGGTACGGCCGGTCCTTCAGCAACCGGCGGACGATATCCAGCTCCAGCGCGTTGCCGGCCGCCAGCGACGCCTGGCCGACTTCCGTCGGCAACACCCGTGGCGGCTGGCCTTCGATCCACACCGCAGCCCCCAGCCCGGTGCCCGGGCCGATCACCAGCGCCGGCGACGACGTTCCAGATGCCATCAGCGGTGTCAGCGGCGACAGCGTGTCCGGCGCGAGCGTCGGCACCGCATTGGCCACGGCTTCGAAATCGTTGATCAGTTGTACCCAGGCCAGGCCGGCACCCACGCGCGTCTGTTCCACCGACACCGCCCACGGCAGGTTCGAATTGATCAGACGGTCGCCCTCCAGCACACCGGCGATGGCCACGACCGCGCCATGGCACGGCGTGCCGGCCGCATAGTCGTGCAGGATGGAGGCGAGATCCGGATGCTCAGCGCAGGCGTAGCGACGGTAATCGTGGATGTCGTTGCTGCCGTCGGCGTCGATCCAGCCGAGGCGGGCATACGTGCCGCCCACGTCGGCGACGATGATGCGTACACGCGAAACGTCCTGCGGGTGTGCTGCGGGAACGCCTGTCGGCACCTTGTCCATCGTTACCGTGCCTGTCATGCGGATGCCACGCTGCCCAATGCCTGAATTGCGCGACAAGGATAACGTGTCGTTGCCCGATCGTGGCGCGGGCCGACCGCGGACGCGCGCAGCTCACCCTACGGAAAGGTACGTGCACGGGTCATGGCGTATCATGCGGGCATGTCCCGGTTCGCCCCCCTGCTCCGTGCCCTGCTCTGCCTGGCGTTGCTGCTCAACGGCACGGCGTACGCGCATGCCGCCACGCGCATGGCGATGGGCGACGTGGCGGCCGCCGTCCAGGCTGCCGAGGACACGCCACCGTGCCACGAGGGCATGGACATGGCGATGCCGGTGGACGGCGACGCTTCTTCCGGTCACCACGACGCCGACGCCGGCCTGCCCGATTGCTGCAAGGCAGGGAGCTGCGACGGCTTCTGTGCCCAGCACGCGCCTGCACTGACCTGGCTGACCCCGCTCGGGGCACTCCCGTATCCGCAGGCAGAAGCTCCCGCCTACCGTGCCGATGCCCACGCATCCGTACGCCTGTCGCACCGTCACCGACCTCCCATCCTGGCGGCCTGACGCCGCATTCCCGCGGCTTTCCGCAGGGCCGGTGGCGCGTGTCGCGCGCCGGATCCACGACCACGACGGACGCCACCGCCACAGCGGTCGGTCGCGCCGACGATGCACAGGATGTCTGCAATGAATCACGATGAATCCACACCGGGACGCCTGGGTGCGTTCCGACCCACACGCCGCCAGTTCGTCACCGGCCTGGCGACCGGCAGCGTCGCGCTGGGCCTCGGCCTGGCGCGCATGCCCGCCTCGGCCGGCACGCCCGCGCGTCGCGGCGGTGCGGCGCTCGCCACCGGCACCGACTTCGCGCTGAGCATCGGCGCGATGCCGATCGACATCACCGGCCGCATGCGGCCCGCGATCACCGTCAACAACAGCCTGCCCGCCCCCACGCTGCGCTGGCGCGAAGGCGACACGGTCACCGTGCGCGTCAGCAACCGCCTGCGCGACATGTCCTCGATCCACTGGCACGGCATCCTGCTGCCGTCGAACATGGACGGCGTGCCGGGCTTGAGCTTCAACGGCATCGCGCCGGGCGAAACGTTCCAGTACCGCTTCCAGCTGAAGCAGTCCGGCACCTACTGGTACCACAGCCATTCGCTGTTCCAGGAACAGGCCGGCCTGTACGGCGCGTTGATCATCGACCCGCGCGATCCGCCGCCCTACCACCACGACCGCGAACACGTCGTGCTGCTCTCGGACTGGACGGACCTGGATCCGGCTGCCCTGTACCGGCGCATGAAGAAGATGCCGGAGCACGACAACTACTACCAGCGCACGCTGGTGGATTTTGTGCGCGACGCTAAGCGCGACGGACTGGCGGAGACGGTCGAGGATCGCGGTATGTGGGGGCGCATGCGGATGACGCCCACCGACATCTCCGACATCAACGCGCACACCTATACCTATCTGGTGAATGGTGCGGCGCCTGCCGGCAACTGGACCGGCCTGTTCAAGCCTGGCGAGAAGGTACTGCTGCGCTTCATCAACGGCAGCGCGATGACCTACTTCGATGTCCGCATCCCGGGCCTGAAGATGACCGTCGTCGCTGCCGACGGCCAGTACATCCATCCGGTGAGCGTGGACGAGTTTCGCATCGCGGTGGCGGAAACGTTCGATGTGATCGTCGAACCGAAGGGCCAGGACGCCTTCACCATCTTCGCGCAGGACATGGGCCGCACCGGCCATGCACGCGGCACGCTGGCCGTCCGCGACGGGCTGGAGGCGCCGATTCCGTCGCGCGATCCACGTCCGCTGCTGACGATGGCCGACATGGGCCACGACATGGGCGGCCATGGCACGCAGAAAGGCATGGAAGGCGGATGCGGCGCGATGATGGGCGAAGGCGGCTGCGGTGCGAACATGGGTGCGATGGATCACGGCGCTCACGGCGCGACATTGAACGCGCCGAACCATCCCGCCAGCGAAACTGGCAATCCGCTGGTCGACATGCAGTCGTCCTCCAGCGAACCCAAACTCGACGATCCCGGCATCGGCCTGCGCGACAACGGACGCCAGGTGCTGACCTACGGCGCGATGCGCAGCCTGTTCGACGATCCGGATGGCCGTGACCCGGGCCGCACTGTGGAACTGCATCTCACCGGCCACATGGAGAAGTTCGCCTGGTCGTTCGACGGCATCCCGTTCGCCAGCGCCGACCCGTTGCGACTCAAGTACGGCGAGCGCATGCGCATCGTGCTGGTCAACGACACGATGATGCAGCACCCCATCCACCTGCACGGCGTCTGGAGCGACCTGGAGGATGCGGACGGCGCATTCCAGCTGCGCAAGCACACCATCGACATGCCGCCCGGCACGCGGCGCAGCTATCGCGTCCGCGCCGATGCGCTGGGACGGTGGGCCTTCCACTGCCACCTGCTGTACCACATGGAAGCCGGGATGATGCGCGAAGTGAGGATCGAGGCATGAAGACCTTCCTCATCCCTGCCCCGCTCCGTCTGGCCTCGTTCGTTGCCGTCATGCTGGGCGTGGCCGCTCCTGCCATGGCGCAGCATCACGACCATTCACAGCCTGCGACGCAGGAGACACCAAAGCAGGACGACCACGCGCATCACGATCACGGCGCCATGTCCCAGACAGCGTCAGCGGCGATCACCGCTGCGCCGCGCGAACCGATTCCCGCGATCACTGCGGACGACATGGCCGCAGCGTTTCCGGCCATCGACCACCACGCCATGCAGCATGCGCCGGCGTTCAACCACAAGGTGACCTTCAACCGGCTGGAAGCCTGGGATGCGGACGAAGGCACCGGCCAGGCCTGGGAAGGCAGCGCGTGGTTCGGCACCGATACCGACCGCCTGTGGCTGCGCAGCGAGGGCGAGCGCATGGGAGGCCACACCGAGAGTGCCGATCTGGAAGTGCTGTACGGCCGCAGCGTCTCGCCGTGGTGGGACGTGGTGGCCGGCGTGAAGCACGACTTCAAGCCCGGCGATGCACGCAGCTGGGCAGCGTTCGGCGTGCAGGGCATGGCACCGTACCGCTTCGAGGTGTCGGCCACGGCCTATGTCGGCGAGGGCGGCCAGCTCGCCGCCAACGTCGAGGCCGAATACACGCTGCGCATCACCAACCGCCTGATCCTGCAGCCGCTGGTGGAAGTGGACATCGCAGCGAAGGATGATCCCGATTACGGCGTCGGACGCGGCATCTCCGGCATCGAAGCGGGTCTGCGCCTGCGCTACGAAGTGACGCGCCGTTTCGCGCCCTACATCGGCGTGGTGCACGAACGCGCCGTGGGCGACACCGCCGATCTGCGCCGCGCCGAGGGCGAAGCCACGCGCGATACCCGCGTCGTCGCGGGCGTCCGGGTCTGGTTCTGATGGAGGACTTCATGAATTACCGCACGCCCCTGCCCCGCCTCGCCTCCATCCTGCTGCTCGCCACCACCCTCGCCGCCTGCACGCAGGCGGTGCCGGCGCCGGTGGACAGCGCCCTCGCGGCGACGGCTGCACCAGCAACGCAGCAGAAGACCGCGGTGGCCGCGATGCCGAAGATCATCGTCCATCGCGATGCCTACTGCGGCTGCTGCCATCTGTGGGTCGAACACCTGCGCAAGGAACGCTTCGACGTGGACGACCGTGTGGAGGACGCCATGAGTCCGGTGAAGGAACGACTGGGCATCGTGCCAGAGCATGCGTCCTGCCACACCGCCGACATCGAGGGCTATGTGGTCGAGGGCCATGTGCCGGCATCGGACATCCGGCGCCTGCTGCGCGAGAAGCCGGCCATCCGTGGCCTCGTGCTGCCCGGCATGCCGATGGGCTCGCCGGGGATGGAGGTGGAAGGCGTCGACGCACCGGCCTACACCGTGCTGGCACTGCACCGCGACGGCAGCACCACGCCCTACGCCACGCATTCGCCATGAACCGAGGGGGACGGCACGGACGCCGTCCCACCCCTTGACTCTGGAGCGTACTCCAGGGTGCAGACTGCAGGTACTTCGAGGAGTTCCCGCATGAACATCGGACAATTGTCCCGCCGCACCGGCGTCCCCATCGATACCGTGCGCTACTACGAAAAGCAGTGCTTGCTGCCCCCTCCCACGCGCAGTGCCAGCGGCTACCGGCATTACGAAGCGGACGATGTGCTGCGGCTGAATTTCATCCGCCGCGCGAAGGCGCTCGGCTTCACGCTCGAGGAGATCCGCGAACTGCTGGCCCTCAGCAGCGCCCACGACGGCGACATGGCGGCCATCCGTTCCGCCGCCACCGACAAGCTGGTCGACGTGGAACAACGTCTGGCCGAGCTGACGCGCGTGCGTGACGGGTTGCGCCAGTTGGTCGATGCATGTCCGGGGCATGGCGCGCTGGACCAGTGCCCGATCCTCACGGCGCTGGGAGGCGAGGCATGAGTCCCGCACCGCACACGCATGGCCACCCTCCGGCGGAACACGCGGCGAAACCCGTGTGCTGCAGCGGCCATACCACGGCGCGCGCCAACGATGGCACTCACGCCACCGATCCGGTCTGCGGCATGAAGGTCGATCCGCTCACCACCTCGCACCATGCGGAGCATGCAGGCCAGGCCTACCATTTCTGTTCCGCAGGTTGCCGCACGAAGTTCGTCGCCGATCCCGAACGCTATCTGCATCCGGCCACTGATGCCGCGCCGGCACCTGCGGGCACGCAGTACACCTGCCCCATGCATCCGGAGATCGTGCAGGACGGCCCGGGCACGTGTCCGCTCTGTGGCATGGCGCTGGAACCCATGCTGCCCTCGCTGGACGAGGAAGAGAATCCGGAGTTGACCGATTTCCGGCGGCGCTTCTGGTGGACGCTGCCCTTCAGCACGGCCACGCTGCTGCTAGCCATGGGCGGCATGTACCTGGACGTCATCCCGCCCACCGTGCGCACTTGGCTGGAATTCGCGCTCAGCACGCCGGTCGTGCTGTGGGCCGCCTGGCCGTTCTTCCAGCGCTGGGCGCAATCGATCCGGCATCGCAGCCCCAACATGTGGACGCTGATCGGTACCGGCGTGGCCGCAGCCTATGGTTACAGCGTGGTCGCCGTGCTGGCACCGCAGCTGTTCCCGCCCTCGTTCCGCGACCATGGCCACGTCGGTGTCTACTTCGAAGCGGCGGCGGTGATCGTGTCGCTCACCCTGCTTGGCCAGTTGCTGGAACTGAAGGCGCGCTCGCAGACCTCCGCCGCGATACGCGCCTTGCTGGGCCTCGCGCCGAAGACCGCACGCCGCCTGCGCGACGATGGCGATGAGGAAGACATCGACCTCTCGCACGTGCACGTCGGCGACCGGCTGCGCGTGCGGCCGGGCGAGAAGGTCCCAGTGGATGGCGTGGTGCTGGAAGGCCGCACGCACATCGACGAATCCATGCTGACCGGCGAACCGATGCCGGTGGAGCGTGTGCCGGGCGACCGCGTGATCGGCGCCACCCTCAACGGTGCGGGCAGCCTGGTGATACGTGCCGAAAAGGTCGGCAGCGACAGCGTGCTTGCCCAGATCGTGCAGCTGGTCGCGCAGGCGCAGCGCACCCGCGCACCCATGCAGCGGCTGGCAGACCGGGTGTCGTTCTGGTTCGTGCTCGCCGTGCTCGCTGCCGCACTGGCGACGTTGATGGGCTGGGGTCTGTTCGGCCCGGATCCGTCATGGACGTACGGTGTCCTCAACGCCGTATCGGTGCTGATCATCGCCTGCCCCTGTGCGTTGGGGCTGGCCACGCCGATGTCGGTGATGGTGGCCAGCGGGCGTGCGGCACAGGCCGGCGTGCTGTTCCGCGACGCGGAGGCCATCGAAACCCTGCGCAAGGTCGACACCCTGATCGTGGACAAGACCGGCACCCTGACGGAAGGCCGTCCCGCCTTCCAGGCAGTGCATGCGCTGGCCCCGTTCGACGAGAACGCGGCGCTGCGGCTGGCTGCCAGCCTGGATGCCGGCAGCGAGCATCCGTTGGCGCAGGCCGTGGTGCAGGAAGCGCGCCAGCGTGGGCTGGCGCTCGCGTCCGCGCAGGATTTCGAATCCAGCAGCGGCATCGGTGTCCGCGGCATGGTCGACGGCCATCGCGTCGCTTTCGGCAATGCCGTGCTGATGCAGGAAGAAGGCGTATCCCTCGATGCCCTGCGGGAACATGCCGATCGCCTCCGCGAGGAAGGCGGCAGCGTGATGTTCCTCGCGGTCGATGGCGCGCCCGCCGGCAGCATCGCGGTGGCCGATCCCATCAAGGCCAGTACGCCGGACGCCCTGCGCGCCTTGCGTGACGGCGGGCTCCGCATCGTCATGGCCACCGGCGATGGCGAGCGCACCGCGCGGGCGGTCGCCGCGCGCCTCGGTATCGACGAAGTCCACGGTGACGTGCGTCCTGCCGACAAGGCCGCACTGGTGGCGCGTCTGAAGCAGGAGGGCCGCCACGTGGCGATGGCCGGGGATGGCATCAACGATGCGCCTGCCCTCGCGGCAGCGGATGTCGGCATCGCGATGGGCACGGGCACGGACGTGGCGATGTCCAGCGCGCAGGTGACGCTGGTGAAGGGCGACCTGCGCGGCATCGCACGCGCCAAGGCGCTGTCGGAAGCGACGGTGCGCAACATGCGGCAGAACCTGGCCTTCGCCTTCGCCTACAACGCATTGGGCGTACCGGTCGCCGCCGGCCTGCTGGGCCTGTTCGGTGGCCCGCTGCTCTCGCCGATGCTGGCGGCACTGGCGATGAGCCTGAGCTCGGCGTCGGTGGTCGGCAATGCACTGCGGCTGCGCCGTGTCCGGCTACCCGTCGACTGAAACGCACACGGCCACCCGCCGGTGGCCGTGCCGTCACCGGTACCGCGCGTTTACTTGACGGTGACGTAGGTGCCCTTCAGGGCAACGCCGCTCATGATGTTGCCCGCGTAGCACTCGTAATTGGTAGCGCTGCGGAACTCGTTCTTCTTGAAATAGCTGGTGATGTTGATCACGGCATTCGCCCCGCGATCCTTGGCGCCCTCCTGCAGCGCCTTGAGTGCGGACAGCGCCACCCAGTTGCAGGACTCCACGTCCGATTTGCCCACGCCGTTGGTCTTCTTGTTGGTGACGTCCTCGCCCATCCGCGTCACCACCGCCGGTGTCTTCTCGCCGGCCAGGAAGAAGCGCACGCTGCCGTCGATGCCCGCCGCCTTCGCCTGTGGCGAGTCGATCAGTTCGCGCAACGGAAGCTCGAGGCGGGTATCGGCAGCGAATGCCTGCGGCACGGCCAGCAGGGTCAGCAGGGATGCAGTCAGAAGTCGTTTCATGGTCAGGCTCCTTCGGGGGAAAGGGTGGCGGGGCCACCGTGATGGTCAAGCATGCCGAGGCGGGCGTGGGGAGGCCGTGCAGGCCTGCCGAACGCAGCACCGCCAGTCGTGGCGCATCTCGTCACTGGATCGGTGGCACGTCTTCCTCGGGCCCGATCTCGATCCCGGCCTGCTCGTCTGCGAACAGGATCCGGAAATCGCCGCGGCGCAGCCATGCCGCCGTATCGGCCGCCAGTGCATCGCTGATCTTGCTCAACGACGAGCAGCCACCCCGGAACAGCGTCATCGTCTGCCGGTAGGGCTGGTACTGCCCTATCAGCTTGCCGTCCTGGAACAGTTCCGCTCGGATCATCGCCCACTTGGGACCGGAGAACCCGCCACCGTCGGCACTGCGCATGTTCATGATGCGGATGCGCAGGGTGCGGCCCGATAGCGCCTCGATATCCTGGTCTGTCAGTTCCACCAGGCCACGCGAGTAATCGACCAGATGCGCGGGAAGCTCGGCCGTCCAGTCGCATTGCTTCA
This sequence comes from Pseudoxanthomonas sp. 97-1-1, assembly GCF_057773125.1. Classification (NCBI taxonomy): domain Bacteria; kingdom Pseudomonadati; phylum Pseudomonadota; class Gammaproteobacteria; order Lysobacterales; family Lysobacteraceae; genus Pseudoxanthomonas; species Pseudoxanthomonas sp. 97-1-1. The sequence continues at coordinate 894,804 of NZ_JBYMTJ010000002.1, read as the reverse complement.
TGAACTCCGGATACCCGGCATAGCCATCGCGCAGTGCGATCCTGGGGCTGGTGCGGATCACGTCGTCGGCCACCGCGGATAGTGCGGGCATGGCCAGGCACAGTGCGAAGAGCAGGCGCCATGGACTGCGGATCACGGCGTGGCCACCGGCGCGGCGTCCGCGGCAGCGTCCACCGCGTCCTGCTGGTGGAATACCGGGGAGTTCTGGATGTCGAGCGCAAGGTTGCCGATCCAGCGGTTGTAGTTTCCATGGATCCGCGGCGCACCGCGCTTGATCTCGTAGTTCATCTCCCTGCTGGAGACGTACTCGATCTTGAAGCCGTTGGCGTCGTAGCGCACCGCCACCACGACCTCATGCGTGCGTGGCGCGTAGCGCAACGTCACCCGGCCGGGTTCGCTGTCCACGACGGCCCAGCCACGTGTCTTGCCCGCGTGGATGATGGCCGCCTTGATGCGTGCCGCACTCGGCGGAATGCCGTTGGTGGACTCCACCCGCTCGTACGCCGGCACGACCATCGGATCCTGCTTGCCGGCCATCGCCGGCAGGCTGACTGCTGACAGCACGAGCGCCAACAGCAACGAAACGGAACGCTTCTTCATCTATCCCCCTGTGGATGTCTGACGTCAGTCTTTCCAACGCTTGAAGATCAGCGACGTGTTGATGCCGCCGAAAGCGAAGTTGTTGTTCATCACGTAGTCGGTCTGCAGTTCGCGGCCTTCGCCGATGATGTAGTCCAGGTCCGCGCAGCGGGGATCGCGCTCCTCCAGGTTGAGCGTGGGGGCGAACCAGCCCTCGCGCATCATCTCCAGCGTGATCCAGGCCTCGTAGGCGCCGCATGCCCCGAGCGTGTGGCCGACGTAGCTCTTCAGCGAACTGATCGGCATGCGGCTGCCGAACACTGCCGCCGTGGCCGTGCTCTCGGCGATGTCGCCATGGTCGGTGGCCGTACCGTGCGCGTTGACGTAACCGATCGCGTCCGGCTCCAGCCCTGCATCTTCCAGCGCCAGGCGCATGGCCTGCGCCATCGTGTCCGCGCTGGGCTGGGTGACATGCTGGCCATCGCTGTTGGTGCCATAGCCGACGACTTCGGCCAGGATGGTCGCGCCGCGCGCCTGCGCGTGCTCCAGGTCCTCCAGCACCAGCGTGCAGGCGCCCTCGCCCAGCACCAGGCCATCGCGGTTGGCATCGAACGGACGTGGCGTCCGCTCGGGCTCATGGTTGCGCACGCTGGTGGCGAACAACGTATCGAACACCGCTGCCGCCGTGGCATCCAGTTGCTCCGCGCCACCGCCGATCATCGCGACCTGTTTGCCGCTGCGCACGGCTTCGTATGCACAGCCCACGCCCTGGCTGCCGGACGTGCAGGCGCTGGACGTGGTGTAGACGCGGCCGGTCAATCCGAAGAACACCCCGATGTTCACCGGCGCGGTGTGGCTCATCATCTTCAGGTAGGTCGTCGCGTTGATGCCTTCGGTGGTGTACGCATTGAGCATGCGGCCGAAGTCGCCGATGGCTTCGTGGCTTCCCGCGGAGGAGCCGTACGAGACGCCCACCTTCCCGCTTTTCAGGACGGGGTGGCCGAGCAGACCCGCCTGCTCCAGCGCCATCTCGGTGGCGCGCACGGCCATCACGGCCACCCGGCCCATGCTGCGCGTGGTCTTGCGGTTGTAGTGGGCAGGCAACTCGAACGGTTCGGCGGGCGCGGCCAGTCGCGTGTTGAGGCCTTCGTACTTGTCCCAGTCCTGCATGTGGCGCACGGCGTTGCGGCATTCGCGCAGGCGCAGGTGCACGCTGGCCCAGTCGTGGCCGAGCGGGCTGATCGTGCCAGCGCCGGTAACTACAACGCGTCGATCGCTGCGACTCATCCGACCAGCCCTCCATTGACCGAGATCACCTGCCGGGTGACGTACGACGCCTGTGGCGACATCAGGAACGCCACCACGGCGGCGACTTCCTCCGGCCGCCCGACGCGCTTCATGGGGATCATTTTCAACGCTTCATCCACCACCTCGCCACTCACCATCTCGGTGTCGATCAGGCCCGGCGCCACGCAGTTGACGGTGATCTCGCGGCTGGCCAGCTCCAGTGCCAACGCCTTGGTGGCGCCGATGATGCCGGCCTTGGCCGCGCTGTAGTTGACCTGGCCACGATTGCCGACCAGGCCGGACACCGACGAAAGCGTCACGATGCGCCCCGGCTTGCGCCGGCGCACCATCGGCATGACCAGCGGGTTGAGCACGTTGTAGAAACCATCGAGGTTGGTGCGCAACACGGCATCCCAGTCGTCGCCACTCATCGCCGGGAACGCGGTGTCGCGTGCGATGCCGGCGTTGCAGACGACGCCATGGTAAGCGCCGTGCCCTCCGATGTCGGCCTCCAGTGCCTCCGCGGCGGCACTGCGGTCGGCCACGTCGAATGTCAGCACGCGGGCTCCGCGGCCCAGGTCGCGGATCTGGCCAGCGACAGCCTCGGCTTCTTCCACCCGGCTGCGGCAATGCACGACGATGTCGAAGCCATCCTGCGCAAGACGCAGCGCGATGGCCCGGCCGATGCCCCGGCTCCCGCCGGTGACCAGAACGGTGCGCTCCCCAGGCGTGCTGTCGCCGGTGGTGGTGTCTCCCCTCATTGCTGCGTCGTCTCCAGATAGGCCATCGCGTCCGGCGGTTCGAACACGGACACGTTGGCAGTTGCCAGTTCTTCGCCGTCCCCCAGGATGCGGCAGCTGAACATTCCAAGCCCATTGTCGCCCAGCAGCTCGCGCGTTGCCTCTACCCGGAGCAATGCGCCCGTGCGGAACCACGAAACCCGGCTTTCGTAGCGGCGCGTGCCCAGCAGGAAGCCGATCGACGGCTCGCGGCCGGAGGCGCGGGCGTGGCAGCCCGCCCACGCGGCGATGGCCTGCGCCATGTATTCGACCCCCACCCAGGCGGGGACGCCTTCCGCATGGCAGAACGGTCCTTCATCGGGCACGCGCACTTCCACTGCCACGCTGTCTTCGCCCCAGGCAACGAGGCGATCGACCAGCCGCATCGTTCCCCGGTGCGGCACCACACGTTCGATGTCGTACAACTCACCCATTCACTCAGCTCCGAATACCAGCACCGCATTGCTGCCACCGAATGCGAACGACTGGCTCAGCACATGGCGCAGCGGGCCGTCGGCAGTGCTTCCGGGCCGCGCGAAGGACAAGGGCGGCAAGGCCGGATCCGGCACGCCATCCCACCAGTGCGGTGGCAACCGGCGCTGCGGGTTGTCGACCATTGCAAGCCAGCACAGGCCGGCTTCGACGGCACCTGCGGCGCCGAGCGTGTGGCCCGTCAGGGGCTTGGTGGAGCTCACCGGCACCTCGGACCCCAGTGCAGACGCCACCGCGCGGCTTTCCATCGCATCGTTCTGCGGCGTGGCCGTGCCGTGCAGGTTCACGTAGTCGATCTGCCCCGGCGACAGTTTGGCCCGTGCGAGCGCCTGGCCAATGGCGTCGATGGCGCCGATGCCCTGCGGCTCGGGCGCGGAGATGTGGTGGGCGTCTGAGGTTTCACCCCACCCCGCCAGCCGCACCGGCCCGGGCGAGCGTGTCATCAGGAAAAGGGTGGCACCCTCGCCGATGTTGATGCCGTGGCGGTGCGCCGAGAACGGATTGCATCGCTCGGGCGACACCGACTCCAGCGCCATGAAGCCGCGCACCGTGAACTGGCACAGTGAATCCGCGCCACCCGTGATGACGGCGTCCACCAGCCCGGCGCGCAGCAGCCGTGCCGCGGACGCCATTGCCTTGGCGCTGGACGAACACGCGGTGGAGATCGTCCAGGCCGGTCCGCGCGCACCCGATTCGGCTGCGAGAAAACGCGAAGGCGCACCGATCTCCTGTTGCACGTAGTGGAACCCCTCGGGCCACTGCTGATGGCGATGCCAATGCACCATCGCCTGCTCCGCCTCGCCTATGCCCGAGGTGCTGGTGCCGACCACGATGGCCACGCGTGCAGGCCCATGGCGTTCGATCGCCTGCTGCACCTGGTCGTGGATCTGCAGGTAGGCGGCGCGCAGCAGTGCGTTGTTCCGCCCGCGGAGCTGCACCGGATGGTGGTCGAGCGCGGGCAGCGCGGTGGTCACCGTACCCATCGCGAGGCGATGGCCAGGCACCAGGGTGTCGTTCTGTGCCACGCCCGAGGGAGCATCGTCGCGAAACAAGGCATCGCGCACCGACGCCTTGTCTGCGCCGAGTGCGCATACCAGCCCGAGATCGTTCAGGAAGATCGCGTCGCCGCTCACGGGATCGGGGCTCCGCCGGCCGTCGATTCAATCGTCAGATGATAGCCGTCCGCCTTGTTGTGGACCCGCAACGTGGTCGCATCCACGCGCTCCCGCACCAGCCATGCGTGGCCATCCTTGCGCAGTTCGCGCTTGTCGCCGGACTCGACCAGTTCCCAGCCCGCGGGCAAGGCGGCGCGCACGGCGTCCGCGGGCCACAGGCTGAACTGCACGTCGTCGAGCACGCGTTCACCCCGCACCGCCGCAGGCAGCCACGCCGCACGTTCTTCGGACAAGGTCGTGCCGTCCCATTGCAGGCGGACGCCGGTACGGCCCATGGCCTGCACGGCCAAACGCACGGCGTCGGCGTCGACTTCCAGCAATGCGTCGAGCTCCCGCACGTGTTCGCCGAAACGGAACACGAGGCGTTGCTGCAACGCGACCTGCTGGCCCAGCGCTGCCGGTGCCAGGCGCAGCGAAGGCAGCTCGACCGCAGGCGATGCCGGACGCGTGGCGCACGCGGCCAGCAACAGTCCCGTCAGCAAGCAGGCGATCAGCCGGTGCACAGCTGCTCCAGGACGTGCAGGCGACGCTGCGTGTCGGCCACATAGGGGTTCTTCCTGTCCCACGCGTAGCCCGCCAGGATCGAACAGATCATCCGGCGGATGTCAGGCTGTGCATCGGGGTGGAAGATGATGCGTTGGAAACCACCGGCGTACCAGGACTCCACGAAACGCCGGAAGGTCTGCACGCCGCCCCGCAGCGGCACGGAAAAATCCGCTTCCCAGTCCACGGTTTCGCCCGCGTAATGGCGGGCCAGGCACTCGCTGGCCAGCTGCGCCGACTTGAACGCGATGGTGACGCCCGACGAGAACACCGGATCGAGGAACTCGCCCGCATTGCCCAACAGCGCATAGCCCGGGCCCCACAGCGACGATACGTTCGCCGAGTAACCGGTGATCTGGCGCACCGGCAGCACCGCCCACTCGGCATTCTTCAGCAGGCGGGTCAGGTTCGGATCCTCGCCGACGATGGCCTGCAGGCGTTCGAGCTCGGTGCCCTGGTAGCGGTTGAGGAAGTCCATCTCCGCCACCACGCCCAGCGAGCAGCAACCATTGGAGAACGGGATCGTCCAGTACCAGACGTCCACGTGTTCGGGATGCGTGGTGATCAGGATCTTGTTGCGGTCGAACCCGGCGTCATGCGCGATGTGGTCGCGCACATGGGTGAAGATCGCCCCCCGCACCGGGAAGTTGGAAGGCGACTCCAGCTTCAGCAGGCGCGGCAGCAGGCGCCCGAAGCCACTGGCATCCAGCATGAAATCTGCTTCGATGACGTACTCCTCGCCTTCCGGCGAACGCACGGTCACGCGCGGCGTCTCGCCCGGCTCGGCGGAAAGCACTTCATGGCGGTAACGCACTTCCGCCCCCATGCGCTCGGCGCCTTTGGCCAGCACGTGGTCGAACTCGGCGCGTTGCACCTGGTAGGTGGTGCCCCATCCCGGCGAGAACTTGTCGCGGAAATCGAACTCCGTGGTGCGCTCGCCGCGCACGAACGCCGCACCATTCTTGTACTGGAAGCCGGCTTCCACCACGTCCTGCAGCAGACCGGCCGCCTCGATGTACTCCATGCTCTGCGGCAGCAGGCTTTCGCCGATCGAGAAGCGCGGGAACTGCTCGCGCTCGACGATCAGGACCTTGCGCCCCTGCTGGCGCAGCATCGCCGCGGCGACGGAGCCCGCGGGGCCCGCGCCGATGATGAGGATTTCCGTGCGTTCCGTCTTCATGCAGAGGTGTTTCCGTTCGAGGGGAGAGATTCCGGCGGAGGCCGGAACAGGGGGGAAAGCAGCCATACCAGGCCGATGCCGAACAACAGCGTGAGACCGAACGCGCGCAGCGCCGGGGTTGCCGACAGGCCCAGCAGGCCGAACGAGAGCCACGTACTGGCCGCGCCCACGCAGACCGCGAGCCATGCACTCGCGTCGCCGCGGTGCTCGACCAGGAAGATGCCGTAGTCGATCCCCATGCCCAGCAGCAACATCAGCGCCAGCACGTTGAACAACTGCAGCGGCTGGCCCAGCCAGCCCAGCAGCGCGACCGTCAGCAGGCCGGCCAGCAAGGTCGGCGTGATCACGCGCCACGCCTGCCCGCGGTAGCGGATCGCCAGCACGGCGAACACCACGCCCACGCCCGCCAGCAGCAGGCCGGTCATCATCCGCCGGTAGTGCGCGAGCAGGCGCGAGATGTCGGCGGTGCGATTGACCCAACGCACGCCGTCCAGCCCCGCCGCCTGCGCGGCGAAGGTGTCCAGCGCATCCTGGCGGGACAGGTCGTTCACCATCACCACCGATGCCACGCCCTGCCCCACCTGCCCGAGCCACAGATGCCGCACCGGCAGGGAAGCGGGCGACGCGAGGAAAGCGTCCATGTCGATGGAGGCGGCAGCGAACTCCCCACGCGCCACGGTCTCGCCGGTTACGTCCGACAGCCGCGCCAGCACGTCGCGCTCCACGCGTGCCGTCAACGCGGCATCCTCGTCCTGCCGACGCAGCGACGGCAGCCAATCGCTCAATGCACGGTGGCCACCGACCAGGCCTTGCTGCTCCACCTGGCGCAGCCGGGCGGTGAGGTGTTCTTCGCGCTGCAGCACCTGCTCGGCATCGCGCCCCTGGACCAGGAAGAACTGCGCCGGGCTGGGCATTCCCAGCAATCGTCCCACTTCGCGCTGCTGCGCGATCAGTGCCGGCGGCGATGATTGCAGGCCGCGCAGGTCATCGTTGGCTCGCAGCTTGACCAGGCCGGGTACCGCGACCAGCAGCACTGTGGCCGCCACCACGCCAAAGGCACGACGGCTGGCCAATCGCGGCCATCGCGCGAGCGTGCCGCCCAACCAGCGCGAGAATGCGGTGGTGCCCATGCGCCCCCCATCCAGCCAGGGAAACGCGAGGATCACCGTCAGGAATGCGGCCGTCAGCCCGACCACCGAGAACAGCGCCATCTGCCGCAGCCCGGGGAACGGCGCGAGCCCCAGCGCCAGGTAGGCCATGGCACTGGTCAGCAAGGCCAGCCACAAGCCCGGCAGCAGGTGCCGCAGCAATGACCAGCGACGCTCGGCGGCCACGCCCTGGCGCGAGGCGAACCAGTGGATGCCATAGTCCTCCGCGACGCCCACCAGACTGGCGCCGAAGATCAACGTCAGCAGATGGATCTTCCCGAACACCAGTACGGTGACGGTCAACGCCACCGCGCAACCGACCAGCAACGACAGCGCCACCAGCAGCAGCGGACGCAGCGAACGGAATGCCAGCCAGACCAGCAGCAATACCGCCGCCAGTGACCCCCAGCCGATGGTGTTGACCTCGCGGCTGGCCTGCACGGCCGCGGATTCCGCGTGCAGCGGCACGCCCGCCTTCAGCACCTGTATCCCGGGCGCGGCGGTGGTCGCCGCGGATGCCGCGCCATCCAGCAGATCCTGCAACCGGCGTTCCCCGTCGAGCTTGAACGCGGATTCGCGCAGGGTGAACTGCAGCACGGCCCAGTGACGTCCTTCCGCCTGCAGCAGGCCATCGCCATCCAGCGCCAGGCCCGTGGAAGCGGCCTGCGCCTGCCACCACTGCGGCCACAAGCCCAGTGGATCACTGCGCCACTCGGTCAGGCGGGGCGCCCCCATCGGCCCATACAGGGCGGCGAGCGCGGACTCGGCCAGTGCATCGGCGGGTGTCTGCGCGAGCGCCTGCCGTTGCGCCTGTGTCAGCAGACGGTCGCGATGCGACGCGAAGAAAGTCCGCGCCTGCGCGAACCAGTCTTCCGGCGAGGCGTCCTTGACCAGCAACCCAGATGCCGTTGTGCCGGGAGACGACTGCACGAATGCATGGAAAGCTGCGCGCGCCTTCAGCGCCGCTTCCGGCGTATCCGCCCCCAGCATCACCACTACGTCGCGCGAACTGTTCCCGGCGATGCGCCGCGTGGCATCGGCGATCGCCGGGTCTCCGGCGTCCTGGGGCAACAACGCCAGCACGTCGCTGTCGATCCGCGGTGCCTGCCAGAACCGCCACTGGTGCCAGGCCACGGCCGCCAGCACCAGCAACCATGCAAGCGCCAGCCAACGCCAGCCCCGCAGCGGATGAAGGGACGGCTCACTCAAACCGGGCCACCTCGTCGCGCGACAGGGTGGCCGGTGTTTCGCTCATCGCGCTGAACCGCAGGTGGGTGACGTCGCCATTGGCTTCGCGCAATTCGACCTCGCGCACGTAACGGTCGCCGGACAGGCGCACGGACGTGAACGCCTGCGCCAGCTGCCGTGAACGCGGCGCCAGCGTCATCCGCCACCCCTTGCCGGCTGCAGGCTCGGCTTTCACGTCGAAGGTCGACGTCAATGCCTTCATATCGCCACTCATCAGCGCGAACATCATCGCATTGACGCTGCGAAGTCCCGGCTGCTGGCGTGCGTCCACTTCCACCCGCCGGCCGCCGTCGCGCTGCCGGATGAGGATGCGGTCCTGCGTGATCACGATTTCGGAGGGAAACGGCGCGACCGTGGTCCAGACCACACCCTTGCCACGCGCAAGCAGGAAACGACCGCTGGAACGCAACGGATTCCTGAAGCCAGCGACCTGCTTCTCCTGCGCGAACTCGCCGCGCAGCAGCGGCACCTGCGCGACCTGCCCTTGCACCTGCGCCAGCGGATCGGCTGCTGCCACCGGCAGGATGCTCCCACCCGCCGCGACGGCCAGCAGGAACGCGGAAAGGAATCCGCGGATCGTCTTCATGGCGCCTCCACTCCCAACCGCTGCCACAGGACAGGCGGGCACAGATACAGCATCTCGCCTGAAGCCGCGTCGACCGCGACCTGGATGGTGTGTGCGCGCGTCATCACCTCGCCGCTGGCGGCATCACGGATCTCGTAGTCCAGCTTCAACCGGTTCTCCCACTCGCTGATGCGCGCGGCCACCACCAGCGGCTGCGCGTACCGCAGTGGCCGGATGTACTTCACGCGCGTGTCGACGATGGGCCAGAGATAGCCCGACACCTGCATCTGCGGGTAGTCGTAGTCCAGCCGCTGCAGCAACGCGCACCGGGCGATCTCCAGATACTTGAAGTAGTGCCCGTGCCAGACCACCTGCATGGCATCGCAGTCATGGAAGGCCGGGCTCAGCGCGACTTCGATGGCCAGATGATCGCGCTGCTCAACCGGCATAGACGTTCCACCGCTCTTCGCGGATGTCGGCCAGCAACTGGCGAAGCTCGCCATCCAGTGCCCGGTCCTCTTCCACCAGCGGAATGCGCGCGCGCAGGTCGGCGTACATTGCGGCAGGACCATCGCGCAGCGTCGACTGCAGGCCCACGCGTTCGCGCAGTTCGAGGGCCTGGCGTGCCGACACCAGCATCCCCGCCATCACCTGCTCGGTCAGCTCGATCACGCGCAGGCAGTCCCGCGCGGCGATCGTGCCCATGCTGACCTTGTCCTGGTTGTGGCATTCGGTCGAGCGCGAGAAGACCGAGGCCGGCATGGTCAGCTTCAGCGCTTCGGCCGTCCACGCCGAAACGCTGATCTGCAACGCCTTCAGGCCATGATTGATGGCGGCGCGCGGCCCCGTCGCACCGGACAGGTTGGCGGGCAACCCATGGTTGTAGCGGGCGTCGACGATCAGCGCCAGTTGGCGATCCAGCAGGTCGGCCACGTTGGCCACGGTGTTCTTCAACGAATCCATCGCGAAGGCGATGTGGCCGCCGTAGAAGTGGCCGCCGTGCAGGATCTGCTCGCGGTCCGGGTCGATCAGCGGATTGTCGTTCGCACTGTTGAGTTCGGTCTCGATCAGCTGGCGGAAGAACGGAAGCGCGTCCTCCAGCACGCCGATCACGTGCGGCGCGCAGCGCAGCGAATACCGGTCCTGCAGCCGCTGTTCGTTGCGCGGAGGACGGTCGCTGTGCAGGTCCTCGCGCAGGCGCTGGGCCACCCGTGACTGGCCCGGGTGCGGCTTGGCGGCGAACAGCACCGCATCGAAATGGTGCGCGTTGCCGTTGCTTGCCAGCACGTTGAACGCGGTCAGGCGGGTGGCGAGACGCGACAGGTACTCCGCGCGATGGAACGCGAGACACGCCAGCGCCGTCATCACCGCGGTGCCGTTCATGATCGCCAGGCCCTCCTTCGGGCGCAGCGTGAGCGGCTTGAGACCGATCTCGGCCAATACCTCGGCGGCCGGTCTGCGACGGCCGGCATGCATCACCTCGCGCTCGCCGCAAAGCACCGCCGCCACGTACGACAGGGGCGTCAGGTCTCCACTCGCGCCCACCGATCCTTCCGCGGGAATCAGCGGCAGTACGTCGTGGCGCAACAACGCTTCCAGACCTTGCAGCAATAGCAGGCTGACCCCGGACATCCCGCGCACCAGCGATGCCAGGCGCGCCGCGAGCACTGCGCGCGTTTCGGTTTCATCGAGGAAACGGCCGAGACCGCACCCGTGGTAGGTGTACAGATGGTGCGGCAGTTCCGCGACCAGCGCCGGCGGAATGTTCACCGTGCAGGAATCGCCATACCCGGTGGTGACGCCATAGATGACGCCGTCCTCGTCCAGCAGCCGATCAAGGAAATCCGCGCCGCGCGTGATCCGCGCGCGGAATTCCGCGTCGTCCGACAGCACGGCCGGTACCTGCCGCCGTGCGAGCGCCACGACATCCTCGATGCGAAGAGGGGCATCACCGAAGACCGGGGACACGGATTCATTCATTGCGGGCGTCATGCGTTACCTGATCCCAGAAGGGGTAGAAGTTGAACCAGTCGTAGGGAGAAAGGCGGACCTGCCGTTCCATCCACGCCGCGAACTGCGCAGCGTAGCCGGCCAGGGCGGCATCGCGCGAGCCACGTGGCAGTTCGATGCGTTCAGCAAAGGCTTCCAGACGCACGCGGTAGCCATCACCATCATGCGTGCAGGCCATCGTGAACACGGGACACTTCAGCGCAGCGCCCAGCACGTAGGCCCCGATGGGAAACGGTGCTGCATGGCCCAGGAACGATGCCGTCACACTGCGGCCGCCGCGCAGCGGCACCCGGTCGCCCGCGATGGCAACGAACTCGCCGCGCGCCACGCGCTCGGCCAGCTTCACCGCATCGGCAGGTCCCAGGTCGGTGACCTGCAGCAGTTCGACCCGACTGCCGGCATCCAGGCGACGGATCAGCCGGTTGAAGCGCTCGGCATGCGCGGTGTGCACCAGCGCGGTCAGGCGGAACCCGGGCACCTGGTCGGCCATGATCTGGCACAGCTCCAGGCAGCCCAGGTGCGCGGTGACGATCAAGCCACCCTCGCCCGCCTTCACGCGGGCCAGCACATCCTTCCGCTCCATCCGCACCCGTTCCACCGGGTAGCGTTGGCCCAGCGCCAGGATCTTGTCGAGCAGGGTTTCGGCGAACATCGCGAAGTGATGCAGGCTCTGCCACATGCCCGGCCGCCGGGGCGGCATGGCCTGGTACGCATGCGCCCGCTGCAGGTATTGCAGCGACGCGCGGCGCGCCGTGCCGTTGGCGAGCCAGTGGATGAACACCACCGGATACACGCAGAGACGGAACGGCCAGCGCCCCAGCCAGCGATGTACCGCACACAGCAGCAGGATGCCGCGCACGGACGTGGATTCGCCGATCTCGGCCCAGTGCTGACCGCGCTCGCTCATGCGGCCCTGTCCACGGCGCGGCGCGCCAGAAGGCGCGGCAGGCGGCGCACCATGCCGAAGAACAGCCGTGCATGCATGCGGCTGATGCGCACGTTATCGCGCCACACATCGAAATGGGACACGCCATCGAGCGGATACGTCACCCGGGTGGGCAGGTTGCGCACCCCGACGCTCCGCCAGAACAACCGGACCAGCACTTCCACATCGAAGTCCATGCGACGCCCGATGGTTTCCTCATCGATCAGCTGCAGCACCGGCGGCAGCGGATATACGCGGAACCCGCACATCGAGTCGCGGATGGCAAAGGACAGCGTGTTTATCCAGACCCATACGTGGGTGAGATAGCGGCCATACAGCCGCCCCTTGGGTACGCTGTCGTCGTACAGCGGCACGCCACAGACCACATCGTCTGGATGCGCCCGCGCCATTGTCAGGAAGGCGGGGATATCGGCGGGATCGTGCTGGCCGTCCGCGTCGATCTGCAGGACGTGGGTGTGGGCATGGGCGCCGGCCCAGCGGAAGCCGGCCAACACCGCGCCGCCCTTGCCCTGGTTCTCGGACAACCGAAGCAGGCGCACGCGCGGCGCATGCAATGTCGACAGGCGATCCAGTTCGGCTGCGCAGGCAGCGCTGGAGCCGTCGTCCACCAGCAGGCAGGGCACATCCGACGCCAGCACGCCCTCCACCATCGTCGCGATGGCGTGCTCGTGATCGAACACCGGGATCACCACCAGGGGACGGAAGGTGGACGACATGGGCGCGGGATCACTCGGCATCGGCGAACACTACGCGACCACTCGCATGCGGCCCGTGCACGGAGGTGTAGCGGAACACCAGCGTGACGCGCTCCGGATGCCATTCGAGATCAAGCCGGACCACATCCCCCGGCCGGGCGACACGCTGGAATTTCAGCGCCTCCATGCGCAGGAAATGTCGTGGCACTGCGAACACCTCGCGCGCCAGCTGCACCGCCCAGTCCAGTTGTGCGACGCCCGGCAGGATGGCGGCCTGCGGGAAATGTCCGTCGAACACCGCAAGTGAGGCATCGAGCGGCAACTCGACCTTCGCATGCGTGGCTTCCCGCAGGATCCAGCGCGCTGCCGGCCGTTCGGGACGGAACAGTGCCGTCAATCCTGCTTCGGTCACCTTGCCTTGTGCATTCACCGGCAGCGCCGCAACGAAGCGCCAGCGGCGCGGGCGCGTCACGGCGTCCTGATGGCCGGCAAGGTGGCGCGACAGGGTCTGCGAAAGCGCGCGCCGCATCGATGCGTCGTCCGGCACCTGCGCGTCGTCGTTCATCACCACGACCGCCGCCAGCGTGCTGCGTGCGCCTCCCAGCAACAGCACGCGAGCCTCCTTCACCGCGGGATGCGACAGGATCTGCCGCTCCAGCGCGTCCAGCGACACCCGCCGCTCCTCCACCTTGACGATGCGGTCAGCGCGACCCAGCAAGCGGAAGCCGCCGGCGCCATCCGGCTCTGCGCGATCCTGGCTGTGCCACCAGGCGTCTTCATTCAAGTGGGGCGAACGCACCTCCAGCGCGCCGTCCCGTATCCGCCAATCGACTCCCGGGAGCGGCCGCCACGCCGGCTGTTCTTCCCGCCACTGGCGCCATGCGATGCCACCGGTCTCGCTGCTGCCGAGGATTTCCGTGGGCGGCACGCCCAGCAGTTGAGCGGCGGCATGCGCGGCTTCGGCAGGCAGCGCGCCGCCCGAGGAGAACACCGCACGCAGCCGTCCATGCAGCGACGACCACGACAGCTGGGCCGGCAGGCGCTTGAGGTGGGCCGGACTGGCGACCAGCACGGCGTCGTGGTCTTCCATCGCCGCCAGCAGGTCCTCCGGGAAAAACGCGCGCGGCACGATGGCGCGACCGGCGGCCAGCGGCCACAGCACGCGGAACAGCAACCCGTAAATGTGCTGGTGCGACACGGTGCCATGCACCGCCACACCCTCCAGACCCGCGCCCAGCGCGGTTTCCAACGCCTCGACTTCGGCACAGAACTGGGCAAGGCACTTCTCGATCGCAACGGGTTCGCCGGTGCTGCCCGAGGTGTATACGGTCAGGCGCGTGGTCCTGGCGTCCAGGGGAGAAAGCAGGGTCTCGCCCTCGTCATCATCGGCGCATGTCAGGGATGCATCCGGCCAGTCGCCTGCGAACCCGTCCACGCGGCTCCGCAATCGTGCCTGCGTGCCGGCCAGGGCATCGCCCGGCAGCACCACCGTCTTGCCGGCGTGCCATGCACCGTACAAGGCGCCGGCGAAGCGTGCGGCATCGTCGAAATGAAGCGCCCAGGTCGTGCCGGCCCGGGCCTGGAAGCTCGCATGCCAGCGCAGCACGTCGCGATGGAAATGTACGTGATCACGGGCCTCCCGGCCCGCCACCATGAAGGCACGGGCAGGCACCGGCTGCACGGCGACGTCCGTCAGGCTGCGCCACTCAGCCATGCCGATGGTTCGCCTTCACGCGCTGGCGCACCAGCCACTCGCCGCCGAACAACAGCCCGATCAGACCGTAGGCGATGAGTCCGTTGTACAGCGCCCATGTGCGGTCGGACATCCACAACGCGGTGACCAGCGCAGCCGTGCCGTTGAACACGAAGAAGCCGCACCATATCTGCGTCACCCGGCGCGTGTACGCCACCCCTGCAGGCGGCAGCTCCGGCTCCGTCAGCCGGGCGATGCGCTCCACCGCCGATGGCGGGAATACGAGGCTGGCACCGAACACGAGCAGCATCACTGCATTGATCAGCGCCGGATAGAGTTTCAACGGCAGCGCCTGGTTGAAGACCGTGGCCAGCCCCGCGAGGACCGCGGCCCCCGCCGCGGCGGCCAGCCACACTGCCTGACGGGTGGCGGCGGCGCGAAGCAAGGCCAGCACCAGCAGCAGGACGGCCAGCCATCGTGGCTCGAAGCGGCCCATGGCCCAGTACACCACCAGCGGGTACGCCACGGACAACGCCACGAAGATGATCGCGCCGATGCGGGACACGCGGAGGCGGCCTGCGCTCAGGCGGCTTGGTCGCGGATCAGGCCGTACAGCACGTCCACGATGTCCTGCACCGTGCGCACCGACTTGAAGGCATCCGGCTGCAGGCTGCGCCCCAGCAGTGGCTTGAGCTGCACGATCAGGTCCACCGCATCGATGCTGTCGATGTCGAGATCGTCGTAGAGACGGGCCTCGGGCGTGATGCGCGCGGGCTCGATCTCGAAGCTGTCATGCAGGATCGTGACGATCCGGTCGAAAAGTTCGTTCTTGGTCATGTTGCCAGTCCTACCCGTCCCTGCTCAGGCCTTGCCTTGCGAGGCGACGAAATCGGCCAATGTGCGCACGCTGGCGAAATGCCGACGGGTTTCCTGCGAGTCGGCCGAGAGCGCCACGCCATACCGCTTCTGCAGCGCCAGGCCCAGTTCGAGCGCGTCGATCGAATCCAGGCCAAGGCCTTCCACGAACAGCGGCGCGCTGGTGTCGATGTCGTCCGGGGAGATGTCCTCCAGCGACAACGAAGAAATGATCAATTCCTTGATCTCGTGCTCAAGTGCCTGCACGCGATGGATCTCCCGCAAAGTAGATGGCCAGATATTCCGTGAGTCGCCGGGCTGCCAGCGCCTCTCCCCCCGCCGATGGGTCCGCCCCCTCCGTTCCATTCAGGAACGGGGCGATCGGCAGGTCTTCCTGAACATCGATCACCATATGGAACCGCACCGGCGGCACACGATACCACTTATCCCCTTTCCCCAACGTCGGTGGCAAGCACGTGATCCGTACCGGCGTGATGTCCAGTCTGCCGCGCACCGCGATGTTGGCGGCGCCGCGCTGCAGCTTCAACGGCTGCCCCGGCGTGGTTCGCGTGCCCTCGGGGAAAATGACCAGCGCGCCGCCCGCCCGCACTGCGGCGATGCAGTCCTCGACCAATCCCGCACCGTCGTCGTTGGATACGTAACCTGCGGCCCGTACCGGCCCGCGCATGAACGGGTTGCGCGCGACCGCGGACTTCACCACGCAGTCGGCGTTCGGCAATAGCGACACCAGCAGGACCACGTCGATCAAAGAGGGATGATTGGCCAGCACCAGCAGACTGTCGCGCGCCAGGCGCTCGCGCCCACGGATCTCGTAGGTCATCACGCCCAACCGCCGCATCAGTTCGACATGCGCGGCAAAGCTGCGCTGGACGAGGCGGCGGGACCAGCGGCGGCGGCGCTCCGGGTCGCGCACCAGCCACAGGAGGGGCGGCAGGACGCAGGCGCCCAGCAACAGTCCGCCGGCTCCAAACGCCAGGAAGCTCAGCCCGGTCCCGACGACACGCCACGCATGATCCAGCCGGTCACGCATCTCGCCGCCACTGCCACGCCATCCCGTCACTGATCCAGCGCAGGGAGGGGTCGCCGGACAGCAGGAAACGCAAGACATCCAGGCCATGCGGCAAGTGGCTGGCTTCTGCATCCGTCTCGCCGGCAACGCCTTCGCTTCCCCACCCGAGTCGCAACGTGGGCGCAGCGCCATCGGCAGGCGCCAGTCGCCAGCACCAGGCAAAGCCGGCATCCGGTTCATCCGGGAACCCCGCATAGATCGCCGGCAACGGAGCGTCGTAGACGACCAGCATCACTTCCGGCGCGCCGTCTGCGAGCAACGCGGCGGCCTCCACGCATGCGGTTTCGACGGTCGCCATGCCGCCCGCCAGCGCAATGTAATTGCCGCGCTGGCGCCGGAGGATGGAATACAGGGCGGCGATCGCGTTGTGGACCGACAGGCCGAACGTCGTCGGCGATGGCGGCTGCTCAGCCGCGAGTGCTTCGAGCAGTTCCATCGAACGCGCCACGTCGCCATGCCGGGACGCGAACACCATCGGCACGCCATGTTCTTCCGCGCGCTGGCACCAGCATGCCGTCTGGATCGCCATCCGGCCGAGTCGCTCGATGCGACGGCGCTGCATGGCCGGAACCTCGGTGAGCGCAGGCGTGTCGTCCCCCATCGGCAGCCAGGGCGCCCTGGCCCACGCGCGCCATGCGTCGTGGTCCACCAGTCCCGGTGCCCATGCGCTCCATTCCTTCACTGAGAAACCGATCATCCGCCGCGCAAAGCCCCGCCGATTCCGAATCGCCCTATTTCACCCGCATGCCCGGAGATTCGCCAGTTGTGAATTTTTTCGTAAGGGATGCTTGCGCATCGCAAAGAGGCTGGCTATCATTTCGCTCCTGCCAGCACGTTGGGGCCATAGCTCAGCTGGGAGAGCGCCTGCATGGCATGCAGGAGGTCGGCGGTTCGATCCCGCCTGGCTCCACCAACATCCGGACAATAGGCCGTCCGGAATGAAAAACCTGGCAACATTTTACGTGTGTCCCCATCGTCTAGAGGCCTAGGACATTACCCTTTCACGGTAGCGACCGGGGTTCGAATCCCCGTGGGGACGCCAACTATCTTGCAGGCCCGGGAAACCGGGCCTCTTTTTTTGCGTTTCTCCCGGTCGAAGGATCGTAACGCGGCTTTCGCAGGCATTTACAAGAAACTCACCGCAAACGGCGTAGAAGCGACTCCACGCTTCCTTCCCTCGCAATGGATCGGCAGGCGCGTGTACCCAGTAGGTGCAGTCGAAGCTGGTGCCCCTTTGCCGGAGCCTGCCGTCATGACACACGATTCCCTTGCCGACGAACTGGTCGCCCAGCTCCCGATCAACCGCGATACGCGGTGGACCGCGGGTTCGCTGGGCCTGGATGAAGCCGCCTTCGACGCGGTCGCCCAGCGCCTGCTCGAACTCGAAACGCTGGGCGCCGTCGACGTGATGAACCTGTCGCGTGACGCGAACAACGGACTGCGCCGCCTCAATGCCATCCGCTTCATGCGGGTGGCCTGACGCTGCTGCGGTCGGGGTTGCGCGTCAGGCGACGTCGCGCGTGATGGTGGCCGGGCGGAGGGTCGCCACGCCGTGGCCCTGTTCCGCTAGGTATTCAAGCCATTTGCCCAGGAACGTATTCATGTGCATCCGATGGCTGATCACCTCCGCCGGTGGGGGGTACAGGCCGATGACATCCTGCCAGCGCCTGCCGACATAGCAGTGCGTGGCCTCCGCCTGGTGCGCGTCGCGGTACAGGCGCACGAAGGCGGAAGGATCGGGTTCGCCCGTGAGCGGATCGCAGAGGTCATAGGTCAGTCGCAGTTCCACCGTGTAGCGGTGCGTCTCGATGACCTCCAGGCGCACGTCCAGCCCATCACCGATGCTGGACAGGTACGTTCCCGGCTGCAGGTGCTCCGGCGCGAACAGCCGCGTGAGCCGCGCATGGTTCTCCGCGTAGAGCGCCATCAGCCAGCCGAAGCGGCTGAGCCGGGGGATGCGTGCGGTGCGTGCGAGGGCCTGGGACATGGGTCGATCCTACACGCCGAACCGCACGCGCGGCAGCATTGACGACCCGTGGCGTGCGGCCTAAGTTAAGGGTTCCCCGGCGTTGCTTTCCGGGCCCACGCAAGCGCCCTCCCCTCAGTACATGTCGCGCTGCAGGCCCAGCGTGGACAGGACCTTGCTCGAGATCTCCTCGATCGACTTGTTGGTCGTGCTCAGCGTGGGCAGGCGCTCGACCTGGAACATCGCCTCGGCGGCGGCCACTTCGCGCTTGCAGGTTTCCATCTTCGCGTAGCCCGAATTCGGCCGGCGTTCCTGGCGGATCTGGTGCAGGCGGTCGGGGTCGATGGTCAGCGCAAACAGTTTCCGGCGATAGGGTCGCAGGCGCGCAGGCAGGCGATCGGTTTCAAGGTCGCCATCGGTCAGCGGGTAGTTGGCCGCGCGGATGCCGTAATGCAGCGCCAGGTACACGCAGGTCGGCGTCTTGCCGGCGCGCGATACCGCCACCAGGATCACGTCGGCCTCGTCGTAGTTCACCGCCATGCCATCGTCATGGGTCAGCGCGAAGTTCATGGCGTTGATGCGGCGGTGGTAGGTCTCGAAGTCCACCAGGCCGTGCGCCTGGCCCACCCGTGATTGGCGTTGCTGGCCGAGCTCGCGCTCCAGCGGCTCGATGAAGGGGGCGAACACGTCCAGCATCAGCGCCCCGCTCTCCGCGATGCATGCACTCAGCGCCGGATCCACGCAGGAGTTGATGACGATGGGACGACTGCCCAGCTTTTCGCCCGTGCGCCGGATGCGGTCGGCGGCATCCCGCGCTTTCTCTTCGTCATCGACGAAGGACAGGCGATCCGTCTGGAAGCGCATGCCCGCGAATTGCGTCAGCAGGCTGTGGCCGATGGTCTCGGCGGTGATACCGGTGCCATCCGAGACGTAGAACACCGCACGCAGCTCAGACATGGCCACCCGTTCCCTGCTTCACCATGGAAATCCCCTTCAGATCAAGCTTGTCTGCAATTGGTATGCACTGCATCATATCGCTTCTTTCCCCATGGACACGGCACCCCACGCCGATGGTCATCGGCATGGCGCGGCCTGCTTCGGAGCATTGCGCTTGAACGAGAACATCCTGTGGTTGCACGAGCTGCGCCTGGCCGACCTGGCCCGCGTGGGTGGCAAGAATTCGTCCCTGGGCGAAATGATCGGCCACCTGGCCAACCTGGGCGTGTCGGTCCCGGGCGGCTATGCGACCACGGCCGAGGCCTTCAAGGCCTTCATCGCCCACAACGATCTGTCCAAGCGCATCTTCGACAAGCTGGCCACGCTGGATGTCGAGGACGTGGCGGCGCTGACGGCCGCCGGCAAGGAGATCCGCGGCTGGGTGATCGACGCGCCGCTGCAGCCTGACCTGGATGCGGACATCCGCACCGCCTACGCCACGCTGTGCGCCGGGAACGGCGGCGGCGAGGTGGCGGTGGCCGTGCGCTCGTCGGCCACGGCCGAAGATCTGCCCGATGCCAGTTTTGCCGGCCAGCAGGAGACTTTCCTCAACGTCACCGGCGCCGACGATGTCGTGCACAAGGTGAAGGAAGTCTTCGCCAGCCTCTACAACGACCGTGCGATCGCCTACCGCGTGCACCACGGGTTCAAGCACGAAGACGTGTTCCTGTCCGCCGGCGTGCAGCTGATGGTGCGCTCGGGCGTGGGCGCCTCCGGCGTGCTGTTCACGCTGGACACCGAATCCGGTTTCCGCGACGTCGTCTTCGTCACCTCCAGCTTCGGCCTGGGCGAGATGGTCGTGCAGGGCGCGGTGAATCCGGACGAGTTCTACGTCTACAAGCCCACGCTCAGGCAAGGCAAGCCGGCCATCCTGCGTCGCTCGCTGGGCGGCAAGGCGCTGCGCATGGTGTATTCGGACGTGCCGGGCGAGCGCGTCAGGACCGAAGACACGCCGGTGGCGCTCCGCAACACCTTCTCCATCAGTGACGCCGACGTGCAGGAGCTGTCGAAGCAGGCGCTGGTGATCGAAGAACACTACGGCCGCCCGATGGACATCGAATGGGCGAAGGACGGCGTGACCGGCAAGCTGTTCATCGTGCAGGCACGTCCTGAAACGGTGAAGTCGCGCGCCAAGGCCACGCAGATCGAACGCTACGCGCTGCAGCAACGCGGTGACGTGATCGCGGAAGGTCGCGCCATCGGCCAGAAGATCGGCAGCGGCGTGGCCCGCGTGGTCCGTTCGCTGGACGACATGGCCCGCGTGCAGCCCGGCGATGTGCTGGTGGCCGACATGACCGATCCCGACTGGGAGCCGGTGATGAAGCGCGCCAGCGCCATCGTCACCAATCGCGGCGGCCGTACCTGCCATGCCGCGATCATCGCACGCGAGCTCGGCGTGCCGGCCGTCGTCGGCACCGGCAACGCGCTGGACCGGATCGAGGACGGCGTCGAGGTCACCGTCAGCTGCGCCGATGGCGATACCGGTTTCATCTACGCCGGCAGCCTGCCGTTCGAACGCACGACGACCGACCTCGCGGCGATGCCCGAAGCACCGCTCAAGATCATGATGAACGTCGCCAACCCGGAACGCGCGTTCGATTTCGGCCAGCTGCCCAACGCCGGCATCGGCCTGGCGCGCCTGGAGATGATCATCGCCAGCCACATCGGCGTGCACCCGCTGGCACTGCTGGAATACGACCGCCAGGACCTGGATGTCCGCAGGAAGATCGATGCCAAGACTGCAGGCTATGCCGACCCGGTCAGCTTCTATGTCGACCGCTTGGCCGAGGGCATCGCTACCATCACCGCTTCGGTCGCGCCGCACCCGGTGATCGTGCGCCTGTCCGACTTCAAGTCGAACGAGTACGCCAACCTGATCGGCGGCACGCGTTACGAACCGCATGAAGAGAACCCGATGATCGGCTTCCGCGGCGCCAGCCGCTATGTCGATCCGTCGTTCGAGCCGGCGTTCGCGCTCGAATGCCAGGCCGTGCGCCGCGTTCGCGACGAGATGGGCCTGGACAACCTGTGGGTGATGATCCCGTTCGTCCGGACGCTGGAAGAAGGCCGCAAGGTCATCGAGGTGCTGGCCAAGCATGGCCTTCGCCAGGGCGAGAACGATCTGAAGATCATCATGATGTGCGAAGTGCCGTCGAACGCGCTGCTTGCCGAAGAATTCCTCGACATCTTCGACGGCTTCTCGATCGGCTCCAACGACCTCACCCAGCTGACGCTGGGCCTGGACCGCGATTCCAGCATCGTCGCCAACCTGTTCGACGAACGGAATCCCGCCGTCAAGAAGCTCCTTTCGATGGCGATCAAGGCAGCGCGTGCCAAGGGCAAGTATGTCGGCATCTGTGGCCAGGGCCCCAGCGATCACCCCGACCTGGCCGAATGGCTGATGGCCGAGGGCATCGAATCGGTGTCGCTGAATCCGGATACCGTGGTCGATACCTGGTTGCGGCTGGCGAAGACGAAGGCGGGTTGATCCGCTGCGATCATCTTCACGCAAACGCGGTTACCATCCTCCTGTAAACCCGGCACGCCCCTGATGGGGCGTGCTGCATTTCAGGAGTCCTGCATGTCCGCGTCCCCCACCACGCCCCCTGCCCTCCCCGACATCCCCACCGAACCGACGGTACTGCTCAACGAGCTGCGCGGTATCGACTGGCTTCAACTGCTGGAAACCTGGGGCCTCAAGCTGCTCGCTGCGGCCGTCATCTTCCTGGTGGGGATGTGGCTGGCCAAGCGGCTGAGCGCGGGGTTGGAACGCGTCCTCGGCCGCACGCACGCGGACGCCACGCTGGGCGGCTTCCTGCGCCGCGCGAGCTACGCCGCCATGATGGTGCTGGTCATCATCACCGCGCTCACCTCGCTGGGGGTGAATCCCACGTCCATGCTCGCCGTACTGGGTGCCGCCGGTCTCGCCGTCGGCCTGGCGCTGAAGGATTCGCTGTCCAACATCGCGTCCGGCGTCATGCTGATCGTGCTGCGTCCGTTCCGCGACGGCGACTTCGTGCAGGCCGGCGGGCTGGAAGGCATCGTCGAGGAAGTCCGCATCTTCCAGACCCGGATGCGTACGCTCGACAATCGCCTGATCGTGCTTCCGAACAGCCTGATCACCACGGCGCCGATCATCAATTTCACCGCCAAGCCGCACCGGCGCATCGACATCCCGGTCGGCGTCGGCTACGACGACGACCTCAAGCAGGCGAAGCAGATCCTGCTGAAGATCGCGCAGGACCATCCTCTCGTGCTGCCGGACCCGGCACCGAGCGTCATCGTGTCCAAACTGAGCGAAAGCAGCGTCGACCTGATCCTGCTGGCGTGGGCGAAGACCAAGGATTTCGGCGAGACGAAGAGCGACCTGACCGAAGCCGTGCGTACCGAGATCATCGGCAACGGGCTCAATATCCCGTACCCGCAGCGCGACCTGCATGTGTACCACCACAACAGCGACGGCACGCCCCTGACCGACATCATCACCAAGGGTGTTGCCGACGATGGAGACGTGGCCAAGCCAACCGTGTAGGAGCGGCTTCAGCCCCGACCACGGCCTGAGGGAGAAGCAGCGGGGCTGAAGCCCCTCCTAGAGGGCCTCGCCGGCGAGCGCCGCCATGTGCCTGCGGTAGTGGCGCAACTCCTCGATGGAGTCGCGCACGTCACTCAGTGCGGTGTGGCTGGATTGCTTGCGCACCCCTTCCAGCACCTGCGGCGCCCAGCGGCGCGCCAGTTCCTTGAGCGTACTGACATCCAGGTTGCGATAGTGGAAGTACTTCTCCAGCCGCGGCATCAGGCGATGCAGGAAGCGACGGTCCTGGCAGATCGAGTTGCCGCACATCGGGGAGGCGCCAGCGGGCACCCACTCGTTGAGGAACGCAACAGTCTGCGCTTCGGCCTGGCCCAGGGTCACCTGGCTCTCCACCACCCGCTTCCACAAGCCCGATTTGCCATGCTGGTTGCGGTTCCAGTCGTCCATCGCCTCCAGCACCGCGACCGGGTGCGCGATCGCGAACTCCGGACCTTCGGCAAGCACATTCAGGCGGGAATCGGTGACTACCGTGGCGATCTCCAGGATCGAATCGCGGTCGGTGTCCAGGCCGGTCATCTCCAGGTCGATCCAGATCAGGCGGTCGTTGTGCGTGTTTTGCGATGCCATGCAGCAGTCCGTGACGGAAAGAAGGCCCGGGTATCCACACCGGGGATGCGGGCGTGCCGCATCATGTCATCATAACGCAGACCATTCCCGTGACCGGCCCATGAATCCGACCACCGACCACGCCGTGCTCACCGCGATGCTGGCGCCGGCGTTCTTCCTGACCGCGACCGCATCGTTGTTGCTGTCGGCCAACAACCGTCTTGCACGCATCATCGACCGGGCGCGCACGCTGCTGCGCGAGCTGGCCGACATGGAAGATGACGCGGAGCGCGCCCTGCTGGAAAAGCGCATAGCGCTGCAGCGCCAGCGCAGCCTGATCATCCTGCGCGCTGGCCAGCTTCTCTACGGTGCCATCAGTTGCTTCGTCGGCACCAGCCTGGCGGTGGCGGTGGATACGTTCACCGGACACAGGCTGGGCTCCCTGCCCACTTGGCTTGCGGCCCTGGGGGTTGTGGCCATGCTCGCGGCCAGCCTGCTGCTTGCCCGTGAATCGACACTGGCTGTCACGGCGATCAATGAAGAGATGGACCACCGCAAGGTGAAGCGCAAGGCGCCCCCATCCGCCGGCTAGACCAGGGGACGGCCGCGCTTGGCGCGGAAGTAGTTGGTCAACCGGCGCCCCGCTTCTTCACCCAGTACCCCACCCAGCACCTCCACGCGATGGTTGTGGCGTGGGTCCGCGATCACGTCGAACACGCTGCCGCAGGCACCCGTCTTGGGATCGCCGGCACCGTAGACCAGCCGCGCCACGCGTGCATGCACCAGCGCCATCGCGCACATGGCGCACGGCTCCAGCGTGACATACAGCGTGGTGCCGACCAGGCGGTGATTGCCCGATACCCTGCCCGCCTCGCGCATCGCCACGATCTCGGCATGTGCACTGGGGTCATGGTCGAGGATGTTGCGGTTCCAGCCTTCGCCAAGCACCTGGCCGTCGGCACCGACCAGCACGGCACCCACCGGGATCTCGTCGAATTCGCGCTCGGCGCGGTCGGCCAGCGCGAAGGCGCGGCGCATCCAATGCAGATCGTCCAACGGCGGAGTGGATGTCTCAGCCATCGCTCGTCCAGACCTTCGCTTTGCCGCCGTGTGTCTTAACCTTCCAGAAGGATCGCGAGAGCTTTTCCTCTGCTCTCGACAATGCGACAACATGGTCTCCGAGACTTACCCGACTGGTAACTCGAACGACTGCGTCCCTGCCTCCAGGCGACACCTCGACTCCCTTCACGTCGTAATCGACATCCAGGCTGAGTAGGCCGCGGGAGCGCTCGGACAAGAGTTGCGTCAGCGCCATTGCATCCTTCACGTCCGCGCATGCCTGATGCCGGTCTTGCATGGATGTCCTCGCAGGCCCCTCCCCGTGCTCCGTCAACGACATGCTGAAATCATCCGCCATCGTCTCGCATAGCCGGTCGGCATCTTGCTGCTCATATGCCCTCAGCTGATCGCCATAGAATTCCCTGACGTGCGCTTCGGTAATCACCGACCCTGTTTGATATACGTACCCCGCGACCAGCGCTGCTGCGCCCAATGCCAGAACAGTCTTAATCATCGTCATTCCTTGTGATGTGACCGATAAGACCGGCTACACCTGCCGGCCTGCACAGCATGTTACCTACAAGGAGCGCTGAGATAGTGGCACCAGCTCAGTGACATGATGCTTGGATCTCAACGCACATTCCCTGCGCGGGCGAAGCGTGATCCTTGTCCGTATCGCCCCGACGAGCAACGGGAGGTATCCCGTTTGCCGGGGAAACAATCACTCCCACTCGATCGTCGCTGGCGGTTTGCCCGAGATGTCGTAGACCACGCGCGAGACGCCACGCAGTTCGTTGATGATGCGATTGGAGACCGTGCCCAGGAAGTCGTACGGCAGGTGCGCCCAGTGCGCGGTCATGAAGTCGATGGTTTCGACTGCGCGCAGCGCGATGACCCACTCGTAGGCACGGGCGTCGCCCACCACGCCCACCGACTTGACCGGCAGGAACACCGCGAACGCCTGCGAGGTCTTGTCGTACAGGTCGGCCTTGCGCAGTTCGTCGATGAAGATCGCATCCGCCTTGGCCAGCAGTTCGGCGTACTCCGGCTTCACCTCGCCCAGAATGCGTACACCCAGGCCGGGGCCGGGGAACGGATGGCGGTAGACCATCGTGCGCGGCAGGCCGAGTTCCACACCCAGGCGGCGCACTTCATCCTTGAACAGTTCGCGCAACGGCTCCACCAGGCCCAGCTTCATGTGCTCGGGCAGGCCACCGACGTTGTGGTGGCTCTTGATGACGTGCGCCTTGCCGGTCTTGCTGCCGGCCGACTCGATCACGTCCGGGTAGATCGTGCCCTGCGCCAGCCACTTGGCGTTCTTCAGCTTGTTCGATTCTTCCTCGAATATCTCGACGAACAGGTTGCCGATGATCTTGCGCTTGGCTTCGGGATCGTCAACACCCTTCAGCGCGGTGAAGTAACGGTCGGCGGCATTGACGCGCACGACCTTCACGCCCATGTGCTCGGCAAACATCGCCATCACCTGGTCGCCTTCCTGCCAGCGCAGCAGGCCGGTGTCGACGAACACGCAGGTCAGCTGTTCACCGATGGCCTTGTGCAGCAGCGCCGCGACAACCGACGAATCCACGCCGCCCGACAGGCCCAGGATCACTTCATCGGAACCGACCTGCTCGCGCACGCGGGCGATCTGGTCGTCGATGATGTTGGCGGCGGTCCACAACGTCTTGCAGCCGCAGATCTCCGCAACGAACCGGCGCAGCAGCGTCTGGCCCTGTTTGGTGTGCGTCACTTCCGGATGGAACTGCACGCCGTACCAGTGCTTCTCTTCCAGCGCCATCGCCGCAACCGGGATGCGGTCGGTGGTGGCGGTGATCGTCCAGCCCGGCGGCGCTTTCGCGACGTGGTCGCCGTGGCTCATCCACACGTCGATACGCGGCGCGCCCTGGTGATCGCTCAGGCCGCCCAGCAGTGCGTCATGCGCGACCAGCTGCACTTCGGCATGGCCGAATTCGCGTGCATCGGCGGCTTCCGTCGTGCCACCCAGCTGCGCGGCCAAGGTCTGCATGCCGTAGCAGATGCCCAGGATCGGCAGCCCGCTGTCGAACACCTGCTGCGGTGCTGCGGGCGCGCCGTGCTGCGTGGTCGATTCCGGGCCACCGGACAGGATGATGCCCTTGGCGCCGAACTTCGCGATCTCCTCGGGATCGTGGTCCCATGCCCAGATCTCGCAGTAGACGCCGATCTCGCGGATGCGGCGGGCGATCAGCTGCGTGTACTGCGCGCCGAAGTCGAGGATGAGGATCTTGTCGGTATGGATGTTGGTCATGGTGTCCTGCGGCTACAAAAACGAAGAAGGGAAACGCTGGCGTCTCCCTTCTCCGGCAACGATCAGCCCATCCGGTAGTTCGGTGGCTCTTTGGTGATCTGCACGTCGTGCACGTGGCTCTCGCGCTGGCCGGCGCCGGTGATGACCACGAACTTCGGCTTGCTGCGCATCTCCTCGATGGTCGCGCAGCCCACGTAGCCCATCGTGGCACGGAGGCCGCCGACCAGCTGGTGGATGATGCCGCCGACCGAACCACGATAGGGCACGCGTCCCTCGATGCCTTCCGGCACCAGCTTGTCGGCGTCGCTGGCGTCCTGGAAATAGCGGTCCTTGGACCCCTTCTCCATCGCACCCAGGCTGCCCATGCCGCGGTAGCTCTTGTAGCTGCGGCCCTGGAACAGTTCGACTTCGCCCGGCGCTTCCTCGGTGCCGGCGAACAGGCCGCCGATCATCACCGTGGATGCGCCCGCGGCGATCGCCTTGCCGATATCGCCCGAGTAGCGGATGCCGCCGTCGGCGATCAGCGGGATGCGGTCCTGCAGGGCTTCGGCCACCATGTCGATGGCGGTGATCTGCGGCACGCCCACGCCGGCCACCATGCGGGTGGTGCAGATGGAGCCCGGGCCCACGCCGACTTTCACCGCGTCGGCACCGGCATCCATCAGCGCCAGCGCGGCATCGCCGGTAACGATGTTGCCGCCGATGACCTGCAGCGACGGGAAGCGCTTCTTGACCCAGCTCACGCGGTCCAGGACGCCCTGCGAATGGCCGTGCGCGGTATCCACGATGATCACGTCCACGCCCGCAGCCACCAGCGCTTCGACGCGCTGGTCGGTGTCGCCGCCCACGCCGACGGCAGCACCCACCATCAGGCGGCTGGAACTGTCCTTGGCGGCATTGGGGTTGTCGGTCTTCTTCTGGATGTCCTTGACGGTGATCAGGCCGCGCAGGTCGAAGGCATCATTGACCACCAGGACCTTCTCGATGCGGTGCTTGTGCAGCAGTTGCAGCACTTCGCCATCGCTGGCGCCTTCCTTCACCGTGATGAGGCGATCCTTCTTGGTCATGATGTGGCGGACCGGATCGTCCAGCTTCGTTTCGAAGCGCATGTCGCGGCTGGTGACGATGCCGACCAGCTGGCCGCCATCGACCACCGGCACGCCGGAGATGTTGCGCGCGCGGGTGAGCTTGAGCACTTCGGCGATCGTGGTTTCGGGCCCGACGGTGAAAGGCTCCTTGATCACGCCGGCTTCGAACTTCTTGACCTTGGCCACTTCGGCGGCCTGCTGTTCGACGGTCAGGTTCTTGTGCAGGATGCCGATGCCGCCCAGCTGGGCCATGGCGATGGCCAACCGCGCCTCGGTGACGGTATCCATCGCCGCCGAGACGATCGGCAGCTTCAACCGCAGGTCGCGCGTCAGCCGCGTTTCCAGGTTGACGTCCTTGGGCAGGACGGTGGAATGGGCGGGGACGAGGGAGACGTCGTCGTACGTCAGTGCTTCAGCCTGGATGCGCAGCATCGGCGGGCCCGGATAGTTGGGGAAGCGCGGCATTATACCCTGATCGAAGGGGCTTCCGCCTGCTGCCGCAACTGGAACGATGCTTTCCCGGTGCCGCCCCGTGTCTGTGGGAGCGACGCAAGTCGCGATGAGGGATCCGATGGCTTCATCGCGACTTGCGTCGCTCCCACACCCAGACAGAACGCCGCTCAGGGGCCCGCTTCGGCGGCTTCCAGCGTGTTCTGCATCAGCGTGGCCACCGTCATCGGCCCCACGCCGCCCGGGACGGGGGTGATCCAACTGGCCCGCTCCGCGGCCGCGTCGAAGCCCACGTCGCCCACCAGCCGGCCATCCTCGAGCCGGTTGATGCCCACATCGATCACCACGGCGCCCGGCTTGACCCATTCGCCGGGGACCAGGCCGGGCTTGCCCGCCGCCACCACGAGGATGTCGGCGTCGCCGACCCGGGCCTGCAGCACGTCGCGCGGGGTGAACTTGTGGCAACTGGTGACGGTGCAGCCGGCGATCAGCAGTTCCAGCGCCATCGGCCGGCCGACGTGGTTGCTGACGCCGACGATCGTGGCGTTCTGGCCCCTTACCGGGCGGTCCGTATACGCGAGCAGCGTGGTGATGCCGCGCGGCGTGCAGGGACGCAGGCCGAACTGCCGCAGCGCCAGATGGCCGACGTTGGCGGGATGGAACCCGTCCACGTCCTTGCGCGGATCGATGCGCTCGATCAGGCGGGTCGCATCCGGAATGCCGGGCAGCGGCAGCTGGACCAGGATGCCGTGGATCTTCGGATCGGCATTCAGCTGATCGATCAGGTCCAGCAGTTGTGCCTCGGTGGTGCCTTCCGGCATGTCGTAATCGTAGGCGGCGATGCCCACCTTTTCGGCCGCACGCCGCTTGTTGCGAACATAGACCGTGGAAGCCGGGTCACCGCCGACCAGCACCACCGCCAGGCCCGGCCGCGCCTGGCCCGCAGCCACCCGCGCGTCCACCCGGACCTTCAGTTGGTCCAGCAGGTTTTCGGCAATGCGGCGGCCGTCCAGGATTCGGGCAGTCATGGGAGCGTGGGGTGTAGAGTCGATGCATATTGTCCCCGATTCCTTCCCCATGTTGTAGGAGCGCCTCGTGGGCGCGATGCTGTTCCCCTTCGTCTCGAGGCATCGTGCCCATGGGACGCTCCCACGGATCAAGACCATGACCGATACCACAGCCCTCGAGGCGGCCGCGTTCCGCCGCCTGCTCAAGCACCTCAATACCGACCGCACCGACGTGCAGAACATCGACCTGATGATCCTGGCCGGCTTCTGCCGCAACTGCCTGGCCGACTGGTACCGCGAGGCCGCCGTGGAGGCGGGCATCGCGATGGACAAGGAGCAGGCGCGCGACGTGATCTACGGCATGCCGTTCGCCAAATGGAAGGCGCAGCACCAGCGCGACGCCACACCCGAACAGCTGGCCGCCTTCAAGGCGGCGCAGGAGCGGCATGGGTAAGCGCGGCCGTCGCATGCTGCTCTGGTCGACGGCGATCGCCGCAGCCTGCTATCTCGCCGCCTGCGCGTTGCTCTATTCGCAGCAACGCCGGTTGATCTACTACCCGCAGCTCACCCGGGTGGAACCCGCGCAAACCGATATCGCCCTCGCCCGCCCCGGCGCCACGCTGCGTGGCTGGGTGGTCAATCCGGGGCGCCGGGATGCCGTCGTGTACTTCGGAGGAAACGCCGAATCGGTGCAGGCCAACCGGGACGACCTTGCCCGCTGGCTTCCAGGCCATACGGCGTATCTTTTCGCGTACCGCGGCTATGGCGCCAGTGACGGCTTGCCCAGCGAGGCGGCATTGCTGGCGGACGCGCTCGCGCAGTTCGACGACGTGGCTCGACGGCACCCGGGCGGGCAGGTCTCCGTGGTCGGGCGCAGCCTCGGCAGCGGAGTCGCCACGCATGTTGCCGCGGAACGGACGGTGCCACGGCTGGTGCTGGTCACGCCCTTCGACAGCCTGGCCGCCGTGGCGCAATCGCACTACCCCGTCTTTCCGGCACGATGGCTGCTACGCGACCACTACGACTCGTCGCAGCGCCTGCCGCGCCATCGGGGTGAGCTGCTGGTGCTGCGGGCGGGACGGGATGTGGTGGTGCCGCCCGCAAACACCGACCGGCTGCTCAAAGCCTTCAAGGGCCGTGCGCTGATCGTGGACTTCCCGCACGCGGGCCATGACGATCTGTCACTGGACCCCCACTACTGGCCTGCCTTCAGCGACTTCCTCGAAACCGGCGCGGACTGAGCGCGCCGGCTACTCCTCTTCTTCCTCGCCGATGATCTCGGCGGCTTCCTCGTTGAGCGCCCTCGCCTCGCGCTTGGGCTTGGTGAAGGGCGTCGGCGTGGGCTTGGCGGGCCTGGCGTTGCCGTAGAGCGCCGGGATGCCGGACCTGAGGTCACCGCCCGCAATCTCCAGTTCCAGGCGTTCCGCATCCCGCCGACGGATTTCCAGTGCGATCGTCTCGGCGTCCTCGGGCGATATGCCCACGCTCGCCAGCGCCGCCTTGCCGAACTCCACCGCGGATTCGAACGTCTCCCGGATCTGGAAATCCACGCCTGCGGCGATCAGCGCCAGCGAGTGCTCTCGGTCGAACGAGCGCACCAGCACCTGCGCCTGCGGGAACTCGTGCTTGACCAGTTCGACGATGCGGTTGGCCGCTTCCTTGTCGTCGATGCAGAGGGCGATGGATTGGGCCGTCTGCGCGCCGCATGCACGCAGCACGTCCAGTCGCGTGCCGTCGCCGTAGTAGATCTTGAAGCCGAATTCCTCGGCGCTGCGGATCATCTCGATGTCGGTATCGATGATGGTGACGTCCACGTCGCGCGCCAGCAGCGACTGGCTCATCACCTGGCCGAAGCGGCCGAAGCCGATGATCAGCACGCTGCCGCTGAGGCCTTTCGCCTCCTCGATGCCTTCCATCGAGGGCTGCTCCGGATGGGTGAACCGGCGCAACAGCAGCACGAACAGCGGCGTCAGCGCCATCGACAGCACCACGATGGCGGTGAGGTTGGCGTTGACGGTTGCGTCGATGATGCCGGCCGCAGCGGCGGCGGCGAACAGCACGAAGGCGAACTCGCCGCCTTGCGCCATCAGCACCGCGCGGTCGAGCGCTTCGGCATGCGAACTGCGGGTGACGCGCGCGACCATGTAGATGCAGGCGGCCTTGACGGCCATCATCGCAAGCACCGCGCTGACGATGAGCGGCCAGTTGGCCGCCACCACGCCCAGGTCCAGCGCCATGCCCACGCCCAGGAAGAACAGGCCCAGCAGGATGCCGCGGAAGGGTTCGATGTCGGCTTCGATCTGGTGACGGAAGGTCGACTCGGACAACAGCACGCCGGCCAGGAAAGCGCCCATCGCCATCGACAGGCCACCCAACTGCATCAGCAACGCGGCACCCA
This sequence comes from Pseudoxanthomonas sp. 97-1-1, assembly GCF_057773125.1. Taxonomy (NCBI): domain Bacteria; kingdom Pseudomonadati; phylum Pseudomonadota; class Gammaproteobacteria; order Lysobacterales; family Lysobacteraceae; genus Pseudoxanthomonas; species Pseudoxanthomonas sp. 97-1-1. Next base: position 863,130 of record NZ_JBYMTJ010000002.1, on the reverse strand, counting down.
GCACCACCAGCAACGCGGCGGCGGTCATCACTTCGCGCGCCTTGGCCGCAGCGAGGATGCGGAAGAAAGGGTTCAGCAGCCAGATGCCGGCGGCGATCAGCCCGGCCAGCGACGCGACACCGATGCCGATCGCGATCCAGCGCGAGCCCTCCTGCGGCTCCACCACCTGGGGCGACATGAAGGCGACCAGCACCAGCAACGGTACGATCAGCAAGTCTTCGAACAGCAGGATCGATACCACCTTCTGGCCATGCGGCAACGCGACGTCGCCCCGTTCCGCCAGCAGTTGCATGACCACCGCCGTGGAGGTCAGCACGAAGCCCATGCCACCGATGAACGACACCGCCAGCGGGTAGCCGAACACCAGGCCCACGCCGGTCAGCAATACCGTACAGACCGCGATCTGCAGCGTTCCCAGCCCGAATATCTGCTTGCGCAGGCTCCACAGGTGGCTGGGCCGCATTTCCAGGCCGATCACGAACAGGAACATCACCACGCCGAGTTCGGCAACGTGCAGGATGGACTGCGGATCGGAGAACCACTTCAGACCGAACGGACCTATCACGAGGCCGGCGGCGAGATATCCCAGCACCGATCCCAGGCCCAGGCGCCGGAAGATCGGCACGGTCACGACGGCGGCACCCAGCAGGGCGACGACACTTACCAGTTGGCTGGCACCGGATTCTGCACTCATGCGGGCAGTCTACCGGATGGATGTGCCCGCTCTACCGGCCCGGTGCCTTCATGGCCAGCCATGCGCCCGCTGCCACCGGTACCGCGAAGATCAGCAACTGGATGGGCAACTCTTCCTGCAGCGAGTAACCGTGCGACATGCCCGTACGCAGGTTCCAGAGCACGGCGAGCAACCAGCCCAGGCTGAAAAATAACGCTGCAGCGCGACGTCTGGCTGGCTTGGCCAGCCACATCGCAAAGCCCACGACCAGCAGGCCGACAACGATGAAGATCAAGGTCCGCACGGTGTGGTCCTCCCCGGGAACTGGCTCGCGCGGGGCAGCCCGCGCGCCCACATTACCGCACTCCAGTACCACGCTTCCGGCCCGGGAACGGGCCACGCAACCCGACCCCAGACACGCTCACTTGGTGGTGTAGCCACCGTTGATGAGGATGGTCTGCCCGGTGATCCACCAGCCATCGCTCACCAGGTGGCGGATGAAGGGCACCACGTCTTCGATGTCCGTCAGCCCGGTCTTGCTGCTGGGCGAAAGCGCCGCCGCACTCTTGTGGTAGGCGACGGCATCGGCGCCTTCGGCTGGATAGAAGAACGGTGTATCCATGGGGCCGGGGCCGACGGCCGTCACCGAGATGCCGCGTGCGCCGAATTCCTTTGCCGCAGCGCGGGTGAAGTGTTCCACCGGCGCCTTGGTGCCTGCGTATGCCGCATAGAACGGGGTGAACGCGCCAAGAAGCGATGTGACCAGGGTGCACGCCTTGCCGTTGTCATTGAGGTGCCTGCCGGCCTCCTTCAGGAAGAAGAACGCGGTCTTGGCATTGACCGCCGCCATGTCGTCGTACTCGGCTTCGGAAATGTCGGCCATCGGTTTCTTCAGCACCTTGCCGATCGTGTTGATGGCGATGTCGGGGCGCCCGACTGCCGCGACGGCATCGGTGAACAGCCGCTCCATGGCCCCGGCGGTGGTCAGATCACCCTGCAGCGCGACGGCCTTTGCGCCAGTCCGCTCGATGGCAGCGACAGTGGCCTCTGCCTGGGCCGTGCTGGCCGCGCTGTTGTAGTGAATGGCAATGGCACGGGCACCCTGCGCGGCGAGGTCGCGGGCGATCAGGCCGCCCAGGTTCTTGGCACCGCCGGCGATCAGGACGACTTTGCCGCGGATGGAATGGTCGGTCATGGGAATTTCCTTCAGGGGGCGATAGGGGCGGTCGACTGCAGGGAGCGCCAGCGGTAGGCAGTCCCGCTCGACGCCACTAAGATGCGTGCGAAGCGGCTCGCCTGGCCTTCACGATGTCCCGTCCACTGTCAAATTCTCCGGTGCCCGATGGCCCGCACGATGGCTGGCAATCGTCGTATGACGCGGCCAACCACGCGTCTGAAGGGACGCCGCAATACCGGGTGCTTGCGCAGGCGCGTTGGCCCGGCGTGGAACTGCTGGTCTGCCGCGAGGACATCCGCCAGCGCACGCTGTGGGCGATCGACCAACCGCGCCACACGGTCATCGTCCACCTGGGCGGCACCATGCGCGAGCTGGATACCGAGATCGATGGCGCCGGCGCCACCCATGCGCCTCCGTCGCCGGGCGACATCTGGCTGATCCCCGCGAAAAGACGCTATGCCAGTCAGGCGAAGGGACAGGTCATCACCTACGCCGAGTTGCGGCTGTCCCCGCTCGCCGAGGTGGACGTGGGCAACGGACAGCGCGCCCTCATTGAAGACCTGATGCCGCGCCTGGGCCATCGCGACGAATTTCTCCACTACAGCGTGGCCCGACTCGGGCGCCTGAGCCAGCAGGACGACGACCTGTCGGTGATGATGGCCGAACGCCTGCAACTGGTCCTGCGGCAACACCTGTACGACGGCTACCGCTTGCCCGTGATGCGCGCGCCCGCATCGGCCCGGCTCGCGCCGCGCGCGGCGCGCCAGCTGTGCGATCACATCGAGGCCTGCCTGGACCAGCGCATCACGCTGGCCGAACTGGCGATGCTGGTGGACATGAGCGTGCACCAGTTGCTGATCGCATTCCGGCGCGACTTCGGCACCACGCCCGCGCAGTACATCCTGGCTCAGCGTCTTCGCCGGGCCCGTTGGCATCTGCTCAACAGCAACGCCGACATCGCGAACATCGCCGTCGACTGCGGTTTCGCCAGCCACAGCCACCTCAGCGCGGCATTCAAGCGCGATACGGGCATCACCCCGCGTCAGTTCCGCGACGGGCTGCGCATGCGCGCGATGGAGTGATCAGGCCGGCGCGCGGCAGAACGCGGGGTAGTCGATGTAGCCGGGGAACGGCAGATCGAGCGCGCACACCGCGCAGTCCGGGTCGTGCCGTAACCGGGTTTCGCGGAAGCGCATGGACAGCGCGTCGAAGTGAAGCAACCGGCCCGTCAGCGGGTCGCCGATGCCCAGCAGCAATTTGATGACTTCGGTGGCCTGCAGCAGCCCGATCACCCCCGGCAGCACGCCCAGCACGCCGGCTTCGGCGCAGTTGGGGGCGAACTCCGGCGGCGGCGGTTCCGGGAACAGGCAGCGGTAACAGGGCGCATGGCCACGATGGCGGCCGGCATCGAACACGCTCACTTGCCCCTCGAAGCGTTGCACCGCGCCATACACCAGCGGCTTGCCCAGCTTCACGCAGGCATCGTTGAGCAGGTAGCGCACCGGGAAGTTGTCGGCCCCATCCAGCACCACGTCCACGCCCTCCAGCAGGCGTTCGACATTGTCCACCGTGACGCGCTCGGCCACGGCTTCGATCCGGGTGCGCGGATTGAGTGCAGTGAGCGTTGCCTGCGCGGAGGCGACCTTGGCCTGGCCCACCCGCGCTTCGTTATGCAGGATCTGGCGCTGCAGGTTGCTGCGGTCGACCACGTCATCGTCCGCGATGCGCAGCTGCCCTACCCCGGCGGCGGCAAGATAGAACGCCGCAGGGGATCCGAGGCCGCCCGCCCCGATCATCAGCACGCGCGACTGCTGCAGGCGCAGCTGGCCCGCCGCGCCCACTTCGGGCAACAGCAGGTGGCGCGAATAGCGCTCGTTGAAGTCGCGGGCGTCATCGGACAGGACGGGCATGACGACCGGGCGCCCTTCTTCGATCCAGCGCGACGTTCCGCCTGCGACGGAGAACACTGCCGTATAGCCGGCGGCTTCCAGCACGCGCGCAGCCTCCATCGATCGCCCGCCCTTCTGGCAGACCAGCACGATGCTGGCGTCACGATCCGGCAGGTGGGCGAAAGGATCGGCTTCCAGCTGCGCCTTGGGAATGCCACGCGCGCCCTCGGCCTGGCCGCTGGCACGCTCGTGGTCTTCGCGTACATCGATGAAGACGCTGCCTTGCGCAAGCAGCGGGGCGACGTGTTCGGGAAGGATTTCGCGGATGGCCATGGCGTGATTATCGCGCAACTCGCCACGCGGGCCGCTTCAGCAACCGATCACGTCCACGACGTCGCCCGCCGAATAGTCGCGCGCGCCTTCGGGCAGGACGATCAGTGCATTGCTGTCGGCGACCGCACGCAACTGGTGGGAAGCATCCGCGGCGTTGGGCGTGACCTGCAATCGTCCATCGTCCCCGCTTTCCATCCATCCTCGCAGGAATTCCAGGCGCTCGTGCGTCTTGCGCCAGGGCGCGCACAACACCGCCCTCCATTGCGGACGAGGCTCACGACGACGCTGCAGGCCATCCAGCAGGGCCCGCCCGAGCGTCAGGAACGTGGCCAGCGAGGACACCGGATTGCCCGGCAGGCACAGGAACAGGGCCCGGTCCATCTCGCCGAACAGCACCGGCATCCCGGGCTTCATGCGTACCCTCCAGAAATGGATGCGACCCCGCGCTGCCAACAGTGCGGGCAGATGATCCTTCTCGCCGGCGGACACGCCGCCGCAGGTGATGACGACATCGAACGCGGCAGCGGCGTCGGCCAGCGCGGTACTCATGCGCTCCGGGTCGTCGGGAAGCGTCGGCCAGGCGGTCGGCTCCAGCCCTTCCGCGCGCAGCAGGCCCATCAGCAGTTCGCGATTGCTGTTGTAGATCTGGCCGGGCGCCAGCGGCAACCCGGGTTCCACCAGTTCGTCGCCGGTCGTGAACACGGCCACGGTCGGGCGTTGTGCGACTGCCAGCGAGGCTATCCCCAGCCCGGCGCCCAACGACACCCGGGCCGGCGTCAGTACCTGACCATCGGCGAGCACGCGTGCGCCCGCCTGCACGTCTTCGCCCGCGCGCCGCACATCCGCGCCGGGCCGCAGGCCGGCCGGCACGCGCACCATGCCGTCGTGAAGGGTGCAGTCTTCCTTGATGGCGACGGTGTCCGTACCCGCAGGCAGCGGCGCGCCCGTGGTGATGCGGACGCATTCCCCGGCGCCGACCTGCATGGCCTGCAGTCGGCCGGCGAACTGTTCACCGGCCAATCGCAACAGGGTGTCTTCCCCCGGCAGCAGGCTGGCGTGGGCGAAGGCGAAGCCATCCATGCGGCTGTTGTCGAACGGCGGCAACGGGAGGGGGGCGGTGATGTCCTCGACCAGCACCCGCCCGCTGGCGCGGGTGACGGCGATGCGCTCCGGGCCCAGCATCCGGTTGCCGGCGACCTGCCGGATGATCTGTCCGGCTTCGGCGAAGCCGATGCGAGACGGGTATCCGGTCACTTGCCGCGCTTGACGTGCCGGATCAGGCGGCGCTTCTTCGCGATCTGTTTTTCCGTCAGCACGTTCTTCTTGCCTTCGTAGGGGTTGGCGCCCTCGCGGAAGATGAAGCGCACCGGCGTACCGACCAGCTTGAAGCGCTTGCGGAAGAAGTTCTCCAGGTACCGCTTGTACGACTCCGGCAACACCTTCAGGCGCGTGCCATGGACGATGAAGGTCGGCGGATTGGCGCCGCCCGGATGCACGTAGCGCAGCTTGGAAACGTGGCCACGGATGCTCGGGGGCGGGTTGGTCTCGTACGCGACTTCCAGCGCTTTGTTGACTTCGCTGGTGCCGAACTCCTTGGTCGCCGACGCATGCGCGCGGTGGATGGCCTTGAACAGTTCACGCAGGCCGGAGCCGTGCAGCGCGGAAATGCGGACCACTTCGGCCCACTCGACGAACCCCAGCTTGCGTGCCAACAGCGCTTCCGCCTGTTCGCGCTGGTAGGTCGTCAGCCCGTCCCATTTGTTGATCCCCACGACCAGCGCGCGGCCCGCATCGAGCACGGCGCCGAGCACGCTGGCATCCTGGTCGGTGACGCCTTCGGTCGCATCCAGCAGCAGCACGGCCACCTGGCACTGCTCGATGGCCTGCAGCGTCTTGACCACGCTGAACTTCTCGACGGCCTCCTCCACCTTGCCCTTGCGTCGCAGGCCGGCGGTGTCGATCAGGCGGTACTGGCGACCGTCGCGCTCCATGTCCACGGCAATCGAGTCGCGCGTGGTGCCCGGCACCTCGGAGGCGATCATGCGTTCTTCGCCCAGCAGGCGATTCACCAGCGTGGACTTGCCCACGTTGGGGCGGCCCACGAAGGCGACCCGCATGCGGTCGGGATCGTCGTCCAGTCCGGCAGTGGCACCTTCTTCGGGCAACCGCTGGTGGACTTCCTCCAGCAGGTCGTCGATGCCCTGCCGGTGCGAAGCCGAGATCGTGATAACGTCGGAGAAACCGTAGCGGGCGAAATCCGCCAGCGCGGTGGTCTCGTTGATGCCATCGATCTTGTTGATGACCAGCAGCGTGGGGCGCGCGGCCTTGCGCAGCCAGGCCAGGATCTCGTCGTCGAGCGCGGATGCGCCTTCACGGCCATCGACGATGAACAACACCAGGTCGGCCTCTTCGGCCGCCGCACGTGCCTGGCGTGCCGTGGCACCGGCCAGGCCCTCTTCCTCACCGGCGATGCCGCCGGTATCGACGACCAGGAAAGGGTCGTCCTCGTCGAGTCGGCAGACGCCGTAGTTGCGATCGCGCGTCACGCCGGGCTGGTCATGCACCAGGGCGTCACGACTGCGGGTCAGCGCGTTGAACAGGGTGGATTTGCCGACGTTGGGACGACCCACCAGGGCGACGAGGGGCAACATGCAGAGGCAACCGGAAAGGAAAATGTTGCCGGAGGCGTGTCGCCGCGCGCAGGGCACGGCCGCTCCGGTCTGGCAACGGGCCGCCATGGTATCGGAATACGCCCCCTTCCGCGAAAAAGGGCCGCAATGCGGCCCTTTCCGGCAAGACTGGAGTGGGCCGGCCCACTCCTTCGGACGGGGTTACTTGAACCCGAAGGCGGTCAGGCCGCCTTCCACATCCTGTACCAGCAGGATGCCGTCGGCGACGACAGGCTTGCCACGCAGGGCTTTGCCCCCCACGCGGGCGCGCGCCGCGACCTCGCCATTGTCCGTCTTCAGCCAATGCAGATAGCCGTCGTAGTCACCGACCACGGCGTAATCGCCATGGATGGTGGGTGCCGTCAGCGAGCGTCGCGCGAGGGTGGTGTTGGACCACAAGGCGCTGCCGCTGTACTTGTCCAGCGCCCAGACGGTACCCGCCGGATCGGCCACCATGACCGCGCTGCTGGTGACCGCCAGGCCACCCGCGCCGCCATTGTCGCGCGTCCACAAGGGGCGGCCCGAAGGACCTTCCAGCGCAACGGTCTCCATCTTGTAGCTGGTGGCATACAAGGTGGTGCCTTCCAGCACCGGGGCGCCATCCACATCGGCCATGCGTTCGAGTTCGCTGCGGCCTTCCGGCGTACCTACCGCCTGCGTCCACATGGGACGACCATCGCCCGCCGACAGTGCGGTGACCGTGCCGTCGTCGCTGCCTGCGAACACGACGCCCGGACCGACCACGACCGGCGCGTTGCCGCGAACGGTCAGGCTGGGAAGCTCGTTGGTCCAGAACCAGCGGCGCTCGCCGTTTGCTGCATTCAATGCCGTGACGCGGCCATCATTGCTGCGCACGTAAACCAGGTCCGTCCCGATCGCCGGCGCCGCAATGACTTCGTTCGGCACCTTCACCTGCCATTTCTCGGCACCAGTGGCGGCATCCAGCGCGATGACCTGGCCGTCCAGTGTTCCCACGACCACCAGGCCCTGGCCGGTACCCGGACCACCCGACAGTCGCAAGTCGGATTTGTACTGCCATACCTGCTTGCCCGTCTGGAGATCGAAGGCACGCACGCCGCCTTCGACCGCAGCGGCATATACCCGACCACCGTCCACCACAGGCGCCTGCTGGATGCCCAGTCGATCCTCGCCTTTGCCGGCATTCGCGCTCCAGAGCTTGGACACCGACACCGATTGCGTGATGTCGACCAGTTCCGCTGGATCGGTCGGCTTCTCGTCGGGCTTGTCGTCGCCGTCGAACCAGCCCTTTACCGTACTGCAGCCCCCCAGGGCGCCGATCAGGAGTGCTGCCGTCAGGAGACGGACGGGAAAACCATAGGTGAGCTTCATGCAGCGTCTCCGCTCTTGGGCGGCGTGCCGCCGGCGTGGATGAGTTTCAGCTCCACGAGCCGACGCTGGGGGGATACCACATCGAGCGTCGTCAACGCACGCGTGTACGCATCCTGCGCTTCCTTCAACTTGCCTGCAGCCAGCAGCGCGTCGCCACGGACTTCCAGGCTCGATGCATCATCGGCCTTCTCCAGCAGCTTCAATGCATCGTCGTGCTTGCCGGTATCGATCAGCAGGCGCGCCAGGCGCAGGTTCACAAGCGGCCGCAGCGAATCGACCGGCGTCAGGCCGCGCAACGTGGCGATGGCGGCATCACGCTCGCCCGCCTGGATCTGTGCCTTGGCCAGCTGGAGACCGGCCACATCGGCGTACAGCTCGTCTTCCTTCATGAGCGAATCGACGGCGCCCTTGGCCTGCTTCAGGTCGCCCTTCGACAGATCCTCGACAGCCGCCTGGTATGCCTGGTAGGCCTGTTCCTTCTTGCCCGCCTGGCTCTTCTGCCACCACTGCCAGCCGAAGATGACACCCAACCCCAGGATCACGCCCCCCAGCAGGCCGGCACCATTGTTACGGAGCCAGCTACGGACGCGTTCGCTTTGTTCGTGCTCGTCGAGCAGATCATCAATCGCCATGCGCTCTCTTGCCCCGTCGAGGCGGGGTCTTGGTCTTTAGTTGGACAAACCCGCGCGCGGGTCAGTCACCGACCGGCGCTAGGGAACCCTCAGAGGATACCGTAAAGCGCGCAACATTCGCTCGCTGGTACGGTGCCAGATTCACCGTACTACCGGCATGCTGAACCTCGACCGCCGTGGCATCGCCCAACTTGATGCGGCCGACTTCACCCCTCGCGTACGTGCGTTCTTCGCCCGCCCGGATCAGCGCATGCTCAACCTTGCGGCCAGCGGGATCATTGACTTCGACCCAGCTGTCACCCTTGAACGTCAGCGTCAGCCACGAGGCCGCCGCGCGCGGCAGTGGCGCCAGTGACGCCACATATGGCGTCGCCTGAGGCCTGGCGACCGGGGTGTTCCCTTCCCTCTCGCCTGGCGAACCCGACGCGCTCGGCACGACGTCCAGCGACGCGGTCGCCGCATCCGGTGCCGGTCCGGAGGTCGGACGCAAGGCCATCCACACCGGCGTTGCGATCACGAGCGTCAACACGACGTACACCGCACGCCGCTTGAAGCTTTCAAAGAAATACTGGAAGTGCGGCGTATGGCTGTGGCTGACCAGTTCGACCGGCTTCGATACCACCGCTTCCGCCTGCTGCAGGAAGGGTTCGACATCCACCTTGAGGAGGCGACCGTAACTGCGCAGCTGCCCGCGCACGAACACCGCCCCACCTGACTGGTCCCACTGCCCGCCTTCGAGGGCGTGCAGCACCTTCAATGGCATCTTCAGGCGCTGGCTGACCTCCTGCAACGACAGGCCGGCCTGCTCACGCGCCAATCTCAGCGCCTCACCGCACCCCTGCGGCGGCGCCACTCCCCCACCTACCGTGTCCATCATGGCCCTGCATTTCCCCCAGAGTTGACGTCCTGCGCGTCGGGGAACTCCGCCCGAATCCGCTGAACATATCGACTGGCAGCGGCCTTGTCGCCGAGTCTATCCTCGATTTGTGATGCGAGTTTCAACACCGCGGCAGTCGCTGGCCCCGAAGCCAGCCTGCGCTCGATGAAGGCACGTGCCGGCAGATAGTGCTGCCGGTCGAATTCCAGCTCCGCCATCGCGCCAAGAGCGGTCGTGTTGGACGGGTCGCGCGACAGGGCCAGACGCAGGTCGCGCTCGGCCCTTTCGGTCTGTCCGCTGGTCAGGGCGCAACTGCCGGCATTCGCCATCGCCAGCACGGGCGTCGCATAGCCGGGCGCCTGGACCGCGCGGTCGAACCAGACCAATGATTCGGCCGCCGCACCATTGGCGCACAACCAGGCCCCGTAGTTGTTCTGGGCCGCGCCCTGCCCGGGCGCCAGCTCCGCCGCACGGCGGTACAGCTGGCCGGCCTCCTGGGCCCGCCCGCGCCGGTCTTCGATCACCGCCAGGAGGGTGGTGGCATCCGCCGAGCCGGGATCCAGCTTGAGTGCGGAGCGCACATCCTTCTCCGCGGGATCGAGCTCGCCGGCATGCAGGCGCTGGGTGGCGCGCGCGAGCATCGTCTGCACCGACTGGCGGCGCTTGACCTCCGGACTGTCCTTGACCGAGTACTCGGGCGCGACCTGCTGTCCGGAGAGGGACTCCATCTTGCCCTTGGGGCGAACGAAGGTGAGGCGACTGCAGGCGGTGGCCAGCAGGAGGGGGATCAGCAGCAGGCAGATCGCCTTATGCCGCATCGTCGATGCCCTGTTCCTGCAATTGCCGGCGGAACTCGGCCTGGCGACGCGTACGGTCCATCACCTGGCCCTTCAACTGGCCGCAGGCGGCATCGATGTCGTCACCACGTGTGCGGCGGACCATCGTCAGCACCTGCGCGTCGAGCAGCAGTTTCTGGAACGCGCGGATTTCATCTTCCGGAGAGCGCTCGTAGCGCGTGCCCGGGAACGGATTGAACGGAATCAGGTTGACCTTGCCGGCATCCTTCAACTGCGCGGCGTTGCTGAACTTGCGCATCAGCTGGGCCAGCTGGCGTGCGTGTTCGGGCTGGTCGTTGACGCCTTTCATCAAGGTGTACTCGAACGTCACCGAATCGCGCTTCTTGTTCGCACGCAGGTAGCGAACGCAAGACGCCATCAGCTCGGCGATCGGGTACTTCTTGTTGAGCGGCACGAGCTGCTCGCGCAGTGCGTCGTTGGGCGCGTGCAGCGAGACCGCCAGCGACACGTCGGTCTCGGTGGACAGCCGGTCGATCATCGGCACCAGGCCGGAGGTCGACAGCGTGACGCGCTTGCTCGCCAGGCCGTAGCCCAGGTCGTCGCGCATGATGTTCATCGCACGCACGACATTGTCGAAGTTGAGCAGCGGCTCGCCCATGCCCATCATCACCACGTTGGTGAGGCGACGGTTCTGCGCAGGCACGTTGCCCAGGTGGCGCGCTGTCACCCACACCTGACCGATGATCTCGGCGGTGGTCAGGTTGCGATTGAAGCCTTGGGTAGCCGTGGAGCAGAACGTGCAGTTCAGCCCGCAGCCCACCTGCGACGACACGCACAGCGTGCCGCGGCTCTTGTCGGGGATGTACACGGTTTCGACGGCATTCTTGCCATCAACCCCCATGCCGAGCAGCCACTTGTGGGTGCCGTCGGTGGAGGGCTTGTCGAACACCACCTGCGGCACGACAACCTCGGCATGCTCCTGCAGCTTGGCGCGCAGGTTCTTGCCCAGGTCCGTCATCTGGTCGAAGTCGGTGACGTAGCGGTGGTGGATCCACTTCATCACCTGGTGGGCGCGGAACTTCTGCTCACCGAGCTTTCCGATGAAGAACTGCTCAAGGCCCTCGCGATCCAGGTCCAGCAGGTTCTGTTTCGCAGGCACGGACGCACCGATGGCCACGGACGGTGCGTCCGTGGCCATTTTCAGTTCGATCGGTGGCAGTTCGTGGCTGCTCATCACTCTTCGCTCAGCGCGAGAACACTTCGGTGGCGGCGAAGAAGTACGCGATCTCGATGTTCGCGTTCTCGACCGAATCCGAGCCGTGTGCGGCGTTGGCATCGATGGAATCGGCGAAGTCGGCGCGGATCGTGCCCGGCGCGGCGTCCTTCGGATTGGTGGCACCGAGGATGTCGCGATGCTTCAGCACGGCGTTCTCGCCTTCCAGCACCTGGATGGCGACCGGACCGGAGATCATGAACTCGACCAGTGCATTGAAGAACGGACGTTCGCGATGCACGGCGTAGAAACCTTCGGCCTCACGGCGCGACAGGTGCTTCATCTTCGAGGCGACGATCTTCAGGCCGTTCTTTTCGAAACGGGCATAGATTTCGCCGATGACGTTCTTGGCGACGGCATCGGGCTTGACGATCGACAGGGTGCGCTCCAGCGCCATGGGGATTTTCTCCGTTGGGCGGGCCACTGAAGGCCCAAGGTTAACATGAAAAACCCGCGTCGAAACGCGGGCTTAGACCAGAAAGCGTAGCGAGATTCTAACGTATCCCAGCGCAGGATGCAGCCTGCGTCACAGGCCGATTGCTGCCTTGCAACATGACACGGCCCCACGGTCAGCGGAGAATCAATCAAACAAGCGTTTGATTAAGCCGGAGGCTCCATGGGCAATACCACGCACTTCTCCACCAAGGAACGGATCCTGGGGGCCGCGGAAGAACTCTTCGCCCAGTACGGCTTTGCAGGCACCTCCCTGCGGCAGGTGACGAGTCGCGCAGACGTCAACATCGCGGCCGTCAACTACCACTTCGGCAGCAAGGAAAACCTGGTCAACGAGGTGTTCCGTCGCCGCATGGACGACATGACCGCCGCCCGCCTCACTCTGCTTGAAAAGGCACTGGCCGGGCGCCCGGGCGAGCTGGAACCCATCCTCGCCGCCTTCGTCGAGCCGGCGCTGGCGCTGGCCCAGGATCGCCATGGGGGCGGCGCCTTTGTCCGGGTCATCGCCCGCGCCTACGCCGAAAAGAACGATGGCCTGCGCAAGTTCCTCTCCGACCACTACGGCCATGTGCTGCGTGAGTTCGGCAAGGCGATCGCCGCCTGCGTGCCGGGCCTCAGCAAGGAAGAGCTCTACTGGCGGCTGGACTTCTTTTCCGGCGCCCTGACCTACGCCATGGCCGACTTCGGCCTGATCAAGCGCCCCACGGGCGTCACGGAAGCAGCGCACCGTGAGCGCGCCGCCCGCGAACTCATCCGCTTCGCCGAAGCCGGCCTGCGCGCCGACCATGTCTGAAACCCCTGCAATCCAAGGAAACTCCATGTCCAATCCATTGCTTGTACGCAAGGCGGCCGTTCTGGGCGCTGGTGTCATGGGCGCGCAGATCGCCGCGCACCTGACCAATGCCGGCGTCGACACCGTGCTGTTCGACCTGCCTGCCAAGGAGGGCCATCCCGACGGCATCGTGCAGAAGGCCATCGCCAACCTGGCCAAGTTGAGCCCTGCCCCTCTTGCCAGCAAGTCGCTTGCCGAAGCCATCACGCCCGCCAACTACGAGACAGGACTCGAGCACCTGAAGGGCTGCGACCTGATCATCGAGGCCATCGCCGAACGGATGGACTGGAAGCAGGACCTCTACAAGAAGATCGCCCCGTTCGTGGCCGATCATGCGGTACTGGCAAGCAATACATCAGGCTTGGGAATCAACAAGTTGGCGGAAGTTCTTCCAGAACAACTTCGCCATCGCTTCTGTGGCGTGCACTTCTTCAACCCACCACGCTACATGCATCTGGCCGAACTGATTCCGGCCAAATCCACCGATGCCACCGTCCTCGAAGGTCTGGAGACCTTCCTGACCACCACCCTGGGCAAGGGCGTGGTCTATGCGAAGGACACCCCCAACTTCATCGGCAACCGGATCGGCGTGTTCTCGATCCTGGCCACCGCCCACCACACCGGCGAATTCAAGCTGGGGTTCGACGAAGTGGACGCCGTCACTGGCCCGCTGATCGGCCGCCCGAAGTCGGCGACCTACCGCACCTCGGACGTGGTCGGCCTGGACACGATGGCCCATGTCATCAAGACCATGGCCGATACCCTGCCCGATGACCCGTGGCACGCCTACTTCAAGTCGCCGAAGTGGCTGGACGCGCTGATCGCCAAGGGCGCGCTTGGCCAGAAGACCGGTGCCGGCATCTTCCGCAAGGTCGGCAAGGACATCGTGGTCCTGGACCTGGAGAAGCAGGACTACCGCGCCGCCGACCGCACGGCCGCGTCCGAGGTGGCCGAGATCCTGAAGATCAGGAATCCCGCGGAGAAGTTCGCCAAGCTGCGCGAGAGCCAGCACCCGCAGGCGCAGTTCCTGTGGGCCGTGTTCCGCGACCTGTTCCATTACAGCGCCTACCACCTGGCCGACATCGCCGAAACCGCGCGCGATGTCGACCTGGCCATCCGCTGGGGTTACGGCTGGTCGCTCGGTCCGTTCGAGACCTGGCAAGCCGCCGGCTGGAAGCAGGTGGCGCAGTGGATCGCCGATGACATCGTGGCCGGCAAGGCCATGAGCAGCGCGCCGCTGCCGAACTGGGTGTTCGACGGCCGCGAGGGCGTGCATGGTGCCGAAGGCAGCTACAGCCCGGGCCGCAACGCCAAGCTGCCTCGCTCCACCCTGCCGGTCTACCAGCGCCAGCGCTTCCCGGATCCGCTGCTGGGCGAAGCCTTTGCCCTGGGCGAGACCGTCTACGAGAACGACGGTGTGCGCCTGTGGACCGACGGCGACGGTATCGGCGTGATCAGCTTCAAGACCAAGATGCACACCGTCTCCGACGCCGTGCTGGACGGTCTGCAGGAAGCCATCGCCATCGCCGAGCAGAAGTTCAAGGGCCTGGTGATCTGGCAGCCGAAGGAACCCTTCTCGGCCGGTGCCGACCTCGCAGGCGCCCTCGGTGCGCTGCAGGCGGGCAAGATCGCCGAGTTCGAAGCGATGGTGGCCAATTTCCAGGCCACCAGCCAGCGGATCAAGTACGCGCTGGTACCCGTGGTTGCCGCCGTGCGCGGCCTCGCGCTGGGCGGCGGCTGCGAGTTCCAGATGCACAGTGCACGCACGGTCGCGTCGCTGGAAAGCTACGTCGGCCTGGTAGAGGCCGGCGTGGGCCTGCTGCCCGCCGGTGGCGGCCTGAAGGAAATCGCCGTGCGTGCGTCGCAGGCCGCCGGCCCGGGTGGCGACGTGTTCGCCGAGCTGAAGAAGACCTTCGAGACCGTGGCGATGGCCAAGGTGTCCGCTTCCGCCGTCGAGGCCAAGGAGCTGGGCCTGATGCGCGCGGGCGACAAGATCGCCTTCAATGCCTACGAACTGCTGTACATCGCCAAGCAGGAAGCCCTGGCGCTGGCCGAGACCGGCTACCGCCCGCCCCTGCCCGCCCGCCGCATCCAGGTGGCCGGTGACGTCGGCATCGCCACCTTCAAGATGATGCTGGTCAACATGCTGGAAGGCCGCTTCATCAGCCCGTACGACTACGAGATTGGCGTGCGCATCGCCACCGTGCTGTGCGGCGGCGAAGTCGACCGCGGCGCACTGGTGGACGAAGAGTGGCTGTTGAAGCTGGAGCGCAAGCACTTCGTTGAACTGGCGCAGCAGGAAAAGACCCAGGCGCGCATCGGCCACATGCTGAAGACCGGCAAGCCCCTGCGTAACTAAGCGACCGACAAGGACACATCGAAATGAGCAAGCAGATCCAAGAAGCCTATATCGTCGCCGCCACCCGCACGCCGGTCGGCAAGGCGCCGAAGGGCGTATTCCGCAACACCCGTCCGGACGACATGCTGGCGCACGTGCTGAAGTCCGTGGTCGCGCAGGCGCCGGGCATCGACCTCGGCCGCATCGATGACGCCATCATCGGTTGCGCCATGCCCGAGGGCGAGCAAGGCATGAACGTGGCGCGCATCGGCCTGCTGCTGGCGGGCCTGCCGAACACGATCGCCGCGCAGACCATCAACCGCTTCTGCTCGTCCGGCCTGCAGGCCGTGGCGATGGCGGCGGACCAGATCCGCCTCGGCAACGCCGACCTGATGCTGGCCGGCGGCACCGAAAGCATGAGCATGGTGCCGATGATGGGCAACAAGATTGCGATGGCGCCCAGCGTGTTCGACAACGACCACGTGGCCATCGCCTACGGCATGGGCATCACCGCCGAGAAGGTGGCCGAGGAATGGAAGATCTCGCGCGAGGACCAGGACGCGTTCGCCGTCGCCTCGCACCAGAAGGCCCTCGCCGCGCAGGCGGCGGGCGAGTTCAAGGATGAGATCAGTCCCTACGAAGTGATCTCGCGCCAGCCCGACCTGGCCGGCAACACGGTGCGGCTGAAGAAGCTGCTGGTCGAACAGGATGAAGGCCCGCGTGCGGACACGTCGCTGGAAGGCCTAGCCAAGCTGCGGACCGTGTTCCGCAATCCGCAGTTCGGCGGCACCGTTACTGCCGGTACCTCGTCGCAGATGAGCGATGGCGCCGCCGGCGTGCTGCTGGCCTCGGAGCAGGCGATCAAGGATTACGGCCTGACCCCGCTGGCCCGTTTCGTCAGCTTCTCGGTCGCCGGCGTGCGCCCGGAAGTGATGGGCATCGGCCCGATCGCGGCTATCCCGAAGGCCTTGAAACAGGCCGGCCTGACCAAGGACCAGCTGGACTGGATCGAGCTCAACGAAGCTTTCGCCGCGCAGGCGCTGGCGGTGATTCGCGACAGCGAACTTGACCCTTCGAAGATCAATCCGCTGGGTGGCGCCATCGCCCTCGGCCATCCGCTGGGTGCGACTGGTGCGATCCGCACTGCCACCATCGTCCACGGCATGCGTCGGCGCCAGCAGAAGTACGGCATGGTCACCATGTGCATCGGCACCGGCATGGGCGCGGCGGGCATCTTCGAATCGCTCTGACGTTCTCCGCACTTCTGTGTTGAACGAAAAAGGCGCCGAAAGGCGCCTTTTTCACCGGTGCGGCGCCTTCGCTCACGCCATCCGCGCACCGTTCGGCACCGGCCGCTCCACCGTGGTGATCACCACGCCGGCATCGGTGTGGAAGCCGGTCAGCAGGAACTCGGACAGGAAGCCGCCGATCTGCTTCGGAGGGAAGTTGATGACACCCACGATCTGCCGCCCGACCAGGTCCTCCGCGGCATAGAGCGCGACGATCTGCGCGCTGGTCTTCCTGACCCCATGTGGCCCGAAGTCCACCCAGAGCTTCCACGCCGGTTTGCGCGCCTGCGGGAATGCCTCGACTTTCAGCACGGTACCCACGCACAACGCGACACGTTCGAAATCTGCCCATTCGATGAGATCGTTCGTTTCCGTCATGTCGGTCACCTGTGCTCCATCCTGTCTTTCCACGCATCCTTGAATTCCGCCCACCAGTAGCCGAGCTGCGCGCCCATGAAGCCGGCAGGTTTCAATGCGGATACCAGCCCATAGTCCGAAAACTCACGCCAGCGCGGATCTTCCTGGGCGATGGCGCTGGCGATGATCTCCCCGGCGAACGTGGTGGGTGCCACGCCGTGCCCGCCGAACGCCTGCGCAACCCACAAGCCGTCCTCCACGCACCCCACCTGAGGCATCTGGTGGCGGGCATAGCTCATCAGGCCCGACCATGCGTAGTCGATGCGGACGCCTTCAAGCTGGGGGAACACCTTCAGCATGTCGCGATACAGCAATCTCCGTACCTCCGCGGCCGACCGGTCCAGCACGGAGATGCGCCCTCCCCACAACAGCCGCGTGTCCGGTAGCGGTCGGTAGTAGTCGAATGCGAACCGGGTGTCGTAGACCGCGGCCTGCGTCGTGAGTGCGTCCTGCATCCGCGCAAGCAGCGGCTCGGTCACCATCACATAGGTGGCGATGGGCAATACGCCCGCGTCCACGCGACGATGCAGGCCGGCAAGATAGCCCCCGCAGGCCAGCACCACATGACGTGCCCTGACCTGCCCCTGTGGCGTGGCCACGCGCCATCCCACGCCATCCCGCACCAGCGCGGTCGCAGGCGAGCGCGCGAACAGAGAAACCCCTTGTTCCTTTGCCACGCGTGCAATGCCGCGCGCGTACTTCAGCGGATGAAAATGGAATGCGTCGGGCTCGAACAGGCCGTCGTGGTAACGGTGCGTCCGGATGTGGCTTCGCAGCGTTTCCTGCGGCATCCATCGCCAGTCCTGACCATATTGATCCGCCAGCAGGCGCTGCCGGCTCCGCAACACCTCCGGATCCTTGAACCAGTTGGCCCAGATGATCCCGGCGTGCGTGTCGTCGCAGGCAATGGCATGGCGCGTGATGCGTTGCCGGATCAGGTCGACAGCATCCGTTGTGCCGTCATAAAGAGCCCTTGCGCGCTGGGCACCCAGGTCGTGCAGGAGCGCGTCCTCACCCCGCGAGAATCCGCCGAACACGAAGCCCCCGTTGCGACCCGAGGCACCATACCCGGCCGCTTCGGCCTCGAGCAGCACGACATCACGGACGCCCCTCTCCGACAGGCCCAGCGCGGTATTGAGCCCGGCAAACCCGCCGCCGACGATGCAGACCGATGCATCCACGCTCCCGTGCAGAACTGGCGATACCGGGACCGCGCCAGCCGTATCGAGATAGTAGCCGGCCCCGGAGGTGTCGACCGCAGACATGGCATCCATCGAGTGACTCGAGGCGAAGGGTTTCGATCAGACGTTCGGCAACGCGGAACCCTACTCGAGTTCCCGCACGCCCAGTTCGGCCAGGGCATCCTGCATCATGACGCGTGCCGCATCACTGAGTTTCTCGTGGTCGAGTGCGTAGCGGATGGTCGCTTCGATGAGGCCGATATGCGTACCGCAGTCGAAGCGGGTGCCCTTGAAGCGATAGGCATGTACCGGTTTTTCCAGCAGCAGCGCCGCGATGGCGTCCGTCAGCTGGATCTCGCCACCGGCGCCCGGCACCGTACCTTCCAGCAAGGCGAAGATGCGCGAATCGAGCACATAACGGCCGACGACCGCCAGATTGCTGGGCGCGACCTCCGGATTCGGCTTCTCCACAATGCCACGGATGCGCCCCTCCCTTCCGGTGAAGGCGTCGGTGGCCACGATGCCGTAACTACCTGTCTGGTCATGCGGCACATCCTGCACAGCGATGACGCTGGCGCCCGTCGTTTCGGCGGCGTCGGCCATCTGCTTCAACGCACCGGGCCCACGGTTCCATATCAAATCGTCGGGCAGCAGGACCGCGAAGGGTTCATCGCCCACGATCGGCTTGGCGCACAGCACGGCATGCCCCAGACCCAGCGCCTCGGCCTGCGTCACGAAAACAGCGCGTACGTGGCTGGGCAGCACATTCCGCACCAGTTCGAGCTGCTCCAGCTTTCCGGCCCGCTCCAGCTTCTGCTCGAGCTCATAGGCCTTGTCGAAGTAGTCGGCAACCGCATGCTTGTAGCGGTTGGTGACGAAGATCAAGGTGTCGCACCCGGCCTCGACCGCCTCATCCACGGCGTACTGGATCAACGGCCGATCGATGATCGGCAGCATCTCCTTCGGCACGGTCTTGGTCGCAGGCAGAAAGCGGGTGCCGAGACCGGCGACGGGAAAAACGGCCTTGCGGATTCTGGCAGTGGTCATCGGGTCCTGCGGGCATCGCGACCTGGGAATACCACGATGTTAGCCGAAGAATCATCCTGGTCGTTTGACAACGGTGCGAACTCGGGAACCGCGATCCGCAGCACCTCTCCCAACTCGTTCGTATCGTACCGGGCATGCGCTGCCCGCATGCGCTGCAGAGCCAGTTCGATGAACTCGGGCGCCACTTCGCGCGCAAGCGCCTTCATGATCTTCGAGTGAGAGGTGGGCTGGTAGCGCTCATCTGCGTGGAAAAGCGTTTCGTGCAGCTTCTCCCCGGGGCGAAGACCGGTGTAGACGATGGCGATATCGCGCCCGGGTTGCCTGCCTGCCAATCGGATCATCTGTTCCGCCAGCAGGCGGATCGGCACCGGATCGCCCATGTCCAACGTGTAGATGGATGCATGCGCTGCGCCTGAAGCGGCCTGCAGGATCAGCTGGCACGCCTCGGGAATGGTCATGAAATAGCGCGTCACGTCCGGATCGGTGACGGTAACCGGCCCGCCCTTGCGGATCTGCTCCCGGAACAAGGGGACTACGCTACCTGCGGAATCCAGGACGTTGCCGAAACGCACCGTGACGTATCGCGTTCCCGAGCGCGCATCATCGAGCGCCTGGCATGCCATCTCCGCAAGGCGTTTGGTCGCACCAAGCACGTTCACGGGATCCACGGCCTTGTCCGTGGAAATCAGCACGAAGGTCGCGACACCCGCTTCACGACACGCACGTGCCACCGTTTCGGTTGCCAGAACATTGTTGCCAACCGCTTCCCGCAGATGCCCCTCAAGTAATGGCACCTGTTTGTAAGCTGCGGCATGGAATACGGCATCCGGCTCTGCAATCTTCAGCGCGTGCTCAATGACGGCCGCATCTCCGCAGTTGCCGAGTATCGGAAGAACCTCAAGATCCGGGAAAGCTCGACGAAGATCGCCCTGGATCGTGATAAGCGCCAGTTCGTCGATTTCAACCAGTGCGATCCGCTGGGCACCATGGCGAGCACATTGCCGGCAGAGCTCCGAGCCGATGGACCCGCCCGCACCGGTCACCATCACGGTCCGTCCGCCCAGCCAGCCCCGGATGAGCTTCCAGTCGGGCGTGACGGATTTTCGGCCAAGCAAGTCCTCGATCGCGACCTCCTTGAGGTCGCCCGGCATGGACTGTCCTTCCAGCACGTTGACCAGTCGGGGCACCATGCGGAAAGGCAGCCCGGTGCTTTCGCAGATCGCCACCACGCGTTGCATCGCCGGCGCATCGAGGGACGGCATGGCGATGACCAGCATGCGGGCAGCGGTTTCGCGCGCAACCGCCGCCGCGTTCTCCAATCCCCCCAGCACGGGAATGCCCTGCAGTTTTGATCCGTGCAACCGTGACGCGTCGTCAAGGAAGGCGACCGGTTGATAGATTCCCGTGCGCCGGAGCTCCCGTACAAGAGCTTCGCCTGCCCGGCCGGCGCCCAAGATCAGCACTCGGGACGCACTTTCGTTGCTGCGGTTGACCTGACTGTCCTTCCATGCGCGGTAAGCGAGCCTGGGCAGGCCAAGGAAACCCACCAGGGCAAACGGGTAGAAGCCCAGCACTGCACGCGGCGTGGAACCGAACCGGTTGTAGAAGAACAGCCCAAGGACAACGCCCAGGAAGCCCAGCGCACACGCCTTCACGATATTCCAGAGGTCTGGAAGACTGGCAAAGCGCCAGAGACCGCGATACAGCCCCATCCACCAGAACACGGCGCCCTGCGCCAACAGAACGATGGCAATCTCGTTCGACCAAAGAGGAAACGCCGGTGCTTGGGCGAGCATTGCGTACCGAAGACGATGCAATACCTGCCAGCACAGCCACACCATCGTCAGATCATGGGCCGCTACCAGAAGGCGCGGCATGAACCCACTCAATCGATCCCGCCAGGACTCCATCAGCTCCGTCTCCGTGTGCTATCAGCTACGCCATCCTCGGCGCAATAAAACCCACAGCGCCCCACCGAACCCGTAGACGGCGATCACCGCGCCCAGGGTGGCTACCACCGTTGTCCGGGGCATGCCATAGATTAACAATAAGGTAACGCCGCCGAACACCATGTAAATCACGGTTACGGCCGCGTGCCCTAATCGACGCGCGCCGATCTGGTAGAGATGGCTCACATGCGGTGTCCACCATTGTTCGCCCCGGAGCATGCGCCCCAGTAACGTGAAGCCTGCGTCGACGAGAAAAGCACACAGGGGCAGCAGCAATAGGGGGACGCTGGCCGATGGCAGCGCAAGGAACGCGGCGGTGGCAAGCCCGGCCAACGCATAACCCAGTGCCCCACTGCCCACGTCCCCCAGGAAGATCCACGCCCTGGGGAAGTTGAAGGGCAGGAAGCCGACGCAGGCCGCCAGCAGCGCCAGGGCAAGCCAGTGCCATGCCCCCACCAGCAAGCCGGCATAGGCCAGTGCCGCCAATGCAGCCTGGCTGGCTGCCAGGCCATTGATGCCGTCCATGAAGTTCCAGACGTTGACCAGCACCATGGTCATCCCAAAAGCCGCCACAGCCGGCAACCACTGCCCGCTTTGCCATCCCGCCGCCGCTGCCAGGCTCAGCGCCGCCACCGCCTGGACCGCCAGTCGCAGCCAGGGCGACAAGGGCCGATGGTCGTCCCACCACCCTATCCCGGCGACAATCAACAGGCCGGGCACGAAGCCCAGCCACAGCACATCCATAGCCTCTGGAATCAGCGCAAGGTACAGGCCTGCAGCCACGAGTACGGCCACAATCGCGATGCCGCCGCCGCGGGGCGTTGCGACGCTGTGACTCCTGCGCTCACCCGGCTGGTCCATGAGGTTGCCGCGCAGGGCGTATCGGCGCGCCAGCCAGGTTCCCACGGCGGCAGCTGCCGCCAGCAGCAGAAGCCAGACGGGCAGGCTCGGCATCAGACGACCGCGTAGTTCAACAGTGGCTTGATCGTGCCCCACTCCTTGCAACTCGGGCATTGCCAATGATGCGTCCTGGCGCCGAAGCCGCACTGGGTGCACCGGTAGCTCGGATTCCGCACCAGCAGTTGATCGGTGATGTGCTTGAGATCATGCAGCGTGGCCGACGCGTCCGCACCTTCCGCCAGCGTGAGGTCGATCAGTGCCGCTTCGCCGCGCACGGACGGCCGGTCCTTGAGCTGACGTGCAAGGTAGGCCCGTGCGGCGGCAACGCCGTCTTGCCGTTCGACCAGGCGCGTCAACGCCAGCACCGGGGCGATTCCCCGGTAGTGCTCGCACATCTCCGACAGGAATGCCCGCGCTCCGGACAGATCACCCACTTGCTCGTAGCCTGCCAGCAGGCTCGGCAACACCTCGGGAAGGTAGTCCGGGTCATGTCGCGCAGCGCGTTCGAACGCGCGAATCGCCGCTTCCGAATTGCCCGCATCGGTTTCAATGCGGCCTTCGAGGATGCCGGCACGTACGCTGCCTGCATCGGCCTGGTAGGCGCGTGCCACCGCTGCCCGGGCGGCTTCGACGCTGTTCGCTGTCCGTTGCCGCTCGGCCAGCTCGCATTCGAACTGGGCGATCAGCTTGCCCATCGGTTCGGTCGTGACCTCTTCGTAGCGTCGCGCGTTGTCGATCGCCTTCTCCCAGTCGCGCTCGGCCTGGTAGATGCCGATGAGGTGCTTGAGCGCCTGCGGAGCACGCTGGTCGATGCGCGCCAGATCGGTGAACACGGTTTCCGCGCGATCCAGAAGGCCGGAACGCATGTAATCCTCGCCCAATGCGAGCAAGGCTTGTACGCGCTGCGCATCACTCAGGTCAGCCCGTTGCACGAGGCCCTGGTGCAGGCGGATGGCGCGATCCACTTCGCCACGACGACGGAACAGGTGGCCCAGGGCAACCTGCGTCTCGAAGGTTTCCTTGTCCAGCTCCGCGATATGCAGGAACAGCTCGATCGCCTTGTCCGGCTGCTCATTGAGCAGATAGTTCAGGCCCCGGAAATAGGTACTCGACAGTCGACTGACCTGTGTGTCGCCGTGACGTTGTCCGCCGCGACGGCCGATGATCCACCCGCTGAGCGCAGCAAGCGGAAGAAACAGGAAGAACCAGAACCATTCGGTCAGGAAAGCCATGGGTTCAGGCACCGCCATCGATGGCCGATGACGTCCCCGCCCCGTTGGCCGCGGGCTGGGCGGCCCGGGTCGCCTTCCTGAGCTTGGCGTACAAAGGCCAGACCAGGGTGGCCAGCACGATCAGGCCGCCGATCACCACCCCCAGCAGCAGGGACAGCATGATGCCGACGCCGGAAGACGTCTGGAATTCGGTGAAAAGGAGTTTCAGCGTGATCGGCTGCGTGTTGAGCACGCCGATGATGAGTCCGTAGGCCAGGAACAACAGTGCGACGACCAGGCGGAACATGTTCATCAGGCGACTCCTTGCGGGATGCGCCTAGCTTAACGGAGTAGACGCGGAACGACACACACGCGTCGATGGCGGGTTATTCCCCGCTTTCCTCGATGGGGGTGACGTCACTGACGCGTTCGCGCAGTTCCTTGCCCGGCTTGAAATGAGGGACATGCTTGGCCGGCAACGCGACCGACTCGCCGGTCTTCGGATTGCGTCCCATCCTGGGCGGACGGTAATGCAGCGAGAAACTGCCGAACCCGCGGATCTCGATACGGTCGCCCTGGGCGAGGGCCCCGCCCATCATCTCCAGCAACGCCTTGACGGCCAGGTCCACGTCCTCGGCCTTGAGGTGCGGCTGGCGGCGGCTGAGGATCTCGATGAGTTCGGATTTGGTCATCGCATGCGGAATTCGGACGGATGAACCCGCGCCGGCCCGGGTACTCCGGGCCGGCGGGGAACGGTACTGCTAGTGGTACTGCAACGGCGCGAGCCGCTTACTCGGACTTGCCACCATCCAGCTGTGCACGCAGCAGCGCGCCCAGACTGGTGGTACCGGTGGAAGCTTCGGCAGCGGACTTGTTGTACTCGGCCAGTGCCTCGGCGGTTTCGGCTTCGTCCTTGGCCTTGATCGACAGCTGCAGCGTGCGGCCCTTGCGGTCCATGCCGATGAACTTGGCTTCGACCTTGTCGCCGACCTTCAGGTGCTGGCTGGCGTCGTCCACGCGGTCGTAGCTGATGTCCCGCGCCATCACGTAGCCTTCGATGCCATCGGCCAGTTCGATCGTGGCGCCCTTGGCGTCCACTTCCTTCACCGTACCTTCGACCTTCGAGCCCTTCGGATGGGTCGCCATGTACTGGCCGAACGGATCCTGCTCCAGCTGCTTCACGCCCAGGCTGATGCGCTCGCGCTCCGGATCGACCGCCAGCACCACGGCTTCCAGCGTGTCGCCCTTCTTGAAGTTGCGCACGATGTCTTCGCCGGTGGTGTTCCAGCTGATGTCGGACAGGTGGATCAGGCCGTCGATGCCGCCGTCCAGGCCGATGAAGATGCCGAAGTCGGTGATCGACTTGATCTGGCCAGACACCTTGTCGTTCTTCTTGTGGGTGGCCGCGAAGGTTTCCCACGGATTGGCGGCAACCTGCTTCATGCCCAGCGAGATGCGGCGACGCTCTTCATCCACGTCCAGCACCATCACTTCGACTTCGTCACCGACCTGCACGACCTTGGACGGATTGACGTTCTTGTTGGTCCAGTCCATTTCGGAGACGTGCACCAGACCTTCGACGCCCGGCTCGATCTCGACGAACGCGCCGTAATCGGTGACGTTGGAGACCTTGCCGAACACGCGGCTGTTGGCCGGGTAACGGCGGGCGATGTTGTCCCACGGATCTTCGCCCAGCTGCTTCAGGCCCAGCGAGACGCGGTTGCGCTCACGGTCGTACTTCAGCACGCGGACATCCAGCTCCTGGCCGACTTCCACGACTTCGGACGGATGGCGCACGCGCTTCCAGGCCATGTCGGTGATGTGCAGCAGGCCGTCGATGCCGCCCAGGTCGACGAACGCGCCGTAGTCGGTGAGGTTCTTGACCACACCCTTCAGCACCACGCCTTCCTGCAGCTTGTCCATCAGCTGCTCGCGCTCTTCCGAGTGCTCGCTCTCGACCACCGCGCGGCGGGAGACGACGACATTGTTGCGCTTGCGGTCCAGCTTGATGAGCTTGAACTCCAGCTCCTTGCCTTCCAGGTAGCCGGGATCGCGCACGGGGCGCACATCGACCAGCGAACCCGGCAGGAATGCGCGGACGTCCTTGATGTCGACGGTGAAACCACCCTTGACCTTGCCGCTGATGCGACCGGTGATGGTTTCGTTCTTCTCCAGGGCTTCTTCCAGCTCGTCCCACACCATGGCGCGCTTGGCTTTCTCGCGCGAGAGGACGGTTTCACCGAAGCCGTTTTCGAGGGAGTCGAGTGCGACCTTGACTTCGTCGCCCACGCCCACGTCGATTTCACCGGCGTCGTTCCGGAACTGTTCGATCGGCACGATGCCTTCGGACTTCAGGCCCGCGTTGATCACCACCACGTCGTTGCGGACTTCCACGACGACGCCGGTGACGATCGCGCCCGGCTTCAGCTTGGCCAGATGGGTCTGGCTCTGTTCAAACAGTTCGGCAAATGATTCGGTCATTGAAAAATACTCGGTTGATGACACAGACCGGGCGCACCTGAAGATGCACCGCGATCCACCCGTTGTCGGCCGGCGCGGGATTGCGTGTGGCCGTGAGTGTTGTGGTTGTTGAACCGCACGGAGGATTCCGGGCGGACCTTCTGCTGGGCGGGAGCCTAGTCCGCGCGCGCCGGCACCAAAGCCAGCACGCGTTCGACGACGGCATCGATGCCTAGGCCGGTGGTGTCGATGAGGACGGCGTCTTCGGCCGGCCGCAGGGGCGCCACCGCGCGCTGGGCGTCACGGGCGTCACGGGCGAGGATCTCGCGCAGCAGACCGTCGATTGTGACCGAAACCCCTTTGTCTTTCAACTGCTTATAGCGCCTTTCCGCCCGTTCGTCGGCACTGGCGGTCAGGAACACCTTGTAAGGAGCATCCGGGAAGATGACGGTCCCCATGTCCCGCCCATCGGCCACCAAGCCGGGCGGGCGGCGAAAAGCCCGCTGGCGCTCCTTCAGAGCGGACCGCACCTCGGGAATGGCCGCAATGGCGGACGCGAGGGCACCCGTGGTTTCCAGGCGCAGTTCGTCCGTGGCGTCCAGGTCATCCACGATGACCCGGAGGCCCTGCTCCGTTTCGCGGAAGCTGACGCTGGTATCGAAGGCACACCGGACCAGGGCGGCAGGATCGGAGATATCCAGATCGGCCCAGCTTGCCGCCACGCCAACCGCACGGTACAGCGCCCCGGAGTCGAGGTAATGCCAGCCGAGTCGGCCAGCCACCAGCCGGCTCACCGTACCCTTGCCCGCCCCGGAGGGGCCATCGATGGTCAGGACAGGTGAGGTATCGGACATGGGGTCTCCTGAGGGGTTTGGGGCGGCATTATGATGTCGACCATCGCGCGCGGGACACCTTCGGCGCCGTGTTGACGGAAGGCTCAGTGCAACCGCTTGATATGCCAGCGGAATTGCCGTTAGAATAGCCGGCTTCGTTCCACCCCATACTCTTTTACGCCGAGGTTCATCTCATGAAGGTCCTGTCCTCCCTGAAGTCGGCGAAGGCCCGTCACCGCGACTGCAAGGTGGTCCGCCGCCGCGGCAAGGTCTTCGTGATCTGCAAATCCAACCCGCGTTTCAAGGCGCGCCAGCGCTGAGGAACGGCACTGCCGGCCACGGCCGGCAATGCATCAAAAGCCGCCTCCGGGCGGTTTTTTGTTGTCCTGCTTTTGTTATAAAAGGCAGATCACCCAGGGGAATCCCACCATGAGCCGTCGCGCCCTCGCACTTCCGTTGATCGCCCTGCTCGGCCTTGCCGGCCCGGCCTTCGCAGATACCCTGCTGATAGAGCGCGCCCAGGAAACGCCCGCGGCGGCGGCCCCGGTGCGTGGACAGACGGCAGCCGACGTCGAAGCCCGCTTCGGCGCTCCGCAACAGAAGCTTGAGCCACGCGGTGGCCAGAAGCGGCAATGGCCGGTGATCCATCGCTGGGTCTATCCCGGTTTCACGGTCTACTTCGAGAAGAGCCGCGTCATCGACGTGGTGCTGAACAAGGCTACCGCCGAAGAAATCGGCCCCAAGCCCCCCATCCGCTGACCGGCGACTTTCGCGCCCCGCAATCCCATGACCGATGCCTATCGCTTTCCCGCGGAGTGGGAGCCCCAGTCCGCGATCCTGATCGCTTGGCCGCACGCCGAGACGGACTGGGCCGACCGCCTTGCCGATGTCGAGGAAACCTACGTCGCCCTGGTGGCCGCCATCACCCGCTTTCAGCCGGTGGTCATCTGCGTCGCCGACGACGACCTGCAGACCTATGCCGAAGCCCGACTGCGCTCCGCGCGCGTAGCCATGGATCGCGTGCGCTTCATCCCGGCCGAATACGACGACACCTGGCTGCGCGATTCCGGCCCCATCACCCTGCGCGATGGCGGCCGCTTCAAGCTGCTCGACTTCCGTTTCACCGGCTGGGGCGGCAAGTACGAAGCCAGCCGCGATGACCGACTGGTCGGCGAACTGTCGGGCATGCAGTTGTTTCATAACTATTTCGTCCAAAGCATTGATTTTGCTTTGGAAGGTGGCGCCATTGAAACCGACGGTGCGGGCACCTTGCTGACGACATGGCAGTGTCTGCACGAGCGGCATCCCGACACGTCGCGCGAGGATCTGACCGACAAGCTGGCGCGCTGGCTGAAGCAGGACCGCGTGCTGTGGCTCGACCACGGCTATCTGGAAGGTGACGACACCGACGCTCACATCGACACCCTCGCCCGCTTTGCGCCCGGTGACGCCATTGTTTACCAGGCCTGCGACGACGTCGACGACGTGCATCACGTGGAACTGCAGGCCATGGCAGCCGACATCGCCGCCCTGCGTACCGCCGATGGCCGTCCGTACCGTTCCTTCCCGCTGCCGTGGGCGCAGCCGGTGATCGACAACGGCCGCCGGCTTGCGGCGTCGTACGCGAACTATCTGATCATCAATGGCGCGGTGCTGATGCCGGCCTACGGCGATCCCGCCGACGATCAGGCCGCTGCCATACTTGCGGAAGCCTACCCGGATCGCGAGATCGTGCAGGTGCCTTGTCGGGCCTTGATCTGGCAGAACGGCAGCCTGCACTGCATCACCATGCAGCTGCCTGCAGGACTTCTGGGCTGAAGCATCGCCGCGCGTCACGGTTCATGGCACCGTGACGTCAGTTGGGCGTAGATTGAACGCTTCGTTTACATCTCGCCCAACACGATGCCGGATAACCACCGTTTCCCATTGATCGAGGAGACGGCCGTGTATTCACGACGCAAGTTCCTGACGACCACTGCGCTGGCCACGGCCGGCCTTGGCCTGGCCGCCTGCCGGGACGCGGCGCAGGCGGGCGGGGTCGGCGCGGCGCCCGCTGCTCCCTCGTCCGAAGCCGTTTCCGGCGCGTTGAACACCCGCCTCGTCCCGTCGACCGGCGAGCGGGTTCCCGTCATCGGCATGGGCACGTCCGGCAGTTTCGAAGTCGGCCAGAGCGCTGCCGAACTCGATCCACTGCGTGAAGTGCTGAAGCGGTTCTTTGCCGCAGGCGCCACGCTCATCGACACCGCCCCCACCTACAGCGTCGCCGAAGACGTCATGGGTGCGCTGCTGGCCGAACAGGAACTCACCAGCAAGGCCTGGCTGGCCACCAAACTGTCCGGCGTGACCGGACGCGAAGCCGGCATGGCCCAGTTCGAAGACACGCTGCGCCGGCTGAAGACCGACAAGGTGGCGCTGCTGCAGGTCCACAACCTGGGCGACCTGAAGACCCAGATGGCCGTGGCACGCGAACTGAAGGCGCAGGGCAAGGTGAAGTACGTGGGCGTCACGCACTACGTGGAGCGTGCGCAGGACGAACTCGCGGATGTCGTGCAGGCCGAGAAGCCCGACTTCCTGCAGATCAACTATTCGGTCGCCAGCCGCGGTGCGGAGAAGCGCGTATTGCCGCTCGCGCAGGATCTCGGCGTGGCGGTGCTGATCAACCGCGCGTTCGAAGACGGCAAGCTGTTCGTGCAGGTGAAGGACAAGCCCGTGCCCGAGGCGCTGGCAGACGCCGGTGTGACCTCGTGGGCGCAGGCGTTCCTCAAGTTCGCATTGAGTCATCCGGCGGTCACGGCGGTGATCCCCGCCACCGGCAAGCCCGACCGCCAGAGCGACAATCTCAAGGCCGGTACAGGTCCGGACCTGACGCCTGCGCAGCGTGACGTCCTGATCGCCGCACTGGCCTGAATCGATGACGCCATCCTCCCCGCCTGCGCCGGGCGCCGCGTCACGGTTCGCCGCCCTGTTCAACGTGCGCCCGCACGAAACGCCGGTCGTGATGGCCGGACTGGTGATGTTCTTCCTGTTGTTCGCAGGCTACTTCATGCTGCGGCCGATCCGCGAAACGATGGGCGTCGCAGGAGGCGTGGACAACCTGCAATGGCTGTTCACCGGTACGTTCGTCGCCACGCTGGCGGTGCTCCCGGCCTATGGCTGGATCGCCTCGAAAGTGTCACGGCGGCGCATCGTGCCCTGGGTGTTCGGCGTGGTCGTGGCCAGCCTGCTCGGCTACGGGGGCGCCATGCTCGCGCGGCCCGACGATGTGTGGCTGGCGCGCACGTTCTACATCTGGGTATCGGTCATCAACCTGCTGATGATCTCGCTGGCATGGAGCGTGCTTGCCGACGTGATGGACAGCCACGAAGCCAAGCGCCTGTTCGCGCTGATCGCCGGTGGCGCCAGCCTGGGCGGCCTGGTGGGCCCCCTGCTGACCACGCTGCTGGTCAAACCATTGGGGCATGGCGGCCTGATGGTGCTGTCGGCCGTACTGATCGGCGCCAGCGCTGCCACCGCCACCTGGCTGCATCGCTGGCGTGATCGCCATCCGCTGCCAGCCGGCGCCATGTCTTCGGACCAGCGACGGCGACCACTGGGAGGAAATCCTTTCGCCGGCGCGACGGCGGTGTTCCGCTCACCCTACCTGCTGGGTATCGCGCTCTTCGTGCTGCTGCTGGCGACAGTGACCACGTTCCTCTATTTCGAGCAGGCCAAGCTGGTGGCCGAGCGCTTCGCGGACAAGGAAGAGCAGACCCGGGTGTTCGGCCTGATCGACACGGTCGTGCAGACACTGGCGATCCTCAGCCAGTTGTTCATCACCGGCCGGATCGCACAGCGGCTGGGCGTGGGCGTGTTGCTGGTGGCGGTGCCGATGATCGTCGCCGCAGGCTTCCTCTGGCTGGCATTGGCGCCGGTGTTCGCGGTTTTCGTGGTGGTGATGGTGGTGCGGCGCGCGGGCGAGTACGCCTTCGTGCGCCCGGGTCGCGAGATGCTCTATACCGTGGTGCCCGCAGAACAGAAGTACAAGGCGAAGAACTTCATCGACACCGTGGTCTACCGCGGCGGCGATGCACTCAGCGGCTGGGTCAAGCGTGCGCTGGATGTCCTGGCCGAACACCCGGCCGCAGCGATGTTCATCGGTGCGGGCGTGGCTGTTGCATGGGCGATGACTGGCGCGGCGCTCGGACGGCGGCAAACGGAGCTGGAAGCGTCGCGCGACGCCACCTGAGCCTCGCGTTCACCGGCGGGCTGCCTGCCGTCACGGTGGACGCGGTACCATGCGCCCCTCCCCGTCCATGCTCCTCGACGCACGATGATCCGCACCACCCTGCCCGTTGCCCTGATCCAGGAAAAGAACCACGGCGACGCCGACGCCAACCTGTCGGTGATCGAGGCGCGCGTGGCCGAGGCCGCCAAGCGTGGTGCGAGACTGGTGCTGCTGCAGGAACTGCACAACGGCGCCTATTTCTGCCAGCACGAGTCGGTGCACGAATTCGACCTGGCCGAGCCGATCCCCGGCCCGAGTACGGAGCGCCTGGGTGCGCTGGCGAAGCAGCACGGCGTGGTGCTGGTGTCTTCACTCTTCGAGCGCCGCGCCGCCGGGCTGTACCACAACACCGCCGTCGTCTACGAAAAGGACGGCAGCATCGCGGGCAAGTATCGCAAGATGCACATCCCGGACGATCCGGGGTTCTACGAGAAGTTCTACTTCACGCCCGGCGACATCGGCTTCACCCCTATCGACACCTCGGTCGGCCGCCTCGGCGTACTGGTCTGCTGGGACCAGTGGTACCCCGAAGCCGCGCGCCTGATGGCGCTGGCTGGCGCGGACGTGCTGCTGTACCCGACCGCGATCGGGTGGGATCCGGATGACGGGCAGGCCGAGAAGAACCGCCAGCGCGATGCGTGGGTGTTGAGTCATCGCGGTCATGCCGTCGCCAACGGCCTGCCCGTACTGAGCTGCAATCGCATCGGCCATGAAGCGTCACCGCTGGGCGCCTCCGGCATCCAGTTCTGGGGCAACAGCCACGTGTTGGGTCCGCAAGGCGAGTTCATCGCCGAAGCCGGCACCGAAGCGACCATCCTGATGGCCGAGGTCGACATGGCGCGCAGCGAACACGTGCGCCGCATCTGGCCGTTCCTGCGCGACCGCCGCATCGACGCATACGGCGACCTGCTCAAGCGCTACATCGACTGAGGCCCGCGCGTGCCGCTGACCGTCCGTGACGCCACGCCGGCCGACGTGCCGGCGATCACCGCCCTGTACGCCGCGGAAGTCCGCGACCACGTCAACACCTACGAATACGACGTCCCCGACGACGCCGAGATGGCGCGCCGCATGCAGGGCGTGCTCGACGCCGGCTATCCCTACCTGGTGGCGGAACTCGACGGCGAATTCGTCGGCTATGCCTACGCCAGCAGCTACCGCGCGCGCGCGGGCTATCGCAAGACCGTCGAGAACTCCGTCTACGTCCTGCCCGGCCGGCAAGGCCAGGGTATCGGCGCTGCGTTGATGCAGGCACTGATCGACGCCTGCGAGACACGCGGCTACCGGCAGATGATCGCCGTGATCGGCGAACCCACCAACACCGCCTCCATCCGCCTGCACGAGAAATTCGGTTTCACCCTGATCGGCGTCTTCCGCGGCATCGCCTGGAAGCAGGACCGCTGGCTGGATACCGTGCAGATGCAGCGCACCCTCGGCGCCGGTACCACCGCGCCCCCGCAAGACGAATGACACCATGACCGACACCACGACCGCCCTCGCCGACCCGCTGCACGGGCAACCCCACGACATCATCGAACGCGACGGCGTGCGCTTCACCCTGCTCGGCACAGCGCACGTCTCGCGCGCCAGCGTCGATGCGGTGCGCGCGGCGGTGGCCAGCGGCGACTACGACAGCGTGGCGGTGGAACTGGACGCCGGCCGCCTGCAGTCGTTGACCGATCCCGACACACTGGCGCGGCTGGACCTGGTGAAGGTGGTCCGCGAGGGCAAGACGCACCTGTTCGCCGCGAATCTCGCACTGGCCGCCTACCAGCGGCGCCTGGCCGAACAGCTGGGTGTCGAGCCGGGCGAAGAGCTGAAGGCCGGCGCACTCGACGCACAGGCGCGCGGGCTGCCCGTCCACCTGATCGATCGCGAAGTGGGCCTGACCTTCAAGCGCGCGCTGCAATCGCTGGGCTGGTGGCAGCGCACCAAGGTGGGCGCCGGCATCCTCGCCAGCATGTTCGGTGACGAAGAAGTCGGTGACGACGAAATCGAGAAGCTCAAGCAGGGCGACATGCTGGAGTCGAGCTTCGGCGAGTTCGCCGCCGAAAGCCCTCAGCTGTACCAGGCCATCATCGCGGAGCGCGACCAGTACATGGCCTCCGCATTGCGCCAGGTGGCCGCAGGCAAGCCCGCCGGCGCGGCGGTGCCCTACCGTGTCCTCGCCGTGGTCGGTGCCGGCCACCTGCCCGGCCTGGCCCGCCACCTGAAGGACGACACCGCCGACCCGGTTGAGCTGCGCCGTTTGCTCGAAGTCGTCAAACCCAAGTCGCGCGTGCCGTGGATGGAACTGGTGATCGGCGTGTTCCTCGTGGGGGGCTTCGCCTGGGGTTTCTGGCAGGGTGGCGTGGACGTCGGTTCGGATCTGCTGCTGCAGTGGGTGCTGGCCACCGGCGTGCTCGGCGCCATCGGCTGTGCGATTGCAGGCGGGCATCCGCTCAGCATTCTCGCGGCCTTCATATCATCGCCGCTCACGCCGCTGCATCCCGCGCTTGCGTCGGGTACCGTCAGCGCCTTCGTGGAAGCAACCTTGCGCAAGCCCACCTATGCCGACTTCATGGCGTTGCGCGACGATGTCCAGACGATGCGTGGCTGGTGGAAGAACCGCGTGGCGCGCGTCCTGCTGAACTTCTTCCTCACCAGCCTGGGCACTGCCATCGGCGTGTGGACCGGGGGATTGAGGATGCTCGGCAAACTGGTCGGCTGAGCTGGACTTGAGACGAAAAAAGAGCCGGGCAATGCCCGGCTCTTTGCTTTCCGCTCTCGTCACTCCACGTGCAGGGCTGCCACGCTTGCCGCCGCAGGCGCATCGCCACGACGCTGCTTGGCTCGGCCGATCGCACGCGAGGTGCCACTGCGCATGTCGTCCAGGATCGCGTAGATCGTGGGCAGGAACAGCAGGCTGACCACCGTCGAGAACGCCAGGCCACCGGCGATGGCCCGTGCCATCGGGGCGTAAGCCGGGCCGTCGCCCGCCATCTGGGTGTTCGCCATCGCGATGGGGACCATCGCCAGGATCGCCGTGCCCATCGTCATCAGGATGGGTCGCAACCGCTCGCGACTGCCTTCCACCAGCGCATCCGTGCGCGACATGCCGCGTCGTCGCAGGTTGTTGATGTGCTCGACCATCACGATGCCGTTGTTCACCACCACGCCCATCAGCACCAGGATGCCGATGAAGGACATGATGCCGAACGTGGTGCCCGTCAGCGCGAACAGCCAGAACACGCCGAACACGGAGAACAGCACGCCGCTCATGATGGCCGCCGGGAACAGCAGCGATTCGAACACCGCGGCCATGACGACGTAGATCATCACAAGGGCGAGGGCGGTCTTGAACAGCATCTGCCCCATCGCCTCGTCGTCTTCCTGGAAGGCGCTGCCATCAAATGAATAGCTGTAGCCCGCGGGGAACGACATGCCCTCCAGCGTTTCCTCCATCGCCTTGCGCGCATCCGGCACGGTGACCTTCTCGGCCAGGTTGGCCTGCACGGTCACCGTGGTCTGGCGGTTGGTGCGCTGGATCTGCGTGGCTGACGGCGTGATGCCCACGTCGACCAGACTCAGCAGCGGCACCGTGCGGCCATCCGGCGAACGCACCATGAAACCGGCCAGGTCTTCGGTGCCGTAGTCTTCGGCACCTGCAAAGCGCACCCACACCGGCACTTCGGTCTCGCCGCGGCGGAACTCGCGCAACGGCGCGCCACGCAGGGCCAGGCCCACGAAACTCGCCACTTGCTGGGACGTGAAGCCGAAGGCTGCGGCCCGCTCGCGATCGACGCGCACGTTCAACTCGCTGTTCTGGTCGCCGACATCGACGCGTACGTCGCGCAGTTCCTTGCGCTTGGCCAGGATCGGAATCAGGTCGTCCGCGATCTCTGCCAGGGTCTGGGTCGAATCGCCGACCAGCTGGAACGACACGCTCTGGCCGGGTTGGCCGCCGCCGCCCTGGTTGCCACCGTCGCCCCCGATGCCGATGTTGGCGCGGGCCGACTTCGGCAGGTCCTTGCGCAACTGCTCGACGATCGGCTTGGTCTCGCTGGCCTTTTCGGTGTCGAACTTGACCTGGGTTCCACCCCAACCCTGCTCGCTGAAGTACGAATAGATCTGGCTGATGCGGTACTTCTTGCGGTTGGCGTCCAGGAACTGTTCGACCTTGAGGATCTCGGCCGACATCTGCTCCTTGGTGTAGGCGCCCTTCCACTGGTAGTAGAGCTCCGCCTCGCCGCCGCCGTCGTTGCCGAACATGTCGAACTTGGTCATCTTCATGGGCACGAAACTGACCACGATGATGAGCAGGATGCCCAGCACGCTCCAGCCACGATGTTCCAGCGTCCAGCGCAGGAACCCTGCGTAGCGCTTCTGCATGCGCGGGATGATGCCGGTCTCGCTGCGCACCTGGGGGGGCGTCTTCAACCGGGCCGAGATCATCGGGATCAGGCTGACCGCGACCAGCCACGAAGCCAGCAGCGACACCGAGATGGTGATCGCGATCTGGCCCAGGTAGATGCTCAGGAAGTTGCGCTCGCCGAACAGGTTGGGCACGAACACGATGCAGTGGCACAGCGTGCCCGCCGACAGCGCGATCGCCACGTGGCGGGTGCCGATAATCGACGCCCAGATGGGGTTGTCCGGGTACTTCTCGCGTTCCTGGTAGATGCTCTCGACCACGACGACGGCGTTGTCCACCAGCATGCCGATGGCCAGCAGCAGGCCCATCATCGACAGGATGTTGAGCGTCACGCCGGCGAAGTACATGAAGCCCAGCGTCATCACGAAGCAGATCGGAATCGCCAGCGTCACCATCGACACCGAAGGCCAGTGGCGCAGGAAGAACCACAGCACCACGATCGAGAGGACCAGGCCGATCGCGCCGGCTTCCGCCAGTTCCAGCAACGAGGAGGTGACGTTGTCGCCCTGGTTCTCGATGATCTTGACCTGGATGTCGCTCATCTCCGGCTGGGCACGGATCGATTCGACCTCGGCCAGCGCGTTGCTGGACACCTCGACCAGGTTGGCGTTGCGTTCCTTGAAGATGTCCAGGCCGACGGCGGGCTGGCCGTCCAGCCGGCGACCGTAGTCCATCCGGGCCGGCTTCAGGCGCACATCGGCGATGTCGCCCAGGCGCACGTTGCCCGCACCGACGATCAGGTCGCGCAGCTGCTGCAGATCGGTCAGCTCGCCGACGGGCTGCACGCGCAGGCGCTGCGGGCCGTCGCTGATGACACCCGCGGAGATGGAGAAATTGACCGCCTGCAGCCGCGTCGTCAGATCATTGAGGCTCAGGTTGTGCGCGGTCAGGCGATCCTGGTTGATCGCGATCTCCACCTCGTTCGGCGGCGCGCCCGACACTTCCACGCGGGCTACGCCAGGGATGCGCTCGATGCGGCGCTTGAACTCGCGCTCGATCATGTCGTACGCGCCGGTCAGGTCGGTCTTGCTGGCCAGGCGCACCCGCAGCACCGGCTGATCGGTGGTCGAGAACTTGAAGACGAAATAGCGCTGCAGATCGTCCGGCAGGTCGTCGCGGATCGCGTCCAGGCGCTCGCGCGCTTCCGACGCGGCGATGGCGACGTCGCGGTCCCAGTCCGAGAACTGGATGAAGATCTGGGCACCGTCCGCTTTCGCGTTGGACTCCATCCGCTTGATGCCGGCCATCGTCGACAGCGCTTCCTCGGCCGGTCGCAGCACCGTGCGCTCCACTTCCTCCGGTGTCGAGCCGGTATATGGCAGCGACACGAAGATGAAAGGCGGCGAGACCTCGGGGAAGGCTTCCAGCGGCAGCCGGATGGCCGCGATCAGGCCGATCACGAACAGCGAGATGAAGAACATCACCGCCGTCACGGGCCGCTTGATGCTGAACTCCGCGACGCTCATGCGGGTTCGCCCTCCCCGACCGGTGGCAGTGCCGCGCCCTTGCGAGCGCGGCGTCCGCGCTCGAGGTAGTAGTCATCGGCGCGGCGGTCCAGCAGGTCGTAGACGACCGGGATCACCAGCAGGGTCAGCAGGGTCGAGATCAGCAGGCCGCCGATCACGGTGATCGCCATCGGCGAGCGCACTTCGGCACCCTCGCCCATCGCGATCGCCAGCGGCAGGAAGCCGAACAGCGTGCACAAGGTCGTCATGATGATCGGCCGCAGTCGCGAACGGGCACCCTCGACCAGCGCCTCGCGCTTGGCCACGCCAGCCTCGCGCAACTGGTTGACCTTGTCGATCAGAATGATGGCGTTCTTGGTCACCAGGCCCACCAGCAGGATCAAGCCGATGAACACCACCACCGAGACCGCCGAGCCGGTCAGGAACAGGGCGCCCACGGCACCGACCAGCGCCAGCGGAATGGTGAACAGGATG
The DNA here is from genome assembly GCF_057773125.1 of Pseudoxanthomonas sp. 97-1-1. Taxonomy (NCBI): domain Bacteria; kingdom Pseudomonadati; phylum Pseudomonadota; class Gammaproteobacteria; order Lysobacterales; family Lysobacteraceae; genus Pseudoxanthomonas; species Pseudoxanthomonas sp. 97-1-1. Next base: position 825,932 of record NZ_JBYMTJ010000002.1, on the reverse strand, counting down.
ACGAAAGGATGCAGCAGTGATTCGAACTGCGACGCCATCACCAGGTAGACCAGGAAGATCGCCAGGCCGAAGGCGAACATCAGCGAGTTGACCGATTCGGCCAGTTCTTCGCCCTGGCCGCCGATGTGCATGCCGACGCCAGCGCCCAGCGGATTCTCGGACACCATCTTCTGCACTTCCTGCACCGCGCCGCCCAGGTCGATGTCGCGCAGGTTGGCCGACACGATCGCCACGCGCACCTGGTCGGCGCGGTGGATCTCGCTGGGACCCGTGGTGGCGACGACATCGGCCACGGCCGACAGCGTCACCGGCCGTGCGCTGCCCGGATTGACGATCAGTTGGCGGATGCTTTCCAGCGAAGCGCGATCGGTCTCGCGGGCGCGCACCAGCACGTCGATCTTGCGGTCACGGAAGCTGTAGCGCGTGGCCACTTCGCCGCGCACCTTCTTGACCACCACGTCGGCGATCTGGCGCGTGGTCAGGCCCAGCGCACCGGCGCGTTCCTGGTCGAAGCGGATCTGGATTTCCGGGAAGCCCTGCTCCACCGTCGACTTGACGTCGGCGTAGTGCGGATTCGCACGCAGCAACGCGGCGAGCTTCTGGCCTGCCTGTTCGATGCCGGCCAGGTCCTGGCCGCGCAGTTCGACTTCCAGCGGCGCCGAGAAGCTGAGCAGCTCGGGACGGCTGAAATCGACCTGGGCACCGGGATGGTCCTTCATGGACGCACGCAGGGCCTCGGTTTCGCGGCTTTCGACGTCCTCGCTCCCGCCACCGGCCATCACCACGGTCAGCTTGCCGATGTTCTCGCCGCTCTCGGTGGGATTGGCATCAAGACGGGTACCGCTGCCACTCACGCCGTACAGGGCATGGATGCCTTCGTCCTTGCCGTGCTTGAGCTGCAGTTCGCGGACCAGTGCATCGGTGCGCGCCAGTGGCGTGCCCGGCGGCAGCTTGACCGTCATCTCGAAGCGGTCCTGCGCCAGCTGCGGGATCAGGTCCGCACCCAGCAGCGGCACCAGCAGCATCGCGCCGACGAACGCGGCGGCGGCGAAGCCCAGCACCAGCCAGGGACGACGCAGCGACGCAGGCAACAGGCGCATGTAGCCGGCTTCGGCACGGTTGTAGGGCGCCATCGCCAGGTCGCTGAACTTGCGCATGACCGGGCCGACCACAGCGGCCAGGCCACGCCAGGCGCGGACGACCAGCCAGGCAATGCCGAAGAAGCCGCCGCGGACCGCAGCGCCCACGCCACGGCCGGTGGCTGCCAGCGGCTTCTGCCAGCGCGAATCGGGGCGCCACTGCGGATGCGCCGCTTCGTCGGGGAACGCCAGCGGGGGGCGACCCTTCAACGAACTCAGCATCGGGATCAGTGTCATCGACACCACCAGCGAAATGCCGATGGCGATCGCCACCGTCAACGCCTGGTCGCGGAACAGCTGGCCGGCGATGCCCTGCACGAACACCAGCGGCAGGAACACGGCGATCGTGGTCAGCGTGGACGCCACTACCGCCATGCTGACTTCGCGGGTGCCGACCATCGCGGCCTCGAGGATGCCCAGGCCACGCTCGCGCGCCTTGGCGATGCTCTCCAGCACCACGATCGAGTCGTCGACCACCAGGCCTGTCGCCAACGCCAGGCCGCCGAGCGACATCACGTTGAGGCTGAGGTCCAGCTCGCCCATGAAGAAGAACGTGGTGATGATGGAGACCGGCAGCGACAGGCTGATCACGAACGTGCTCCAGCCATCGCGCAGGAACAGGAAGATGATCAGGATCGCCAGCACGCCGCCGATCATGGCGTCCTTCTGCACGTCCCAGATCGCGTGTTCGATGAACAGCGACTGGTCGTCGATGACGGTCAGCTCGACATCCGGCGGGGTCTGGTTCTTGATCTGCTCCAGCTTGGCTTTCAGCGCCTGCGCCGTCGCCACGGTATTGGCGTCGCCTTCCTTGTAGATCGCCAGCTCGACGGCTTCGCGGCCGCCCAGGCGGATGATCGCTTCGCGCTCCTTGAAGCCCTGGCGCACGTCGGCGACGTCCTTCAGACGGACCGGCATGCCGCCAGCCACCGTCGAACTGCCGCCTGACGATGCACTCTGCACGGAGGCGGCCGCGGCCATCGCTTCGGCCGAGCCGGTCGAGGCCGCGATGGCGGCCATCTGTGCCGCCGCCGACGCCGCGGCGTTGTCGCCACCACTCTGGGTGGTGACCAGCATTTCGCGGATTTCGTTGACCGTGGCGAACTGGTTGACGGTGCGCACCAGGTAGCGCTGCGAACCTTCTTCCAGTCGGCCGCCGGAGATGTTGATGTTCTCCTGCTGCAGGCGCTGGATGACGGTATCGATCGGCAGGTTCAGCTGGGCGAGTTTCTGCTGGTCGATGTCGACCTGGATCTCGTCCTCGAGACCGCCGCCGACCTTGACCGCCGCCACGCCGTCGACGGGCTCAAGCTTCTTCTTCAGGTCGTCGTCCGCGTAGCGGCGCAGCTCGGTGAGCAGGCGCACGGCGTCCGCGTCGTTCTTCGGATCCTGCTTGTTGGCCAGGGCCAGGCGCAGTATCGGCTCGGTCGACGGATTAAAGCGCAGCAGCACCGGTGCCTTCGCTTCCAGCGGCAGCTGCAGCACTTCCATCTTGTCGCGGACTTCCAGGCTGGCCTGGTCCATGTCCGTACCCCAGGCAAACTCCAGCACCACGTCGCTCTGGCCGGTACGCGAGACCGACTTCAGCTTGCGCAGGTTCTTCACCACGCCGACGGCTTCTTCCACCGGCTCGCTGATGAGGGTTTCGATTTCGGAAGGCGCGGCACCGGTGTACTCGGTGCGCACGGTCAGGGTGGGATAGCTCAGGTCGGGCAGCAGGTTGACCTTCAGCGAGAACAACGCGATCACGCCGAACAGGAACATCGTGATCCAGAACATCGCCACGGTGACGCGGCGGCGGGTGGAGAACTCGACCAGTCCGCCACCCATGCTGCCATCGCCGCCCGCCGCGTGGGGTTCGTGCTCCCCGGGAACGTGGCCGGGCGCGCTCATTGCTTGGTTCCGGCAGTCTTGGCGTCCTCGGCCTTGGCCGCCACCTTGGCGGGCTCGGCACCGATCACCTGCACCGCGCTGCCTTCACGCAAGGCCACCTTGCCGGCGGTCACCACCTGGTCGCCGGGCTTCAAGCCTTCGCGCACCTCGATCCACTCACCGTCCACGTAGCCGACCTTGACCGGCACGCGTACCGCCTTGCCATCGCGCACTGCGAACACGGCCGGGTCGCCGTCGTCGAGCAGCGCGACGCGCGGCACCACCAGCGCATCGGCACGCTGGTCGTAGTCGATCTTGATGCGGCCGAACATGCCGGGCTGCAGCACGCCGTCACTGCCGAACGAGCAGACCACGCGGAACGTACCGCTACCGGAGTCGACGACCGGCGAAATGCGGTCCACCGTGCCCTGGAACACCTTGCCCGGCATCGCATCGACGGCCAGCGCCACCGGCAGGCCTGCCTTCAATTTGGAGAGCTCGCGTTCGGAGACGTTCAAGGTGGCTTCCAGACGCGATTCGTCGACGATGCGGATGATCGGCGTGTTGATCTGCACGAAGTTGCCGGTCTTGATGGAGCGCGAGGCCACCACGCCGGAAATCGGCGCGGTCACCGTGGTGTAGGACAGCTCCAGCGCGGCCATGCGGTACATGGCGCGGGCGTTGTCCAGGTCGTACTTGATCTGGTCGACGTCGTTGGCGCTGATCATCTGCTGGCCCACCAGCTGCTGCGCGCGGCGGTAGTTGTTCTCCAGCTTGCGCATCTGCGCTTCGGCCTGGGCCACCTGCAGGCGCAGGCGGTCCGGGTCCAGCCGGACCAGCGCCTGGCCGGCGCGGACCACCTGGCCCTCCTCCACCATCACCGCCAGCGCGACACCGGAAGTCTTGGCGACCACCTGCGACTCGCCCAGCGCTTCCAGCGCCGCCGTGCCGCTGTAGCTGGCGGCCACCGGCCGGTGGCTGACCTTGGCGATCTCCACGGGGACGGCGTCGGGCTCCTTCGGTGCCTCGCCGTTCTTGGCCTGCGCCTCGGGCGTGGGGCCGCCCCCCTTGCAGGCGGACAGGACCAGCAGGCTGCAGAGGACAGGCACCAGCGCCAGGCGCAGGTAGGAATGACCGGAATTGGGGCGGGGTCGGGACATGGGGCGGTACCGTGGTGGTGGTGTTGTGGTGGTGTTGTATCAAGGTATATCACCCCTGAACGACTTCCATGCGCCGAAGGTCATGGTGACTTGCGTCCGGGCCTGTGCTCGGGAAATGACACTTGCCTCTGGACGAAGCGGCGTGCGGAAGTGCGCATCCCCCTCCGTCGAGGTTGCTGGCCGCGCGCGCCCTCTCTGGCGAACGCGGGAACGTAGGCATCGGCGGCAACCATTCGGCGGCACGCGACTTCACGCCACCCGCGCGGAAGCACCGTGCCTGTGCGCGACATTCGGTCGCAGGCTATACTTGCATTCAGCCAAGCGCTGCGGTGGTACGTGGCGCGCGCAACCTGAGAGTTTCCCGAGAATGATGCGACTGCTGCCGCTCGCCGCTTGCCTTGCCTTGGCCGCCCTCCCGCTGGCCGCCCTGACCGCCCAACAGGACACTCCGGCCACGCCGGCCCCGGTCGAAGCCGCGGCGCCTGCCGCCGCTCCCGCTGCCGCGCCCGCACCGCTGGTCGGCAATGCCGACACCGGCCGCACGCTTACCTACACCTGCCAGGGTTGCCACGGCATCGTGGGTTACAAGAACGCCTACCCGAACTTCCATGTGCCCCGCATCGGCGGCCAGTCGGCCGACTATCTTGCCAATGCGCTGACCGAATACCGCAACGGCAACCGCAAGCACCCCACGATGCAGGCCCAGTCGCAGAGTTTCTCCGACCAGGACATCGCCGACATCGCCGCTTTCCTTTCCACCGTCAAGTAAGCCCACATGCCCAACGCCAAGCACGCCCAGCGTCTAGCCATCGCCCTGTTCGCTGCCCTCGCCCTGGTGGCATGTTCGAAGGTGGAAACGACGGAAACCGCCGCCGAGAATCCCGGCCACGCCAGTGGCGAGCATGGCTCCAGCTCCTCTGCCGGCCTGCCCAAGGGCCACATCGCCAAGGGCGAAGCACTGTCCAAGGCCAAGGGCCAGGCCACCGGCCAGAGCTGCGTGGACTGCCACGGCGCCGAAGGCAACGCGCCGATCGACGACACCTATCCCAAGCTGGGTGGCCAGTACGCGGATTACCTGGCGCACGCGCTGCAGGCGTACCGCAGCGGCGACCGCCAGCATGCGCTGATGACCCCACAGGCTGCCGGCCTGAGCGACCAGGACATCTCCGACCTCGCCGCCTACTTCGGTTCGCGCCCCTCGCAGCTGCGTGACCTGCACGGCGTGCACGAGTAAGTCTTCGCTCCCTCGTCGGGAATGCAGAAACGGAGCCGCAAGGCTCCGTTTTCTTTTGCGACATAAGAAAAAGATCAGGTGCGGGAGCGACACAAGTCGCGGTGGCAGGTCGCAACGCCTCTTCGCGACTTGCGTCGCTCCGACACCCCCCGACTCATCCGCACTCTCAACTGTCGGTCGGGATCGGCGTGCGCTTGACCGGAATCTCCGGCGGCGGTCGCGCCTTCGGTGGTTCGGGGAACAGGCTGCCCAGGCCGCAACCACCGCCCAACTGCAGCACCGACACCGTGCACTTGAGCTTCATGTTCGTGCCGGGGATGGAGATCTCCATTTCGCGCACGTTGCGGCGCACCCATTCGGCCAGGAGGGATTCGTTCGGCACCCAGTACTTGTCGAAGGTGGTCGGTTCGTAGTCGTAAGGGGGACGCTGCAGCCATGTGCCCGCCTCCGCCAGCTGCTCGCGTGTCCACTGATCGTTCTCGCCACCGGGGGCGCCGCGCTGAGCGGTGGCATCGCCCGCGCCGCCAGGCACCCGCAGGCTGCCGTCGGCGTTGTAGAGGCCTGGCGCATCGCGACCGTCCGCCGCGCTGTCGCCTGCTGCATTGCGGGTCGAGTTTCCCCAGTCGTCGGTGCGTGCAGGCGTGTTCCATCCGCCGGATTTCGTGGCGGCCGCCGGGCCGGGCGTGGTGGATGCGCGGGAGGGCGTGCCGCGAGACGCAGCAGGCGAAGCAGGCGGGTTCGGCGCCGTTGTCCTCGCCGTTGTCGATGCGGTCGTCGCGGAGCCCGTCGTGGCAGGAACCGGTGCGGCGGTGGCAGGGGCAGGTCTCGGTGCCGGCTCGCGGATCTCGGCTTGCCGCACGCTGCGTTCCCGCGTGGCGATGGGGACAGGCGCCACGTCGCGTGCAGGCACCGGCACGCTGCGGACCTGGGGTGCGGGTGCCATCACCTCGCGCTCGCGTACCTGCACGTCACGCGCTGCCACGACAGGCACGTCCACGCTGCGCACAAGCGTGTCCCGGCGCACGACCGGCGCCGCGACCGGTGTGGGGATCTCGCGCACCGGTACGCCCGCCTCGCGCAGGGCCGGCAGGGTGACATCGGGCTGCCGCGGTGTCGGTGGTGGCAGCACGAACGCGCGGGTGGGTTCCGGCACCTCGGTGACCTGCAAGGGCTGGTGCGCAAGTTCGGGCTGTGGAACATCGCGAGACTGGATCTGCGGCATCTCCACCGCAACGTCCGGCAGCGCCGCTTCGGACGGTGGCGGCGAAGCCTCGGACGGCGCGGGCCGTGCCTGGGCCGCCGTGGCCGCCGCCTGCACCGCGGGGTCGGCCTGCGCCGCCTGCTGCGAAACCGGTTCGGCCGCCTGCGCCTCGCCTCCCGCTTCCTCCGGACTGCCGTCGCCGATGATCTCCAGCCGCACGCGACTGGTGTCGCCGGCTTCCTGTGGCGGTGGCGGAATCTGGACCAGCGCCACCCACATCAGGAACAGGAAGAACAGCAGATGCACGGCACTGCTGGTGAAGCCTGCGAACCAGCGCATCCAGCGCTCTTCGCGTGGCGGAGGTCCCCAGCCCTGGTAGAACAGCGAGCGGAACGCACGCCACCGGCCCAATGCGGCGGGCACGGCATCGGGAGGACGGGGTGTGCGGGCCAGCAGCAGCGTGACGACCGCGTCGGCCTTCTCGCGCGTGATGCGGCCCAGCTTCTCGGGAAGCGCCCGCAACCACAGGCCCCAGCCGAACGGCAGGCCGGTGTGGCGTTCAACGATGGGGGCTGCCTTGCGCGACAGCAGCTGCGCGATGACGTCGGTGGCGTTCGTCACCGGCGCTCGGCTCCGTCAGGCGGCGTTGCCGCGGGGGATATACGGCGCTTCGCCGGTCCCGTGATCGGTCGCGTCGCGCACCGCGGTCACGCCAGGCACACGGGCCATCAGCGTCTTCTCGATGCCCTGCTTGAGGGTGACATCGGCCATGCCGCAACCGTGGCAGCCACCGCCGAAGCGCAGCCAGACCACGCCATCGCCGCCTACTTCCTCCACCGCCACACGCCCCTTGTGGGACGCCAGCTGCGGGTTGATCTCGTTGTCCACCACCCAGCGCACGCGCTCGACCATCGAAGCGGCATCGCCGGGCGCCTCGCCCTTGATGCGCGGCGCCTTGATGGTCAGCTGCGTGCTTGCGCCCTTCATCACGTAGTCGATCTCGGCGCCGTCCAGCCAGTGCACGCTGCCCGCGTCGACATAGAGCGTGAAGCCGTCGCAGTCGATGGCCCATTCGTCGCCGGCCAGGTCGCGCGGCTCGGAGAACTCCAGCCGTGCGTCGGCCTGCGCCGTGCCGGGATGGACCGCACTCAGGCGCACGCCAAGGCCGGGCAGCGCCTCGCGTTCGATCAGCTTGCGGAAGTGCGCCTGCGCGCTGTCGGAAATCTGGATCATGCGGGTATTCTAGCCCCCTGCCCGACAGGCATTCACGTTCACCGGCCCGTCGTCGGTCTTTGTTCAGACTGGCCGCAACGCAGGAGAGTCCCCATGTCCGACCTTGTCCCTCTCGCCCGCGCGCACTGCGTGCCGTTGCGTGGCAGCGAGCACCGCCTGCCGCCTGCCCGCGTCGCCGAACTGCTGCCCCAGGTGCCGGGCTGGGAACTGGTGGAAGAAGGCCACGCACTGCTGCGGACGTTTCCGTTCGACAACTACTACGAAACCATGGCGTTCGTGAATGCGCTCGCCTTCATCGCTCATGCCGAGGACCATCATCCCGACCTGGGCGTGCATTACAACCGCGCCGTCGTGCGCTACTCCACGCATGACGTCGGCGGCCTGAGCGAGAACGACTTCATCTGCGCGGCCAAGGCCAGCGCCCTGCTGGGAGAATCCTGATGAACCTGCGCAACGCCCGCCTCTGCTTCCTGGTTCCGCTCACCGCGCTCGTGCTGACGGCATGCACGAAACAGGAAGAAGCGCCTGTACCTGCTATCCCGCCCACCGAACTGGCGGCGACCGACACCCCGCCCCCCGTGTATCCGCCCGAAGCCGAATGCAACAGCGAGGGTGGCACCACCGTGCTGCGCGTGACCATCGAGAAGGATGGCGTGCCATCGCGCGTTTCGCAGGCACAGGGCAGCGGCAACGCCGCCCTCGACAAGGCGGCGCTCGAAGCCGTGCAGACCTGGAAGTTCCGCGCCGCCACGCGCAACGGAAAGCCGGTGAGCCACACCATCACCGTGCCGGTGACGTTCCCGCCCGTGCTTGAAAAGCCGACCCGTTGCTTCGCCCAGGGCAGCCCGGGCTGACGCAGGCCGAGGTCATGACGATGGAAGGGATCAACGTCTGGGCGGTGCTGGTGGCAGCGGCCTGCAGCTTCCTGTTGGGCGGCATCTGGTACGGACCGCTGTTCGGCAAGGCGTGGAACAAGGCCGCGGGCATGGACCCGCAGAAGCAGGGGCATCCGGCGAAGATCTTTGGCGGCGCGTTCCTGTTCTCCCTGCTCGCAGCCGGCGTGTTTGCATCCTGGATCGGACCGCAGCCAGCGCTGACAACCGCACTCTGCCGCGGCGCGCTGGTCGGTTTCTGCTTCGTAGCGGCCAGCTTCGGCATCAACTATCTGTTCGCGCAGCGTGGTGCGCGGCTCTGGTTGATCGACGCCGGCTACCACACGCTGCAGTTCACCCTGTTCGGCCTCGTCCTCGGCCTCTGGCACTGACGCGGTCGGTCAGCCAAGCCGTTCCAGTGCTTCGGTCAGATCGTCGGACAACGGGGCGCTGAGCACGTACGGCGTCCTGCCGCCGTCCAGCGCGAACTGCAACGACGCGGCATGCAGGAACAGGCGCTTCAGGCCTGCCTGCTCGCGCAGGCGCTTGTTGACGGCCGGGTCGCCGTACTTGTCGTCGCCCGCCACCGGATGACCGATGTGCTGCGCGTGCACGCGGATCTGGTGGGTGCGGCCGGTCTCGATGCGTACCTCGCAGAACGAATGCCCTCCCCGCCTTTCCAGCACGCGGAAGTGGCTCAACGACGCCTTGCCGTCGCGGTGCACCTGCACATGCCGCTCACCGCCCTGGCGCAGGCCGATGTGCAGCGGCGCGTCCACGCTCATCACACCGTCTGGCATGCGGCCGACCAGCAACGTCAGGTAGCGCTTCTCGATGGCACGGGTGCCGTCCTCGCTGTCCTCGCGCAGCAGCGCCTGCAATTCCGACAGGGCCGAGCGCTTCTTCGCGATCACCAGCAGGCCGGAGGTATCCCGGTCCAGGCGATGCACCAGCTCCAGGGACTGGTGAGGCCGCAGCGCGCGCATGGTTTCGATGGCGCCGTGGCTAATGCCGCTGCCCCCGTGGCTGGCCACGCCGGTGGGCTTGTTGATGACCAGCAGCCGCTCATCCTCGAACACGATGGCCGCCTCCATCCGCTTCAGGAAGCCCACGGGGGGCGCGGATTTGTCTCCTGCATCCACGAGACTGACCGGCGGGATCCGTACCTCGTCCCCACCCTCCAGCTTCCGCTCGGCCTTCGCCCGGCCTCCGTTCACCCGCACCTGGCCGCTCCGCACCAGCTTGTAGACCAGGCTGCGTGGAGCGCCCTTCAGCTGGCCGAGCAGGAAGTTGTCCAGCCGCTGCCCGCCCCGGTCCTCCGGCACCGTGACCGTCCGCACGGCGCTCTTGGCACCCGCTGCCGGCTTGTCGGATGGGGGGGTGGGGTTGGAAGCATTCATTCTGTTACACTCGGCGGGCGAGATAAGGGTTTGATTTCGCAGGGAGTTGCAGTTGGGCCAGAAGCCCGTCTCCCCGCGATTCCGGCAAGTGCGCGGCCACCGCCCCAGGGGCGGCCATGTTAGCGGCTGATCGGCAGGCCCGGATACCGCCGGGTACGTGACGGTACCTGTAGCTGAACATGTCCCGCGCGGCGCCACCTCACCAGGGAAGCTGCCGCCGGTCCCGCAACACCTATTAGAAGAAGCGCTCCCGCGGCCTGCCGTGGTGTCGTAGCGCTGGAAACCCGATCTGCCCCGCTGCGCCTGCGCAAGGGGCGGTGCAATGTTCCAGAGGCGAAACTCCATGGCGTTCCGCGCGGTAGCAGCGCGCGAGGAACGCACAATGAAACGCATGTTGATCAACGCCACGCAGGCTGAAGAACTGCGCGTGGCTATCGTCGACGGTCAGACCCTGTACGACATCGATATCGAACAGCCGTCGAAGGAACAGAAGAAGTCCAACATCTACAAGGGCCGCATCACCCGGCTCGAGCCCTCCCTGGAAGCCGCCTTCGTCGATTACGGCGCCGATCGCCATGGCTTCCTGCCGCTGAAGGAAATCTCCCGCGATTACTTCCAGGCCGGCGTCGACCACAACAAGGCCGGCATCCGCGAGCTGCTGAAGGAAGGCCAGGAAGTCGTCGTCCAGGTGGACAAGGACGAGCGCGGCAACAAGGGCGCCGCCCTGACCACGTTCATCTCGCTGGCCGGCCGCTACATGGTGCTGATGCCCAACTCGCCCACCGCCGGTGGCGTGTCGCGCCGCATCGAGGGCGACGACCGCGCCGAGCTGAAGAAGGCGATGGACGCCCTGGCCATCCCCGACGACATGGGCGTGATCATCCGCACCGCCGGCGTCGGCCGTGACGCCGAAGAGCTGCAGTGGGACCTGGACTACCTGCTCAGCGTCTGGAAGGCCATCGCCGAAGCGGCGCTGACCAAGCCGGCCCCGTTCCTGATCTACCAGGAAAGCCGCCTGATCGTGCGCGCCCTGCGCGACTACCTGCGCAGCGACGTGGGCGAGATCCTGGTCGACACCGACGAACTGTACGAAACCGCCCGCGAGTTCATGCAGCAGGTCATGCCGCACAACCTGCGCAAGCTGAAGGCGTACAAGGACGACATCCCGCTGTTCAACCGCTTCCAGATCGAATCGCAGATCGAAGGCGCCTATGAACGCAACGTCCGCCTGCCTTCGGGCGGCTCCATCGTGGTCGACCAGACCGAGGCTCTGACCGCGATCGACGTCAACTCGGCGCGCGCCACCAAGGGCGGCGACATCGAGGAAACCGCGTTCCACACCAACATGGAAGCGGCCGAGGAAGTGGCCCGCCAGCTGCGCCTGCGCGATCTGGGCGGCCTGGTGGTGATCGACTTCATCGACATGTCGAGCAACAAGCACCAGCGCGAAGTCGAGAACAAGCTGCAGAACGCGCTGAAGTACGACCGCGCGCGCGTGCAGATCGGCCGCATCTCGCGCTTCGGCCTGCTGGAGATGAGTCGCCAGCGCCTGCGCCCGTCGCTGGGCGAATCCAGCCAGATCGTCTGCCCGCGCTGCGAAGGCCATGGCCGCATGCGCAGCGTCGAGTCGCTGTCGCTGTCGATCATCCGCGTGGCCGAAGAGCACGCGATGAAGGACAACACCGGGCAGGTGCTGATCCAGGCCCCGCTGGAGATCGCCAACTTCCTGCTCAACGAGAAGCGCAGCGCGCTGCGCGAGATCGAACAGCGCCACGACGCGCCCGTCATCATCGTGGCCGACGAAGCGCTGCACACGCCGCATTACGAAGTCACCCGCATCCGCGAAAACGAGCTCGGCGAAGAAAGCAGCAAGCCCAGCTACCACCGCGGCACCCAGCGCAAGCTGCCGGTGCATGCGCTGACCAAGGCCCAGCTCAACATCCCCGCCGCGCCCGCCGTCACGCACGTGAAGCACGCGCAGCCGGCGCCGGTACGCGAAGAGCGCGAAGCCCCCGTGGCGGCCCCCGCACCGGCTCCGGTCGCCACGCCCGTCGCGGTGGCGGCACCCGCCAGCGGCGGCGTGATCGGCTGGTTCAAGCGACTGCTCGGCGGCAGTGAAGCCACCACGCCCGCACCGCAGGCGCGGCCGCAGCAGGACAACCGCCAGCGCACCGATCGCAACAACGGTCGTCGTGAAAACCGCGACACCCGCGGCCAGCAGAACCAGGGCCGTGGCGGCAAGCAGGACGGTGGCCGCCGCGACGAGCGCGGCAACAAGAGCCAGAACGCGCAGAACGGCAATGCCCAGCAGCAGAAGCCGCGCAACGAGCAGCAGGCCCCGAAGCCGCAGAAAGCACAGGGCAGCCAGCAGAACGCGCAGGGCAATGCTCCGCAGCAGAAGGCACCCAGGCAGGCGCAACCCGGCAAGCAGGAAGGACCGCGCCAGCCCAACGCGCCACGCACGCCCCTGCAGGAGACGGCCAAATCGGCTGCCCCGGTTGCTGACGATGCCGTGATCGCAACCGCGGCCGTGGCAGGCGTGGTTGAAACCACCCGCGTGGCAGCTGTCGTCGAGCCCGCCCTGGTCTCGCCGATCGACGCACCGGCCCTGGACACCGACGTGACGGATAGCCTGGCAATCCCGGCCAACCCGGACGCCGCTGCGGATGCCGGTGATGGTGGCGAAGGTGGCAGCCGCCGCCGTCGCGGCCGTCGTGGCGGTCGCCGCCGCCGTCGTGGCAATGGCGAAGGCGCCGCCGCCGGCGAAGAAGGCCTGTCGGTCGACGACCTCGGCAGCGATGACGAAGCCCCGGTGGCCGACCGTTCGCAGCCCGAGTTCGATTTCGATGACGAAGAGCCGGTCGCCGCCGCTCCCCGTCAGCCGAAGCCCCAGGCCATCGATGCACCGGTACGTGAGCGCACCGCGCCGGCTGCCATCGCGCCGGTCGCGGCCGTGGCTGTCATGGCAGACGTCCCGGCAGCCGAGGCGCCCCAGGCGGCGGCGCCCGTCCACGTGCCCGCGCCCGTCGTGGTCGAAGCCGCGCTGGCGGCCGATGTCATCCAGGACGTGAAGGCCGAGGCCGTGCTTGCCCAGCCCGAGGTGACGGCCACGGTGCAGGAAGAAGCCCCGGCAGCCGTCGTCATCGTCGAGACGGTGAAGGCCGAGATCGCCGCCGAACCCGTGCCGGCGCTCGAAGCGCCGGTCGTGGTGGCGGAAGCCATCGTAGCGCCCCCCGCCGCAGCCGAGGCCTCGGTGACCGATGTGCGCAGCGAGCCCGTGCAGATCGATCTGGTCGACGCCGTGAACGAAGCCGCCAGCGAACCTGCCGCGCCGGCAGAGGTGGCCGTGGCCGCCCCCGCGCCGCAGCAGGCACCGAAACCGGCCAGCGTGCCGGCAACGGGTTCGCTGTTCTTCGTCGCCGACGCCGACACACCGCCGTCGGTGACGCGCAGCCTGTTCGAGCCGGTGGTGACACCGGTCAAGCCTGCAGCGGATGACATCGCCCGCGACGACAAGCAGGACGACGAAACCTCGGAAGAACGCAGCGTCTGACGCGCTGCACGCTCCCGATGAGGTGAAAGCACACTGGCCGCGCAAGCGGCCAGTGTCGTTTCAGGCTCCGCTACGTCGCGTCATCGCAGCCGGGCCTCGAATAAACCACCCGATCCGGCGCGGACCGACCCACCTGATGCCGTCTTCGGCGACCACCCACCGTCGTCCCAGCGCAGGCTGGGACCCATCCTGACGTTGCTGTGGATACCTCGGCGTGCACGGGCAATGGATTCCAGCGTTCGCTGGAATGACGGAGGTGGGGACGGTGCGGGTCCGTCTACCCTCCATCTACGGTCGGGTTTGTTTGCCGGGCTTGTCGGACTGAGCTGAGCCAAGCCCCCTATCGGTCGTCGTCCCAGCGCACGCTGGGACCCATCTTGACGTTGCGATGGATGCCTCGGCGCGCACGGGCAATGGATTCCAGCGTTCGCTGGAATGATGGAGGTGGAGACTGCGCAGGTCTGTCTACGCTCCATCTACGGTCCGGCTGGCTTGCCGCGCTGGGCGTGCCAAGCCTATCGGTCGTCGTCCCAGCGCACGCTGGGACCCATCTTGACGTTGCTGTGGATGCTGCGGCGTGCACGGGCAATGGATTCCAGCGTTCGCTGGAATGACGGAGGTGGGGACGGTGCGGGTCCGTCTACCCTCCATCTAAGGTCGGGTTTGTTTGCCGGGCTTGTCGGGCCGAGCTGAGCCAAGCCCCCTATCGATCGTCGTCCCCGCGAACGCTGGGACCCATCTTGACGTTGCTGTGGATGCTGCGGCGCGCACAGGCAATGGATTCCAGCGTTCGCTGGAATGACGGGGAGAGACAGCGAGGAGTTCCGTCTGCGGTCCGGTTCGTCGGGTTGGGCGTTCCCGGCGGGTCGGTCAGAGCGCGCGCGACGGATCCATCAGTCCCCACTGCGCCGCCAGGCGCGCCAGGGCGATGTTGTCCTGCACGCCGGTCTTCTCGAACAGCCGCGTCTTGTGCGTGTTCACCGTCTTGGCACTCAGGCTCAGGCGCTTGGCGATCTCTTCCTGGCGCAGGCCCTGTGTCAGCAGCATGGCGACCTCAAGTTCGCGCGGCGACAGCGCATCGAACGGCGACGCATCGCCGCCCACCGTGTGCAGGGCGAGGTTCTGCGCCACGTTGCTGCCCAGGTAGCGCTTGCCGCGCGACACGTCGCGCACGGCACGGATCAGTTCGGCCGCATCGCCCGCCTTGCCGAGGTAACCCGACGCACCGGCTTCCAGCAATCGCTTGGGCAGCGGACCATCTTCCAGCACCGACACGATGATCACCCGCACACCCATGTCGGCGCGCACGATGCGTTCGGTCACTTCAAGCCCGCTGTAGCCCGGCAGATGCAGGTCGCACAGCACCACGTCCGGTTTCAGCTGGCGCACCATCGGCAACGCGGTCTCGCCGGTGTCCGCTTCGCCCACCACCTCGATGTCGGTTTCCGTACCGAGGATGAGGCGCATGCCGGTGCGTACAAGCGCATGGTCGTCGATGAGGAAAACGCGGATCGTCATGGGAAACGGTTGCCTTGAAGTACGGATCGAGCGTAGGTGGCCGTCCATCGCCGCGCAATTAACATTCTATCGGTTGTCGGGTCCCTGCATGCAGGAAGCCACATCCGGCACACGCATCCGCTGCGGCATACTCCGGCTTTCCCAAAGGAATCCGACATGTCCGGCATCCGTCGTCCGCATCTCCGCGCCGCCCTGCTGCTCTCCCTTGCCGCCATCATGCCCGCCTGGGCCGATGACGGCGTCTCCGACCGCTGGCACACGCAAGTCGGCGATGTCAGCGCGCACGCCGACACCACGGCGCGAGGCGATGCGATCAGCCGACGGCTCGACGCATTGGGCATCGCGTGGAAGCGCGAAGCGTTCGAGCAGGACGGCCACGGCCACAACCTGGTCGCCGACCTCGGTGGCCCCGACGGTGCGCCGCTGCTGCTGATCGGCGCGCATTACGACCAGGTTGACGTGGGCCACGGCGCGACCGACAACGCCTCGGGCGTGGCGGCCGTGCTGGAACTGGCGCAGGCCCTGAAGGCCAAACCCCTCGCCGGCCATCGCGTGCAGGTCGCGTTCTGGGATCTCGAAGAGAAGGGCCTGCTGGGCTCGCGCGCATGGGTCGCCACGCCCGGCCGCGAAAAGCCCGCGCTGTACGTCAACTTCGATGTGTTCGGCTGGGGCGACACCTTGTGGATGATGGCGCCGGACGCCGGCACGCCGCTGGTGGCCGCCCTGCGTGCCGCCAGCCAGCACGAGAAGCTCGGTTTCCAGCCCGGCGACAAATACCCGCCCACCGACCACCTGGCCTTCCTCAAGGCGGGCTGGCCGGCGGTGTCGTTCTCGCTGGTCGGTGGCGACGAGATCGACCCGATCCTCGCGGTCTTCGGCGGCGCCAAGCCGGACCGGATGCCCAAGGTGATGCAGGTGATCCACAGCCCGCGCGATACCACGGCCGAGCTGGACCGTGCCCGCGTCGACGATGCCTTGCGCGTGGTGGAAGCGGGGCTGCGCGCCTGGGATGCCGCTCCGGCGCCCTGAACGCGACTGCCTCAACACACATGCAAACGGGCCCTGCGGGGCCCGTTTGCATATGGACGAGAACACGCCTGGCTCTTCGGGCGGCGACGGTGTCGGACTCGCGGTCCACCGCCAGGCGCAGCAAGGAACAGGGGGTGTCCGGTGCGCTGCGTTCGGTTCTCTCGTGGCGCCCTGGGTGCCAGCCTTGCGGCTCGGAAGCAGGGTTGCGCGGGGGACGGAGGGGGTGGTTCCGCCTGCCCGACCACTGCCGCCGTTTTACGTTGGCATTTGCGAAGACGGCGTGTAGGGCATTCAGCTGCAGCGCACGGTTTGATGACGCCGGCTCGACATCGATGAACCCGGGCGAACGGCCCCGGGCACGGATTCGCATCCACCTCACGGATCGCTGCGTAGTTTCGTGTCAGGCACGCGCACTTCCCCACAGCCGCCATGATGACTTTCGACCTGTTCCACGACGCCGCCGATGACGGCAGTTACGAGCTTTCCATCAACGAGTCCGCACCCCTGCACTTCGCCAGCCGCGGCGCGGCACTGGGCTACGCCATCAAGCTGGCCAACCAGCGCCACCAGCAAGGGCTCGATTACGCCATCAACATCGAGGGTGGCGACGGCCGCTGGCGCCTGTTCAATGGCTGGCGGCTCTGCGCCTGACGTCGCGGACCCGATGACGGCATTGACGACCGCATCCGGCGAGTAGCCGGCGCGGCGGCATGGCACCCTGTATGCCCGTTCCAATGCCGGCCGCCGCCCATGACCGCCCCCTCTGACGCCGTCACCCGTTTCCGCCAGCTCCATCAGCAGGGCCTGCTGCGCCTCGCCAACGCGTGGGATGCCGGCACCGCGCGCCTGATCGAACACCTTGGCGCCCCCGCCGTGGCCACCACCAGCGCCGGCCTGGCATGGGCGCTGGGGTACCCGGATGGCGACCGCCTGCAGCCCGATGCACTGCTGCACGCCGTGCGCGGCATCGTGCGGGTCCTCCATGTGCCGTTGACCGTCGATGTGGAAGGCGGCTACTCCGACGACCCCGCCACCGCTGCCGACACGGTGATGCGCGTGGTGCAGGCCGGCGCTGCCGGCATCAACCTGGAAGACGGCGCAGGCGAGCCCGCACTCCTCGCCGCCAAGATCCGCGCGATCCGGACCGCCTGCGGCGCGCAGGGGCTGGACGTCTTCATCAACGCGCGCACCGACGTCTACCTGCGCGGACTGGTCGCGGAAACCGCGCGCATCGACGAAACCCTCGCACGCGCCGGGGCCTACCGCGAAGCCGGGGCCGACGGCCTGTTCGTGCCGGGGCTGGTCGACACCGATGCCATCGCCACCCTGGCCGCACGCTGCGGCATGCCGCTCAACGTGATGCTGCGCCCGCAGCTGCAGGATCTCGCCGCGCTGGAACGTCTCGGTGTGCGCCGCGTCAGCACCGGCTCGGCGCTGGCCGAGTCGATGTACGGACGCCTGGGGGCGCAGGTCGAGGAATTCCTGCGCGATGACCGCACCGCCCTGCCCGATCCCCGGGCCATGGGCTATGGCGCGATCAACGGACTGTTCGCCTGACAACGCACACGCGAGAGCGGGTAGGATTTTTCCTACAGCACATCGGGGCGACGACCGACGGCGAATGTGACGGCTTTCGACGACGATGCTCGCGTCCCCGGCAGCACGCCCTGCGCAGGCCACGAAAGGCCGCTCTGCAATGGAAACGGGCGCTGCCTTGAGCAAGCAGCACTGCCGGAGCCGGGGACTCCCCCTTCAGACCCGACCCTCTTTGGTCGGGTTTTCTTTTGGCGGCAGCAGGATCAGCCGTTGCCGCCGCCCAGCCAGAGCTCGGGCATCTGCAGCAGGCCGAACAGCACCAGCGCCGTCGCGGCGATCAGCATCCAGGCCATGCTCCGCACCAGCAGGTTGCGCATGTAAGGGTTTCCCTGTCCCGTGTGTGATACGACTATCGATGCAGGCGCGCGACGAGTCAAAGGTAAATGCATTAAGCCGCGATGGCCGTCCGCGTTTCCGCATTTACCTCACCCTCCACGCCCCGCGCCGCGGCGAGGAACTCCCTGCCCCAGCGCGACAGATCGTAGTGGCGGACGATGTCGTACAGCCTGCGCTGGCGGTCTTCGCGCTCACCCGGTGTCATCGCCAGCGCGTGCCGCAATGCGCGCGCGAGATCCGCAGGATCGTGCGGATTGGTCAGCACCGCGCCCTTCAGTTCCGCCGCCGCGCCGGCGAATTCCGACAACACCAGCACGCCATCGCCACCCTCCAGGCCCTGCACGGCGACGAACTCCTTCGCCACCAGGTTCAAGCCATCGCGCAGCGGCGTGATCCACATGACATCGGCAGCGGCGTAGTGCGCCACCACGTCGGCGAACGGAAGCACGCGTGCGAAGAAGCGCACCGGCGTCCAGTCCAGCTGCGACAGCCGCCCGTTGATCCGGCCCACCGCCTGTTCGATCTGTTGCTGCAGCGGGCGGTATACCGTCATCTCCTTCGCGGCCGGCACGCACACCAGTACCAGCGTCACTTCGCCCTGCAGTTCCGGAGACTCGTCCAGCAGGCGCTCGAACGCATGCAGCTTCTGCAGGATGCCCTTGGTGTAGTCCAGCCGCTCGATCGACAGCACCAGCTTGCGCCGGCCGATCTCGTCGCGGATGCGCACGATGTCCTCGGCCACCTGCTCCGTTTCCAGGCACGCCCGGATGCGGCCCACGTCGGTGCCGATGGGATGCGCGCCGATGCGCACGGTGCGCCCGTCGATGCGCAGCTCGGTCGCCATGTCCTCCACGCCCACCGCGCAGCCGAAGGTCAGGAAGCGCGGCGCGCACTGGGCTCGCGCGGTGACTTCCACCGGGAACGTGCTGCGCACCGCGTCGGTGAAGTTCTCCGCATGGCGCGGGATGTGGAAGCCCACGTAGTCGCACGCCAGCAGGCTGCCGAGGATCTCGCGGCGCCACGGCAGGATCGCGAAGATGTCGGCCGACGGGAACTGGGTGTGGTGGAAGAAGGCGATCTTCACGTCCGGACGCAGCTCGCGCAGCACCGACGGCACCATCCACAGGTTGTAGTCGTGCAGCCACACCGTCGCGCCCGGGGCGGCCTCGGCGGCGGCGGCTTCGGCGAAGCGGCGGTTGACGCGCTTGAACAGCGCCCAGTCGTCCTCGTTGAAGCGCGCGCGCTCCCAGAAACTGTTGATGACCGGCCAGAACGCTTCTTTCGAGAAGCGTTTGTAGAACACGTCCACCTCGTGCTTGCTCAACGGCACGTGGGTCGCAGTGAGGCCGGGGTAGCGCGCCGCATCCACGGGCGTGTGCACGTCCACCGGCGGTCCCTTCGCATCGTCCACCGTCCAGGCCACCCACGAGCCGGGCTGGCCCTCGCCGAAGAAACTCAGCAGGCTGGGAATGATGCCGTTGGGCGAACTGTGCGGGCGGCGCACGCGCTTGCCATCGACGATGTGTTCCTCGTACGGCAGGCGGTGATAGACCATCACCAGTTCGGCCTTGCCGGTGGCATGCGAGGGGCGCGCGTACTCGTCCGCCTGCAGCAGCTTGAAGTGCGCCATCGCCTGCAGGATGCCGCCGCAGCCCGGCGCCTCCGCATGCAGCACCTGGTCCATGCCGGCGGTGGCGGCGAGCAGCGCGGGCTCGGAATCGCCCACGCACACGCCGGGGAAACCTTCGCCGTACATCGACAGGTCGTTGAGCGTATCGCCGGCCACCAGCACGCGGCCGTGTTCCAGATCGAGTTCGTCCACCAGCGCCGTCAACGTGCTGCCCTTGCGCGTGTCGCGCGGCAGGATGTCCAGGTAACGGTCGGCCGAATACAGCACCTCGCAGCCCAGCGATGCCGCCACGGCGTCCACTTCGGCCTGGATGGTCGACAGCTGTTCCGGATGGCAGTAGTACGAGCAGCGGCGTTCCTGCGGCACTTCCTGCCGCACCAGCATCGGGAAGCGGCGCATCGCATCGGCGACCACGTGCTCACCCGGCCAACGCGCCTCGATCGCCGACTGCAGCGGCTGGATTGGCTGCATGTCCGCAGTGCACAGCACGGTGGCGCCCACGTCGCAGATCAGGTAGTCCGGCGTAGGCAGGCCGGGATCGGCCAGCAGCGGCAGGATCGCCTCGCGCCCGCGCCCGGTGACCCATGCCAGCTTCACGCCAGGATGCGCGTCGACCAGGTGGTACAGCTGCTTGCGCGCGACCGGATCGCCGGCCAGGAACGTACCGTCCAGGTCGGTGGCCAGCAGCAATGGATCGGGGGTTTTCTTCAACAGGCTCATGCAGGTGCACTCCCAGTGGGTGGTGTGCCGCGCACGGAGGCACGACGCGACGCGTCAACGGACGCAGGCGGGGATCGATCGCATCGGAAAGGCGCTGCAAGGCAGGCGCAGGAAGAGGGTTGCCGCGTGCGGAACACGCTGCGCGCAAGCGCGCTGCAGATGCGCGTCCTTCCCCGGATGTGGACGCGGACATCGACTGATGCGATGCAGCATTGTAGTTCGCATCAGGTTCGCGAAGGTCAACGCGATGTTAAGAACGTTAAATTTCGCCGGGAAATCCGCCTTTTTCCAACATCACCGCGCGTGCTTATCACGTGCGAGCCACACTCACGCACGCGTCGTTGTCGCCGACACCAGCGCATCAATCAACGCGCGCGATGCCGCGGAGAGACGGCGATGCGGCGCGTAGATCAACGAGAACGGACGCGTGCGTCCCGACAGCTCCGGCAACACACGCACCAGGTCCGCACCACGACGCGTGCAGGCATCGATGATGAAGTCGTACGTCTGGCAGATGCCGACGCCGGCCTGCGCCAGCGACACCACGCCCAGCACGTCATCGGACACCTCGATGCGCGAGCTCGGCACCCAGTCCACGTCACCGCCGTCCACGCGGAAAAGCCACGGCGCCACGCGTCCGCTGCTGGGCAGCACGAACGGCAGGCAGGCATGTGCCGCCAGGTCGTCCAGCGTCTGCGGCGTGCCGTGCGCAGCCAGGTAGTCCGGTGAAGCCACCACGCTGAGCGTGGCGTCTTCCAGCGTCCTGCCCACCAGCCCGCTGTCGGGCAGCGCGCCGAGCCGGATGGCCAGGTCGTAGCCCTCGGCCACCAGATCCACGTTGCGGTTGGCGATGTTCACCTCCAGCCGCACCTGCGGGTGCTGCCGCACGAAGTCCCGCAGCAGCCACGGCAGCCGGTAGTGGCCGTAGGTGGTCGGCACGCTGAGCCGCACCTGCCCGCTGAGGGTGCCGGCCTCGCCCTGCACCGCGCGCTCGGCGTCGCCGATCAGGTGGAACGCGGCACGCGCCTGCTCCACGTACAGGCGGCCGGCCTCGGTCAGGCTGGTCCGGCGCGTGGTCCGCCGCAGCAACTGGTTGCCCAGCCGCGTCTCCAGCCGGGCGACCGCGCGGCTGATCACCGATGGCGTGGTGGACAGCGCCACCGCCGCGGCCGTCAGCGAACCGTGATCCACCACCGCCACCAGCGCCTCGACATCGGCCAGGTGATCGAACCGTCGCGCCATTCTTGCCTCCGGAGAACAGATGAATCCCTCTCAGGCCAATTTATCGCCTCACGCGCCGGGAATACAGTGCGCGCCATCCCGGGCTTCCCGCCCGCACCGGAGACCCCCCATGAAGCTGCTCGCCCCCCTCGCCGCCGCTGTCCTGCTCGCCATCACCTCGGCCAACGCCCAGGCCGCCCACGTACTGGTGGTGCTGTCCGATGCCGACCACCTCGACCTGCGCGACGGCCAGGTCTACCCCACCGGCTTCTACCTCAACGAACTGATGCAGCCGGTCAAGGCGCTGCGCGACGCCGGCCACGAGATCACCTTCGCCACACCGGAAGGCCGCGCACCGACGGTGGACCGCACCTCGGTGGACAAGGCCTACTTCGGCAACGACGCCGCCAGCCTGCAATCGCACGCCGACCTGCTGACGCAGTTGAAGCTGACGTCCGCCACCCAGTCGCCGGTACTCAGCCTGGCCCGGGTGGAACAGATCGGCTACGGCGAATTCGACGCCGTCTACATCCCCGGCGGCCACGCGCCCATGCAGGACCTGCTGGCCAGCCCGGCGCTGGGTCGCCTGCTGACCGACTTCCACCAGCAGGGCAAGCCCACCGCCCTGGTCTGCCACGGCCCCATCGCCCTGCTGTCCACGCTGCCGGGTAACGCTGCCTTCGTGCAGCGGATGGAACGCGACAACCGCGCCCCGGCGCCGGCCGACTGGATCTACGCCGGCTACCAGGTCACGGTGATCAGCAACGAGGAGGAAGAACAGGCCAAGGCCGCACTCAACGGCGGCCGCATGAAGTTCTACCCGCAGACCGCGCTGCAACAGGCCGGCGTGCAGTACCGCAGCAATGCCCAGCCTTGGCAGTCGAACGTGGTGGTCGATCGGGAACTGATCACCGGCCAGAACCCGGCCTCGGCGCTCGACGTGGCGAAGGTGTTGCTGGAGCGGCTGGACTGACGCTCACCGACCGGCACCTGCCCTGCGCCTGCCTTTCCGGCGGGCGCAGGCGGCGCCCTATGTCTCTTCTCACACAAAGAGTGTCGCGACACCCTGAAAGGTCCGGTCTTCTCACAGTAGGGGTATCGCGACACCCGAAAAGATCCGTTCTTCTCACAGTAAGGGTGTCGCGAGACCGGAAAAGATCCGCGCGACACTGAAAAAGATCCATGCGAGACCGAAAAAGCGTCTCTCTTCTCACAGTCCGGGTATCGCGAGACCAGAAAAGACCCACGCGGCACCGGAAAAGAGTGGCGCGTGACTCAAAAAGGTCTAACGACCTTCGCGACACGCTCGGCGTCAGTCGACGAACGCCTTCTTGCCGTATTCCCAGTTCCACGGCACGCCGGTTTCCCCCAGCACGAAGGCCACCAGCCGCGGGAATGCGCGCTCGGCGCGCACGTCGTTGCCCAGGATCACCACGCAGCGCCTGCGCTGCTTCACGCACACCCAGGTGTTGCCGGTGGAATCGTTGTGCCCGCCCTTGTAGAAGCCCGGGCCCTGCGGTCCCTCGAACACCACCACGCCCAGCCCGGCGGCCAGGTCCTTGCGGCGCTGTGCGGGCGGGAGTTCGTCCTGCAACGTGGGGAATTGCGAAGCCGTCGTGATCGGCCGTTGCGGCGACGTCATCGCGGCGAACGTGTCAGCGCGCAGGCCCTCGCCGTTGATGTACGCCGCGGCGAAGTTCGCCATGTCGGCGATGGTGGTATCCATCGAACCGGCGGCACGCACGCGGCTACGTTCGTCGTGCGGTTCAGGGCTGCCGTCTTCTGTCCAGCCATCGGCGAGGTTGGCGGCGAAATCGGAACGCCACTTCATGCTGGTGTTCGGCATGCGGAAGCGATCGAAGACGCGCCGCTGCATCTCCGCGCCGAGGTCCAGGCCCAGCCCACGCTCTATCACGTACTGCAGCAGGATCAGGCCCTCGCCCGAGTACGCGTAGCGGCTGCCCGGGGTGAAGTGGATGCGCAGTTTCTCGTCCGGTTCGAGATAGGCGAAGTTGGCGAAGCCGCTGCTGTGGGTCAGCAGGTGGCGCGCGGTGATCGTCTTCCAGCGCGGATCGCCGGCCAGATCGGGCCATGGGCCGTAGGCGTCTTCGGCGGGATAGTCGGTCAGCGGTTTGGGGAAGTACTCACCGACAGGGCGGTCAAGGTCGAGCGTGCCTTCGTCGACCAGCTGCATGACGGTCCAGGCGAACACGGCCTTGGTCAGCGAGGCGCCGTACATGACGGTGTCGGTCTGCAACGGGTCGCCTTTCGCATTGCGCTGGCCATAGGCGGCCACGTGGACGACCTTGCCGTCGTCGATCACGGCAATGGCCAGGCCGTTGGCCTGCGCGGCCTTCATCGCATCGGCGACTTCGGCATCCAGCGCGGCGCGGGTGGGAATGGGATGCGGCGCTGGTTCTTCCGCAGACGCGGTGAACGGCAGCATGGCGAGCAGGCAGATTCCGAGCAGTGGACGCATGACCCCTCCTGTTTCAGCCCGATGATACGGACTGCGGGGAGCGGGTTAAGCGTCGGAAGTCATGCGGTTGGCAGCACCCGACGCGTCGGCCCGTCGGTTACGCCAACAGAATCTTCATCAGCGCGACCGTCGCCACGGCCGCCACCAGCCAGATCGTCACGCGCTTGAGCAACGCGGCATCCAGCGCCCCGACCGCCCGCGCTTCGCGTGACGAAGTGAAACCCACGACCAGCACATGCACCGGCAGCGCGACCACCAGCAGGAACGCGAACACCCAGTTCAACGTTTCGTCACCCAGCCGGGGCCAGATCAACGGCATCACGATGCCGGCGAACAGGCCGGCGATGGCGGCGGTGATGGGGGTGGGGGTGAGTTTCATGCGGGGTGGTGTCCGATAGAGCCCATGGCCAAGTCTAACGGCTGGACGCAACGTGCAACTCTGCGAAAAGCTAGCGGATAGTCGTAGGATGGGTTGAGCGAAGCGATACCCATCAACGCCATCCCCGAGGTCAAGGAATGACCGACTACCGACGCGCTTTCGTCCCCGGCGCCACCTACTTCTTCACGGTCAATCTCGCCAACCGCCGCAAGACGCTTCTGATAGACCACATCGACCTGCTGCGCGACGCGATCCGGTACACACGCCAACGGCATCCCTTTCTCATCGATGCGATGGTCGTACTGCCCGATCACCTGCACGCCATCTGGACCCTACCATGGGACGATGCCGACTTCCCTTTGCGCTGGCGCCTCATCAAGACCTGGTTCTCTCGCAATCTGCCGCTTGTCGAACATCGACGCGCCAGCCGCGTCGACAAGGGCGAACGCGGCATCTGGCAACGACGGTATTGGGAGCATCTGATACGCGACGAGATCGACTTCGCCCGGCATGTGGATTACATCCACTGGAATCCGGTGAAGCATGGGCACGTGGCACGAGTTGAGGATTGGCCCTACTCGACCTTCCATCGGTTCGTGCGCGATGGGGTGCTGGCGGAGGATTGGGGCTGCGCAGTAGATGACGCGGACTTCGGAGAGCCTCGGTGATGGGTATCGCTACGCTCAACCCATCCTACCTTTCTTCCCGTCAAGGGGACGGAAGAAACGCCCCCGCCTCGACAAGCTCGACGCCTGGCGCAGACCGCAAACAGGCTGCCAGCTGAGGTACGTGTCCCTGCCCGTAGAACACCACCGCGCGGTCGCCGGGCTTGAGTGCTTGCAACAGTCGCGCGCAGATCGCGAAATTGCGTTTCGCCCAGGCGGCATTGAGCTCGACACCGGGCTGTTGCTCGTCGCTTCCGTAGCGCAGGAACTCCGCGTAGAAGCTCGCGGCTTCGTCGAGGGCCTGCGGCGTATTCATCTCGCGCAACACGCCGCCGATGCTGTGGGTGGTCTGCAGTGCGGTAATGCGCGCCGTGATGCCCTCGGCCTGCGCCATCAGTGCTTGCAGATCGCCTGACTTGCCATTGGCCTGCGCCCACGCGCTCAACGGTTCGAATGGGAAGTCACCCGGGACATCCAGCCCGTGAACGCGTTCGAGCCCCACCTGCTTGGCCAAGCGGAATCCCAACTGCACGACCTCATTGCGGGAGGCCGGCAGCGTGCCGTCGAGATAGCGCGCGTAGTTGTCGCGCGCCGCTTCAACAGGCCACTCGACGCCGACGAATGTCGGCTGGAACCCGGCCAGGGCATCGGTCACCGCCTGCAGTTCTGCTTGGCGCCGGGGCACCGTGACGTCCACCGACTCCACGTTGGCCTGATCCTGACCCGGATTGCTGAAGTGGTAGGTACCGACGACGATGACGCGGGCCGGCGGCCCGGCCGCCAATGCGGCGCCGTGCAGAAGGAGCAATGCCAGCACAAGGAGACGACGCATGACCGGTTCCTCCAACACGTAGGATGGGTTGAGCGTAGCGATACCCATCGTCGAGGACGATCAGACACACCGAAGCGATGGGTATCGCTACGCTCAACCCATCCTACATTTCATGGTGGCTGGAGTGGCGGAGAGAGTGGGATTCGAACCCACGGTAGGCTTGCACCTACGGCAGTTTTCAAGACTGCTGCCTTAAACCGCTCGGCCATCTCTCCGTTGTCTGGAACTGCCCGCGACCCCGTCGCGGTGCATCGCCACCCTGCCCCGGCGGCGCGCCCGGCCCCTTGCAGGCCGGACGGCATTTTCGCACGAACACCCTGCCCGTGGCTTACGACGCCTTCTTCACCTTGCCGGCCTTGGTGTTGTCGATGGCCATCGCGATGGCCTTCTCCTTCTCCTCCGAACACTTGCCGCCGCAATCCAGCCGCGAAGATTCGATCTGCTGCGGCAGGTGCTCGGCCAGGAAATCGATGAACACCCGCACCGCCGGCAACATGCCCCGGCGCGAGGCGAACACCGCATGGCAGATGCCCTGCGGCAGGCTCCATTCCGGCAGCACCACCTCCAGCTCGCCCTTGCGCACCGCGTCCGCGCACACCGTCTCGGGCAGCAGCGTGATGCCGTAGCCGTCCTTCGCCATCGACTGCAGCAGCGGGAAATCGAAACCCGCCAGGCGCGGATTCAACTCGATGCGGCGCACCTCGCCATTGGGCCCATGCAGCTCCCAGCGCTGGCGCGCCTCGTCCTCGCTGATGCTCAAGGTGACGTGCTCGGCCAGGTCTTCCGGCACCTTCGGGCGGCCGGCGCGGTTGAGGTACTTCGGGCTGGCCACCAGCAACTCCTGGATCTGGCCGAAGCTGCGCATCACCAGACTGCCGTCGTCGTCGAGCTTGGCGCGCACGCGCAGGGCCACGTCGTAGCCCTCGTTGATGATGTCCACGCGACGGTTGTTGACGTGCAGCTGCAACCGCACCTTCGGGTACTTGTCGAGGAAGGCCGGCAGGATCTTCGGCAACTGCATCTGCGCCACCGCCACCGGCACGCTGACGCGCACCACGCCGCGCGGCTCGGCGCTCAGGCGATCGACCACCTCGCGCGCGGCCTGGGCTTCGGCCAGCATCGTCTGCGCATGGCGGTGCACGCTCATGCCCACGTCCGTCACCGCGAAGCGGCGGGTGGAGCGCTGCAGCAGGCGTACGCCCAGGTCGGTCTCCAACTGGCTGATGCGCCGGCTCAGGCGGGACTTGGGGATGCCCAGCGCCCGTTCCGCCGCGGCGAAGCCGCCGTGGTCCACCACCATCGCGAAGTAATAGAGGTCGTTGAGGTCGTGCTGCATGAATTAGTCTCGCCTTTAGAACGATCAGTGACGTTTAACCACGTTTATCCCACCAATGCAACGACCTACAGTGTTCTCCAACGCGGTTGAGGCCGCATCCCGACCGGAGAACCACCATGAAACTATTGCATATCGACAGCAGCGCCCTGGCCGCCAATTCGGTCAGCCGACAGCTCACCGCCGCCATCGTAGCCCGTTGGCAGGACAGCGTGCCCGGGCTGGAGGTCATCTACCGCGACCTTGACGCCAACCCGCTTCCGCACCTGACCAACGCCGTACTGGGTGGGGGCGATGCCGCCGCCGCACAAGCCGCCGAGCAGGCGATGCAGGAGTTCCTGGCCGCCGATGTCATCGTGGTCGGCGTGCCGCGCTACAACTTCGGCGTACCGTCCACGCTGAAAGCCTGGATCGACCGCGTGGCGGTGGCCGGCCGTACCTTCAAGTACACCGAGAACGGCCCCGTCGGCCTGGCCGGCGGCAAGCAGGTGATCGTGGCCGAGGCCAGCGGTGGCGAATACGCCGGTACGGCGATCGACTTCGTGGCGCCGTACCTGAAGCAGGTGTTCGGCTTCCTCGGCATCACCGATGTGGAGTTCATCCGCGCCGAGCGCGTGGCGTATTCGCCGCAGCACAAGGCCGAAGCCATCGAAACCGCGCTGGCCAGCATCCCCGCACCGCTGCGCAAGGCAGCCTGAGCCTTCGGGTCGCGGGACGGGGCCGGTATGCTGCCGGCACCCGTTTCCGCCACCCGCCGATGCCCGCCCGGAACACCACGCCCGACGTGATCGATGCCCCAGAGGCGCTGACCCTGCTGAAAGCCGCCGCCCGCCCGGACCACCGCGCCGGGCTGGCGCGCTACGGCATTCCCGACACGCATGCGCTGGGCGTGCCGATGCGCGAGATCCAGGCGCTGGGCAAGCGCATCGGCCGTCGTCACGCCATGGCCCAACCCCTCTGGGACAGCGGCATCTACGAAGCCCGCCTGCTGGTGGCCTTCATCGCCGATCCCACGCACCTCACCCCCACGCAGATGGACCGCTGGTGCCGCCAGTTCGACAACTGGGCGGTCTGCGACACGCTGTGCCTGCACCTGTTCGACCGCAGTCCGCATGCGTGGGGACGGATCGATGCATGGGCGCGCAAGCGCGGCGAGTTCAAAAAACGCGCGGCGTTCGCGCTGCTGGCTGGGCTGGCGGTGCACGACCGCCACACGCCGGATGCGCCCTTCCTCGCCGGGCTGGCCCACGTGGACGCGGCGGCGGGCGATGCGCGCAACTTCGTCAGCAAGGGCGTGAGCTGGGCGCTGCGTGCCATCGGCCACCGCAATGCGGCGCTGCATGCCGAAGCGATCGACCGGGCCACTGCGCTGGCGGCGACCGACGATCCGGCGCGACGCTGGGTCGGCAAGGATGCGTTGCGCGACCTGGGCCGCGCGGCGGTGCTCGCCAAGGTGGCGAAGGCGACGAAGGGACGCGCGAAGAAGGCTTGAAGCTCCCCTCTCCCCGCGCGCGGGGAGAGGGTGCCGAAGGCGGGTGAGGGGCGAGCGGAGACGGGAAGCCGGACGCTTTCACTCGGCTCCAGCATTCGATCAGCAACAGCCAACAGGACGGAAAGTCCTGCGCCAAGAGCGCCCCTCATCCGCCCTTCGGGCACCTTCTCCCCGTCAACGGGGAGAAGGCATCAGGAACTCAGGCGATCTGCTCGGCCCCACCCATGTACGGCCGCAGCACCTCTGGCACGGTGATCGAGCCGTCGGCGTTCTGGTAGTTCTCCATCACCGCGATCAGCGCACGGCCTACGGCGGTGCCGGAGCCGTTGAGCGTGTGCACCGGCTCGGGCTTGCCGGTGGCCGGATTGCGCCAGCGGGCCTGCATGCGGCGGGCCTGGAAGTCTTCGCAGTTGGAGCACGAGGAGATCTCGCGGTACATGTCCTGCGACGGCAGCCAGACTTCCAGGTCGAAGGTCTTGGTGGCGCCGAAGCCCATGTCGCCGGTGCACAGCAGCATGCGGCGGTACGGCAGGCCCAGCTTCTCCAGCACGGTCTCGGCGGCGCGGGTCATGCGCTCCTGCTCGTCGTAGCTTTCCGACGGGCGCGCGATGGAGACCAGTTCCACCTTCTCGAACTGGTGCTGGCGGATCATGCCGCGCACGTCGCGACCACCGCTGCCGGCTTCGGAACGGAAGCACATCGAATGCGCGGTCATGCGCAGCGGCAGGCGGGCATCGTCGAGGATTTCGTCGCGGACGATGTTGGTCAGCGGCACTTCCGATGTCGGGATCAGGTAGCGCTTGTGTTCGCCCAGGTGGGTGGCGAACAGGTCTTCCTCGAACTTCGGCAACTGGCCGGTGCCGCGCATCGAATCGGCGTTGACAATCACCGGCACGCTGGTTTCCTCGTAGCCGTGTTCGTTGGTGTGCAGGTCGAGCATGAACTGCGCCAGCGCCCGGTGCAGGCGGGCCAGCTGGCCGCGCAGCACGGTGAAGCGCGCGCCGGACAGCTTGGCGGCGGTGTCGGCGTCGAGCCAGCCATGGCGGGCGCCGAGTTCCACGTGATCCTTCACCGGGAAGTCGAACGCGCGCGGCGTGCCCCAGCGGTGCTGCTCGACGTTGCCGGCCTCGTCGCTGCCCACCGGCACGCTGGCGTGCGGCAGGTTGGGGATGCCCAGGGCGATGCCTTCGATCTCGCTGCGGATCTCGTCCAGCTTCACTTCCGAGGCCTTCAGCTCGTCGCCGAAGCCGGCCACTTCCGCCATCAGCGCGGACACGTCCTCGCCCTTGGCCTTGGCCTGGCCGATGGCCTTGGAGCGGGTGTTGCGCAGGTTCTGCAGTTCCTCGGTGCGCTTCTGGATTTGCTTGCGGGCGGCTTCCAGGTCGGCGATGCGGGACACGTCCAGGTCGAAACCGCGGGCCTCCTTGAGGCGCTGGGCGAGTTCGGCGGGCTGGGTGCGGAGCAGGACGGGATCGAGCATGGAAACAGCAGTCTGGCGTGGGAAGCCGGCATTATCGCCCATCTGCGACCGGTTGCCCGCGCGGTTAACGGCGGCTGTGCAAGAATCGGCGCGACTTCACCGGTGATCCCCATGTCGGCCCAGCAACCGCACGAACCGCACTTCACCTTCCGCCTGCCCCGCACCGCCCTGCGCAACGCCGCCATCGCCTTCGGCATCGGCCTGCTGCTGTTCGTGATCGTCTGGTGGGCGGGCCGCGACGACGGTTTCTACACGCCGGAAGCCACGGTGCCGGGCAAATCGCTGCCGGTCGAGGCGCTGCCCGAACCCCTTTCCACCGGCGATGGCGCCAGCGGCATGGAAGAACCCGCACCACGACCGGCCGCCGAGGAGCGCCCGCAGCTGGTGGAAGAAAAGCCGATGCCCGCGCCTGTGTCGGAAACACCGATGCCTGTGGCACCGGCCGATGCCACGCCGTCGGCGGCGGGTGTTCCGCTCGCCCCCGGCGATGTGCCCGTACCGATCCCCGGCCAGACACCCGCGCCCGAGTACCCGCTGTCTGCCATGCGCAATAGCGCGGAAGGCACGGTGATGGTGCGGGTGGAAGTGGGCGCGGACGGCGTGCCGACCGCTGTCGATGTGGCCCAGCGCAGTGGCTCCCGTGATCTGGATCGCGCTGCGGTGGACGCCGTGCGCCGCTGGCGCTTCCAGCCCGCCCAGCGCGATGGCCAGGCGGTAAGCGGCGCGGTGACGGTGCCGATCGATTTCAAGATGCGGTGATCGCAGCAGCCGTTGTTTGCGCCAACGCGTTCAAAGGTGCGAACGCTGGCGCACCACCTGCGGATCGGCACGCTTGCCGGCAGGACGATGTGTCCCCGGCCCCTGGGATTAATGCAGCCATTGATTTTTACATTGCGCATGCATCGCTGAACCCATGTTCCGATAGCTGAACTTCCACCCGCTGGTTTCATCGCGCGATCACGGATCGCGAACATCCCTGCGCAAAGACTCGGCCCCGTTCCAACGCGGAACCCACAACGCGAAACGGAGGCTCACATGTCGATGCCCACAAATAACGAATACCGCACCCCGGATACCGTGGAAGACACCACGGTGGAACCGCGCCGCACGACGTCGCCGGTGCTGCTGATGCTGCTGGCCCTCGCGGTCACGGCCGCAGGTCTGGTGTGGTGGACGCAGTCGCGCCATGCCGGCACCGAAACGCCGGTGGCCGCGCTACCGTCCCCGGTGGCGGATGATGCCGCCAATGCGCCAGCCAATGAGCGTACGGCCGCCACGGCCGACCGCAAGCGCGCCGAGCGCACGGCAGCCACCCGTCCGGCGTCGATCAGCCGCGATGCCCGTCCGCTGGCCAGCAACGCCGAGCCGAAGTATCCGGCCTCGATGCTGCGCGCCGGTGTCGGCGGTACCGTCGTGGTGTTGGCCGAGGTCGATGCGCAGGGCCACCCGATCGACGTGCGCGTGGTCGAGCGCAGCGGCGAACGCGACCTAGATCGCGCCGCGCTGACCGCCGTGCGCCAGTGGCGCTTCGAGCCGGCCATGCGCAATGGCAAGGCGATCGCCACCAGCGTGAAGGTGCCGGTGGACTTCAACCCCATCTAAGCGCTGCACCGCTCCGCACAGGGAGCTGACGAGGAAAGAAAAAGGGGGACGCGCGCACGCGTCCCCCTTTCTCATGTCTGGCTTCTTGCAGGAGCGACGTAAGTCGCGACCGTGATCCTTCTGCAATAGATCACGGCAAGCAACCGCGGGACATGCGCGGAACGGGAGAGCCACACAGGAACCCGGGGCCTGCGGTCGCGACTTATGTCGCTCCTATAGAAAGCGTAAGCCTCACGCCTTCCGCAACGCAAACCCCGCGCCGGTCGCCAGGCTGTCGTAGTCCGGGAACGAGGTCGCCACGTTGGCGACATCGCCGATGAGCACCTCGCCGGTTGCGACCTGCCCGGCGATGGAGAACGCCATCGCGATGCGGTGGTCGCCGTGGGAATCCACGGTGCCGCCGTGCAGCGGGCCCGGAAAGATCGTCGCGCCGTCGGGCGTCTCGTCCACGCGCAGGCCGAGCGCACGCAGGCCGTTGGCCATGCTGGCCAGGCGGTCGGATTCCTTCACCCGCAGTTCCGCAGCGCCGCGCACAACCGTGGGGCCGTCCGCCGCTGCGGCCGCGACGAACAGCGCCGGGAACTCGTCGATCATGTCCGGCACCAGCGCTTCCGGCACTTCGATGCCGTGCAGCGGCGCGTGACGCACCACCAGATCGGCCACCGGCTCGCCGCCGTGCTCGCTCGCATTCTCTTCGCTGATGTCCGCGCCCATCAGGCGCAGCGCCTGCAGCAGGCCGGTGCGGCGCGGATTCAGGCCGACGGCGCGCAGGCGCAGCTCGGACCCGGGAATGATGCTGGCGGCGACCAGGAAGAACGCGGCCGACGAAAAATCCGCGGGCACGGCGATGTCGGTCGCCTTCAGGCGCTGCCCGCCGCGCAGGCGCGCGAAGCCGGGCGAGAAGTCGATGTCCACGCCGAACGCCTTCAGCATGCGCTCGGTGTAGTCGCGGGTGGGATGCGGCTCGTGCACGACGGTTTCGCCATCGGCATACAGGCCCGCCAGCAGTACGGCGGACTTCACCTGGGCACTGGCGACTTCCAGCGTGTAGTCGATGCCCGCCAACGGCTGGCCGCCCTGGATGCGCAGCGGTGGCAGGCCGCCAGCTTCGGTGTCGATGCGCGCGCCCATCGAGGACAGCGGCCCGGTGACGCGGCGCATGGGGCGCTTGGACAAGGATTCGTCGCCGACCAGCACGCTGTCGAACGGCTGCGCGGCCAGCAGGCCCGCAAGCAGGCGCATGCCGGTGCCGGCGTTGCCGCAGTCCAGCGCGCCCTCCGCAGGCTTCAGGCCATCCACGCCCACGCCGTGCACGATGCGCCGCGACGGCGACGGGGTCTCCACGCGTACGCCGAGCCGCGAGAAGATCGCGGCGGTGGCGCGGGTGTCCTCGCCTTCCAGGAAACCGTCGATCGTCGAGGTGCCGTCCGCCAGCGCGGCGAACATCACCGCGCGATGGGACACCGACTTGTCACCGGGAATGTCGAGGGTGCCGCTCAGGGATTGGCCGGTGGAGGCGATCCAGTCTTGTTTCATCGGAGTTCGTTGCGGGCTTGGGAAGTGAGGGAAGGGAGTACGGGATTCAGAATGACTGAGGACTTCCCGTCATCCCGGCGAAAGCCGGGATCCATTCTGCCTTTGCCTTCCGCGACCACAGCAAGAGCAAGATGGATTCCGGCGTTCGCCGGAATGACGGCGGTGGCTTGCCATTTTGATCGGAATTCGTTGCGGGTCTGGAAGTCAGGGAAACGGGGGAACCGGAATGACTGAGGTCTTGCCGTAATCCCGGCGGCCCTCAACAGTCGAGCGATTGATAAAGCCGGGATCCATCTTGCTCTTGCAGCCTGGACGGAAGGCAACGTCAAAGTGGATCCCGGCATTCGCCGGGATGACGAGCGAGGTGAGACCGGCGCTGGATGAGGCTCATGACCGGCTCAAGGCACCGCGACCGGGTACGACCCCAGCACCTTGATCTGCGCCGAATGCTGTTTCAGTTCGGCCAGCGCCTGCTTCATCGCCTCATCGTCGATGTGGCCGGCCAGGTCGATGAAGAAGCCGTACTCCCACTTGGCGTGATGCGAGGGCCGCGACTCAATGCGGTTCATGCTGATGCCGTGGCGCGCGAACGGGCTGAGCACGTCGAACAGCGCGCCAGGCTTGTCGTGGATGAAGACCAGCACGGAGGTGCGGTCGTGGCCCGACGGCGGGAAGATGCTGCGGCCGATCACCAGGAAGCGCGTGGTGTTGTCCTTGTCGTCCTGGATCGGGCTCATGACGACCTTCTTCAGGCCGTACACGTGGGCGGCGCTTTCGCCGCCGATGGCGGCTGCGTCGTCGTTGCCGCGCGCGCGGCGCGCGCCCTCGGCATTGCTCGACACCGGCACCTTCTCCACCTTCGGCAGGTTGGCGCGCAGCCAGCCCGCCGTCTGCGCGAAGGACTGCGGGTGCGCGTAGATGCGCTCGATGTCGTCGATGCGGCCCGTGCGCGACATCAGGAACTGGTGCACGCGCAGCTCGACTTCGCCGCAGATCTTCAGGTCCGAGGTCAGGAACATGTCCAGGGTGATCTGGATGGTGCCCTGCCCCGAGTTCTCCACCGGCACCACGCCGAAATCGGCGTTGCCGCTGGCCACTTCCTGGAACACCTCTTCGATGCTCGCCAGCGGCAGCCCGTGCGCCGAGCGGCCGAAGTGCTTGAGCACGGCCTGCTGGCTGAAGGTGCCTTCCGGGCCGAGGTAGCCGATCTTCAGCGGCTCCTGCTGCGCCAGGCAGGCGGACATGATCTCGCGGAACACATGCACCAGCACTTCGTCGCTGAGCGGGCCTTCGTTGCGGTCCACCACCATGCGCAACACCTGGGCCTCGCGCTCGGGACGGTAGTAATCGACGGCAGCGGCGAGCTTGCCCTTGGCCTTGCCGACCTGGTGGGCGAAGCGCGCGC
This sequence comes from Pseudoxanthomonas sp. 97-1-1, assembly GCF_057773125.1. Lineage (NCBI taxonomy): Bacteria > Pseudomonadati > Pseudomonadota > Gammaproteobacteria > Lysobacterales > Lysobacteraceae > Pseudoxanthomonas > Pseudoxanthomonas sp. 97-1-1. The sequence goes on along the minus strand of NZ_JBYMTJ010000002.1, from coordinate 791,015 downwards.
GCTCGGCGATCAGCGACTGGATCTGGCGGTCGATGCCGTCGATCTTGGCGCGCACGTCGGAGAGGGCGGGAGCGGGTGCGGTCGTGACGTCGGCTGTCTTGCCTTTCGCCGGCGCGGTTTTCTTGGGCTTGCTGGGTTTGGAGGCCATGTTTCGTGTTTCCTGAAAATGCTCTCTGTAGGAGCGACGTAAGTCGCGACCGTCAAACGTCCGGTCGCGACTTACGTCGCTCCTACAACAGCGCTACTCATCCGTTGCGTTGCTGGAAATCGCGCATGAAATCGACCAGCGCCTGCGCGCCGTCCACCGGCAGCGCGTTGTACAGCGAAGCGCGGATGCCACCGACCGCCTTGTGCCCCTTCAGCGCCAGCAGGCCGGCGGCCTTGGATTCGGCCACGAAGCGCGAGGTCAGCGTCTCGTCGGGCAGGAAGAACGGGATATTCATCCGCGACCGCACGGCCGGGGCTACTTCATTGCGGTAGAAGCCGCCCGACGCATCGATGGCACCGTAGACCAGCGACGACTTCATCGCGTTGCGGCGCGCGAACTCGGCCACGCCGCCTTCGGCAAGCATCCACTTGAACACCAGCCCGGCCAGGTACCAGTTCCAGGTGGGCGGCGTGTTGAGCATGGAGTCGCGTTCGGCATGCGAGCGGTAGTCGAAGATGTCGGCCCGCGGCTGCCCGCTGCGCTCGAACAGGTCCTTGCGGATGATGACCACCGCCACGCCGACCGGGCCGAGGTTCTTCTGCGCACCGGCATAGATCACGCCGTACTTCGATATGTCGATGGGCTCGGAGGCGATCGACGAACTGAAGTCGGCGAACAGCGGCACCGCGCCGACGTCCGGGGTGTCGCGGAACTCGACGCCGTGGATGGTCTCGTTGGCGGTGATGTGCACGTAGGCCGCATCCGGTGTGAGCTGCCAGGTACTACGGGCCGGGATGTCGCGGAAGCCGCCGGCTTCGCCATCGGCGGCGATGTTGACGGTGCAGTACGGCTTGGCCTGCTTGATCGCGGTCTTGCCCCAGTGGCCGGTCACCACGTAGTCGACCACCTGGCCGGGGGCGGCGAAGTTCAGTGCCAGCAGGGCCTGGTGGGTGGTGGCACCACCGGACAGGAACAGCACGGCGTAGTCGTCCGGGATGCCGACCAGGGCGCGCAGGTCGGCCTCGGCCTGTGCGGCCACGGCGATGAAATCCTGGCTGCGGTGGCTGATTTCCACGATGGACGCGCCGATGCCGTTCCAGTCGAGCATCTCGGCCTGGGCCTGCCGCAACACCGACTCGGGCAACGTGGCGGGACCGGCACTGAAGTTGAACGCGCGCGTCATGGGGCACCTGGAAGAATGAACGGCTAGTATGCCGCAGGGCATCCGTTGCATGGGCAACCATGCGCAAGTTGGGGCATGAAATGCGGGCGGACTGCATCCCGCACCGGGCCATGGACGTACAGGCTTGCAGCAGATCGTCCACAGGCCGGGAATTTTCCCGCCGCACAGGCGTCCAAGAACACCTGCAACGTTCCGGAGTTTCCCCATGTCCCTGCGCGACGCCTTGCGAATCCCCTCCTCCGAGATCACCGACGAGTCCGTCTACCGGGAGCGGCGCGCCCTGCTGCGTGCCTTCGCGATGGCGCCGGCGCTGGCCCTGTCCGGTTGCGCGGAGGCCGAGCCGCCTCCACCCCCGAGGTTGACGGTGACGCCCGAGCAGGCCCGGTCCGGATTCCGCACGACGGAGGAACTGACCCGTTACGAAGACGTGGCGAGCTACAACAACTTCTACGAGTTCGGCACCGGCAAGGCCGACCCGTCCACCGCACGCAAGACATTGAAGACTTCGCCATGGTCGGTGGTGGTGGGCGGCGAATGCGCGAAGCCGGGCCGGATCGCGCTCGAAGACCTCCTGAAGGGGCTGACGCCCGAGGAGCGCATCTACCGCCTGCGCTGCGTCGAAGGCTGGTCGATGGTGATCCCGTGGCTGGGCGTGCCACTGGGCGAGGTGCTGAAGAAGTTCCAGCCGACCGCCAAGGCCAAGTACGTCGCCTTCACCACGCTGGCCGATCCGGTGCAGATGCCCGGTGTGCGCTACCGCTCGATCAACTGGCCGTACCGCGAGGGCCTGCGCATCGACGAGGCGATGCATCCCCTCACCCTGCTGGCCACCGGCCTGTACGGCAAGCCGCTGCCGCAGCAGAACGGCGCGCCGTTGCGCCTGGTGGTGCCGTGGAAGTATGGCTTCAAGAGCATCAAGTCGATCGTCGAGATCAAGTTCGTCGAAAAGATGCCCGAAACCGCGTGGCATGACCTGCAGCCATCGGAGTACGGGTTCTTCTCCAACGTGAATCCCAGTGTCGACCATCCACGCTGGAGCCAGAAGACCGAGCGCCGCATCGCCGGCAAGCAGAGCAAGCTGTTCGCCGAGCGCATCCCGACACGCATGTTCAATGGCTATGCCGACCAGGTGGCCTCGCTGTATGCAGGCCTGGACCTGAAGAAGTGGTATTGATGGCCCGATCGTGCCCGCACGCAGGTCCTTGAGGGGCGCTGCGATAAAGGGCGGTCCGGCAGGCTCGCAACCCATGGCATCCCGCGTGCCGATTCCTGCCCTCCCGCACCCGATCACCGCCCCGCCCTCCTCCTGACATCGACCTGACCCTCGCATGGCCAAGACAACCCCGCGCCTCATTGCCGCCAAGACCCTGGTCCATGCCCTGGCACTCACTCCACTGGCGATCCTGGCCTGGCAGTTCTTCGACGTATGGCAGACAGGAAGCGACGCGCTGGGCGCGGACCCCGTGGCGGAGGTCGAGCACCGTACCGGCCTGTGGGCGCTGCGGCTGCTGATGGTGGCCCTGGCCATCACGCCGCTGCGCCAGTTGACGGGCAAGGCCGTGCTGCTGCGCTTCCGGCGCATGCTGGGCCTGTACGCGTTCTTCTACGCCACGCTGCACCTGTCGGCCTACCTGGCGCTGGACCTGCGCGGCTACTGGACGCAGATCTTCGAAGAGATCGTCAAGCGTCCCTACATCACCGTCGGCTTCACCGCGTGGCTGCTGCTGGTGCCGCTGGCGGTCACCTCCACCCAGGGCTGGATGCGTCGGCTCGGCCGGCGCTGGGGCCAGCTGCACAAGCTCGTCTATGCGATCGGAGTGCTCGCCGTGCTGCACTTCTGGTGGCTGGTGAAGTCGGACATCCGCGAGCCGCTGCTGTATGCGGGCATCCTGGCGGCGCTGCTGGGGTGGCGCGTCTGGAAGAAGATCAGCCTGCGCCGAACAGCAACAGCGCGCTGAGCGCGCCGGCCATCAGCAAGGCCGCCAGCAGCAGCCAGGGCCAACGCAACACCGATGACGATGACGCCGGGGCGGTGTCGCCGGCGCCGGGTGTCGGCCCCGTTTCGTCCTGCTGCGCAGGCTCGTCCGACTTGGCGCTGGGCGCCCACGGCACCTCCAGCACGAAACGATGCTGGGCATCGAAGACGATCTGGTCGCCGGCCACGAGCAGCGCATCGCGCACCGCCACACCGTTCACCCGGGTGCCATCGGCGGATCCCAGATCGCGCAGCAGGACGCGTTCACCGCGCAGTTCGAGCCGGGCATGGCGCTCGGCGAACGCCGGGTCGTCCACGCGGATATGGGCATCGCGCGCACGTCCGACCACGCGCGGCTGCTCGAGGGACACACTCTTGCCGTGGTACTTGCCGCCCAGGCCCCGCAGCACCACACGGACATCGCCCTGGCCGGCGTCGCTTTCACGGAGGTCGGCGGCCGACTGGTAGCCCGACTGCAGCAGCAGTTCCACGCCTTCCACATAGACCGCATCGCCCGGACGCAGCACCGCCATCCGTTTCACAGGACGGCCGTTGATGTGCACCCCCCGCATGCCGTTGGCCACCTGCAACCACAGGCCGCGCCGGTCCACGCAGATCTGCGCGAGCAGCGCACCCTGCAGCGCATCGCCGACGCCGACCGTGCCCGCCGCTTCACGCACGATGCGGTGCACGCCGGTGGTGAGCGGCCGGTCGGGCGAAGGGCGATTTGCGAAGTGAAGTCTGAGGTTCTGCACGCCACGGGAGCCTATCAGGTTGAGGCGCATCCGGCAGCCCCGGCTTGGCATACGCCCATCGCGCTGCGCAGAATAGCGCCGGACAAAGGGAGCCCCGCATGGCCAGCATCGATATCCTGCACCCGCATTCCAAGTCGCCGAAGCAGGCGCGCAAGGCGGTCGAAGACGTGGCAAAGAAACTGTCCGAGCGCTTCGACATGGAGTACGGCTGGGACGGCGACACGCTGAACTTCAGCCGTTCGGGTGTGGACGGAAAGATCGCCCTGCTCGCCGACACGCTGCGCGTCACCGCCAACCTGGGCTTCCTGCTGTCGGCGATGAAAGGCCCCATCGAGGCCGAGATCCGTCGGGTCCTGAGCGACAAGTTCGACTGAACGTCAGTCGCGGAACGGGTCGGGCTCGTCCTCGAACAATCGCTGCGACACGGCGCGCTCTGCCCGCTCGATGTCGCGCACGAAAGCCTTGCCGTCGCCTAGTGCAGCAAAGGCTGCGAATCCCCGCTCCAGGAATCCCTGGAGCTCACCCAGCCCGGTCGCCTTTGCCGGGCCGCGCGACAGCTTGAGCAGGGTGGCGACGCCGGGCGTCTTCACCGCCCGCGCCAGGCCCACTCCCACCTCGGCGATCAGGTCGATCTGGTGCCCGCGCAGGCGCGGCAGGCCCACCTCGCGATAGGCACGCCCGTACAGGTCCGCGTCCAGCTTGCGGCGATTCGGCGCCAGCCGATGCAGCGCCTCGGCCATCCGCATGTCCAGCGCGTGCGTCAGCACGCCCAGTTCGATCCCGTGCGCCACGGTCTCCAGCACGGCACCGGGCAGCAGGCGCTGCATCATCGGCATCACCTTGGCGACATTGGCGTCGCGCTTGCTGAAATCGTGGTCGCCATAGACGTCGGTCAGGAAGAACATCGCCGCCGCGCGCCGCGTTGGGTCGTTCAGGAAATGCTCGAAGCTGGTCTCCAGCCGTGCCGCCTGCCAGCGCCGCAGCTCCGGCAGCCAGCGCAGCCGGTTGCGGGGCTCCTGCACCGGATCATGCAGGGCCTGGTGCCAGGCCAGGCGCCTGCCAACGCGTTCGATCAAGGGATTTCCTGAGGCCATGCCGGGCATGATCCGGGCCCGCTGCGGGCGCCGCAACCCGGCGGCGGGTCGGCTACACTCGGGCGGCAAGGTCACCACGGGTAGTACATGCTTTCGATCCACAGTGCGCGGCGGCGGGGCCACAACGGCAAGATCGGGCTGGCCATCGCCGGCGGCGGCCCCATCGGGGGCATGTACGAGCTGGGCGCGCTGCGTGCCCTGGACGAAGCCCTCGACGGCCTGGACCTGACCCGGATGGACTGCTATGTCGGCGTCAGTTCCGGTGCATTCCTCGCCGCCGGGCTGGCCAACCGGATGGGCACGGCCGAGATGTGCCGCATCTTCATCACCGGCACCAGCGACGATGCGGAATTCCGGCCCGAAACCTTCCTGCGCCCGAATGTTGGCGAGTACCTGCGCCGTGCGGCCAGCCTCCCCGGCCTGTACGCCGACTGGCTGAACCGGCTGGTGCGCAATCCGCGCCGCGCGACGCGCTGGTCCGACATGTTCCTGCGTTTTGGCGGCCTGGTACCCACCGGCATCTTCGCCAACGAGGAAGTGGAGCGTTTCCTGCGCGACATCTTCAGCCGCCGTGGCCGCAGCAATGACTTCCGCACGCTCGACGCGGACCTGTTCGTCGTCGCGGTCGATCTCGACAGCGGCGAGGCCGTGCGCTTCGGCGAGGAAGGCTGGGACGACATCCCGATCTCGCGCGCCGTGCAGGCCAGTTCCGCCCTGCCCGGCCTGTATCCGCCGGTGGAAATCGGTGGCCGCCATTTCCTCGACGGCGCCCTGCGCCGGACCATGCATGCGAGCACGGTCCTGGACCGCGGCATCGAGCTGATGATCGGCATCAACCCGCTGGTGCCGTTCGATGCGAACCAGGCCACGCCCCAGGCCGACGAAGCCGAACAGGTGGGCCTGGCAAGCGGCGGCCTCCCGGCCGTGCTGTCGCAGACCCTGCGCACACTGCTGCAGTCGCGCATGCAGATCGGCATGGAGAAGTATCCGCATCGCTACCCGGATATCGACCAGCTGGTGTTCGAGCCCAATTCGGACGACAGCGAACTGTTCTTCACCAACCTCTTCAGCTTCTCTTCGCGCCACCGCGTCTGCCAGCTGGCCTACCGCAACACGCTGGCCGACCTGCGCAAGCGCGCGTCGGTGCTCAAGCCCATGCTGGCCGCGCACGGCATCCGCTACAACGAGGACATCGTCAACGACCGCCACCGTTCCATCCTCGACGGGCTGGACGTGATGCCGCGGATGACCGAAACCACCGCGCGCCTGCGACGTGCCCTGGACGACGTGGACCAGCTCGTGTCGCGGCACCGCGCGGCCCGTCGCGGCTGATGCGCTCACGGCCGCGTCACCGGCTGGTGTGAAAACTCTAGACAGCACGCCGATTCTGGCGCGCAATCCCCGACACCACCCACTGACGGAACGCCATGGCCACGCTGAAGAAATCCGCACGCAAGAAGACCGCTTCTGCATCCGCTTCCAACAACGACAACCTGCAGGCCCAGGCCGAGCAGATGTCCAAGCGCCTGGGCGAATCCGCACAGCAGGTATGGCTGGCAGGCGTGGGCGCTTTCGGGCGCGCGCAGGCCGAAGGCACCAAGCTGTTCGAAACGCTGGTGAAGGAAGGTCTGTCGCTGGAGCAGGCCACGCGCAAGGTGGCTGGCGGCAAGGCCCAGGCCATGCGCGATGCGATGGAGACCACCGTCGGCCAGGCGCGCGAACGTGCGTCGGATACCTGGGACCGCCTGGAGAAGGTGTTCGAAGAGCGCGTGCATCGCGCGCTGCGCCGTCTCGAGGTGCCCAGCCGCGAGGATCTGTCCGCGCTCATCGATCGCGTTGACGCACTGAATGCCCAACTGCGCACGATGGGCGGTGCGCCGGCCACCAAGCAATCCCGTGCCAAGCGCAGCACCAAGCCGGCCGTCAAAAAACCGGCACCTGCCGCGAAGAAAACGCCCGCGAAACGTGCAGCGCGCAAGAAGGCTGCACCATAAGGCTGCATGCGCATTTTCATGCGTATTTCTGAATAAAATTTTGTTGCGCGGCAACATCGAATGGCGTAACAATCATTCCAGCCCGCCAGTCCATCGAAGTTCGTTTGCTCCCCTCCCCTTACGGCTTCGGACTGGCGGGCTTTTCTTTGCCCGCCGCCCGGCGCGGGCACCCGCCAGCACAGACAGCCGTGGGTGCGGCCCGGTAGAATCGCGGGCCTAATAACAACAACGCACCCGCGACGCATGTCCATTTGGCTCCTCGGTTTGGCGGTCACCCTTGTGACCGGTGCGGCAGCCACCGCCTATCTCTGGCTTGTGCGACGCCCCAGCGACGAAATGTCCTACGGGCTGCATGCCTTGTCCGGATTGCGCTGGAGAGAATTCTCGAAACTCGTCCTTGCCGCGATGGCAGGCCGTGGCCTGGTCGAAACCGGCCCCGATCCCCAGGAGTCCCGCGAACCCCAGACGACCTTCCTGCTCGCGCGCGGCCAGGAAAAGTGGCTGCTCTCGTGCAAGCACGGTTCGGCCTACCGGATCGCCGCTGCCCCGGTACAGGAACTTGCCGCCAGCATCCGCCTGGGTGCGGCCAGTGGCGGCATCCTCGCCACCGAGGGCAAAGTGGAAAAGGAAGGTCGGGAGGCGGCCCAGGGCAACAACATCGAGTTGCTCGACGGGCCGCGGCTGTGGCCGGAAGTCCGACACCTCATCGAGCCGAGCCTGCGCGAACAGATCGTGACGTACGCATCGGCGCGCGCCAAACGGCATGTCGGCATCAGCTGGCTCGCGGCGGTGACGCTCGGTGCCCTCGCCATGGCGGGATGGGCCAGCAGGCAGGCGGCCGACACGAGCGTCGATGCACGGCCGGCAGCAACCGTGCCGGCACGCACGGTCAGCGCACCTGCACCCGCCACGCCTGCGCCGCAGGAAGCCTTCCGCGAACCGACGCAGGAAGAACTGGAAGCACAGATGCGCAGCGTGCTCCAGGCACTGTCGAAAACCCCCGGCATCACCCGCGGCGTCTGGCAGACCAAGCTGACGCTGAGCATCGATCGCATGGGCAGCGAGAAGGAAATATGGCCGTGGATCTGCCTGGAACTGGAGCGTTACCCGGCCCTGCGCGCCACCCGCGTGCAACTCAACCCGCCGCCGGGCAGCAGCGAGCCGGTGCGCTGGCGCCAGTGCAAGACGATGTGATTCCGCCGCGACACTTCGTCGCTGTGCGCCCGGGCAGCGCTGCAGGATGATCGCGCTGCCGTCGACCCGCTTCCCGTTTCGATGAATGATCCTGCCGCTCCCACGCCCTATGACCGCATCGGCGGTGAAGCCGGCCTGCGCCGGATGACCCAACGCATGTACGCGCTGATGGACACGTTGCCGGAAGCCGCCGCCGTCCGCGCGCAGCATCCGGCCACGCTCGACGGCAGCGAGCAGAAGCTGTTCGAATTCCTCAGCGGCTGGCTGGGTGGCCCACCATTGTTCACGCAGAAGCACGGTGCTCCCATGCTGCGCGCCCGCCACCTGCCCTTCCGGATCGGCATGGAGGAAGCCAGCGGCTGGCTGGCCTGTTTCCATAGCGCGATGGTCGAGACGGTCGAAGACGCCGAGCTGCGCGACTTCCTGTGGTCCCGGATCGAACCGCTGGCGCTGCACATGCGGAACATGCAGGCGGTGCCGTTGCGGTGGGCGGACCCACAGGACGCGTAGAGCGGGGCTTGTTCCGCAGCTCTTGCGTCAGTGACGTGGCGGCGTAGAGCCGAGCGAGCTCGGCTCTACGCAAAGCGCTACCAGTGCACACCCCGCATCAACGACGCAAACGCGATCTGTTCCTGGCTGGGCGCCGATTCCTTCAATGCCTTGCGGTCACCCTTGGCTGCGGCCGAATCCGGGAACAGCTCGAACGCGGTGTTCATCACCACCTCGTAGGCCTTCGGCGCCACGGCATTGACCAGCGCAGCGAAGATGCCCAGGCGCGTGGCGATGCGGCTGGGCTTCTCGATGATGGCCTTCACCAGCAGGTCGGCCGCCTCCTCCGGCGACAGCGTAGGCACGCTGTCGTACATCTTGGTCGGCGCGATCATCGGCGTCTTCACCAGCGGCATGTTGATGGTGGTGAAGCTGATGCCCTTGCCCGACAACTCGCCCTGCGCGCAGCGGCTGAATGCATCCAGCGCCGCCTTCGATGCGACGTAGGCCGAAAAACGCGGTGAATTGGCCAGCACGCCGATCGAGCTGATGTTGATGATGTGGCCCTTGCGGCGCTCGGTCATCTTCGGCAGGAAGCCCATGATCAGGCGGATGCTGCCAAAGTAGTTCAGCTGCATCGTGCGCTCGAAATCGTGGAAGCGGTCGTAGCTGGCCTCGATGGAGCGGCGGATCGAGCGGCCGGCATTGTTGATCAGGATGTCGACATGCCCGTGCTCGTCCAGCACGGTCTTCACCAGCCGGTCGCAGTCGGCCATGTCGGCCAGGTCGGCGGTATAGGCGAACACCTTGCCGCCCGCCTTCTTCATGTCGTCGCGGGCCTTGAACAGTTCCTCCTCGCCGCGCGCCACGATGATCGTGGTCGCGCCGGCTTCCGCCACGCGCTGCGCGGTGGACAGGCCGATGCCGGACGAACCGCCGGTGATGACCACCACCTTGTTGCGCACCTTGCCCTTCAGCGAGCGGTCGATGAACAGGTCCGGATCGAGGTGGCGCTCCCAGTAATCCCACAGGCGCCACGCGTAGTCGTCCAGGCGCGGCACGGCGATGCCGCTGCCCTTCAGTGCCCGCTCGGTCTCGCGGCTGTCGAAGCGCGTCGGATAGGTAATGAACTTCAACACTTCCTTCGGGATCTTGAAGTCGCGCAGCAGCATGCCGATGAAGCGCCGCACCGGCGGCAGGTTGCCCACCGCCATGCGGATGCTGCCCGGCACGAAGGCGAACATGCGCGCATCGATCCGCATGGTCATTTCCGGCGCGTGGCCGGCCCGGCAGAACGTGTTGAGCACTTCGCCCACGCGCATCGGCTCGGGATCGGTCAGGTGGAAGGTATGGCCATCCAGCTTGGGCTTGTGCGCGATGTGGTCCATCGCGTCGGCCACGAAGTCCACCGGCACGATGTTGATGCGCCCGCCTTCGATGCCCAGCACCGGCACCCACTGCGGGAGCAGCTCGCGCAGCTTCTTGATCAGGGTGAAGAAGTAGTACGGGCCGTCGATCTTGTCGATCTCGCCGGTCTTCGAATGGCCCACCACCATGCCCGGACGGTAGATGCGCCACTTGATGCGCTTCTCGTTGCGCACCAGCCCCTCGGATTCGTGCTTGGTGCGCAGGTAGGGATCATCCAGCCCTTCGGCTTCCTCGAACATGTCCTCGCGGAAGATGCCCGGATAAAGCCCGGCCGCCGCGATGGAACTGGTGTGGTGGAAGCAGCCGGCCTTCAAGGCGGCGGCCAGGTCGAGCGCATGCTGGGTGCCGTCGATGTTGGCGGCCTGTTGCGCTTCGCGGGTCGCGGTCAGGTCATAGATCGCCGCCAGGTGGAAGAAATGCTTCACCTTGCCGGTCAGTGCACGCAACTGCGCGGGCGTCAGGCCACACTTGGGCTTGGTCATGTCGCCGTGCACCACGGACACGCGCTTCATGTCCCAGCCGGCCTTCTTCGCGATGGCGTCGAACTTCTTCTGCGAGTCCTTGCGGACCAGCACGTGGACCGTCCCGCTGCGCTTGAGGAGATTGCCGACCAGGTAACGGCCAATGAATCCTGTGGCGCCCGTGACGAAATAGCTCATGACGACCCCTATCCTCAAGTTGTATGGGCGAGCCCCTCCGACTGCCCTGCGGCCTAACTTGCCAGAGCCGCCCAGATTCGACAATCCCGTCACGCATTGACCGCTTCCACCACCCGTGGTGTGATGGCCTGGATCACTGGGAGGGATCATCCATGGCAGACCTCAAGAGCGCGTTCGACCAGGCATCCAAGGACATCCAGACGCTGTCCGAGCGCCCGGACAACGACACGTTGCTGCGGCTTTACGGCCTTTACAAACAAGGCGCGGAAGGTGATGTGAAGGGTGACAAGCCGGGTTTCTTCGACTTCGTCGGTACCGCCAAGTACGAGGCCTGGGCCAAGCTCAAGGGCACGGCGCAGGAAGACGCACAGAAGAAGTACGTGGACCTGGTGAAGAAGCTGCTGGCCTGAAGCCCGACGTGGCGCGCGATACCCGCCAGCGCATCCTCGACGCCGCCCTCGCGATGTTCAACACGCAGGGCGAGCCGCATGTCACCACCAACCACATCGCCGACGAGCTGGAGATCAGCCCGGGCAACCTGTACTACCACTTCCGCAACAAGGACGACATCATCGAGCAGCTCTTCGCGCGGTACGAAGAGCGGATGGACGCTGCGCTGACGCCCCCCACCGACCGGCTGCCCGGGCTGGAGGACATCTGGCTGCAGTTGCACCTCGTGTTCGAGTGCATCTGGGACTACCGCTTCCTGTATCGGGACCTGGTGGAGATCCTGAGCCGCAACCGGCGGCTGCGCATGCGCTTCGCCCGCATCCTCAAGCGCGCCGACGACAGCGCGCACGCGGTGATGCGCGGCATGGGCCAGGCCGGCGTGATGCGGGCGTCGGCGGCGGAACTGGCCGCCACCGCCACCAACGTGCTGGTCATCTCCACTTTCTGGCTGAACTACGCGTCGACGCGTGGCGAGAAGGACGAACAGGCCGCCATCCGCCAGGGCATCGTGCAGGTGATGATGCTGGTGGCACCGTTCCTGCGCGACGCGGAACGTGTGCACCTGAACACGCTGACGCAGGCCTATACCAACTAGCGTGCTTGCCTGCAGGAGGGGCTTCAGCCCCGACGCTGTGCAGTCAGATTAACGAGGACCGTAGGAAAGGCGTCGGGGCTGAAGCCCCTCCTACCATTGCGTCGGCAAAGCCGGGAATCAGGCCGCCGCCAGCACATCGCCCAGCCGCGCCGACGCCGCACGCAGTTCCGGCAGCAGGCCGCGATCATCCAGCATCTCGAACTCCGGCCCCACCAGGGCCAGCAGCGCGAGCAGCGCCTCGACGGATTCGGCGCCCAGCTCCAGCACGCAGTGGTGTGCATCGCCGGCTTCCAGGATCCCGCACCAGGTGGGCACCCGTGTCGCCTGCTCTTCCACCGACCCCGGCAGCCGCAGCCTCACCTGGAAGCGGGTGAACGGCTGGGTGATCGATTTCGCGACGTAGTCCGCCACGTCGCCGGGAAACTCGCGCGGCGGGAACTGGGTGCCGGTATCGTGCAGCGCCTGCACGCGGTCCACGCGGAACGTCCGCCAGTCCTCGCGTTTCAGATCCCAAGCCACCAGGTACCAGCGGCTGCCGGTATGCACCAGACGCAGCGGTTCGATCAGGCGCTCGCTGGCTCGCTGCGTGCGGTCGCGGTACTGCATGCGCAGGCGGAAGCCGTCGCGGCAGGCACCGGCGATGCGCAGCAGCGCGTCCACATCGGACGTGGGCGCACCGCCGGCGAGCGACAGCGTGACCGAATACAGGGCACTGGCGCGCTTGCGCAACCGCGCCGGCAACCACTGGTCCAGCTTCGACAGCAGCCGCAGCGCGGTGTCCTCCATCCGGCCCACGCTGGCCGCCGCCGTGCGCAGTGCCACCGCCACGGCTACGGCCTCGTCATCCTCCAGCAGCACGGGCGGCATGGTCGCGCCGGAACCCAGCCGGTAGCCGCCGCCCAGGCCTGGCGACGCATCGATGGGATACCCGAGCTCGCGCAGGCGCTCCACATCGCGGCGCAGCGTGCGGCGGTCGATTTCCAGCCGCTGGCTCAGTTCCGCGCCCGTCCAGTGACGGCGCGACTGGAGCAGCGACAGCAGGCGGAGCAGGCGGTTCGATGTGCTGAGCATGGGCGCAGTATGCCGCCCATTGAGGACTGATTCTGTCCTCGATGTCGGCCAGACTGGAAGCTCTCTCCCGCCGGAAGGAAACCCCATGACCGTGCAGACCTATCAGGGCAGCTGCCATTGCGGCGCCGTGCGTTACGAAGTCGACCTCGACCTGGCCGCCGGCAGTGGCCGTTGCAACTGCTCGATCTGTACCAAGACGCGCTACTGGGGCACAGTGGTCCGGCCGGACGCTTTCCGCCTGCGGCAGGGCGAAGAGGCGCTGACCCGCTACCCCTTCGGCAGCGGCGTGGCCGAACATCTGTTCTGCCGGCACTGCGGCGTGAAGTCGTTCGGCCGGGGCGAGCTGGAAGTCCTCGGCGGCCGCTACTACTCGGTGAACCTGGCCTGCCTGGATGACGTGGAGCCGGCCGCGCTGGCGCAGGTTCCGATCCGCTACGCCAACGGCCGCGACAACGACTGGTTCTCCGAACCCGCCGTCACCGCGCATCTCTGATCGGGCCCCCATGACAGGACGCCCCGGGAACCGGGGCGTTCGGGACGCGTTGCGTCCGTGGGCCGTCAGGCCCGGCTGCGACGCACCGGCCGCTTGGCCACCGGCTTGCGGACGGGTGTGGCGCGGGCGCGCTTGGCAGCCGGCTTCTTGCGGGCGCGGGGCGCGGCCTTCCGGGCGGGCTGCTTCAGGCCCAGCTTGGTCAGCACCGGTTCCAGGCGAGTTTCCACCTCGGCACTGAACCGGCCCACGCGGGCTTCGCCTTGTTCACGCACTTCGGCCAGGCGGTCAAGTACGTCGCGCTGCGCCTGGCCGGCGAAGCTCCCGGCGTATTCGCGCGCCGCCTGCAACCGGCCAGCGGCATCGGTGGCGGCCGCGACGGCTTCACGGCGCGCGACGGCGATCAGGCCCAGTCCGGCAAGCCAGACGTGGCGCAGGGTGGGTTCGGGGGTCTTGCGGGTGGTCTTCCTGGCGGCCATGGGGGCAGTCCACATGCCGACCACGGTGGCCGGCTTCCATGACGCGATGCTGTCCTGCCGGCGTCGAGCAATCACACTATTGGCCGCTCGCGCGACGGAATGCGTAGGGGTTGCCTGACGACCGCGTTCGCGGCGATGCTCCCCGCATCCTGGGAGGGACGACCAATGGCAGGAAAGTCTTCGAAGTGGGCTGCGTTTCCGCATGACGCCAAGGGCTACGCCTATACGGGCGATGCATTGAAGAAGGCGTGGCCGGCGCTGCATGCCGGCGACCAGGAGCCCTACCCTGACGAAAAGCGTGCCAAGGCGCTGATCGCCGCCGCAGGCAAGGCAGCCAAAGGCATCGAACCCGCCGACCTCGCGCAGCGCCTGCAGGATGCGTGGCGCGCGTTCCATCGCGGTGACTTCCAGGCCGCGTATGAGGCCGGTGAAGCCCTCGGCCCGCTGGGCGCTTCGGTCGCGGTCAAGGCGCTGGGCATCCATGCCACCTATCTGGTGGAAGACGAATCCGAGCAACTCAAGCGCTTCGAACAGGCCGCGAAACTGGCCGAAGCCGCCATCAAGGCGCTGCCCGAGGAAGCCAACAGTCATTACCGGCACGCCTTCGCGCTCGGTCGCTACAGCCAGGGCCTGAGCATCGCCAAGGCGCTCAAGCAGGGCATCGCGGGCAAGGTCCGCACCGCACTGGACGCCACGCTGGAACTGGATCCCAAGCATGCCGAAGCGCATACCGCGCTGGCGCTGTACCACGCCGAGATCATCGACAAGATCGGCGCGATGATCGGCGGCCTGACTTACGGTGCCAAGGCGAGTGAAGCCGAGTCGCATATCAGGACCGCGCTCAAGCTGACACCGGATTCGCCCATCGCGCACGTGGAATACGCGAACGTGTTGCTGCTGCTTCACGGCGACAAGAAGGAAGACGCCGCGGCGGCCTCGTTCGAGAAAGCCGGCAAGCTCAAGCCGCGCGACGCCATGGAAGCGCTGGATGCTGCCCACGCGAATGCGCAGATCGAGTAAGACGGTTTTCTTCGTGCTGGCCGCGCTGTGGCTGGCTGGCGTGCCTGTCGTGTCAGCACAGTCGGTTACCGACGTGCCACCCGCGCCCGCGCCCGTTGCGGCCGGCGCACCGTCCGATACCTTGCTCGATGCCCTCACCTGCCGCACGGCCAATGGCGATCTCGCCACCCTGTTGCAACGGCTCCGCCGCGAGCGCCCGACGGAATTCACCCAGACCGAGCGTCAATTCAGCGCGCCGATGATGGATCTTTACCGCTTGGCCGAACCCGTGCAGGCGTGGGGGCATCACAGCGATGCCGTCGTCATCACCGACAACCGCGTCCTGCTGCTGGTGGATGACTCCATCGAGCAGGCGGCGGCGCAGCTGGAACGCGCGCTGGAAGACAGCCGCGATGCGCCCCTGTCCGGCGCCCTCGATGATTTCCATGCCCTGGTGATCTATCCCGGCGAACACCCCGGTCTCAGGCAACGCACATTGATCGGCTGCGAATACCGCATGCCCGGCGTATTGCTGCTGGCCGATCCCGCCGACGCCTGGCGCACGCCGCAGCCCTGAGGCCGGCGCCGCCGCGCCGCGCAGCGGCGCACCCCGATCACACCGCCCCCTGCCGTGCCGCCGCTTAGCGGCATCGCGCACCCGTTCTTTAGGCCACTTCGCGCCCCCCCGGAAACCGCTGGTTTTCCCGCGCGATTGCGTGGCCTAACACATTTTTTCGCGCCTGCCCTAAAGGTTTTTTCGGCAGCGCCGTTATTCATTTCGCAACACGAAGACGACTAGCCACCACAAAACAAACCGGCAGCGTCTTTTCCCTTCAACGCCGTGAATCCAAATAAGAGGAGACGAACATGGCACAGGTAATCAACACGAACACGATGTCGCTCAACGCTCAGCGCAACCTGAGCACCAGCGGCGCTTCATTGGCCACCACCATCCAGCGCCTGTCGTCGGGCCTGCGCATCAACAGTGCGAAGGACGACGCCGCCGGTCTGGCCATCTCCGAACGCTTCAGCACCCAGATCCGCGGCCTCGACGTCGCCGTGCGCAATGCCAACGACGGCATCTCGCTGGCCCAGGTCGCCGAGGGTTCGCTGACCGAAATCGGCAACAACCTGCAACGCATCCGCGAACTGGCCGTGCAGTCGGCCAACGCCAGCAACTCCAGCTCCGACCGCGCGGCATTGAATGCCGAAGTCAAGCAGCTGACCTCCGAAATCGACCGCGTCGCCAAGCAGGCCGACTTCAACGGCACCAAGCTGCTGGACGGCTCGTTCACCAGCCAGCTGTTCCAGGTCGGCGCCAACGCCGGCCAGGCGATCGCCATCGACAAGGTGGTCGATGCCCGCGCCCTGACCCTGGGCGGTTCGCAGTTCGACAGCGGCACGCTGGCCATCACGGCCGCGGCTTCCGCCACTGCGGACATCACCATCACCGGCCTGACCCTCACCGACAGCGCCGGCAATGCCGTCGCCTTCGACGATCTGACCGTCAAGAGCGCCGGTTCGGTCGCCGCCACCAACGAAGCCGCCGCCAAGGCACTGGCCGCCCATATCAACGGCAAGCTCGGCGAAACCGGCATCTACGCCAACGTCGATGCCGCCGGCACCGGCCTGGAGCTGACCTCGGTCAAGACCAGCGTGGACGCCAACGGCGACTTCGCGGCCTTCGGCGTCGCCATCACGGGCGGTACGTACACCGCGACGGCCGTCGCCACCAGCGAAGTGCCGAAGTTCGTGTCCGACCTGGACATCTCGGATTTCGCCGGCGCCCAGCAGGCCCTGGAAATCGTCGACAAGGCACTGACGGCCGTGAACGGCTCGCGCGCCGATCTCGGCGCGATCCAGAACCGCTTCACCTCGGTGGTCGCCAACCTGCAGACCAGCTCGGAGAACCTGGCCGCTTCGCGCAGCCGCATCCGCGACACCGACTTTGCCAAGGAAACCGCCGAACTGACCCGCACCCAGATCCTGCAGCAGGCCGGTACGGCCATGCTGGCCCAGGCCAACCAGGTGCCGCAGAACGTAATGAGCTTGTTGCAACGCTGAACCAGGTATCCCCGGCGGCACGGCGGGGATCGTTGGAAAACTTTTCCCCCGTGCAGAAAACGCCTAAGGAGTAGAACTCATGGCACAGGTCATCAACACCAACACCATCTCGCTGAATGCGCAGCGCAATCTGAGCAGCAGCGGGGCTTCACTGGCCACCACCATCCAGCGTCTTTCGTCCGGCCTGCGCATCAACAGCGCCAAGGACGACGCCGCCGGCCTGGCCATCTCCGAACGCTTCAGCACCCAGATCCGTGGCCTGGACGTTGCCGTGCGCAACGCCAACGACGGCATCTCGCTGGCCCAGGTCGCCGAAGGTTCGCTGACCGAAATCGGCAACAACCTGCAGCGCATCCGTGAGCTGTCGGTGCAGTCGGCCAACGCGACCAACTCCTCGTCCGACCGCGCCGCGCTGAACGCCGAAGTCAAGCAGCTGACCTCCGAAATCGACCGCGTCGCCAAGCAGGCCGATTTCAACGGCACCAAGCTGCTGGATGGTTCGTTCACCAGCCAGCTGTTCCAGGTCGGCGCCAATGCGTCGCAGGCCATCGCCATCGACAAGGTCGTCGATGCGCAGGCCGATGCACTGGGCAACGTGAAGTTCGCCGCCGACGTCACCAGCGCGGCCATCGCCGATGCCGCCGCCGACGGCAGCATCGCCGACCTGACCATCAACGGTGTGACCATCGCGGACGTCGAGTACACGAACGGCACAAGCGGTGAGGACATCGCCAAGGGCCTGGCCGCTGCCATCAACGCCAAGCTGGGCGAGACCGGCGTGTACGCCTCGGTCGACGCCGACCAGGTCACCCTGACCTCGGTCAAGGCCGACACCGACCTGGTCGTGGGCGGCACGGTCACCGGCTCGGGCCTGACGGCCGCGACCACGGCGGCCACGGCAGGCACCGCGCAGTTCGCCAAGGACCTGGACATCACCACGTTCGAAGGCGCGCAGAAGGCCCTGGAAATCGTCGACGCTGCCCTGACCTCGGTCAACAGCGCGCGCGCCGACCTGGGTGCGGTGCAGAACCGCTTCACCTCGGTGGTCGCCAACCTGCAGACCAGCTCGGAAAACCTGGCCGCTTCGCGCAGCCGCATCCGCGACACCGACTTCGCCAAGGAAACCGCCGAACTGACCCGCACCCAGATCCTGCAGCAGGCCGGTACGGCCATGCTGGCCCAGGCCAACCAGGTGCCTCAGAACGTGCTCAGCCTGCTCCGCTAACGCGGTGAAGCGCCGGAACGGGTGGTCTTCATCGCCACCCTTTCCGGCCCGGGCTTCTCCCCTTCGTAATCCCGCCTAGAGGAAACTTCCATGGCACAGGTCATCAACACCAACACCATCTCGCTGAATGCGCAGCGCAATCTGAGCAGCAGCGGGGCTTCACTGGCCACCACCATCCAGCGTCTTTCGTCCGGCCTGCGCATCAACAGCGCCAAGGACGACGCCGCCGGCCTGGCCATCTCCGAACGCTTCAGCACCCAGATCCGTGGCCTGGACGTTGCCGTGCGCAACGCCAACGACGGCATCTCGCTGGCCCAGGTCGCCGAAGGTTCGCTGACCGAAATCGGCAACAACCTGCAGCGCATCCGTGAGCTGTCGGTGCAGTCGGCCAACGCGACCAACTCCTCGTCCGACCGCGCCGCGCTGAATGCCGAAGTCAAGCAGCTGACCTCCGAAATCGACCGCGTCGCCAAGCAGGCCGATTTCAACGGCACCAAGCTGCTGGATGGTTCGTTCACCAGCCAGCTGTTTCAGGTCGGCGCCAATGCGTCGCAGGCCATCGCCATCGACAAGGTCGTCGATGCGCAGGCCGATGCACTGGGCGGCGCGATGTTCGCCACCGCCACGTTCACCACGGCGACGCCGGCCAACGGCACCACCGACCTGAAGATCGAAGGTCTGCAGCTGACGAACGCCGACGGCACCGCGGTCACCATCGACACCGTCGAAGTCGCCGCGCAGGGTTCTGCGACCGGCACGCGTGACGCCGCCGCCACCGCGCTGGTCGGCGCGATCAATGCCAAGATCGGCGAGACCGGCGTGCTGGCCGAGCTGGGTGCCAACGGCGCCGTCAACCTGACCTCGGTCAAGGACAGCGTGGATTCGGATGGCGACTTCCTGGGCATCGCCGTGGAAACCGGCACCTGGACCGGCGGTACCGCTCCGGCCGACGTGGCCGCCAGCACCGTCGCGACGACCAAGCAGTACGCCAGCAACCTGGACATCTCGACCTTCAAGGGCGCGCAGCAGGCCCTGGAAATCGTCGACAAGGCGCTGACCGCCGTCAACAGCGCGCGCGCCGACCTGGGTGCGGTGCAGAACCGCTTCACCTCGGTGGTCGCCAACCTGCAGACCAGCTCGGAAAACCTGGCCGCTTCGCGCAGCCGCATCCGCGACACCGACTTCGCCAAGGAAACCGCCGAACTGACCCGCACCCAGATCCTGCAGCAGGCCGGTACGGCCATGCTGGCCCAGGCCAACCAGGTGCCGCAGAACGTGCTGTCCCTGCTGCGCTGATACGCAGCACGCTTTATCCGCAGTTCCTCCTAGTTACCTGTCGTCACGGACGGATTCGTCTCCCTCCGTTTGGCAGTACCCCAACCCCCTCCGGCGACGGAGGGGGTATTTTTTTTGGGGGTGATGGGTGATGGGGAACACCGGCTTCTGAGTTGCCGCATCACCCATCCCCCATCACGCATCACCGCTTTGTGGCACAAACCCTGCATCAGCTCCTGCGCCCGCATTTCTCACCAGTCGCCGGACCCACGGCGGCGGAGGGAGACGGAGAGATGCGGGCTAAAGAACGGCCGCGGCAGGCCGCTACTGAAACTGCACGGGCGGGCCCCATCCGGTACCGGATGCCAGGCCCGCCCGGCCACCCTTTTTCGGAAGGGCACTGACAGGAGACGGCAATGGCAGACTATTCGCTGGGTTATGGCGGCATCGGCACCGGGATGGACATCAACGGCATGGTGTCCCAGCTGGTGGCGGCCGATCGCGCGCCTGCGGAGAACCGCCTGACCCGCATCGAAAGCCAGGCCAAGTTCAAGCTGTCCGCACTGGGCACGGTCAGTTCCGCCTTCAGCAACCTGGACAAGGCCCTGACCGCGCTGAAGGCCGCCACCGCCTTCGATACCCGCACCGTCAAGTCCGCCACCGACACGGTGGTGGGCGCCACGGTGGGCAGCGGCACGCCCAACGGCACGTACGCGGTCGAAGTGGTCGAACTGGCCACCGCCAACAAATGGATCACCAACCAGCCGGTGACGGCCGGCACGACCTTCGGCGCCGGCCAATTGACGCTGACGGTCGGCGGCGAGGCGCTGGCCATCGACATCGCCGCGGACAGCACGCTGCAGGATGTCCGCAGCGCGATCAACGACGCTGCCCGCAGCAAGGGCGTGCAGGCCAGCGTGTTGACGTCCAATGACGGGCTCTACCTGTCCGTGTCGTCCGACAAGACCGGCGCGGCCAACGGCATCTCGCTCGCGTTCACCTCCGGCGGCAGCGACTTGCAGGCCCTGGCCGCCAGCCTGCAGGAACGCGTCCCCGCCGCCGATGCCGAAGTGAAGATCGACGGCCTGACCGTCACCGCCAGCGGCAACAAGATCACCGACGCCGTGCCCGGCCTGACCCTGGACGTGAAGACGAAGGGCACCAGCACCGTCACCGTGTCCACCGACACCGCTGCCGCCAGCAAGCTGATCCAGGATTTCGTGACCGCGTACAACGCGGCCATCGGCGCCATCAACACGTCCACCAAGTACAACGCCGAAAGCGACGAGCCTTCGGCCCTGACCGGCGATGCGCAGATGCGCAGTGCCTCGGGCCAATTGAGGAACGTGCTGAGCGGCGTGCTGGGCGACCTCGCCTCGCAGGGCCTGGACGCCAAGACGCTGGGCCTGCAGACCCGGGGCTATCCGTCTTCCGATGGCACCCTGGTGTTCGACAGCAGCAAGTTCACCGCCGTCCTGGTCAGCAACCCGGAGAAGATCCGCAGCGCCTTCACCGGCGACAGCGGCTTCGCGGGCAAGCTGCAGGCGGCCGTGGGCAGCTATATCGGCACCAATGGGGCTTTCACCCAGCGCACCAGCGGCCTGAATGCCCAGATCAAGGACGTCGCCACGCAGCGCCTGGCCCTGGATGCGCGCATGGAAGCCGTCGGCAACCGCTACAAGGCCCAGTTCGTGGCGATGGATTCGATGGTCGCCCAGATGAGCAGCACCAGCAGCTATTTGGCCCAGCAACTCGCCTCGCTCGCCAACCAGACCGGATAACCGCCGATCCGAACCGCCGTCGGGTGACGCGCGGGGATCGCAGGAGAAAATGGAATGTCATCGCATTCGTACGCCGCCCAGTACCGCAACACCGGCCTCAGCAGCGCCGTCATGGACGCCGATCCGCACCGCCTGGTGGCCCTGCTGCTGTCGGGCGCCTGCGAACGCCTGCGACTGGCGGACGCATGCATGGAACGTGGCGACCTGGCACGCAAGGGCAAGGCAATCGGCGAAGCGTGCGCGATCATCGGGCACCTCAATGGCTCGCTGGACCATGAGGCGGGCGGCGAAATCGCAGGCAGTCTCTCCGCGCTGTACGACTACGTGCAGACGCGCCTGATCGATGCCAACCTGCACAACGATGCCGCCGCACTGCGCGAATCGCTCGACCTGCTGGGCGAGATCGAGTCCGCCTGGAACGCCATTCCCTCCGAGCAACGTCAGCCCCCGGCCATGGCTGCCGCGCGATGAACGCCACACCGGCCCTCGACGACCTCTTCGCCCAGCTCGACGGCATGCGCCATGCCTTGCACGCGGGCGAACTGGAGGACGTCGAGCGCCTGCTCAACCGTCACGACCACGACGTGCGGGCCTTCCTGCATGCCGATGGTGGCCGCTCGGCCGGCTACGACGCGCTGGCCGTGTTGCTGCGTGCGCAACTGGAACTCCAGAAGTCGATGCAGGATGCGCGCGAACAGGTGCGTATCCGCATGCATGTCAACCAGAGCGCCGACCGCGCCGCGCGCGCCTATCTTTCCGTTGTCGAGGGGTGAGCCATGACCGCTTCGATCATCCTCGTGGAGCACCCTGCCGAGCACGCGCTGTTCGATGGCGCGCTCACCTGCGAGGTGGTGCTGCCTGCGCGCTTTGACGCGGGTGCACGGGTCCTGATGCAGGCCCCGTCGGAGGCCTTGCTGAAAGGATTGGCGGTCGCCGAGGACGTGCGCGGCGAAGACCCGGACGACCGCAAGGAAGCCACCCCCACGCAGCAGCGCATCGAAGCCAAGCTGGACCTGGTGCTGTCGCTGCTCGGCCGGCTGGCGCGCAGCCAGCACGAAACCCTGCCCGCCACCCCGTTGCGCTGGTCGCACCGAGGCCTGCGCCTGGATGTCGTGTCGCCGCAGGAACTGGCCGTCGGCGTCGCCGGCGTGGTGACCGTGCAGCCCGCCACCTGGTTGAGCGACCACATCGAACTGCCCGCCACGCTGCTGGCCCAGGCCGAAGGCTCGCAAGGCATGCAGCATCTCTGGCTGCAGTTCGACACCCTGGGCGCCGGCCTTGCCGAGGCCATGGACCGCCACCTGTTCCGCCTGCATCGCCGCCAGATCGCCGAAGCCCGCCAGTCCCAGCACGCGGCTCGTCCGTAGCCCGCTTTTCGCGCATCCGCGCCCACTGCGGCATCCGCGATGTGCACGCATCACACGCCGCGATTGCGGTATTCGCCCTTTTCACGCGAACACGGTCATCACAAGTGTGACTGATGTCGTGGTTTCACTTTCCCATCGCGATTCTGAATTGGCGCACGGGGACGGCGCGGCTATCGTGACATCACTAAGCAACGCGATATCGACTGGTTCTTCCCTGTGCGTGTACTCATCGTCGACGACCACACCCTGGTCCGCGCCGGCATCGGCCGGCTGCTGCAGTCATTGCCCGACGTGGATGTCGTGGCCGAAGCCTGCAACGCGCAACAGGCGCTGGACATGGCGGCGATCCACCGCCCGGACCTGATCCTGCTCGACCTCTCCCTGCCCGACCGCAGCGGGCTCGACCTGCTTCCGCTGCTGCGCGAATCGCTGCCGCAGACCCGCGTGGTGATCATGTCCATGCACAACGATCCCACCCAGGTGCGCGTGGCGCTGGACCGCGGCTGCGCCGGTTTCGTGGTGAAGGAAGCCGCGCCGATGGAACTGGAACTCGCCCTGCGCGCCGCCGCCAGCGGCCAGGTGTTCCTGAGTCCGCAGGTGTCCTCGAAGATGCTGGCGCCGATGCTCAACCCGCAGCGTCCCACCGGCATCGCCGCGCTGTCGCCACGGCAGCGCGAGATCCTGCGCCAGTTGGGCAGCGGCATGAGCAGCAAGGAAATCGCGGCCCAACTCGGCATCAGCGTGAAGACGGTGGAAACCCACCGTGCGCGGATGATGGAATCGCTGGGCTGCCGTCGCGCCAACGATCTGCTGTTGCTGGCCGCACGCCACCAGAACGAACTGGCCTGAGCCTTGCAGGTACGGCGTGGATGCCCCCCGCCGGCGACGGATTCCCGTTGCCGCACCGCCCTGACGGGCACTTCCCATCGACGATAACCCGACGCTGTAGGGGAAACCCTGACGGCCAGTGGGGCGTGCCCGCAGCACAACCAGAAACGCCCTGATTTTTTTTCCGTCACCGGGCGCCCAAAGTGTTCACACGATGTGAAGCCGACCTCGGCACGCCATCGAATCGGGGACAACGGGAATGAAGACGGGACTTTCCACCCAGCTCGGCCAGCAACTCCACCTGACGCCGCAACTGCTGCAGTCGATCCGGCTGCTGCAACTGGACGGCCTGCAGCTGGAGATGGAAGTGCGCCGCGCACTGGACCTCAATCCGCTGCTGGAAGTCGAAGAAGCCCAGGATGCCGAGACGGTCGCCGAGATCGACGTGCTGCCGGCGCAGGACGCCGCCGCCCTCGATGCCGCCGCGTTCGACGAACTGCCCGAATCCAGCCTGTGGGACGTGGCCGGCGCCAACTGGCAGGACGGCGACGACGATCGCATGCAGCGTGTCGAAGCCGGCGAATCCAGCGACCCGCACGTGCGCGTGCTCGACCGTCTGGCGCTGGAACTGGATGGCCGCGCACTGGACGTGGTCGCCTTCTGGCTTGAGCACACCAACGACGCCGGCTACCTGGAGCAGGCGCCCGACACCCTGGCGCTGCTGGCCTCGGCCCGCTTCGACCTGACCACCGACGCCGCGCTGCTGCTGCGCGAGCGCCTGCTGCGCGGGGAATTTCCCGGCCTGGCCGCCGCCGACGTGCGCGAATGCCTGCAGGTGCAGCTGGACTGCCTGCAGGGCCGCGTGCCCGGCCGCCACGTCGCCCGCCGCATCGTCGCCGAAGGCCTGGCGCTGCTGGCCGCACACGAATACGACGCCCTCGCCCGCCTGCTGGACCTGGAACTCGATCAGGTGATGGAAGGCGTACGCCTGGTGCTGTCGCTGGATGCCCGCCCCGGCGCGTCGCTGGCGCCGGCACCGACCGGCTACATCGTCCCGGACGTGGTCGCCTGGCATGCCGACTGCGCCTGGCGCGTGGCCCTGAACCCGGCGACCACGCCGCGCGTGCGGGTCAATCCGATGCAGGAGCGCGCACTGGACCAGGCCGAAGCCTCCGAAGGCGCCGGCAAGCTGCGCGAGCTGCTGCAGGAAGCGCGTTGGCTGACCCGTGGCCTTTCGATCCGTTACGACACCCTGCTGCGGACGGCACGCGCCATCGTCGAGCGCCAGGCCGGTTTCCTGGCCCAGGGCGATGAAGCGATGGCCCCGCTGACGCTGAAGGAAATCGCCGATGCCATCGGCATGCACGAATCCACCGTCTCGCGCATCACCACCGGCAAGTACATGCAGACGCCGCGCGGCACGTTCGAGCTCAAGCACTTCTTCGCGGTGCGCCTGGAAGGCGCCAACGTGTCCGGCCCGGCCGTGCGCGCCATGGTGCGCCGCCTGATCGATTCCGAACCGGCCGGCAAGCCGCTGGCCGACGAAGCCATCGCCGGCCTGCTGGCCCGCCAGGGCATCCACATTGCCCGCAGAACTGTGGCGAAGTACCGGGAACAACTCGATATCGCTCCCGCCCGGGAACGCCGACGCGCTACCGTACCGGTCTTGGCCAAGGCCGGATAAGAACGGAGCACGACCGCAATGAGCAAGATCACCGTATTGCTGGTGGACGATCACGAAGGTTTCATCAACGCCGCCCTGCGCCACCTGCGCAAGGTGGAGTGGCTGGACATCGTGGGCCGCGCCAGCAACGGCCTGGAAGCCATCGAACGCTCGGAGACCCTGCGTCCGGACGTGGTGCTGATGGACCTGGCCATGCCGGAGATGGGGGGCCTGCAGGCTACCCGCCTCATCAAGACGCAGGACGCACCGCCCTTCATCGTGATCGCCAGCCATTTCGACGACGCCGAGCACCGCGAACATGCGATGCGCGCCGGTGCCGACGAATTCGTCAGCAAGCTTTCCTACATCCAGGAAGTCTTGCCCATCCTCGAAAGGTTCAAAGACAGCCGCCATGAGTGAATCCCGCATCCTCGTCATCGACGCCGACGCCACGCGTGCCGAACGCCTGGCCGGCCTGCTCGAATTCATGGACCTGACACCCCGCTGGGTCGCCAGCGCCGGTGACGTGGATGTGCGCCGCCAACGCCCGCACGACTGGCTGGCGATCGTCGTCGGCACCCTCGACGATGGCAAGGCCGCCGACGCGTTCTTCGCCTGGCTGGGCAAGGCGCAACTGCCGCCGCCGGTGCTGCTGATGGAAGGCGACACCGCCGCCTTCGCCGCCGCGCACGGCCTGCACCACGCCGGTGTATGGACGCTGGAAAGCCCCATCCGCCACACGCAGCTGGAAGCCTGCCTGCGCCGCGCCAGCCTGAAGCGGCTGGATACCGAACACCAGGCGCAGCAGGTCAGCACCAGCGGGCCGACCGGCAACAGCCCCGCCGTCACGCGCCTGCGCCGCATGATCGAACAGGTCGCCAGCTTCGACACCACCGTGCTGGTGCTGGGCGAATCCGGCACCGGCAAGGAAGTGGTGGCGCGTGCCATCCACGACCAGTCGCCGCGCCGCGACGGGCCGTTCGTCGCCATCAACTGCGGCGCCATTCCGCCGGACCTGCTGGAAAGCGAACTGTTCGGCCACGAGAAGGGCGCCTTCACCGGCGCGCTCAGCGCCCGCAAGGGCCGTTTCGAGATGGCCGAGGGCGGCACGCTGCTGCTGGACGAGATCGGCGACATGAGCCTGCCGATGCAGGTCAAGCTGCTGCGCGTGCTGCAGGAGCGCAGCTTCGAACGCGTGGGCGGCAACCAGACCATCCGCTGCAATGTGCGCGTGATCGCCGCGACCCATCGCAACCTGGAAGCGCGCATCGCCGACGGCCACTTCCGCGAAGACCTGTTCTACCGCCTCAATGTGTTCCCCATCGAGATGCCGGCGCTGCGCGAGCGCGCCGACGACCTGCCCGACCTGGTCACCACCATCGCCGCGCAGCTGGCACGCACCGGCCGCGGGGAAGTGCGCTTCGCCAACGAGACGCTGCAGGCGCTGCGCCTGTACGCGTGGCCGGGCAACGTGCGCGAGCTGACCAACCTGGTCGAACGGCTGGCGGTGCTGCATCCGGGCGGACTGGTGCGCGTGGCCGACCTGCCCAAGCGCTACCAGCCGGAAGGCGTGGAGGCGCTGGCCGCCCAGGCGCCGGCCCCTGCACCGGTGGCCGCTGCACCGGCCCCGCTGCCGACCGCCGTCGTGGCCGCCGCCGTGTCGCCGGCCGACCGCCTGCCCGAATCCGGCATCGACCTGCGCGAACACATCGCGCAGATCGAGCTGAACCTGATCCGCGATGCACTGGACCGCGCCGGTGGCGTGGTCGCGCACGCCGCGCAACTGCTGGGCCTGCGCCGCACCACGCTGGTGGAGAAGCTGCGCAAGTACGGCATCGAGCGCGAAGAGGTCGCCCTGGCGACGGAAAACTGACTGGCGACGGACGGCGTTTTCGGCACGGGTCTTGCAACTGATCTGACAAGACACCCCGACGACCGAAGCACCCGCCCATGTCCGACGTCTCCTCCATCCTCTCGCAGATCCGCAGTTACCAGCACCAGGTCGGTACGCGTGCCCTCGAGCCGATGCCGAACCCGGGTGCGTTCACCCCGAACCGGGTGGGGCTCGAGCAACCGGGCGTCAAGGCGCCGAGTTTCGGCGACACGCTGCAGAACGCGCTGCAAGGCGTGAACGAAGCGCAGAAGACGTCCGGCGCACTCGCGCAGGCCTTCGAACTGGGCGACCCGCGCGCGGACCTGGCACGGGTGATGGTGGCCGCGCAGCAGTCGCAGGTGGCCTTCCGCGCCACGGTGGAAGTCCGCAACCGCCTGGTGCAGGCGTACCAGGACGTCATGAACATGCCTTTGTAGGTCCCGACGTTGTAAAGACTGCCGCCGCAATGCCCGACCGCTGACCGCCCCACTCCACCGAGCCGACCGCGCAGGAACCGCACCACCATGGCCCTGACCCTTTCCAAGGAAGCCCTGAAGGAATCGCTGACCGCCGACAAGGCAGGCGCGGCGCTGACCAGGATCCAGGACGCGCGCGTGTTCAAGCAGATGGGTACGCTGCTGCTGATCGCCGGTGCTGTCGCCGTGGGCATGATGGTGTTCTTCTGGTCGCAGAAACCCGCCTACACACCGCTGTATACCGGCCTGGACGCAAAGGCCACCGCCGAAGCCACCGACATGCTGCGCGCGGCGCAGATCCCGTTCCAGCTGGACCAGGGCACCGGCGCCATCTCCGTGCCGGAAGAAAACCTGCACGACGCCCGCCTGAAGCTGGCCGGCGCCGGCCTGGCCGAAAGCGGTCGCCTCGGCTTCGAGATGATGGAGCGCGATCCCGGCTTCGGCGTCAGCCAGTTCGTCGAGAACGCACGCTACCAGCACGCACTGGAAACCGAACTGGTCCGCACCATCACCACCCTGCGCCCGGTCCGCGACGCTCGCGTGCATCTCGCCATTCCCAAGCCCAGCGCCTTCACCCGCCAGCGCCAAGTGGCCAGCGCGTCGGTGGTGCTGGACCTGCGCTCGGGCGCCCTGCTGGAACGCAACCAGGTGGATGCCATCGTGCACCTGGTGTCGTCGTCCATCCCCGACCTCGCCCCCGAACGCGTCACCGTGGTCGACCAGAGCGGCCGCATGCTCACCATCAGCGACCCGAACAGCGAGGCCGCGCTCAACGCCGCCCAGTTCGAACGCGTGCGCAAGCTGGAGACCTCGTTCAACGACCGCATCCGCGAACTGCTGGAGCCGCTCACCGGCGCCGGCCGCGTCAACGCCGAAGTCGCGGTGGACATGGACTTCTCGGTCACCGAGGAGGCGCGCGAGACCTTCGCCAATGATCCGGCCAAGATCCGCAGCGAGCAGGTCAGCCAGAACTCCGTCGCCGGCACCGGCCCGGAGGGCGTGCCCGGCGCCACCAGCAACACGCCGCCCGGCCCCAACGCGGCCGCCGCACCCAATCCTGCCGCGCCGGTCGAGACCAGCAGCAGCGCCACCCGCAACTTCGAAATGGACCGCACGCTGCAGCACACGCGCCAGCCGGCCGGCCGGGTGCGCCGCGTCACCGCCGCCGTGCTGGTCGACCACGTGCCGCGTACCGGCGAGAACGGCAAGGTGGTGATGACCGCACTGGACGCCGCCACGCTGACCCGCATCGAAGCGCTGGTGAAGGAAGCCGTGGGCTTCGACGCGGCGCGCGGCGATTCGGTGTCGGTGATGAACGCACCGTTCGTGCGCGAAACCGAGGCACCGCAGGACGTGCCGTTCTGGGAAAGCCCGTGGCTGCACAACCCCATGCTGCGCGACATCGCCCGCTACGGCCTGGGCGCGCTGGTGGTGATCGCGCTGCTGTTCGGCGTGCTGCGTCCGGCCATGCGCCAGATCATCCACCCCGCCGCCCGGCGGAAGGTGGAGGACGAGGACGACGGCATCGACGTCACCGTGATGGACGATGACGACATGCAGGCCGGCGCCGTGGCCACGCTGTCGCACGACGCGCTGCCCCCGATGCGCGCCCTGCCCTCCGACGCCTACGAAGACCGCCTGCGCCAGGCGCGCGAGGCGGTGAAGACCGATTCCAAGCAGGTGGCGCAGGTAGTGAAGGACTGGGTGGCCAGCGATGAATAACGTACAGGAACCGGCACTCAACGGCGTGCAGCGCGCAGCCGTGCTGCTGCTCTCCCTCGGCGAGGAAGATGCCGCCGAAGTGCTCAAGCACATGAACGCCAAGGAGGTGCAGAAGCTCGGCATCGCCATGGCCACCATCTCCGGCGTCAGCCGCGAGCAGGTGATGCAGGTCATGGCCACGTTCGGCGAATCGCTGGACAAGCAGACCTCGCTGGGCATGGGCGCCGACGACTACGTGCGCAAGGTGCTGGTGCAGGCACTCGGCGAAGACAAGGCCGGCAGCCTGATCGACCGCATCCTGCTGGGCCGCAACACCACCGGCCTGGACACGCTGAAGTGGATGGACCCGCGCGCGATCTCCGACCTGGTGCGCAACGAACACCCGCAGATCATCGCCATCGTGCTGGCCCACCTGGACAGCGACCAGGCCGCCGACACCCTCAAGCTGCTGCCCGAGCGTACCCGCACCGACGTGCTGCTGCGCATCGCCACGCTGGACGGCATCCCGCCGAACGCACTGAACGAATTGAACGAGATCATGGAGCGCCAGTTCGCCGGCAACCAGAACCTCAAGGCCTCCAGCATCGGTGGCGTGAAGGTCGCGGCGAACATCCTCAACTTCATGGACTCCGGCCAGGACCAGGCCATCCTCGGCAACATCACCCAGGTCGACGCCGAGCTAGGCGCACGCATCCAGGACCTGATGTTCGTGTTCGACAACCTGGCCGAGCTGGGCGATCGCGAACTGCAGGCGCTGCTGCGCGAAGTCCCGAACGACCGCCTGGGCCTGGCGCTGCGCGGCGCCGACGCCAAGGTGAAGGAAAAGATCACCCGCAACATGTCCCAGCGCGCCGCGCAGATCCTGGTCGAAGACATGGAAGCCCGCGGCCCGGTGCGCCTGTCCGATGTGGAAGGCGCGCAGAAGGAAATCCTCGCCATCGTGCGCCGCCTGGCTGACCAGGGCGTGATCTCGCTGATGGCCGGTGCCGAGGAAATGGTATGAGCACGCCGTCGCCGCTGCGCTGGATGCCCGCGCCGCTCGATGTCGTCGTCGCGGCACCCGCCCCCGAGCAGGAAGCCCCGCCGCTGGTACCGCCGACGATCGAAGAGATCCAGGCCATCCAGGATGCCGCGTACCGCGAAGGGCTCGAACGCGGGCTGGCCGAAGGCCATGCCGAAGGCTTCGCGACCGGCCAGACCGAAGTCCGCCGGTTGGCCGCACAGATGGAAGGCATCCTCGACAACTTCTCGCGCCCGCTGGACCGGCTCGAGAACGAAGTCGTCGCTGCGCTGTCCGAACTCTCCGTCCGCATTGCCGGCGCCCTGGTGGGCCGCGCCTACCAGACCGACCCGGTCCTGCTGCAGGAATTGGCCACCAGCGCACTGGATGCCGTCGGCGGCGCGCAGCGCGAAGTGGAACTGCGGCTGCATCCCGACGACATCGCGGCCCTGACCCCGGTACTGGCGATGGCTCCGGGTACCCGACTGACGGCGGACACCTCGCTCAGCCGCGGCGACCTGCGCGTGCATGCCGAAAGCGTACGC
The DNA here is from genome assembly GCF_057773125.1 of Pseudoxanthomonas sp. 97-1-1. Lineage (NCBI taxonomy): Bacteria > Pseudomonadati > Pseudomonadota > Gammaproteobacteria > Lysobacterales > Lysobacteraceae > Pseudoxanthomonas > Pseudoxanthomonas sp. 97-1-1. The sequence goes on along the minus strand of NZ_JBYMTJ010000002.1, from coordinate 760,193 downwards.
ATCGACGGGACGCTGGAGGCCCGCCTGCGCGGCGCGCTGGAAACCGTGCTCAACCGGAGCACACGCGCATGAGCGCCCAACCGCTGGAATGGCTGACCGCCCGCGACCTGCGCCTGTCCGCGCGCCTGTCGCAGATCAATCCCGAGCTCGGTGGCCGCGGCCTGATCCGCGAAGGCATCCTGCGCCGTGCCGTCGGCCTCACCCTGGAAGCCATCGGCTGCGAAGCGCCGATGGGCGCCACCTGCAAGGTCGAAGTGGTCGACGGCGGCTGGGTGGATGCCGAAGTCGTCGGCTTCTCGGGCGAACGCACCTACCTGATGCCCAGCGCCGAACTGCACGGCCTGCTGCCGAACGCACGCGTGGTGCCCTCGCGGCGGCGCGGCGGCGTCGAGGTGGGCGAAGGGCTGCTGGGGCGCGTGATCGACAGCGATGGCGTTCCGCTGGACGGCCGTGGCCCGATCCGTGCCGAAGGCAGCGTCAGCCTCGCAGGCATGGCGATCAACCCGCTGTCGCGCGAACCGATCACCCAACCCCTCGATGTCGGCGTGCGCGCGATCAACGCGCTGCTGCCCATCGGCCGTGGCCAGCGCGTGGGCCTGTTCGCCGGTTCCGGCGTGGGCAAATCCACACTGTTGGGGATGATGACCCGCTATACCGCCGCCGACGTGATCGTCGTCGGCCTGATCGGCGAACGTGGCCGCGAAGTGCGCGACTTCGTCGAAAGCACGCTCGGCCCGGTGGGCCTGGCACGTGCGGTGGTGGTGGCCAGTCCCGCCGACCGGCCGCCGCTGGCCCGCCTGCAAGGTGCGTATCGTGCCACCGCCATCGCCGAGTGGTTCCGCGACCAGGGCCTCAACGTATTGCTGCTGATGGACTCGCTGACCCGCTTCGCGCAGGCCCAGCGCGAGATCGGCCTGTCGGTCGGCGAGCCCCCCACCACGCGCGGTTATCCGCCGTCGGTGTTCGCGCGACTGCCCGCCTTGGTGGAACGTGCCGGCAATGGTGCGAAGGGGCGTGGTTCCATCACCGCGTTCTATACCGTGCTGACCGAAGGCGACGATCCGCAGGATCCGATCGCCGATGCCGCGCGCGCCATCCTCGACGGCCACATCCTGCTCTCGCGCCGCGTGGCCGACAGCGGCCTGTATCCGGCCATCGATGTGGAATCCTCGGTCAGCCGCGTGGTCACCGAGATCGCCGACGAAACCTGGCGCGACCGCATCCGCAAGCTCAAGCGCCTGCTGTCGGCCTACACCAGCAACCGCGACCTGATCGCCATCGGCGCCTACCAGCGCGGCAACGATCCCACCGTGGATGAAGCGCTGGAACGCTGGCCCGAGATCGTCGAATTCCTGGGCCAGGACGTGGCGCACGCCGCCGACCTGCCCAGCAGCCGTGCCGCCCTCGAATCGCTGGTCCAACGCAACGTCGCTGCCGGTGCCCCCGCACCCCGCAGCCCGCAGTAACGCCAAGGAATCCCCGCCATGATGCAGTCCCGCCGAATCGATCCCCTGCTGCGCCGCGCGCAGGAACACGAGGATTCCGTTGCCCGCGACCTGGCCGAACGCCAGAACACGCTGGCGCAGCACGAGTCGCGCCTGGAGGAACTGCGGCAGTACGCCGAGGACTACGCCAACAGCCAGATGGCCGCCACCAGTCCGGCGCAGCTGGCCAATCGCCGTGCCTTCCTGGAACGCATCGACCAGGCGCTGGCGCAGCAGCTGCAGAACGTCGACCGCAGCCGCAGCAGCGTGGACATCGAGCGCGACCGCCTGCTGCTGGCCAGCCGCGACAAGCAGGTGCTCGAACAGCTCGCCGCCAGCTACCGCGCCCAGGAGCGACAGGTGGTGGAACGGCGCGACCAGCGCGAGATGGATGACCTCGGCGCGCGCCGTGCGCGACTGGCCGCCACCGCACAGGAAAGCGAGGAAGCCTGATGCCATCCCCGATGGCGTCGCTGCCTCCCGCGGGCAAGACCGTGTTCCCCGCTGCCGCAGGCGGTGTCGCACAGGCACGGGAAAGCACACCGGACCCGTCGAAGCCCAGCTTCGACGAGATGGTGCGTCACCCGGCGACGCGTGACGAAGCCCCGGCCCGAAAGCCCGCGCCCCGGCGCGACGAGGGGCAGGAGACCACCGCCCTGCAACAACCGCACGCCGCCAACCGCCACCCCGACGACGCGGCGCGCACGACGGACGATCAGGACATCAAGGAGGCTGGCGTTGCGACGCTGGTGCTGCCGGAGGTTCCGCTACCGGCGGCTGCCATCCCGCAGGCTGATCCCCGCATCACCGTGCCGACCGATCCCCTGGGCAATCCGCTGTTGGGCAATCCACTGCTCGGCGACGTGATCCCTGCAGAAGCCGTCTCTTCCCCCGACGCCGTGTTGGCCGGCGGTCGCGCCACGACGCCGGCTTCTCCGGCGGGCGCCTTGGCTGCCCCGGTCGCCGCAGACACCGGCAACGCGGTTCCGCCCGACCTCCAGAACGCTGCCTCCCCCAACGCAACCGACGCACCTGCGACGGCGTCGCCGACGGCCACCGCCGCGATGGGCCATGTGGCCCGGGCGCCGCTGCAGAACCTGCTCTCCTTCACCGCCCACCTTGCCACCGGCCAGGCCGCCGCCGCGATACCGGACGTGATCAACCTCGGCCGCGACTTCATCGATGCCCTGCGCAGCGACGACGCGGAAACCCCCACGTCGCCCACCGGCACGCTCCTCGCCGGCGTCGGCGCGTCGAACGCCCCGCTCGGCCTCTCGCGCACGGAGACCGTCAATGCGATGGAAGCACCGAGCGCCGACCTGCATGGCGGCCATTTCGACGAGGACGTCGCCGATGCGGTGCGCTGGATGGCCGACCAGAAGATCGGCCACGCGCACATCAAGGTGACCCCGAACGACCTCGGCACCGTGGAGATCCGCCTGCGACTGGACGGCGACCGCGTGCATGCCGACTTCACCAGCGCCCAGGCGGACGTCAGGCAGGCGCTGGAAAACAGCCTGCCCAAGCTGCGCGACATGCTGGGCCAGCATGGCTTCCAGCTCGCCCACGCCGATGTCGGCCAGCAGCATGCCCCGCCGTCGCACGGCGGCACGGCGCAGCACGGTGAAAGCGCCGCAGACACCAGCGACGCCGCAGCCGAGACACCGCGTACCGTCCGCATGACGGCGCGGGGACTGGTGGACGCGTACGCCTGACGGATCGCTGTTCCTGTAGAGCGACGTGAGTCGCGACCGCGGAAATCCGGCGCCATGGGTGCCTGATCATGCGCGCATCCCTGCCTGAACGCGGTTACCGGACCCACGTGACGTGCGGTCGCGACTCACGTCGCTCCTACAGAAGGTACCCCCGTCAAAACCCCGTCGGGCCCTCCTGCCCACCACGGCACGCCGCTTGCATCACCTGGGCAGACCCCTCAGGAGATCCACCGCCGTGGCAGCTGCCGACAAGACCGCAAGCAAATCCAAGGCCGACAAGGCCGACAAGCCCAAGGGCGGCAAGTCGCTGCTGACGATCGGGCTGGTGGCGCTGGTTGCGGCCGGTGCCGCCGGCGGTGGCGCGTGGTACTTCGCCAGCCATGCCGGCAAGGAAGTGAAGGCCGACGCACCCAAGGCCAAGAGCCCGGGCGAAGTACCCGCGCCGGCCCAGTACTTCGCGCTGGAGCCGCCGTTCGTCGTCAATCTCGTCGGCGAAACGGGCGGCGCACGCTACCTGCAGGTCGAAGTGCAGCTGATGACGCGCGATCCCGAAGCGCTCAAGGCCATCGAACTGCATGCCCCCGCCATCCGCGCGCGCCTGCTGATGCTGTTCGCACAGCAGGACGCCGCCGGCCTGATGAGCCGCGAAGGCAAGGAACGCCTGCAGAACACCGCACTCAATGAAGTGAAAGCGCTGCTGGTCGCCGAAACCGGCAAGCCCTCCGCCGACGCCCTGTTGTTCACCAGCTTCGTGATGCAGTGACGGAACCGCGACGCCATGATGACCAGTGACCTGCTGTCGCAAGACGAGATCGACGCCCTGCTCAATGGCGTGGATACCGGCGCGATCGAGACCGAGGAACCGCCGGTCGATCCCACCATCGCGCGCACCTACGACTTCGCCAGCCAGGACCGCATCGTGCGCGGCCGGCTGCCGACGCTGGAGATGATCAACGAGCGCTTCGTGCGCACCTGGCGCATCGGCCTGTTCAACCTGCTGCGGCGATCGGCCGAACTCTCGGTGCGTGGCATCGAGACGATCAAGTTCGGCGATTACCTGCACTCGCTGTACGTGCCCACCAACCTCAACCTGGTCAAGTTCAAACCGCTGCGCGGCGTGGGCCTGATCGTGTTCGAACCCAAGCTGGTGTTCACCATGGTGGACAACTTCTTCGGCGGCGACGGCCGCTACCCGGCCAAGATCGAGGGGCGCGAGTTCACCGCCACCGAGATGCGGGTGATCCAGCTGCTGCTGAAGCAGACCTTCACCGACCTGATCGACGCCTGGGCGCCGGTGATGCCGGTGGACTTCGAGTACATCACCAGCGAGGTCAATCCGCACTTCGCCAACATCGTCAGCCCGCGCGAATACGTGGTGGTCAGCCGCTTCCACGTGGAGCTCGACGGCGGCGGCGGCGACCTGCACGTGACCCTGCCGTATTCAATGCTGGAACCGATCCGCGAGCTGCTCGATGCGGGCATCCAGTCCGACCGCGTGCACGACGACGACAGCTTCCGCGTCACCCTGCACGAACAGTTGCGTGGCGCCGAAGTCACCGTCTCCAGCGTACTGGCGGAGAAGCGCATCAACCTGCGCCAGCTGACCCGGCTGAAGGTGGGCGACATCCTGCCCATCGACCTGCCCAAGTCGGTGCCGGTGTGCGTCGAACAGGTGCCGGTATTCACCGGCGAGTTCGGCATCTCCAACGGCAATAACGCGGTGAAGATCACCGCCAAGCATCCTCCCGGCAGCCACCACAAGCACGCGGCGCCGCCCCGCCATGCCCTGACACCCGTCGCCTTCCAGGACGCCACTCCATGATTCCCGAGAACGAAGACACCCTCGCCGCCTTCGGCGACACCCGCCCGGATGCCTCCGTGCAGGACAACGACAACGACAGCGACATGAGCCTGGACGTGATCCTGGACGTGCCGGTCACGCTGTCGCTGGAAGTGGGCCGCACGCGCATGCCGATCCGCAACCTGCTGCAGCTCAATCAGGGCTCGGTGGTGGAACTGGAACGCGGCGCCGGTGAACCGCTGGACGTATTCGTCAACGGCACGCTGATCGCGCACGGCGAAGTCGTGGTGGTGAACGACCGTTTCGGCGTGCGCCTGACCGACGTGGTCAGCCCCAGCGAACGCATCCGCCGCCTGCGCTGAGTCGATGTCCATGCACGCCTTCGCCCTGCTCGCCACCGCCGCGGCACCCGCACAGAAGATCGGCCAGCACGCGCCGTCCACGCCCGGCATCGGCGGCGCGCTGGTCGGCCTGATCCTGGTGCTTGGCCTGATCCTGGGCATGGCCTGGCTGCTCAAGCGCATGCCGGGCGCCGGCCTGGGCATCCGGCCCAGCGACCAGCTCCACGTGGTCTCGATGCTGTCGGTGGGTACCAAGGAGCGCGTGATGGTGATCGAGGTGGGCAAGCAGCAGCTGCTGGTCGGCGTGACCGCCGGCGGCATCACGGCATTGCACACGCTGCCCGAACCCCTGGTCGTCGCGCCCGCGCCGACGATGCCGAATTTCGCCGAGCTGCTGGCCAAGCGCCTGCGCAGAGAGAGCTGAGATGCGCCGTTTCGTTCTTTCCCTGATCTGCCTGCTGTGGCTGTGCGCGCCTGTCCTGGCGCTGGCGCAGACGGCCCCCGCCACCACACCGGCACAGAACCCCGCGCCCGCGGCGACGCCTGCCGCGCCGACCGCACCGACCCTGCCTGCCCTGCCCAAGGTCAACGTGGGCCAGATCGGCGACAACACCGTCAGCCTGCCGTTGCAGACGCTGCTGCTGATGACGGCGATCACGCTGATTCCGTCCGCGCTGCTGGCGATGACCGCGTTCACCCGCATCATCATCGTGCTCGGCCTGCTGCGGCAGGCGCTGGGCACCGGACAGACGCCGTCCAACCAGGTGCTGGTGGGCCTGGCGCTGTTCCTGACCATGCTGGTGATGATGCCGGTAGGCGAAAAGGCGTGGGCACAGGGCATGGCGCCGTACCTCAACGGCCAGATCGATTTCTCCACTGCGTGGACGATGACCACCGGCCCGCTGCGCGACTTCATGCTGGCGCAGGTGCGCGAAACCGACCTGATGACCTTCGCCGGTCTTGCCGGCCACGGCAGCTATGCCAGCCCGGCGGACGTGCCGTTCCCGATCGTGGTGGCCTCGTTCATCACCAGCGAACTGAAGACCGCGTTCGAGATCGGTTTCCTGATCTTCATTCCCTTCGTGATCATCGACCTGGTGGTCGCCAGCGTGCTGATGTCGATGGGCATGATGATGCTGTCGCCGATGCTGGTGTCCGCGCCGTTCAAGATCCTGCTGTTCGTGCTGGTGGACGGCTGGGTACTGATCGTCGGCTCGCTGGCCGCCAGCTTCAACGGCGTCTGAGGAACACGCGATGAGTCCCGAACTTGCCCTTACCGAACTGCGTGACGGCCTGGAGATCGCCCTGTGGGTCGGTGGCCCGCTGTTGCTCGTGGTGCTGATCGTCGGCGTGGTGGTCGGCGTGATCCAGGCGGCGACACAACTCAATGAGCCCACCATCGCCTTCGTCGCCAAGGCGATCGCGCTGACTGCGGCGCTGTTCGCCACCGGCAGCTACCTGCTCGGCGTGCTGGTCGAATACACGACCAACCTGTTCCAGCGGTTGCCCCACCTGATCGGCTGACGACGCGGACGCGACGCGATGGATCCCGCGACCCAGATGGTCATCGACGGCCAGCAGGCCTTCGGCATGGTCAACGCCATCCTGTGGACGATGCTGCGCACTGGCGCACTGCTGATGGCGGCACCGTTGATCGGCACGCGCGCCGTGTCGGTGCGGGTGCGGGTCATCATCGCCGGCGCACTGGCGATGGCGCTGGCACCACTGCTTCCGGGCACGCCGGACCGGATCGCCTTCGACGCCAGCACCGTGCTGAACGTGGCGCGCGAGTTGGCCGTCGGCGCGAGCATGGGCTTCATGCTGCGACTGGCGTTCGAGGCCGGGGCGATGGCGGGCGAACTGATTTCGCAGGGCACGGGCCTGGCCTTCGCCCAGATGTCCGATCCGTTGCGCGGGGTGAACTCCGGTGTCGTCGGGCAATGGTTCTATCTGGCGTTCGGCCTGCTGTTCTTCACCGCCAACGGCCATCTGGCGCTGGTGTCGCTGCTCGTGGACAGTTATCGCTCGCTGCCGATCGGCACCGCGTTGCCGGATGTGCAGCAGATGCTCGAAGTCGCGCCGATGCTGTTCAGCCACATCCTGCGTGCGGCGGTCGGGCTGGCGCTGCCGGTGATGGTCGCGATGCTTGCGGTGAACCTGGCGTTCGGCGTGCTGGGCCGCGCCGCGCCGGCCCTCAATCCCATCCAGTTGGGCCTGCCGACGGCGCTGTTGCTGGGATTGTTCCTGCTGGCGCTGCTGGCAGGCGAGCTGGGGCCGCCGGTACAGCGCATCTTCGATCTCACATTTGATGCAGCGCGGCAAATCAGCGCTTAACGAAACTGCGGTTATCCTCTGACGGGCCACGCGGCGCCTGCCATTCAGGCCCCTGCGTGCGGGTTTCACATGATGTATGCGCCTCCTGTTCCACTAACTGCATGAATTTGTGCAGAATGGGCCAGAGGGAGGCGCCACATACGCCAGCGCACGGAATGGACCCAGGTCCAGGCCGACGCAGGAGAGCTTCCCCCGCGAACCGGAGAATGCCTGTGAGTCCAAGCCCTACCCACAAGCGCCGTACCAGCCAGGAGACCCGGGAAGCCGTGCTCATCGCTGCGCGCAGGCTGTTTTTCACCAAGGGGTTCGACCAGACCACCCTGATGGACCTGGGCGAAGAAACCGGACTCAGTGCCCGCGGCGTGATCCTGCACTTCGAGACGAAGGCGGACATCATCGCCACCCTGCTGATCCGCGACTACACCGCGCGCAAGGCGCCGATGGTGGAACGCCCGCAGGGTTCGACGCATGCCCAGCGCATCCTCGATTTCTATTTCTGGACGGCGCGCGAGGACGCCGCCAACTTCATCGCGTTCCCCGCGCTTTGGAGCGTGTCGGCGCGCTGGTCGCCGAGCGTCGAGGCGGAAATGAACACCGCGCTGCGCCGCATGCGCGAGCCGGTGCGCCAGGAACTCAGCCGCGGCATGGCCGCAGGCGAATTCCGCGGCGTGGACATCCAGCACGCGGACGAGATGATCTGGCAGAGCTACCAGCACGGCCTGCGTGCCGTCTCGGTCAATGGCGGCACCCCGGCCATGGCCGTGCCACAGGTATTCAAGACGCTGGAAGCGCTGACGGCCTGAGCCGCGGCGCGCCTAGGCGCCGTATATCGGAAGCCCGCCCGACATGTCCGGCCACGGGCCATCCCGGGGTGGTTCCAGGTGTCATGCTGCTCGCGCCCGCTCCTGCGCAAGGAACCGCCATGCGCGCCACCTCCTGCGCCCTGCTCGCTTTCTACCTGCTGTGCTGCGTTGGCGCGCTGGGACTGATCCATGTCTCCGAGCATCAACTGCTGGGGCTGCAGCCCGACCCCCTCGCGCACGCATTCGCCTGGTTGCTGGCCTTGCCATGGTCACTGTTGACCCTGCTGCCCATCGCGGGCAGCCCGACGGTGGCCTACGCGTTGACCATCGCCGGCATGCTGCTGAATCTGGCGCTGGGGGTGGTGTGGGTGGTGCGCTGGAAAGCCGGGTGATGCCCGCACGCGCAGGGACAGACGCGACAACGGCCGCGTCGGCGGCCGTTGTCGTGGGTGGGATGGGGCAACGCCGGTGCGATTACTTGTCGCGGCCGTTGCCCTTGTTGCCTTGAGCCTTCCCGCTGTTGCCCTTGCCTGGATGGTCGGCGTGGGCGGGCTTGCCGCCCTGGCTCGCCTGCGCCGGCTTCCGGCCGCCTGCACCCTTGCCCTGGCCGGGACCATGCTTGGACCAGTCCACGCTGGTGCGCTGGTCGATGCGGATGGGATAACCCCAGCGGTCATAGGTGCCCACCGCCCCGTTCTTCAAGGCATGGAAGGCCGGCGAACCGGGCTTGATGCCCATCTGCTTGGCGAGGTTGCCCCAACCCTGGCCCGGATTGCGTTCGTAACGTTGCACGACATCCAGGCAGGGAATGCCGAGCGCACGCGCGATGGCGCAGGCGAAGTACACATCGGCGGGGGCCCACCCGCGACGGTCGAGCAGATCCAGGACCAGCGAGCGCGGCGCGCCGTAGTGCCCGGTCATCTCGGAAACGAACGGGTCCCGGTACCGGCGCCCGTAGTCGTTGATCTCTCCCAGGCGGGTGTCGACCCATACATCGCCGGTGCGGATGTTGTAGCCCACGGTCTGCGCATGGACAGGTTCGGCGCCCGCCCAGGCGGAAGCGCATACCGCAAAGATCACGGCCCAGCGTGCGAATGCTCTCATGCCACTTCTCCTGTTTCGGGAGGCCGGAGTGTTGATGCTCCGCACTGAATGCGCAATGACGTACCGAACACCGTGCCATGCGGAATCCGGCACACGCTGCCGAGCGCTCGCGCACGCCGATGCCAACGCCCAAGCGTGACTCTCATCACGCCCGCCCACGGGCAACCGCATACACTGCGCGGTGGTCCATCTCCGCCGACTTGCCTGCGATCGCGTGAACGTTTGAACGACGAAGAAGCATCCCGCCCCCGGGCGCATCCGGCCCTTGCCATGAAGCCGACCCGCCGCGACTTCCGCCTCGACATCATCGTCCTGCTGGGTTCGATCACGGGCGTCACCATCACCGTCTTCGGCATCTATCGCTGGCTCAGCGGACAGCATGCCCTCGCCTGGCTCGACTTCGCGATCGTCGCCTGCGTCATGCTGCCCGTGCTGTATGCGTGGCGAACCGGCGACAGCACCCGGGCCGGCGCAGCGCTGTGCGTGTTGAACTCGGCAGGCACCCTGGCGGCGTGCCTGCTGGCGGGACACACCGCACTGACATGGATCTACCTGGTGCTGCTGACCAACTTCTTCATCGCGAACCGCTGGCTGGCGGCCTCCGCCAACCTCGTCATCCTGGTCGGCGTGCAATTGCTGCCCGACTTCTTCCACGACGGGTTCCACGCCACGTCCGTGGCGGTCAGCGTGCTGCTGATCACCGGTTTCTCGTACATCTTCGCCAAGCGCACGCAGGGAGACCGGGCGCGGCTGGAGAAGCTGGCCGCGATCGATGCCCTGACCGGCGTCCCCAACCGGCGCAGCATGGAGCGCGCGCTTGCGGATGCGGTGGACACGTTCCAGCGGACCGGACACAACTACGGGCTGGTCGTGCTCGACCTGGACCGTTTCAAGGACGTCAACGACCAGTACGGACATGCCGCCGGGGATGCCGCCATCGCCGACCTCGCCTCGATCCTGCGCTTCGAGATGCGCCGCAACGACCACGTGTTCCGCTTCGGCGGCGAAGAGTTCGTCGCCCTGCTGGACCTCGACAACAGCCAGGACCTGGAAGCCGCCACGGAGCGCCTGCGCAAGGCCGTGCGCAGCGCCCTGCGCGGCCCCGGCGGGCGCATCACCATCTCGCTCGGCGCAGCGCTGCTGCGCGAGCAGGAAAAGACCTGGCACGACTGGTTTTCGCGCGCCGACGCCGCGCTCTACCGCGCGAAGTCGGCCGGACGCGACAGCTACGTGATCGCCGACGACCTGTTCTAGGCGTGCGTTGAATCGCGTGGCCAATGGGCTGCATCGCACTCATCACCGCCCCGGTTCTTTTGCCGTCGTCCCAGCGAAAGCTGGGACCCATCTGCTCTTGCCCCGAAAGCCCCGCCACTCACAGGCAATGGATTCCAGCCTTCGCTGGAATGACGGGATCGGGATCAGCCCGCCGAGATCGATCCACTCATTGCCTGCTCCACCACCACCGGTAAAGCAGCGGCAGCACCAGCAACGTCAACAGCGTGGACGAGACGATGCCGCCGATCACCACCGTGGCCAGCGGACGCTGCACCTCCGATCCCGCCCCGACATTGAGCGCCATCGGCAGGAAGCCCAGCGATGCCACCAGTGCGGTCATCAGCACCGGACGCAGGCGGCCGAGCGCCCCTTCGACGACGGCGGTATCAAGCGGGCCGCCCTGCTCGCGCAGCTTGCGGATGAAGGCGATCATCACCAGCCCGTTCAACACCGCCACGCCCGACAGCGCGATGAAGCCGACGCCGGCCGAAATGGAGAGCGGCAAGCCGCGCAACGCCAGCGCCACGACGCCCCCGGTCAGCGCCAGCGGCACACCGGTGAACACGATGGCGGCGTCCTTGGCCGAACCGAACGCCCAGAACAGCAGCGCGAAGATGACCACCAGCGTCATCGGCACCACGAGGCCCAGCCGCCGGCTGGCCGAGATCAATTGCTCGAACGTGCCGCCGTACTCGACCCAGTAGCCGGCCGGCACCTCCACCCCGGCGCCGATCTTCTCCCGCAGCTCCGCCACGAAGCCGCCCAGGTCACGGCCGCGCACGTTCGCGGTCACCACCACGCGGCGCTTGCCGTTCTCGCGGTTGATCTGGTTCGGTCCCAGCGTGGTCTCGATCTTCGCGACCTCGCGCAGTGGCACGGTACGCGGCGTGCCGGAATCCCACGCAGCGGAGCGCGTGGATTCGTCCTCGTTGTCGCCGCGCCCCAGCGGGATGGGCAGGTCGTGCAGCGCGGACGGATCCTGGCGCAGCGCCTCCGGCAGGCGCACGACGATGTCGAAGCGGCGATCGCCTTCGAACAACTGCCCTGCCACTTCACCGCCCACCGCGGTCGCCACCGTGTGCTGCACGTCGCCGGGGTTCAGCCCGTAGCGGATCAGCGCCTGGCGGTCCGGCGTGATCGTCAGCAGTGGCAGTCCCGTCGCCTGTTCCAGTCGCACGTCGGCCGCGCCGTCGACGGTTTTCGCCACGCGTTCGATCTGCTCACCCAACTCCACCAGTGCATCCAGGTCATCGCCATAGACCTTGATGGCGACGTCCGCGCGCACGCCCGAGATCAGCTCGTTCATGCGCATCTGGATGGGCTGGGTGAACTCGTAGTTGTTGCCGGGAATCTGCTGGACGGCGCGTTCGATCTCCGCCACCAGCGTGGCCTTGGGCTTGCGCGGGTCGGGCCATTCGGCACGCGGCCTGAGCATGATGAACGTATCGGCGACCGAGGGCGGCATCGGATCGGTCGCCACTTCCGCCGTGCCAAGCTTGCCGAACACGCGGTGCACTTCCGGAAACTGCTTGATGCGTGCCTCCAGCGTCGCCTGCATGCGCACTGCCTGGTCCAGGCTGGTGCCGGGAATACGCATGGCGTGCATGGCGATGTCGCCTTCGTCCAGGCTGGGCACGAACTCGGTGCCCAGGCGCGTGGCGAGTACGCCGCACACCACGACCAGAGACGCCGCACCCGCGCCGACCAGCATGCGGCGGCGCAGCGTCCATGCGAGCGCCGGCGCATACGCACGCCGCGCCCATCGCATCAGGCGGGTCTCCTTCTCCTGCACGCGACCGCGCATGAACAACGCGACGGCCGCGGGCACGAAGGTCAGCGACAGCACCATCGCACCGGTCAGCGCCAGCACCACCGTGATCGCCATGGGATGGAACATCTTTCCCTCCACGCCGGTGAGGGCGAAGATCGGCAGATACACGGCAGTGATGATGCCCAGGCCGAACAGGCTGGGGCGGATGACCTCCGCCGTTGCCGAGGCGGTGGCATCGAGGCGCTCCTCCTCCGTCAGCAGGCGACCCAGCGCGTGCTGCAGGTCGCCGAAGCGGCGCAGGCAGTTCTCGATGATGATCACGGCGCCATCCACGATCAGGCCGAAGTCCAACGCACCCAGGCTCATCAGGTTGCCCGACACGCCGCCGCGCACCATGCCCGTCAGCGTGAACAGCATGGCCAGCGGAATCACCGCGGCGGTGATCAGCGCCGCGCGCACGTTGCCCAGCAGCAGGAACAGCACCACGATCACCAGCACCGCGCCTTCCACCAGGTTCTTCGCCACGGTGCGGATGGTGCGGTCCACCAGCGAGGTGCGGTCGTACATGGGTTCAGCGCGTACGCCCGCAGGCAGGCTGCGGTTGGCCTCGGCCAGCCGTGCGGCCACGGCGCGCGCCACGTCGCGGCTGTTGGCGCCGATCAGCATGAAGGTCGTTCCCAGCACGACTTCCTTGCCGTCCATCGTGGCCGCGCCGGTGCGCAGCTCCGGTCCCTCGCCCACCTGCGCCACGTCGCGCACACGGATGGGCACGCCTTCGCGGCGGTCCAGCACGATGTCGCGGATGCCGTCCAGGTCGGCCACCTGGCCCGGCGCACGCACCAGGAACTGCTGGCCGTTGCGCTCGATGTAGCCCGCGCCGACGTTCTGGTTGTTGCTCGCGACGGCCTCCACCACGTCGTGCAGGGTGAACCCCAGCGCGACCAGTCGTGCCGGATCCGGCGTGATGTGGATCTGCCGCGCGAAGCCGCCGATCGTGTTCACTTCGGTCACGCCCGGCACGTTGCGCAGTTGCGGCCGCACCACCCAGTCCTGCAGCGTGCGCAGGTCGGTGGCAGTGTACGGCGTGCCGTCGGCCTTCAGCGCATCGGGTTTTGCTTCCACCGTGTACATGAAGATCTCGCCCATGCCGGTGGCGATGGGTCCCATGCCGGGTTCCAGCCCGGCGGGGAGCTGCGACTTGGCCTGCTGGATGCGCTCGCCGACCTGCTGGCGGGCGAAGTAGAGGTCGGTGCCGTCCTTGAAGACCACGGTCACCTGCGACAGGCCATAGCGGGAAATCGAGCGCGTATGGTCCAGCCCCGGCAGGCCGGCGAGCGCAGTCTCGATGGGATAGGTCACGCGCTGTTCCGCTTCCAGCGGCGAGTAGCCGTCCACCTGCGTGTTGATCTGCACCTGCACGTTGGTGATGTCGGGCGTGACATCGATCGGCAGCCTGCTGAAACTCCAGGCGCCGACCACGACCAGCGCCAACGTCAGCGCCATCATCAGCAAGCGGTGCGCGATGGCGAAGCGCAGGATGCGTTCCAGCACGCCGTGCGATGCCGGAAGGGAGCGGTCAGTGGTCATGCGATGCCCCCGACTTCTCGATGTCGGCCTTCACCAGGTAACTCTGCTCCACCACCACCTGGTCGCCGGCGTTCAGGCCGGACAGCACTTCCACCTGTCGTGCATCACGCTTGCCGAGTTCGACGGGCCGCACTTCATACGTGTCGCCCACGCGCACGAACACCACCTCCCAGTCGCGGAATGTCTGCAGCGCGGCTACCGGCACCACCAGCGCGGCAGGCTGCTGCTCCACCGTGATGCGTGCCTTGACCGCGGAGCCGGGACGCCACAGTCCATCCGCGTTCTCCAGCGTGGCCCGGGCAACCGTACTCTGGCTGGCCGTGGCGGTGCCCGGCAGCACGCGTTCTAGCGTGGTCTGCACGGTGGCGCCGTCGCTCAGCCGGGTCACCGTCACCGGTACGCCGGGCACGATGTGCTGCGCATCCGCGCCGAAGATGTGCAGGTCCACCCACAAGGTGGACAGGTCCGCCACTTCGAACAACGTGGCGCCCTCGCCCACCACGCTGCCCACGCTCGCATGCCGCGCCAGCACGACGCCCGTGATCGGTGAGGTGACGGCATACGTGGTCAGGCTGAGATTGCTTTCCACGGTGGCCATCGTCTGGCCGGCCTGCACGCGGTCGCCCACGTTGGCGGCCAGTCGGCGGATGGGGCCGGGGAAGCGTGCGGCGATGTTGGCCACGCGTCCTTCGACCGGCGTCAGCAGTCCCTGCACTTCATGCTCGTCGGCGATGGTGCCGGCCTGTGCCGGTGCCACGCGGATGCCGGATTCATCGGCGATCTTCGCGGCGATGGTGGTGCGGCCTTCGTAGCTGTCGTAGGTCCAGCGCAACGTGCGTCCCTCGATCTTCGCAACCACCTCGACGTCGAAGGAATGCGGTTCGTCCACTACGGTCTTCGCCAGCAGGCTGCCGTCCGGTTGCGGTGTCAGCGCATGCGTTTCGCGCACGCCGCCCAGGCGGATGAGGCGGACTTCCACGCTGCCCGCGCTTGCGGGCAAGGGCGTGCCGTCACGGTAGAGCCAGGCCTGGTACCTGGGGGGCGTGCCGGTTTCAGCGATCGCCAGCTCGACGGTGAAACCGTCCTGGCTCAGCAATCGGCCACCGTGTCCACCCCGTGCGGCATCGGCGGCGGCGTGTTCGCCGCCTTCTTCGTGGCCGTGGTCGTCCGTGGACGCGCTGTCGGCCGCGCCGCCGCAGCCTGCCAGCATCAGGGAGAGCGCGAGCGCGCGCAGGAGGGGGTGCAGGGTCATGGCGTGCTTCCCTGTTCGGCAGTTGCGGTCCCGGCCACGAGGGCCTGGCCGGTGAGGCGTTGGAGTTCGATCAGCGCGCGGTGTGCTTCGAGCGCTGCCTCGAGTTGCTGGCGGCGGGTCGACGTGGTGTCGGACTGCAACTGCGCCCACTCCAGGTAGCTGATGGCGCCGGCCCGGTAGGCACGCTCGGCCGCCTGTTCGGCGCGCACCAGGCGCGGCAGCACGTCGTCGCGCATGCGCTGCACTTCGAGCTGCGAAACGCGAAAGCGGCCGTGGGCGTCGGTGAGCGTCGAGTACAGCGCGATGTCACGCGATTCGCGCTCGATGTCCAGCGCCGCCAGGTCGGCTTCCGCAGCCCTCGCCTCGAGGCCGGCACGGCGCGCGCTTCCCAACGGCAGCGACACACTGCCGACCAGTGCCGTGTCACCGCTTTCCTGCAGCCGGCGCACGCCGACCTGCCAATCGAGGTCTGCCGTCCCGCTGCTGCGTGCCAGGCGCAGGCGTGCCTCGCGCAGGCGGCGCTCGTCGGCGAACTGGGCAAGTTCCGGCGTGCCTTGCAGCAGCGCGGCCAGGGCCTGCGTGTCTTCGATGGCGGGCAGCGCCAGAGGATCGCCTGGCGCCACTGCGAACCCGGGATCGCGCTCGCCCCACAACGCGGCCAGGTGCTGGCGCGCGGCGTCCTGCTGCTGCTTCGCACGTGCCGCCGCCATCTCTGCACGCGCCAGTGCGGCCTGCGCGGTGAGGAGCACCGACTCCGGGGACGCGCCCGCCTGCAGCCGCTGTCGCGCGGCCGCCACGGTGCGGCGGCGCTGCGCGATGTCCTGTTCGGCGATCTCGTGTTGCGCGTGCGCGGCGGTGACGGCCAGATAGCGGCGCGCCACCTCCGCCAGCAGGTCAAGGCGTTGCGCTTCGCGCTGCACGGCCAGGGCATCGATGCGTGCCTGTGCCAGCGTGCGGCGGGCATCCAGCTTGCCGCCCCGTTCCAGCACGCCGGCCAATGTCAGCGTGAGTTCGGCCCCGGAAAAACCACGGGCGTCGCCCGTGCCCAGCATGTTCTCAAGCTGCATGCCGGCGCTCAACGGCGGGCGCAGGATCGCGGCATCGCGCTCGGCGAGCAGTGCGTCGGTGCGGGCGCCGAACAGGCGCAGGTCGGGATGGACACGGGCAACGCGCGCGATGGCGTCGTCCAGCGTCAGGGATTCAACAGCGGGCGATGGCGCCTGTGCATGCACGCACGGCGCGATCGCGAAGGCGGCCAATGCCGCCAGTCGCAACCACATGGGAATTCTCCGGAAAGTCGGTGATGGAGCGCGGGCGACAGGACGCCAGCCCGGCATGGACATCACGCGCTGATCGGAGGACGCAGCAGGGAGGTGGCCGGCGCGCGTGGCACCGCCATCGTGGCCGCGACGGGCGCGGCGGAAAGCAGCTTCATGGCTGGCACGCGCATCGCCGCGGGCACGATGGCGGTCAGGTGGCCGCAGCAGTGGCTGGCGTGCATCAGGGCGTGCAGAAGATCCCCCTCGCCCGCCTCCCCATCCGCGTGACCATGGTCGTTGCCTGCGGATTCACCCGCATGTTCGCTGACCGCATGCAGGTGGTCGCCGCCGCTGCCCAACTCGTGCAGGTCGCCCAGCGAGGCCAGTACCGGGTTCGCCAGCACGGCCAGCAACAGCACCGCCAGCGCGGGCAGGCGCAACAGGAAGCGGCATTGGCGGAGGACGCGGAACAGCATGGGCACATGCTAGCCGCGCAACGCGCCGTTAGACAATTCCCCTGAGCTGAGAGCGCTGAGATGCAGTCCATCTGTCGCCGCGTGTCGGCGTGTTCGTGGTTCAGGCTGGAGGCATGCGTTTCTTCGCCAGACTCGACTACACTTTGGCCAAGATGCAGACACCGGCGACGGCAGACATCCACACCAGGACGAACCGAAGACAAGGATATCCCGTTGGCAACGCTTCCCCTCAACCACGATGCCAGACACGATCGGTATTGGGCCGGCGGCGTATCGGCGGGTCTGCATCTCTTGGCGCTGCTATGGACGCTGACCGCCGCGTCCACTCTGTCGGAGGGCTCTTCCGCGCGCGACACAACCTCCGGCCAGCTCTCCATGACCTTCTTGGGCGAGGACGAATTCCGGCAACCTTTGGTGATCGCCAAGACGACCCCGCAAGCGGAGAGGCCGGACCTGATCCCCGTCGAGCCGCTATCGGACACGTCCCCCAACCCGCAGGCGCCTACGGCGGTGGCCGTGGCCGAGTCCCCGGAAGTTCCTTCATCCGCGCCCTCGCCGCCAACGGCCACAATGACTGCGCCGAACGGCGGTGAGGCCGGCATGCCTGTAGAGCGTGTTGAGAGCCCGCTGCCCGCCTTTCCTCCGTATGGGCGCGAGCACGACTATCTGATGGCCTTGCGCGAAGCCATCCGTGCCCAGTGGGCGCCCGGCACGGGACCGTGCTCGATCACCATCCAGCAGACGGTCGGCGGCCGCGTCGTCGCGGCCGTGTCAGAATCCTGCGCCATGGGCGTAAGCGCCAAACAAGCCCTGGAAGCTGCGGCCTTATCAGCCCAGCCGCTCCCTTACGCTGGCTTCGAGCGCGTGTTCCGCGAGCGCGTGACGCTTAGTATGGGTATGTAAGGCCAGCCGGGGCCAGTTGCAGGCCCCTGCATAAGGCGTCGACAAAAGCTGTGATGCGGCTCCGCATCATCAGCACACCCCATTTGCCAGCCTTAGAAGTCTTGGTAGACGTACTGGATGGTTTGATTGACCGCGGGGTCACAAGTTTCGCCAATTGCGACTCGCACCGGCTGCTTGGTAACGGCGGCACTGAGCAACATGGCGTACCAAGCCTTACCTGAGTCATTCGCGAGTGAGAAGTAGAAGTAGGTGTTCGTCTTGCACGTTCCGCTCAGCCTGAAGTAAACACCCGTCGAGTTCGGATAGATTCGTGTCACCTTGCCAACAAGGTGCTCTGCCGACTGGACTGCGATCGGCACCCCCATCAATAGCACTAGCATCGACGCGCTCAGTAGATGCTTCATAAACCGCCCTCCTTGAGCCATAAGAACCTTACCCCCATACAGACCAAACGGCGCGCAAAGATCCCGACTGCTCATCGAAATACGCGCTCGCTACAACGCTCTTGCCGCCTACTGTCCACCAATATCAAGGAACGAAATCCCACATGCCCCACCCCGCACCGGGAGCGTGTCATCGAGATTGATGCTGACCCGGGTCTTGGAGGCGAGCGCCTGATACGCCGCGGCGACCATATGCGTATTCTTGGCGTCGATATACGCTCGCGAACTGTCGGTACATAAAGCTCCGCCGGGCAAATTAAGTGACGTCGTGAACCACAATTCGACGGTGTTGTCGTGTGTTGTCCCTTGATAATCGCCAACCACGCGAATCTTGCTGATCGTGAGGCTATAGCGCTGGATCTCGGTCGCGATGGCCGTAGACCCTGCAGCGAGAAACGTTAGCACGCCAAACGCCAGTCCAACTTTCCGGAGTTGAAACTCGATCATCCCACCCTCCCATTCGAACAAAATGGTTTCGCTAGTGCGTTTCCCACCAATTCGGAAAAGCAAGATACTCATGGAACCCCATGCACAGGAAACCTTGACATAAAGTTCTACTTATGGGACGCCTACAGGGCGGGGGCGCTTCGGCACAACTACTTGATTAAGCGCCTGGAAGCGAGCACTTCGTAGATGAATGCAATCATTGGGCGCGCCAGTCGCAATCAGCTATATATAAGCTCCGCAACTCAGCCAAGCATAGCGCACCTGGTGATTACATCAGTCAGAGTCTCGAAAGTCACACATACCCCAGAGCTTAGTACACAACCAAGAAATATGTAGAGACTCAATGCAACTGAATATATCAAGGAACATCGTAGCCAGTGCAATTTTGGAATGCAGAATTATTCACTTCTGACGTGAACGAAAATAAGGTCCCGTCCAACACTGCAACGCGGCGGAACCCAGATTCACCAATCGCGGCAAAATGGATGTGCCATTCTGCTGATGTAGAGAATAGCAACAAGATACTCAGGCGCCCTATCTGAGATTCGGACCACCGGTTGCCGACTCTAGTCGCAATGAAGGAGTCACAAAGTTCCACAACCCCATGACTCTCATGAACCGATAGGCCGAGACACTCGTAAAAGGCCGCGACCTCCCCCTCTCTAGGAAATGTTGAATTGTCAATGCTGACCAGCAGCCTCTCCTCATTAAGAAGATAGCGTGCGATATGCCAAAAATCTACGTACGCACCTTGCAACTCTCCGGCAGGCCTCCAAATGCATGGCTGCGTAGTAAAGCGTGCTGCGACCGCAGATATATCGCCCCAATCACCTATCCGCATCCCATGAGCATGCAAAAGTGTGTCGAGCTCTTTCTTACTGGATAGGGAGAACATCACTCAAGTCGACGGAGGCGGAGGAGGCGCCTTGGGAAAATATAGATGGCAAATGAAGCATATCAGAGGTGCGCCAGAACTAGGGGTTGGAATTTTGGGCAAGGGAATCTTGTGTGCTTCACCTGGTGATATTGGAGTTCCTTTCAGGTCAAATCGTTGCCAGCCCTTCTGGCCCGGTTGATTAGTCTTCCAATAGCCTTGACTTCCTGGGGGACCTCCCTTCCCTTCAGGAGGCACGAACTGACATTGAGCTCGTCCGCCCTTTCCGTCCGCGGGGCTAGGCCCCAAAAATTGTCCCGGTCTGTTTGCATCGTGCGGCGTCCAAGGTCCTCCCGGCACGACTCCATTTGGATTTGGGATTGAGTTTAGGCCATTTGG
This sequence comes from Pseudoxanthomonas sp. 97-1-1, assembly GCF_057773125.1. Lineage (NCBI taxonomy): Bacteria > Pseudomonadati > Pseudomonadota > Gammaproteobacteria > Lysobacterales > Lysobacteraceae > Pseudoxanthomonas > Pseudoxanthomonas sp. 97-1-1. The sequence goes on along the minus strand of NZ_JBYMTJ010000002.1, from coordinate 739,925 downwards.
ATCCACGAAAGACACAGGATCTGAGTTCGCGTAGGCATAGGTATTGACGCCCCCGGACAATCCAATCGGATCACTCTGTAGATAGCGCCCTACCTTAGCATCGTAATCGCGGAAGCCGTTCGACCACAGGTCGCTCTCTTCATCGTAGTATTGCCCCGGGAAGCCCAGATTCAAACCACCAATTAGATCTAGAGTCGCATTGCGATCGAAAGCGTAGTTCTGCGCCCTCCAGATCGTTACTGCATTCCCATTCGTCACTACCTCTGGCCGACCGAGGTGGTCCGTGTGCACATACTTCACACCTCCGTGCCCCAGCATAATCGGATAGTCCTCGTACCAGGCGACGATGCTGCCACTGCTAGGGGTTACCAGGCCGACCAGTTCTTTACCAAACCAGAGGTAGCTCTTCCAGCCGCTGGCTCCGTGCTCGGCCAACAATTGTGTCTCCCCACCGTACACATAGCGAGTCTGCTCACCAGTCCGCGTCTTGGCAACACGTTGGTCACCTGCATTGACAATGTAGGTAGTCTCGCCAGCCTGCAACGTCCGGCAGGAACCGTAGGGCTCGCAGACCTGTGCCACCTGTGAACGACCGACCAGCTTCAATCGGTTGAACGCGTCATACTGGAAGCCTGTGGTCACCGAACCGGTGATGTCTTGGATGCGATTCCCCCGTAGATCATACACATACTGGTGGTGGCGAGCCGCGTTCGACGTGCCCAAGATTGCCATCAGCCTGTTGCTTTGGGCATCTATAGCGTGCGCCTCCACTTCGCCGTTCCAGCCGTGCCGGGTCCGATTTCCGTTGGCGTCGTAAGCATCAATCAAGTCATGACCGCTCTGCCCGCTGATCGAGTCCGACCGAAGTCTTCCTATCGCGTCATAGCTGTATTGCTGGCCGACCGGGAGGCCGCCGCCGTTGGAGATGCTGTTGATGCGGTCGGCCGCGTCAAAACCATAGGTCAGACTCTGGGCGACGGTGTCGACGTTAGTCGCACTAACACCAAACAGGCGGCCGTCCCTGTCGAAGTTGTAGCGCCGCTCCAGTCCGTTGCCGTATGTCCAAGATTCGGGCCCACCAAACGGCCGGTACCGGACGTTGCTGACGACGGGATATGTTGTGCCATCAACCACCGCACTGATGGCGGTGAGCCGCCCCAACGTATAGCCATAACCAAGATTGACACCACTTGGATAGGTCACCCCGCTTATCCGACCCAGCGTGTCGTACTGATAATGGGTGACGTCTTCAGCGGCCGGAATCGCGTCGGAGCGCGTGAGCAGGCGGCCATCGGCACTGTAGGTGAATTTGGTCACAGCCTGCGTGGCACCCGATGCGGCGACGCGCTGCTCACACAGGAAGCCCGCGCCGCACGTATCGTAAACAAAGCTGCGCTCATCCACGCCGCCGGCCGCCCTGGTGATACGCCCAAGCGCATCGTACTGGTAGCTGATCGAACTGCCGTCGTTACGGACGATCTGCTCTGGCAAGCCATCGGCTCGGTAGGTGAAAGTTGTGCGCCCGGTATCTGGGCTAACCAGTTCCAGGAGCCTGCCGAACCCGTCGTAGCGCGATGTTGTGACCAATCCCCGGGGATCTTCAACGCGGGTCAACCGATCACCCGCGTCATAGCCGAGCCTGGTTATTCCGCCCTGTGGGTCTGTAGAGGTTGCCACCCTCCCGAGAGCATCGTAGCTGAGCCGCGTCGTCTCGTTGTTTCCATTTGTCCGCTCGATGACGCGGCCTTCGGCGTCGTACGCGATCCTGGACAGCTGCCGACCACTATCGCCTTTCACGGCAATGACCCGCCCCAATTCGTCGTATTCATAAGTCGTCACTTGGGTGACGGTCAAGGCCGAGGCCAAGATGATGCTACTGAACATGGATCCTTCCCCTTGAAAGGTATCTGCCTGAACTCCGATGCATGCAAGCTGGCACGATTCTCGAGCTTCCAACAATCGACCACATCAGTTGTCGCGGCCTATCTCGACCTTGATTGGATTGGACATGGCGTCATAGGTGTACCGCTTGACAGAATACCCACCACCAGGCTCGGTCAGATCCTCTTGTATCAAGCGCCGTGCTGAATCGTAATGATAGAGGGAAGTGTTGCCGTCGCTGGTGCTTTTTGCCTCCAACAGCCCACTGGCGCCATAGACGTAGCGGACCTCCACCGGACTACCGGCCGGGAATGTCCGTTCCGCAACAACTCGGCCTCTGGCATCGTAGTCATACTCAACCACCGCTCCGCTGGGGCTGATGATGCGACCAGGCTGCCCCAATGCGTTGTAATTCCCGTAAGTCGTAACCTGATTGCCTGCGTTGGTCACTGTTATCAGGTCGCCACTGGTGCTGTAGGTCCTCGTCACGTCATCCGCTGTCAGCGGCGCGTCCACTCGCGCTGATGCGAGGACACCATTACTGTGATGGGTGTAATGATAGGTGGTGGTACGCACTTGTCCGGTAACCAAATCCCGGACCACTACCGACGCGAATCGGCCGTGGTTAGCGTAGCTGAAGCTGGTTTCGCTCAGTCCTGCCACTGTCTCCCTGATCTTACGGTTTTTGGCGTCATCCCAGGCGTAGGTGATCGTACGAGCAAGTGGAGTTTCATAAGCTTCTGTTTGGGCAAGCAACTGGCCTTTGGTGTTGTACGTGAGAGCAGTCTTGTTGCCACTGGCATCCGTCACCACCTCCGGGTAGCCGGTGGTGGCGTTATAGGTCGTACTCACGATGGTTCCAGGACAGTTAGCGCTGGCTAATCCTGAAACCAAGTAGATTTTTCCATTCTTGTATGCGTTCTTTGTGGTTCGTCCCAATGGATTCACATAAGTCGTAACGGTGATGCCGGCGCCGCCGCCGCCGGGCGCTCCGCTCATATCTTCATATGTGAACTTCCAGGTCTCGACGCCATTATGCGTTGTCTGGATAGCAGCCGGACGAGTTCCGGCGCCATAGGTGAATGTCGAGTAGCGGGCGCCGTTGAACGACTTTCCCGTCAGTGCAGAGGGGTCGACAGCCAACTCGTAGTGGTAGGTGGTCGTAGCATTGGCTTGGGACGCAGAAGCCAAGCGGTGGAGCCCGGTGCCGAACTGGTTGGCGGTATAGGTATAGCTATAGGAAGTTCCCGCCGGGTCGCGCGCAGTGGTCAGTTGGTTACCTGTCCAAATGAACTCGACATATCGCCCTGATGTATGAGTTACACGAACGGGATAGGTGAGGTTCGTGTATGCGAATGTCCAGCCAACACCTTGCGCATTCTCCACCGATTTTATGTAGCCCGAGGAAGAATAAGTTTCGATCTGATTTCCTTCGCCATACAGTACGAAATCTCCGTTCGTCTGCCTGACGATCTTCGATACGGGGCCATCCTTGACTTCGTAAAAGATACCGTCGGCCGCATTCAACTCATGCCACCTCACGCTGCCGTCTGGACGCAATGCGTAGATTTTCGTGTTGGCGCCGACACCGCAGGTGCCACCACCGGGTCTTGGATAGCAAGCGTCAGTCGATTGCGTGCTTCCGAACGCAAGCTTGAAATCAAAATTGCTGATCCAGTTTTTTCCGAAGATCCCAATCCCAGGCCAATAGTGATTGTAAACGCGCTGCAAGTGTAGTCCCGCCTCACCGTCGGCGACGAAATCCACCTCGCGCTCGATTTTGTTTCCGTTGAGAAGCACGACGGGATTCCCCGCCACCTCGGGATTTCCCGCCGCATCACTGCAGTCACTGGGCACCACGGACGATATCGCCCCGGAAGGCACCTGCTGGCTAGGGATGAAATAGTAGCCGGGGCCAATGGTTCCGAAATTGGATGCAAGGGAGAGGGGTGAGACGCGGCCATACATGTCGTTATTAAAACCATCCAGCACCGGCGGCCTAACTCCCGTTACCACCACCGGATCCATCGTACTTGGGTCTGCTTGATCTTCCGCGGCTTGAGTGGCAGGCGACAGCGCCGCTGCCGCAAACAAGAATGCAACAACGATACTTGATGATCCGAGCGATCGTCGGCTGGATGGGCAAGAATCACTCCCGTCTCTGATTGCGCGCCTCAGCAACCAGATCAGATCATCCTCTCGCTTGACGAGACATTGCGTCAGCGTCGCTGGGGCGATTCCGCCCGAGTCATTCCCACGTCCCTTGAATCGAATTGATAGCACTTGTTTACTCCCTAGACGCTATTAATTTCCCACGCACAAACGGCGCACCACGCCCTAACTTCAATTCCGATAATCAGCGAGCGATAATTCGATGCACGCGATGAGCAGGCATGCCACCAACAGTCACCGAGGCCGCGTGGCAATGGATGTCAGCCTTGCGACCGGTGCTGTACAGGGTCGTCACTAACGCGATCGCGTTCTTCTCACCGGCCGGCAGATAGCAGTACGTCTGTGGCGCCACCTCGAAGAGCACGTCGGCATTGTCTTGCCACTGGACAATGGCAGTGACACGTGCCGACATGAAGACGACCCAAGTGTCCGCCACAGCACTTGATGCACAGAACATCACCAGCGCACCCATCAACCACGCCTTCCGCTTCATACTCACCCCCTCGCTAGTACTGATCTACCGCACGGAAATTCATTTCAGATAGATCTCCGTGATGTCACAAGCCTGATAGCGAACATCCACCTTGCGCCCACCCACAAGCGCCGTCGTCAGCAGCGTGAGGAGTGCTTTTCCCCCGGGCCTGGACTCATCGAAGCTCGGCGTTGACGCGCATCCCGGCAGTGCTATCGAGAACCAAACGAAGTGGCCTGGTGAGTGCTGATAGGCTCCGATCTGCACCACTTTGATGTTGCTGATGAACTGCTGCTCAGCGCCAACATTGGCAGCTGAAAGCAAAAGTATCGCAATCAGCAACGCACGGACCATCTTCATGATCAGTCCTTCAGCACGTGGAGATACTGGCCTGTACATGTGGTGTCCCCACTGTTGATGTACAGGGTTATCCGCTTGCCGGAACTCATAGCGGACAACAACGCGGCGTAGACGGCGCGATTGTTATCAGGACCCTTGTTCCAGGTGAGCCAGGACCCCAATGGACACGATGGGAAGGGCTTGTCTATCTGGAACGACACGACATTCGGCATGTAGGTCGGCTCCACCAGCGTCACCCGCGCCGTTACGACCTCAGCGGCATGTGCACTCCTCCACACCAACAGTCCCAACACCCCTACTGCCACCGCCGCAATAACTAACGCCTTGTTGAGCATGATCATCGTCCTTCATCGACCAGGTAATTGGAAAAGCGCTTCTCTAAGACGTCATCAGTTAGCCAGTACGTACAAGGACTGCAGCTTGGTACCCCAGCCAGTGCACCCAGTTGCATTGGAAACTTCGAGGATGACCCGCTTGCCAGTGGTAAGCGCAGTGAGTGCCGCGGCGTACATTCCCTTACCTCCTGGCTCATCCGTCATGATGACGAAAGCTGAAGTGCTACAGAGCTGACCTGAAGACACATGGATGTAGACCGAGTGGCTATTCGCATACGGCCTGACTTGCATGATCTTGACTGTAGCGGGCGAAGACGGCTCTGCACTGACTGCACCGATCAGTAGCATCAATCCGCACAGACCGATGAGTCCGCCGATTCGAAACGCTTCTCGTCGCATGTATTGCTCCATTTTCCTGAGGGAATACTAAGTAGACGCCGTCGCGACTATCGCGGGCCTCACGTCCATTCGGACGTTCGCGCAGCTGCGAGCCGCAACGGGCTCTCCGCTCCAAGCCAAACTCGTTCGCATGCCTACTCCCTGCGGCTTCTATCCAATCTTGCGCTTAAGACGCATGCGCCTGGCACGATTTGCGTCTTGGATCCCCGAGCGCCACTGATGGCGCACTTCATTTATCCGAATCACGCAACTGAATGTCAAGGCTCTCACCCGCTTGTCTGTACTGCTATCGCTATCGACTCACTTTTGAGTCGAGCCGCAACCACGCATCACGAATCGCAAGCCTCGAATGATCAGCCACTTAGGGGACAAGAAGAGATTTTCGAGCAGAAAGTGACGGGGTCATCTACATGCATTTACTTGGCGCACTGAAGGGCGACATGGGAGCGATTGCGCAACTCCAATGCTTCCATCCGCGTACTCGCTGCAGTAGACGTTGGCATGCCGTTGAAATGGGCCGCGGCAGGGCCTAGCGCCCCCATCCGTCTTGACCAGTTCGTAGCGAGCATCTGCGGGCTCGGTGTGCCCCGATAGCAATGCATGTCTGGAGCATTTTGGAACAGGTCGTGCAATGTCCCTTGCCTCGTCGGAAACGCACCATGCCTGAGCAGGACGAAAGCGGCGAACACACTGAATACTCACCGAGAAACGCCTTCGCGAAGCCTGTGAGCAGGGCACCATCCCGCGCTCACGCCAGCTGGTGACGGCGGCGGTGTTCTGGATGGGCGTGCTGACGATCATCGGCATGGCTCCCTGTCTCGCGCGCAACGCTCTGGGCGGGATAAAGATCGCGCTGAAGCTCGATTAGGACCACGATCACGCCAGTGCTAGGCCTCATCAGCGCCGTAGCGCTCATACTGCTGAGCCATCAGTGTAGTGCTGAACGCCTTCATCCGGGCCAAAGCGAGCCCAGCCCTGTAACTGGCAACGCTGCGTACGACCTAGTAGCCGACCACGATACGCTCTACCGCCTCGCGATCGCCCCAGTGGCGACAATCGTTAGTGCCATACACCGTAATGGGCTTATTCAAGCTGGCCGCAGAGAGCAGCAACGCGTAAGTAGCTCGTCCTGTCTCAGTATCGAGTTTGATTGTCCAGTCGTTTCCGGCCGTCGAACAGGCGGGCTTGCTCGAGTGGATCTGAGTGGCAAATATGACCACATCGCCCGGCAGGGGCGAAATGTGAACTACCTTTCCATTGCCCGTTCCAGCAAACGCCAGACCCGTCATGCCTGCCAATAGCGATACTGCTAGTGCGATCTTAATCATTGATGCCTTCCATGAAGTGTGAAATGTCGGTGACGCACACGTTCGCTCGCGCGTCCTCTCGAGCTGAGTGACTTTAACGCTAGCCGCTTGAGGGCTACAAGAAGCTTCGCGCGAAGTCATCGCTATGCAGAACGCGCCGTCGTCCCACACCAATTACTATCATCACGAAGCGGGGTCGCATCGGTTGCGCCCGCGGATTTCTTCAGCAGCAGACCGCGCCGGCGCTGGTTTGGAACACGTCTTGCAGTGACCTACCCGACCCCGTCGGAAACGCGCCATGTCTGAGCAGGACGAAAGCGGCGAACGCACAGAACTTCCTACCGAAAAACGACGCCGCGAAGCCCGCGAGCAGGGCAACATCCCGCGTTCGCGCGAGCTGGCGACGGCGGCTGTCTTCGGGGCCGGCGTGCTGGCGATCATCGCGATGGGCCCGGGCCTGGCACGCGACACGCTCGGCTGGATGAAGATCGCGCTGACGCCCGACCCCGCGCTGATGCGCCAGCCGGACCAGCTGTTCGGGCATGTCGGCCTGCTGCTGCTGAAGCTGCTGGCGGTGGTCGCGCCGGTGGCCGGCATCTGCGTGCTGGCCGGCCTGGCCGCACCGATCGCGATGAGCGGCTTCCAGTTCTCGCAGAAGGCGCTGATGCCGGATTTCAAGCGGCTCAGCCCCGCTGCCGGCCTCAAGCGGCTGTATGGCGCCGAGAGCGTGGCCGAGCTGCTGAAGTCGCTGCTGCGCGTGGCCCTGATCGGCGGCGCGGCGGCGATCTGCGTGAAGCTGGGCCTGAACCCGCTGCGGGAACTGCTGACCATGCCGCTGGAACAGGCCGTGCGCAGCGGCCTGAGTTTCACCAGTACCCTGCTGCTGGCGACCACCGGCGGCCTGATCCTGCTGGCCGCCATCGACGCGCCGTACCAGAAATGGAACTGGCTGCGGAAACTGAAGATGACGCGCCAGCAACTCCGCGAAGAGATGAAGGAAAGCGAGGGCAGCCCCGAGGTCAAGGGCCGCATCCGCCAGATGCAGCACCAGCTGTCGCAGCGCCGGATGATGGAAGACGTGCCCACCGCCGACGTGATCGTGGTCAATCCGACCCATTACGCGGTGGCGCTGAAATACCAGGCCGGTCAGATGGGCGCACCCACGGTGGTCGCCAAGGGCGTGGACGAACTGGCCATGCGGATCCGCGAAGTGGCCGATGCCCACCGCATCGCCATCGTCTCGGCGCCCCCTTTGGCACGCGCCTTGTATCGCGAAGGTCAACTTGGCCGGGAAATCCCCGTGAGACTCTACGCCGCCGTCGCCCAGATCCTGTCCTACGTGTACCAGCTGCGTGCCTGGCGCGTGGGCGAGGCCCCGCTGCCCGACCTGCCCGCGGTGGACGTGGATGAGCACGGGGGCAAGGCATGAGTGCGCAACCCGTCGGCGGCATGCGCTGGATGGAGATGCTGAAGAACGGCCTCGGCGCACCCCTGGTCGTGCTGGCACTGCTGGCCATGATCGTGGTGCCGCTGGCACCGCCGGTGCTGGATGCGCTCTTCAGCTTCAACATCGCCATCTCGCTGGTGGTGCTGCTGGCCGTGGTGTACGTGAAGCGGCCACTCGACTTCACCATCTTCCCGATCATCCTGCTGATGACCACGATGCTGCGGCTGGCGCTGAACGTGGCGTCCACCCGCGTGATCCTGCTCAATGGCCAGAACGGCCATGACGCCGCAGGCAAGGTCATCGCCGCGTTCGGCGAATTCGTGGTGGGCGGCAACTACGCGGTCGGCATCGTCGTGTTCGCCATCCTGACCATCATCAACTTCGTGGTGATCACCAAGGGCGCGGGGCGCATCTCGGAAGTGTCGGCGCGCTTCATCCTGGACGCGATGCCCGGCAAGCAGATGGCCATCGACGCCGACCTCAATGCCGGCATCCTGACCCGCGAGGAAGCCAAGGCCCGCCGCGAGGAAGTGCGCGAGGAAGCCGATTTCTACGGCGCGATGGACGGTGCCAACAAGTTCATCCGCGGCGACGCCATCGCCGGCATCCTGATCCTGTTCATCAACCTGGTCGGCGGCTTTGCCGTGGGCATGTTCCAGCACGGCATGGCGGCGGCGGACGCGGCCTCCACCTACACCCTGCTGTCGATCGGCGACGGCCTGGTCGCGCAGCTGCCTGCGTTGCTGGTGTCGTCTTCGGTCGCCATGCTGGTGACGCGCGCCTCGCGCTCGCAGGACATGGGCCAGGCGGTGATGGGCCAGGCCTTCGGCCAGCACAAGGCGCTGGCGGTGTCGGCGGGCGTACTGGGCCTGGTCGGGCTGGTGCCCGGCATGCCCAACGTCGCCTTTTTGACGCTCGCGGCCGGCCTGGGCTACCTGGCCTGGAAAATGTGGAAGCGGACCCAGGAAAGCCCCGAGGCCGCTGCCGGCGACCTGGCGGCCCTGCCTGCACCCGGAGCCCCCGACCGCAATGCCGAACTGACCTGGGACGAGCTGCGCCCGGTCGACCCACTTGGCCTGGAAGTCGGCTACCGGCTGATCCCGCTGGTCGACAAGAACCAGGGCGGCGAACTGATGTCGCGGATCAAGGCCGTGCGCCGCAAGCTGACCCAGGACCTCGGCTTCCTGGTGCCGCCGGTACACATCCGCGACAACCTCGAACTGCCGTCCAACGGCTACCGCCTGCTGGTGCATGGCGTGCCGGTGGCGTCGGCCGAGATCCATCCCGACCGCGAGCTGGCCCTCGATCCGGGCGGCGCGTTCGGCGCCATCGACGGCATCCCCGGCAAGGACCCGGCGTTCGGGCTGGACGCGGTGTGGATCCAGTCGCACCAGAAAGCCACCGCCGAATCGCTGGGCTATACGGTGGTCGATCCGGCCACCGTGATGGCCACCCACCTCTCGCATCTGGTACGCGAACACGCGCCGGAGCTGCTGGGCCACGAGGAAGTGCAGCAGCTGCTGTCCCAGCTGGGCCGCAGCGCGCCGAAGCTGGTCGAGGACCTCACCCCGAAGGCGCTGCCGCTGGCCACGGTGGTGCGCGTGCTGCAGAACCTGCTGATCGAGCGCGTGCCGATCCGCCAGCTGCGCCGCATCGTCGAGGCGCTGGTCGAGTTCGCCCCGCAGAACGCCGATCCGGCCGCACTGACCGCTGCGGTACGCACCTCGCTGGGCCGGTTCATCGTGCAGGAAATCTCCGGCATGGCGCCGGAACTGCCCGTCTATACCTTGGCGCCGAATCTGGAACGCGTCTTGCAGGACAGTACCCAGGGAACCGGCGCGGCGCTGGAACCGGGACTGGCGGAACGCCTGCACCAGAGCCTCGCCGACGTGGTGAACAAGCAGGAAGCCCGCAGCGAGCCTGCGGTGGTGCTGGTACCGGGTTCGGTCCGCGCCGCCCTCGCCCGCCTGGTCCGCCACAGCGTCCCCTCGCTGTCGGTGCTGGCCTACAGCGAGGTTCCCGAGGACAAGCGGTTGAAGCTGGTCGGCACGATCAGCTGAGACCGGAAGCAGCAGAACCCGACGCGACATCGAACCGGATAGCACGCCATGAAAATCAAACGCTTCGTCGCCCCCGACATGCGCACCGCCTTCGCGATGGTCCGGCAGGAACACGGCCCGGACGCGGTGATCCTGTCCAACCGGGTGACCGAGGATGGCATCGAGATCGTTGCTGCCAGCAATTACGACGAAGCGCTGGTGCAGCGCACGCTGGAAGCGATGCGCCCGGCCACGCCCCCTGCGCCGCTGCATCCGCTGCTCGACCCGGCGCCGCAGGCACCGACCGCGAACGCTCCGGCCCTGTCACCGGCCGAAGCCGCCGCCAGCTACTTCGCCCGCCGCCAGCCGGCCGTCCCCGCTGCACCGCGTGCCGGGACCGCCAAGCCGGCCGTCGCCGCACCTGCGTCGATCGCACCGCCGGCAGCACCCGTCGCAGCGCCACGCGCGCCGGTGGCCGCCACGCCCGCGCCGATCACCGGCGAGATTCCGGCGCCGGTCGTCCGCGACATCGCGCCGCTGCTGATCGAACCCGAATCCTTCGCCGCCAAGCTGGCCGCCTGCCTGCCGGCCGCTCCCGCCAACGAGCCGGTCGCCGCGAGCGAACCCGCTGCACCGCCGCGCCGTCAGCCCGCGCCGCGCGCCGACGCCGATGACACGCTCGACCTGGATGCGCTGCTGCCCTCGATCGCGCCGCCGGTGTCGCTGCCGGAACCCGAGCCTGCGCCGGTCGTCGCGCTGCACGCCACGCGTGCACCGGTGATCGCACCGGTACCGGCGCCCGCTGCCGTCACCGTACCGACGCTGACCGTCGTCACCGACAACGCCACGCACGCCCGCGAGAGCGACGAGCAGCTGGTGCAGATGCGCGGCGAACTGTCCGCCATGCGCGAGATGATCGAGCGCGAGATGCACCGCCTCACCGACGAACGCCTGCGCGGTTCGCCGGTGCGGATGCAGGCGATGGAACTGATGGAAGACTACGGCTTCGACGCCGGCATCACCCGCGACATCGCCCTGCAGATTCCCGCCGACACCGAATTGCACCGCGGCCGTGGCCTGATGCTGGGCCTGCTGTCGAAGAAGCTGCCGGTGGTCGACACCGACCTGCTGGAAACCGGCGGCGTCATCGCGCTGGTGGGCCCCACCGGCGCGGGCAAGACCACCACCATCGCCAAGCTCGCCGCCTGCTTCGCGCAGCGCTACAACGCACGCGACGTGGCGCTGATCACCACCGACACCGTGCGGGTCGGCGGTCGCGAGCAACTGCACGGCTACGGCCGCCAGCTCGGCATCGCCGTGCACGAGGCCGACAGCGCGCAGGCCCTCGCACTGCTGCTGGAGCGCCTGCGCGACTACAAGCTGGTACTGATCGATACCGCCGGCCTGGGCCAGCGCGACCGCAACCTGGTGGGCCAGCTCAACTGGCTGCGCGCATCGGGCCAGGTGAAGACCCTGCTGTGCCTGCCGGCCAACTCGCACTTCTCCGACCTGGACGAGGTCGTCCGCCGCTTCAGCAGCGTGCAGCCGCAAGGCGTGGTGCTGACCAAGCTGGACGAGACAGGCCGCCTGGGCAGCGCCCTGTCGGTGGTCGTGGACCACCAGCTGCCGATGACCTGGGTAACCGACGGCCAGCGCGTTCCCCACGATCTCCACCGCGCCAACAGCGCCCACCTCGTGCTGCGGCTGGACCAGCTGCGCCGCGAAGCCGACGAACCCTGCTCGACCGAGGCCACCCATGTCGCCTGACCACCTGCTGCAGACCAATCCCCGCAGCACGCCGCCGGCCGCCGGCGCATTCCATCCCGTGCGCGTCATCGCCATCACCGGTGGCAAGGGCGGCGTGGGCAAGACCAACGTGTCGGTCAACCTGGCCGTGTCGCTGGCCGAAATGGGCAAGCGCACGCTGCTGATGGACGCCGACCTGGGCCTGGCCAACGTGGACGTGCTGCTCGGGTTGTCGCCGAAGTTCACCCTCGCCGACCTGGTCGCAGGACGTTGCGGACTGGAAGACGTACTGCTGGAAGGCCCCGAGGGCGTGCTGGTGGTTCCCGCCTCGTCGGGTTTCCGCCACATGGCCGAACTGGCGCCGGCCGAGCACGTGGGCCTGGTCAACGTGTTCTCCGAACTGCAGCGGGCGCTGGATTTCATGGTGGTCGACACCGCCGCCGGCATCACCGACAGCGTGCTGACCTTCTGCCAGGCCGCGCAGGACACCGTGGTGGTGGTCTGCGACGAGCCGGCCTCGATCACCGACGCCTACGCGCTGATCAAGGTGCTGGCGCGCGAGCGCGGCCTGGACCGCGTGCACGTCATCGCCAATATGGTCCGCGACCCCAACGAGGGCCGGAAGCTGTATGAAAAACTCGCCCGCGTCTGCGAGCGTTTCCTCGGCGATGTCGCCCTGCACTACCTCGGCGCGGTGCCGCAGGACGACTGGCTGCGCCGTGCGGTGCAGCGCCAGCAGCCCGTCGTGAAAGCCTATCCGGGCAGCCCGTCGGCCCGCGCCATCGCCGAGATCGCGCGCATGACGGCACGCTGGCAGCCGCCTCTGGGAGCGCGCGGCAACGTCGAGTTCTTCGTCGAACGCCTGATCCAGCGGGGAGTCGCCGCATGAACACCGCCGCCGCCCAATACCGCGCCGTACAGCGCAGCAGTGCGAACGATTTCGTCACCCAGCACGCCGACCTGGTCCGCCGCATCGCCCATCACCTGGCCGCGCGCCTGCCGGCCAGCGTGGAGATCGACGACCTGGTGCAGGCCGGCATGATCGGCCTGCTGGAAGCCTCGCGCAGCTACGATGCCGAGCAGGGCGCCTCGTTCGAGACCTACGCCTCCATCCGCATCCGCGGGTCGATGATCGACGAGATCCGCCGCGGCGACTGGGTACCGCGCTCGGTCCACCGTCGCGCCCGCCAGGCGGCCGCCACCGTGCGCGAGATCGAACAGCGCACCGGCCGTGCCGCCATCGCCACCGAAGTGGCGAGTGCGATGGAAATGCCGCTGCCCGAGTACCTGCGCCTGATGGAAGATGCCGCGCGTGGCCAGGTGCTGAGCCTGGAATCGCACATCGACGACCATGGCGAACCCAACACCGCGCGTACCGGCGGCCCCTCGCCGCAGCAGCACCTGGAGCGCAGCGAGTTCCGCCAGCAACTGGTCAAGGCCATCGGCCACCTGCCCGAACGGGAGCAGCTGGTGCTGTCCATGTACTACGAGCAGGAGCTCAACCTGAAGGAGATCGGCGCCGTCCTCGGCGTCAGCGAGTCGCGCGTCTGCCAGATCCACGGCCAGGCCATGGTGCGGCTGCGCGGACGCCTGCAGGTGTTCGAGAAGGCCGACGCCGGCCTGGAAGACAACGACTGAAGAATCCCCACGGCCTGCCGATAAGGCTCCGGTAGGCCGCCGCGTGCAGCCCCTGCCTTGCCGTCGCCCCTGACCGGGCACGCTTTACTGGAGTTCGATGTGACCGCCAACAAGAACATGCGCATCCTCATCGTGGACGACTTTTCCACCATGCGCCGCATCATCAAGAATCTGCTCAATGACCTGGGCTATACCAATACCGCCGAGGCCGAAGACGGCAACAGCGCGTTGACCGCACTGTCCCAGGGCAGCTTCGAGTTCGTGGTCACCGACTGGAACATGCCCGGCATGACCGGCATCGAGCTGCTGAAGGCCATCCGCGCCGACGACCGCTACAAGACCCTGCCGGTGCTGATGGTCACCGCCGAGGCCAAGCGCGAGCAGATCATCGAGGCGGCGCAGAACGGCGTGAACGGCTACATCATCAAGCCGTTCACCGCGCAGACGCTGGAAGAGAAGCTGGGCAAGATCTTCGAACGCCTGGGAGCCGCTGCCTGATGAGCGCCGTGGCCGATGTCGCCGGCGCACGCGCCGCGCTGGTGGAAAAACTGCAGCACGCGCTGGATGCCCTGGAACAGGGCGACGAAGCCGGCTGGCGTCGCGAACTGGATGCCATCGCCGCCTGGCGCACGCAGCCGATGATGCAGGGCCTGGGCCGCCTGGCGCGCGAGCTGGCGCAGACGCTGGGCGAACTGCCACCCACCGGACCGGGCGAGCTGGACGACGCCTGCGCGCGCCTGGACCATGTGGTGGAAATGACCGAACAGGCCAGCCACGCCACGCTGGACCTGGCCGAACAGTGCCGTGGCTACGCCACCCAACTGAAGGGCACCGCGCTGTCGCCCGAGCAGGCGGCGCTGGTGGACAGCATCGGCAAGGGGCTGTCGGAGATGGCCCTGGCGCAGAGCTACCAGGACCTCACCGGCCAGATCATCCGTCGCGTCGCGGGCATCGTCCGTCGCGTGCACGAGGGCTTCGGCGCGCTGGGCCTGCCGCCGCCGGAGAAGAAGAACCCTTCAGATCTGGCCGGTCCGGCCGTTGCTGGTCTGGACCGCAACGCGTTTTCACAGAACGACGCAGACGACCTGCTCTCCGGACTGGGGCTGTAGGCACCCGCGAACGCGCAGCGGAACCGGAGACCTGCCATGCCCGACGCTTCCGCCCGCCGTTCCTGCCATCCCCTCGTCCTGCTGTTCGTGGGATCGCTGCTGGTCTGCGATGTCCTGGTCGGCCGCTTCCTGCGGCGTCGCCACGCGCACGCCCTGCACCTGCTCGACTCCTCCCGCTGATCACCCGTCCCGGTACCTGCCCCGCCCATGTCCGCCGTCACCCCTGAAATCGCCGCCGACTTCCTGATCGAAGCGCAGGAAATCCTCGACCGGCTGGGCGAGCAACTGGTCACGCTGGAACAGGACCCCTCCGACAGCGAGCAGCTGAACGCGGTATTCCGCGGCTTCCACACCCTGAAGGGCGGCGCCGGCTTCCTCGGCATCCAGCCGATGGTCAACCTGTGCCATGCGGCCGAAGAGACGCTGGGCCTGGTGCGCGCCGGCCAGGCGACGCTGGAACCGCAACACTTCGATGCCGCCCAGCAATCGCTGGACTGGCTGCAACAGATGCTGGATGCGATCGGTGCCGGCGAAGACCCGCCGCACGCCCCGCAGATGCTGATCGACCAGTTCGATACCCGGGGGGATGCCGCACCCGCCGCGCCGAAACCCACCGCCGCGACAAGCGCCGCGCCCGCTGCGGCCGGCGCGGACCTGATCAGCGACGACGAGTTCGAGGCCTTGCTGGACCAGTTGCACGGCGATGGCGCACCCACCCGCGCCGCTGCGCCCGCACCCGTCGCGCGACCGGCACCTTCGCCTGCGAAACCGGCCGCACCGAAGCCGGCCGCGAAAACCGGTGGCGAAACCGAACAGACCATCCGCGTGGACACCAAGCGGCTGGACGCCATCGTCAACCTGGTGGGCGAACTGGTGCTGTCGCGCAACCGCCTGAAGACATTGCGCGCGCGCATCCGCGACGAAGAACTGGACCGCGCCGTCAGCAGCCTCGACATCGCCACCGCGCGCCTGCAGACGGCGGTGATGCGTACGCGCATGCAGCCGGTGGGCAAGGTGTTCTCGCGCTTTCCCAAGGTCGCGCGCGACGTTGCCCGCCAGTTGCAGAAGGAAGTGGACCTGGAACTGGTCGGCGCCGAGACGGAGCTGGACCGCAACCTGGTGGAAGCGCTGGCCGATCCGCTGGTGCACCTGGTCCGCAACGCCATCGACCACGGTGTCGAAGTGCCCAGCCTGCGCGAAGCCTGCAGCAAGCCGCGTGCCGGCCACGTACGCCTGTCGGCGCAGCAGGAAGGCGACTTCGTCACCATCGAAATCCGCGACGACGGCGCCGGCATCGATCCCGAACGCCTGCGCGCCAAGGCGCTGGAAAAGGGCCTGATCGATCCCGAAGCCGCCGCGCGCCTGACCCACGACGAATGCCTGCAGCTGGTCTTCCTGCCCGGCTTCTCCACCAAGGCCGAGGTCACCGACATCTCAGGCCGCGGCGTGGGCATGGACGTGGTGCAATCGCGCATCCGCGAACTCAGCGGGCAGATCACCATCCATTCCGACATCGGGCGCGGCAGCCGTTTCGTCATCCGCGTGCCGCTGACCCTGGCGATCCTGCCCACCCTGCTGGTGCAGGCCGGCGACCCCGTCTATGCACTGCCGCTCGCGCGCGTGATGGAAGTGCTGCACGCACCGTCCGAAAGCCTGCGCTGGTTCGATGGCCAGGCCGTGCTGGACCGCCAGAGCCATACCCTGCCCCTGGTCGACCTGCGCCACTGGCTGCAGGTGGACCCGGTGATGACGCCCCTGCTCACCATCGTGGTGCTGCAGATGGGCGAACAACGCTTCGGCCTGATCGTCGACCAGGTGCGCGGCCGCGAAGAAGTCGTCATCAAGCCCCTGCCACGCGCCGTGCGCGGCCTGCCCGGCTACGCAGGCGCCACCCTGATCGGCGACGGCCGCATGGCGCTGATCCTGGACGTGGACGGCCTGCGCGCGACGGCGTGACGCATCGTGCTCCCTGTAGGAGCGACGCAAGTCGCGACCGCACGCCCTGCACAACATGACGCCTGGATGGCGGTGTGACCCGGTCGCAAATAACGTCGCTGCTGCAACCGCCAGGCGACAGCTCGCGATTCCAGATCACGCGCGGCATGACAACCCGGTGTCTGTGTGATCACGGTCGCGACTTGCGTCGCTCCTACAGGACTCACGACTCAAGTCCACCTGAACCGGGCCGATAGATCTGCACATGGACATCTTCAGCCTCATCGGACTCATCCTGGCGCTGGTCGCCCTGGTAGGCGGCAGCATCCTCAAGGGCGCGGGCCTGTCCTCGCTGTGGTCGTCGGCGGCCTTCGTCATCGTGATCCTGGGCACCATCGCCGCGATCCTGGTGCATACGCCGCCGCCGGTATTCAAGCGCGCGCTGTCCATCGTGCGCTGGGTGATCCGGCCACCGGGCACCGATGGCGATGCGCTGATCGCCGAGATCGTCGACTGGAGCAACATCGCCCGCAAGCAGGGCCTGCTGGGGCTGGAGCCGCTGGTCAACCAGCAGGACGACCCGTTCCTGAAGAAGGGCCTGCAGATGCTGGTGGACGGCGTGGAGCCCGAATCGATCCGCCACATGATGGAGATCGACCTCAACGGCCAGGAACACCAGGATCTCGCGGCCGCCAAGGTCTTCGAGGCCATGGGCATCTACGCCCCCACCCTGGGCATCATCGGCGCCGTGTTCGGCCTGATCGCGGTGATGAAGAACCTTGCCGACCCCAGCAAGCTGGGCCATGGCATCGCCGCCGCGTTCACCGCGACGATCTACGGCATCGCCTCGGCCAACCTGTTCTTCCTGCCCATCGCCAGCAAGCTCAAGAGCGTGATCGGCGGGCGCAGCCGCGAACAGGAAATGATCATCGAAGGACTGATCGCGATCGCGCAGGGCGAGAACCCGCGCAACATCGAGGCCAAGTTGGCCGGCTTCCTGAACTGACCCCTGCGGAACGACGGCGATGGCGCGCAGGAAGAAACACGAGGAGCATGCGAACCACGAGGCCTGGGCGATCCCCTACGCCGACCTGATGACGCTGCTGCTGGCCTTCTTCGTGGTGATGTACGCCATCTCCACCATCAACGAGGGCAAGTACCGCGTGATGGCCGATGCGCTCACGGCCGCCTTCGGCGGCGCCCCGCGCACGATCAACCCGGTGCAGGTGGGCAACCACCAGTTGCAGGGTGCCGACTTCGACCGGCCCTCGCCGATCAAGTCCGGTGCCAAACAGGGACCCTCCGCGCCCTCGCCTTCGCCCAACGTCACCCTGCTGGCGGCGATGGCCTCGCAGATGAACCTCTCGCTGGACGCCAAGGGCCTGCAGAGCGCGCAGGGCGAGCTCAAGCGCATCGCCGATGACCTGGAGCGCGCGCTGGCGCCGCTGATCGACGAGAAGCTGGTGGTCATCAAGCGCTCCGAGTTGTGGCTGGAAGTGCAGATCAACAGCGACATCCTGTTCGCCACCGGCTCGGCGGCGCTGGATCCGCAGGCGCAGCAGACCGTCGGCAAGCTGGCGGAAGTGCTGGGCAACGTACCCAACTCGGTGCGCGTGGAAGGCTATACCGACGACCGCCCGATCCGCACCGCGCAGTTCCCGTCCAACTGGGAACTGTCTTCGGCCCGTGCGGCGAGCGTGGTGCACCTGTTCGTCCGCGACGGAATTCCGCCGGAGCGGCTGGCGATGATCGGCTACGGCGAGTTCCGGCCGATCGGCGACAACGCCACCCTCGAAGGCCGCAACGCCAACCGCCGCGTGCTGCTGATCATCCTGGCCAGCCCGGCCGGCCCGGCACCGAACTTGCATGCCCAGGAACAGGCCGTCGAAGCGCCGTCAGTGATCGCACTGCCGTCGCTGCCGACCCACGCCGCGTCGCCCATGCCCGGAGCGCCGCCGGCGCCCCAGGTCCATGAAGGAGTCCAGTGATGCGCGTGTGGGCAATCGCCAACCAGAAAGGCGGCGTCGGCAAGACCACCACCACCCTCGCCCTCGGGCGCGCCCTGGCCATGCGTGGCCGTCGCGTGCTGCTGGTCGACCTGGATCCGCATGCGTCGCTGACGCGCGCGTTCGGCGTGCCCGCCGAGCCGCAGCCTGCCGGCGTGCTGGACCTGTTCGACGAGCAGCCGCCGCTGCTCGCCAGCGTGGCGCGCGCCACCGAGATCGAGAACCTCGCCTTCGTTCCGGCACAGACACCGCTGGCCACGCTGGAGCGCCGCAGCGCCACCCAGCCAGGCCTGGGCCTGGCCCTGTCCAATGCGCTCGCGCGCGGCGGCCAAGCCTGGGACCACGTGCTGTTCGACTGCCCGCCCACGCTGGGCCTGCTGATGGTCAATGCACTGGCTGCCGCCGACCACGTCATCATTCCGACCCAGACCGAACCGCTGGCTCTGCACGGCCTGAAAGGCATGTGCCGCACCGCCGACATGATCCAGCGCTCGCGCCATCGCGAACTGCCGGTCTCGATCCTGCCCACGCTTTACGACAAGCGCACCCGCACCGGTGCCGAGACGTTGAAGGCGATGCAGGACGAGTACGGCGGACGCGTCTGGAACGACGCCATCCCCAATGACACGCGCATCTGCAGCGTCGATGCACTGACCCGTTCCAGCCCCGCCGCGCAGTATCCCGGCCGCGGCCTGTCGGCGTACCGCCGCGCCCTGGACTGGCTGTTGCTGACGGAAGCACGCGCCACCGAGCAAGCCGCATGACCACGCCCGCCGTCCTCGACGACTACCTGCACGACCTGCTGGGCGACGTGGGCACGGCGACCGCTGCCGCCCCGTCCCTGACCGCGGTCGCCGCGGAAACAGCCGCCACCGGGACATCGCCCGATGCGGCCGACACACCGGCACCGCCCGCCGCGAACCTCAAAGCTCCCCCTGCGCTGGCGATCGCACCGGTACGTGCAGGCAGCGACGCCGACATGATCGGCGACGACGAATTCGAAGCGCTGCTGGACCAGTTGCACGGCAGCGGCGCGCCCACCGCCGTAACCAGCCCCCCCAGCGAACCCGTCGTCACCGCCCCGCCCGCGCCTGCGCTCGCCGTCGCACCTGCGCGCGCAGGCAGCGCCAGCGACATGATCAGCGACGACGAGTTCGAGGCCCTGCTGGACGACCTGCACGGAAGCGCGGCGCCCACCGCGCGGGTTTCCGAAGCCGCGCCGGTCGCCGCTCCGGTCGCTGCACCCGCTGCACGCCCCGTGCAGGCGCCGCGCGCGCTGCCGCCGCTGCCGAGCAAGCCCTACCTGCAGGAGGCATTGCCCGATACCGGCGAGCGCCGCCGCGCGACCGAACGCAAGACCCGCTGGCTGCGGCTGCGCTGCGACCAGCAGCATTACGCGCTGGAACTGCTGAAGGTGCAGGAGGTCGTGCGCCCCGCGACCCTGCTGCCCCTGCGTGGTGCCGCGCCGCACATGCTGGGCGTGATGAACCTGCGCGGGCAGGTGGTGCCGGTCATCGACATGGGCCTGTACCTGGGCCGCAATGCGATCGACACCGATGCCGCCACGCGCATCGTGGTGCTCGAGGAACATGGCGAGACCCTCGGCCTGCGCGTCAGCGCGGTGGAGGACGTCGCCAACCTGACCGACAACCAGATCGAATCCCCGGACAACGCCCGCGTCGGCCGCATCGCCAATCCGCTGTTCCGCGGCGTGGCGCGCCTGAACGAACGCGCGGTGATCCTGCTGGATGCCTCGCAGCTGCTCACCTAGGCCATGGCGATGGCAGGTCGACGCGCATCACATATTCACACCGGACGCTCAAGAGTGGCCCGCGTGCGCCGATACCCCACTAGAGCCGCCCTTCCGGAGACACGATGAGCGCAGTGCCCCTGGGTGATGACCTCGGCATCGAGGCCGCCACCGACCTCAAGCAACACCTGGCCATGCATGTCGCACAGCCTGGCCCGCTGGTGCTGGACGCCGGCACGGTGCAGCGCGTGCACACCGCCAGCCTGCAGGTGCTGTGCAGCTTCGTGCGCCAGCGCGAGCAGGCCGGGCTGGCCACCGACTTCAGCGCGGTCAGCCAGAGCTTCCGCGACGCGGCACGCCTGCTCGGCCTCGCGCCGCAGCTTGGCCTGGCGACCACCAACAACGAAAACAACATGCAACAAGTGGAGAACGCCGCATGAGCGCACGCATTCTGGTAGTGGACGATTCGGCCTCGATGCGACAGATGGTCGCTTTCGCCCTGACTTCGGCGGGTTATTCGGTGGATGAAGCCGAAGATGGCCAGGTCGCGCTGGGACGTGCGCAGGGGCAGAAGTTCAACGCGGTGGTCACCGACGTCAACATGCCCAACATGGACGGCATCTCGCTGATCCGCGCCCTGCGCGGCATCCCCGACTACAAGTTCACGCCCATGCTGATGCTGACCACCGAATCGGCCGCCGACAAGAAGGCCGAAGGCAAGGCCGCCGGTGCCACCGGCTGGCTGGTCAAGCCGTTCAATCCGGAACAGCTGGTCGCCACCGTCCAGAAAGTCCTGGGCTGAGCCCCGCACTTCCTCCCCACTTCGCATACCGCCACAGGGCTCCACCGCAATGAACATGGACATGCAGCGCTTCCACGCCACGTTCTTCGAGGAAAGCCGCGAAGGGCTGGAAGCCATGGAAGCCGGCCTGCTGTCGCTGGAACAGGGCAGCCGCGACGGCGACCTGATCAATTCCATCTTCCGTGCGGCGCATTCCATCAAGGGTGGTTCGGCGACGTTCGGCTTCGACGCCATCGCCGGCATGACCCATGTACTGGAAACCCTGCTGGACGAACTGCGCGCCGGCCAGCGCGCCGTCAGCCCGCCGGCGGTCGACGCGATGCTGGCCTCGGTGGACGTGCTGCGTGCCCTGCTGGCCGAGGCCGAACACGGCACTCCGGCCGACCCCGCCGCCGTGCAGGCCATGAAGGACCGGCTCAACGCCGTCCTGTCCGGCCAGGATGCGCCTGCCGCCACGCCCGCCGCCGCCAAGGCCGACGAAACGCCGGAAGGCTGGAAGATCGGCTTCACCCCCGCGCCGTCGCTGTTCATGAGCGGCAATGATCCGCTGCGCATCCTGCGCGAACTGGAACACCTCGGTCCGCTCGAGATCGCGTGCCGGATGGAACGCCTGCCGGGCTTCGAGCAGATCGATCCGCTGGAAGCCTATCTCGCATGGGACCTGGGCCTGATCGGCAAGGTGCCGCGCAGCGCCGTCGACGACGTGTTCGCCTGGGTCGTGGACGACTGCGAACTCGACATCCAGCCGATGCAGCGCGATGCGGTGCCGGTGGACGCCGTGGCCGTGGCTGCGCAGCCGGTCGCCCCGGTTACCGCCAGCGGTGCGCAGGCACCGGCAGGCGCCGCGCCCGCCGCCAACGACACCGCAGAAACCTCCATCCGCGTCAGCGTCGACAAGATCGACGGCCTGATCAATCTCGTCGGCGAACTCGTCATCACCCAGGCCATGCTGAAGCAGGTCTCCGGCCTGCTCGACCAGGCCCAGTGCGAGCGCCTGTTCGCCGGTCTGGACCTGCTGGAACGCAATACGCGCGACCTGCAGGAAGCCGTCATCGGCGTGCGCATGCTGCCGGTGGATGCCGTGTTCCGCCGCTTCCCGCGCCTGGTCCGCGACCTGTCCGCACGCCTCGGCAAGCAGGTGCGCCTGCGCACCATCGGCGAAGGCACCGAACTGGACAAGGGCCTGATCGAACGCATCGCCGATCCGCTGGTGCACCTGGTCCGCAACTCCATCGACCATGGCCTCGAACTGCCCGATGCGCGCCGCGAGGCGGGCAAGGACGAAACCGGCACGATCACCCTCGCCGCTTCGCACCAGGGCGGCCACATCGTCATCGAAGTCAGCGACGACGGCCGCGGCCTGAATCGCGAGCGCATCCTGGCCAAGGCCGCCGAGCGCGGCCTGGCCGTGCCGGAGAATCCCAGCGATTCGCAGGTCTGGGACCTAATCTTCCAGCCGGGCTTCTCCACCGCCGAAGCCGTGACCGATCTCTCCGGTCGTGGCGTGGGCATGGACGTGGTCCGCCGCAACATCCAGGCACTGGGTGGCGAAGTGCAACTGGAAAGCGCGTCCGGCAGCGGCACGCGCGTGGTCATCCGGCTGCCGCTGACCCTGGCCATCCTGGACGGCATGGGCGTGTCGGTCGGCGAGGAAACCCTGATCCTGCCGCTCGGCTACGTGCTCGAGGCCCTGCAGCCGCAGGCCGAGGACGTGCGTACGGTGGCCGGCGACGGCCGCGTGCTGCGCGTGCGCGGCGAATACCTGCCCATCGTGTCGTTGAACGACTACTACCGCTACGGCCAGAGCGAGGCGGAAGATCCGCTGGTGGTCGTGGTGGAAGCCGACGGCCAGAAGCTGGCGCTGGAAGTGGACGAGCTGATCGGCCAGCAGCAGGTCGTGGTCAAGAACATCGAAAACAACTACCGCCGCATCGACGGCATTTCCGGCGCCACCATCCTCGGTGACGGCCGCGTGGCCCTGATCGTCGATGTCGGCGGACTGGTGCGCGCACGCAAGACGCTGCAGGCGGCCTGACGCCGCCGCTCCACTTTTTTACGAATGCGCCGTCACCGGACGCGACCGTAGACTGGTCGCGGCAGGCGGGCGCTTGCCCACACCCAGCAGGTAAATCCATGAAGTACGTGTCGACCCTCGCCCTGGCCCTGATGGCCATCCATGCCAGCGCCCATGCCGAAGACGCCGGCACCCGCGCCACCGCCTGGCCGCCGAAGATCACCTTCGCCAACGGCACCGAGCTGAGCCTGGGCGGCAACCTGCAGTACGACGCCAACCACTTCTCGGGCACCGGCTACAACGGCGCGGCGCTGGAAGATGACGACGCCTGGCGCCGGCAGGAGATCGGCGTGACGCTCAAGCGCAAGGGCGTGTACGACTTCGGCGCGACCTTCGATTTCGAAGCCAAGACCTGGAACGACGTCGCCCTGCGCGTCGAAACCAAGGCGCTGTTCGGGCACGATGCAGGCAAGCTGCGCGTCGGCCAGATGAAGCTGCCGCTGGGATTCGAAGGCAATACCGCCACGCGCAGCGCAGCCTTCGTGGAAGCCTCGCTGCCCACGCAGGCGTTCTACCAGGGGCGCCGCACCGGCATCGACTGGGCCTTCGAGCGTGAGGCCTACATCGTCAACGCCGGCTACTTCTTCGAATCCGACCTGCAGGGCAACAACAAGGGCGACACCGCCGCCGCGCGCGTGGCATGGACCCCCCTCAAGCAGGCCGGCAACGTGCTGCACTTAGGCATCTCGGCCGCACAGGAGCGACCGGACAGCGAAGTCAACGGACTGGGCGTGACCGTCTACCCGAGCGCGCGCTGGCGCGCCAAGCCGGAAGCCGCACTGACGGCGGTACGACTGGTGGACTCGGGCACGCTGACGCGCGTGGACCGCATCGACCGCAACGGCCTGGAAGCCCTGTGGATCCATGGCGCGTGGTCGCTGCAGGGCGAATACCTGCGCCAGAAGACCACGCGCGAGCTCGGCCTGCCTTCGTATTCGGCGGATGGCGCCTACGTGTTCGGCAGCTGGATGGTGACCGGCGAGTCGCGCGCCTACAGCGCCGGCAACGTCGGCAATCCGAAGCCGAAGGGCAAGTACGGTGCGCTTGAACTGCTTGCACGCTACAGCCGCATCGACTTGGACAGCGACGGCATTGCCGGCGGCCGCGAAGACAACTGGACGCTCGGTGCCACGTGGTACCTCGCGCAGAACTTCAAGTTCCAGGCCAACTACGTGAAGGTGGATGCCGAGCGCGGCGCGTTCTCCGCCAGCCCCGACGTGTTCGAACTGCGCGCACAGATGCATTTCTGATCGCGCACCACGCCGGACGCGTCGCGCGCGTCACAGTTCGCGCGCGACGCAGGCCGGCAATCAGGTAAACACGATTACTTTCCCGCCGAACGGTCATAAAGAAGCCACCAGGGCCGCCGTTACCTCCTCTGCAGACGATGCAACGCCGGCAAGGCCGGATCGGGACGGGGAACCCCTCATCGATACCGCGACGTCCACATACCCGTGGGCGCTGGCTGGCTGCACGCCTTCCATGCTCAACCGGAGATGCATCACATGAAATGGTTCCAGAACCTGTCCATCGGCCGGAAGCTGGCCGTCGCTTTCGCCCTCACCGCCCTGATGACCGTCATCCTGGGCGTGTTCTCGCTGCTGCGCCTCGGCGCGTTGAACAGCTGCAGGCCGTCAGCGGCGTCGACATGCCGTCCGTCCAGTACATGGGCGAAGTACGTTCGCAGCTGGGCGAATTCCGGACCTTCGAGATCGCCCAGCTGACTCGCCTGGACGAACCCGACGCGATCATCGACTACAACAAGCGCATGGCCGCCAGCAAGAAGATCGTCGAAGAGCAGCAGGCGCTGTTCGAGGCGCTGCCGACCGACGACAAAGAGAAGCAGCTGTATGCCGACGTCACCACGAAGCTGACCGCCTATTTCGACGCGCGCAAGGAAATCGATGCCGCGCTTGAAGCAGGTGACTACGTGCTTGCGCAGTCCGTCTCGGACGAAAAGTCGCGTCCGCGCCGCCGCGACCTGTTCGCTGCGCTGAAGACGCTCAACGAGCACAGCGTCGACGTACTGAACGAAGAGATCGCCAATGCCGACGCCGGCTACCGCGCCAGTGCGCGCGCCATCGTCGCCGGCATGATCGGCCTGACGCTGCTGGCGATCGGCCTGGGCTGGGTCATCGCGCGTGCCATCGTCAAACCGGTCGACGAAGCCGTGCGCGTCGCCAACGACGTGTCCGCCGGCAAGCTCGACGGCCGAATCGACACGTCGCGCAAGGATGAGGTCGGCCAGTTGCTGTCCGCCATGCAGCGCATGCAGATGCAGGTGGTATCGGTGATCGGCGCGCAGGGCGAGATGGCGCGCCGCCACGACGACGGCCAGATCAGCTACCGCATCGACGACGGCGATTTCCCCGGCGAATACGGCCGCATGGTGCGCGACACCAATGCGCTGGTGGCACAGCATATCGGCGTGAAGATGCGCGCCGTGGACGTGATGCGCCGCTACGCCGTGGGCGACCTGTCGGTGGACATGGACCGCCTGCCGGGCGAGAAGGTGGTCATCACCGAAGCGATGGACATGTGCAAGGCCAATCTGTCCGCGATCAACGGCGAGATCAAGCGTCTGGCCAGTGCCGCCGCGGCCGGCGATTTCACCCACCGCGGCGACGCCGAGAAGTACCAGTACGACTTCCGCGACATGGTGGAAGGCCTGAACCGCCTGATGGAGACCACGGACGGCAATCTGGCGGACGTGTCCGAGCTGCTGCAGGCCATCGCACGCGGCGACCTGACCGCACGGATGGAAGGCGACTTCCATGGCGTGTTCGCCAGCATGCGCGACGATGCCAACGCCACCGTCGCCCAGCTGACCGAGATCGTCGGCGGCATCCAGATGGCGGCCACCAGCATCAATACCGCCGCCGGTGAAATTGCATCGGGAAACAACGACCTGTCGCGCCGTACCGAACAGCAGGCCGCCAACCTGGAAGAAACCGCCGCCTCGATGGAGGAACTGACCTCCACCGTGCGCCAGAACGCCGAGTCCGCCCGCCAGGCCAACCAGTTGGCTATCGGTGCCGCCGGCGTGGCTTCGCTGGGTGGCGATGTGGTCGGCCAGGTGGTCACCACGATGCGCGACATCGAGCAGTCGTCGAAGAAGATCGCCGAGATCATTTCGGTCATCGACGGCATCGCCTTCCAGACCAACATCCTGGCGCTCAATGCCGCCGTTGAAGCGGCACGCGCGGGCGAACAGGGTCGCGGCTTCGCGGTGGTCGCTTCCGAAGTGCGCACCCTCGCCCAACGTTCGGCCAATGCCGCCAAGGAGATCAAGGGTCTGATCGAGAACTCGGTGGACCGCGTGGCCGACGGCTCGGCGCTGGTGAACCAAGCCGGCACGACGATGGGCGAGATCGTCGCCAGCGTGCAGCGCGTGACCGACATCATGGCCGAGATCTCCGCCGCCTCGCAGGAACAGAGCGCCGGCATCGAACAGGTCAACCAGACCATCACCCAGATGGACGAGACCACCCAGCAGAACGCTGCACTGGTCGAAGAAGCCACCGCTGCCGCGCGTTCCATGGAAGAACAGGCCGGTGCGCTGACCCAGAGCGTGTCGGTGTTCAAGCTGCATGCCACCGTCAGTGCCCCGGTCCGCCAGGCCATCGCGGCGGCCGCAGCACCGCGGCCGGCAGCGCCACCGAAGGCGGTGGCCCGCAAGCCGGTCGCCCGCAAGCCCGAACCGGCACTCGCCGATGGGGACTGGCAGGAGTTCTGATCGCGGATCGGAACGCGCGACTGAAGCACCCCGCACGGCCCGGACTTTCCGGGCCGTGCCTGTCTGGGCTGCCCCGTTCGCACAGGTATCCGCATTTACCGTTCGTCGGGGAAATCCCCACAGGGGCTCAATGACCGAACTGTGACGCCGATATCGGATCAGCTACCACCACAAACCCGCCCTGCCCCCATGAATCGACTGAAGCGCCTTTCTCTCGGCAGCAAGCTCGCCCTCCAGGTCACCGTCGCCGTGGCCGTCGTCCTCACCCTCCTCGCCGCCGTCGTGCAGCGGCAATCCAGCCGCGCCATCGAGGCGCGTGCCCTGGCCGATCTCGACGTCGCCGCGCAGGTGATGCTGGAATCCATCGCCCTCTACGACAGCACCCTGACCGACGCCACGCAGCGGATGGCCAGAAGTTTCCGCGCAGCCCTGCCTTCCGGTGATGTGTCGATCGATGCCGGACGCACCACGCCGATCGGCGACTTCGAGGTTCCCGAGCTGCGTTTCGGTGCGCAGACGATCAACCTGGACTTCACCACCGTCGACCGCTTCACCGAAGCCACCGACGTGGTCGCGACCCTCTTCGTGCGCCAGGGCGACGATTTCATCCGTGCCACCACGTCCCTGCGCAACACCGAGGACGAACGCGTCATCGGCACCGCGCTGGACCACAAGCACCCGGCATACGCGCTGATCCTCCAGGACAAGCCCTACACCGGGCGTGCGCGCCTCTTCGGCCGCGACTACATGACCCACTACGAGCCACTGCAGGATGCGGAAGGCAACACCATCGGCATCCTGTTCGTCGGCCAGAACTACGGTGATGGTCTCGCGGCGCTGAAGGACAAGCTGCGCAACACGGCACTGGGCGAAGCGGGCTATTTCTTCGTGGTGGATATCGCCGAAGGCGAGCACCACGGCACGCTGGCCGCGCATCCCGCCAGCCAGGACGCGCTGTATTCCTCGGTGGTGGATGCCGACTCCGTGCCGGAGATGAAGGCGCTGCTGGCGCAGGACCATGGTCACACCGTGCTCGACATCGCACCCAAGACAGGCGAAGAGGCCGTACCCGCACTGGTCGCGGTGAAACAGTTCACCCCCTGGAAGTGGGCGCTGGTGGCCGTGGAGCCCCGCTCCACCGTGCTGGCCTCCAGCCATGCATTGACGGTCATCATCCTGCTGCTGTCGCTGCTGGCGCTGGCGGTCATCGCGACGCTGACCTGGCTCGGCGTGCGCCGCGTGGTCTCGCGTCCGCTGCGTGGCGCCGTCGCCATCGCCGAGGAGGTGGCCGCGGGCAAGCTGGACACTCGCATCGACACCTCACGCCATGACGAGGTCGGCCAACTGCTGTCGGCCATGCGCCATGTGCAGACCCAGGTCGTGTCGGTGATCGAGGCACAGACCGAGATGACGCGCCGCCACGACGACGGCCAGATCAGCCACCGCATCGACGACAGCGCGTTCCCCGGCGAGTACGGCCGCATGGTGCGCGACACCAATGCGCTGGTCGCCTCTCACATCGCGGTGAAGATGCGGCTCGTCGAGGTGATGCAGCGCTACGCCATCGGTGACTTGTCGGTGGACATGGACCGCTTGCCGGGCGAAAAGGCGGTGCTGACGCAGACGATGGATGCCACCAAGGCCAGCCTGTCGGCCATCAATGGCGAGATCAAGCGCCTGGCGCTGGCCGCCGCCTCGGGCGACTTCAGCCAGCGCGGTGACGTGGGCAAGTACCAGCACGATTTCCGCGAGATGATCGGGGGACTCAACCAGTTGATGGAGACCACCGACGGCAACCTCGCCGAGGTCTCCGAACTGTTGCAGGCCATCGCACGGGGCGACCTGACCGCACGGATGGAAGGCGACTTCCATGGCGTGTTCGCCACCATGCGCGACGATGCCAATGCCACCGTTGGCCAGCTGACCGAGATCGTCGGCGGCATCCAGATGGCGGCCACCAGCATCAACACCGCGGCCGGCGAAATCGCATCGGGCAACAACGACCTGTCGCGCCGCACCGAACAGCAGGCCGCCAATCTCGAAGAAACCGCCGCCTCGATGGAGGAACTGACCTCCACCGTGCGCCAGAACGCCGAGTCCGCCCGCCAGGCCAACCAGTTGGCGATTGGCGCGGCCGGTGTCGCCTCCCAGGGCGGTGAGGTGGTCGGTCGCGTGGTCACCACGATGACCGACATCGAACAGTCGTCGAAGAAGATCGCCGAGATCATCTCGGTCATCGACGGTATCGCGTTCCAGACCAACATCCTGGCCTTGAACGCGGCGGTGGAAGCCGCCCGTGCCGGTGAGCAGGGTCGCGGCTTCGCGGTGGTCGCTTCCGAAGTGCGCACCCTTGCCCAGCGCAGCGCCAATGCGGCCAAGGAGATCAAGGGTCTGATCGAAACGTCGGTGGACAAGGTCGCCGAGGGTTCGGCGCTGGTGAACCAGGCCGGCACGACGATGGGCGAGATCGTGGCCTCGGTGCAGCGCGTGACCGACATCATGGCCGAGATCTCGGCGGCCTCTCAGGAACAGAGTGCCGGCATCGAGCAGGTCAATCAGACCATTACGCAAATGGATGAAACCACCCAGCAGAACGCTGCGCTGGTCGAAGAAGCGACTGCTGCCGCCCGTTCGATGGAAGAACAGGCCGGTGCGCTGACCCAGAGCGTGTCGGTGTTCAAGCTGCAGGCCGCCTCCCGTGCCCCGGTGCGCCAGGCCCCTGTGGCCGCCGCTATACCGCGGCCGGTGGCGACACCGAAGACCGCAGTCCGCAAGCAGCCCGCACGCAAACCGGAACCCGTGTTTGTCGATGGAGATGGCGAGGGTTGGCAGGAGTTCTGAGTGGCTCGTATGAAACCGCCCGCAACAAGCACACAGCCAAGAAATTCCGGGCCCTGTACTTTCATGCGAAGCAAGGAAATCCGTGAAGATTCACTCTGTAGGATGGGTTGAGCCGTAGGCGATACCCATCGAGCATGTGGCGCCTTCATCACGATGATGGGTATCGCTTCGCTCAACCCATCCTACGCGCTAATCGCACACCAGCTCCCTTACATAACCCACCAATGGCGATCGGGAGCAAATGCGGCCGAGGCGAAGCTCAACGCGTGTAGCGTCAGGGCCAGCTAATTCGCCACCCACGATCTCCTGACGCTTATAGCCAAATGAGTGCGCCGCCGCTCGTGCTACTTGCGGCTTATGCGATGCTGACAACTCCTCTAGCATGTCAAGACTCTCATCGTCGTTAGCGTTCCGCAGCGAGTTCGCCGCTGCGGCAGCAATTTCCGGATCATCCGAACGGGCCGAAGCTCGAATCTGAGCTAGATACTCTGCGCCCCGCGGAGAATCTGCCCTAAGTAGTTCGCCAGCCAACGTTGTCCGATCCAGCTCCGTCAATTGATTGCCGTCCCACTTCTTACGATAGTCGACCGAAGCGCTTGTGGGAGACTTGGCAAACTCATCCGCGATGACAACAGGATCCAGACTTCTATTTGACTCAGGACTGCAACCGAGCATAAAGGCGGAAACAACCAACAAGACAAATTTCTCTGCACACTTTTCCATCAGTAAGATCCCACCTTAGACATCTGATCATCCCGCCAATAGCTGTTGAAATACTTAATAAGTTCAACATCCTCACCGTCCACCGAGCTTCCTGAGAGATGGCGCGATGTTTTCACTCCACAATCATCAATGCACACTTCGAAACGATGTTGCCGCCAACGCTGAACACGCTCAAGACGCATACGATCACGCCATATCCAGCCGCAGTAAACGTTAGTTGGCATTGGAAGACCAAAAGGAAACTTGCGCCTAGACATTTCAATTGGATCTGGAACGTAATCTATTGGTCCGGGGCTCCATGGATAGCCCGGCGTCGTCGTGCATATAGGGAATATCCTCTTGGAGTCACCCACCATTAGACTACGCTCGTACGCTGAACCCAACCATTCTTGCTTCGAAACAATGCGACAAGCAGCCAGCCCATAGGGATCATAGAAGGATAGTGGAGCCCCGTAGACATAGTTGAAAGTTGATACACCGCCACTGAGCCCTATCGGATCACTTTGCGAGTAACGCCCCATACTAGCGTCATAGTCGCGGCGATAATTGTAGTTGAGACCTGAGGCCGCATCGAACCGCTGCCCCGGAAACCGCATGTTCAACACCAACGGAACCCCATCTCCATCGCCGTCCTGTTCCGGCGGTGTATTGCCAAAGACTTCGCTCTTCGAGTCCCACGTCCAGACAGCGACGTTACGCGCCGGATCAACGACCGTGCGCGGCGTCCCCAGATGATCGGGCTGGATGTAGTACAGCTGCCCATCATCCAGGACGCCTACCGGCATGTCGTCCATCCAGACAGTCTGCTGCGACATCGCGCCAGAAGTTCCATAGTCACCAAGCCACCGCCCTGAGTCATCGTAGAGCGTGTAGGCGCTTACTGCTCCAAGGTGCTTTCGGACCTGCTCCCCTCGCCCGTTGTACGCATACTCCATGGCCACCACGCCACCGTTGCGCACCCGACTCATCCGGCCCGCATCGTTGTACTCGAACTCGCGTGCCGCACCGATGGACAGCGTGTTGCCGACTGCGTCGTAGGCGCGATTCTCGCCTGCCACCGAGTCCAGCCGATGGCTGTTGGCCGGATACGCATAGGCCTTCGTACCGAACGAGTCCGTGTAGCTGATCCGGTTACCCGTCTTGTCGTATTCGTACTTGTCCAGGACTGCCTGGGCCGGGCCATCGAGCGCCTCCGTCAGGCGACCCAACGCGTCATAGCGGTACTCCATCGGTGGTGAGCTGCCGCTATCGATGTCGACCAGATTGCCGACCACGTCATAGCCATAGGTCAGATCCAGACCGCCCGTTCCTCCCTGGATCGATGTTGGACGGTAGTCCAGGTCAACGTCGCGCTGCATGACACGACCGTTGCCGTACACCCATCCTGCGATGGGACCGAAGGGGTGGTAGGTCGCCTGGTGCAGCAGGATTTCCCGCACCTGTCCCGGCCGGGTGACGCCGACACTGGTGATCTGGCCTTGCGCGTTGCGGACATAGTCCGCCACCGTGCCGTCCGGATAGGTCATCGCCTGCAGGTGCCCGCTCTTGGTGTAGGCGTACTGCAGCGTCAGCGCCACGCCATCCGTGGTCTGCACCTTGCGGACCAGTTGGCCGAAGCGGTCGTGGCAGTACTGGGTCGAGCCACTGCCATCCATCATCAGCGTCAGCCGCCCCACCGAGAACGTCTCGCCTGCCTGGCAGGCCGGCTGGGTGACATCGTAGGTGTAGGAGACATTGAGGCTGGCGGTGGGATAGCCGACCTGCGTCAGCCGGTTCAGCGCGTCGTACTGATAAGTCGTCGTGATGCCGCGGGCATCGGTCTGGCTGGCGCGGTTGCCCGCACTGTCGTAGGTGTAGGTGGTGATGCCCGTGTCCGGGCTGCTCAACTGCACCAGATCGCCGAAGCCGTTGTAGCTGTAGGTGGTGTCCAACCCCTTCGGGTCGGTGACCTTGGTCAGGTTGTCGTTGGCGTCGTACTCGAACTTCGTTTCCGCCTCGATCCCGCCCACGTCCTGCAACGTGCGCCTGAGCCGGTTCAGGGGATCGTAGTCGTTGCTGTTCACATGCCCCAGCGCGTCGGTCACGGTCTTCACGTTTCCGCTTGCATCGTAAGTGAAGTCAGTCGGGCTCGACTGCGCGTCGGCCTGCGTGGCCAGCTGCCCCAGCGTGTTGTAGACGCGCGACAGCGTGCGCTTGAGCACACCGCCCGCACCCTTGGTGCTCTCACCGATTCGATTGCCCGCGCCATCCAGCGTGTACTCGATGCGATTGCCTGCACTGTCGGCGACTGCGGTCAGGCGCTTGGCATTGTCGTATTCGTACGAGGTGTAGACGCCGTCAGGATCGGTGATCTTCTTCACCAGCCCGGTGGGCCAGTACTCGTACGAGGTGATGCGGTCATCTGCGCTCGTCGCGCCCTTGACCGTCATCGTGGCCACCCAGCCGCGCGGGTAGTAGAGCGTCTCGGTCACCACGCCGTTCGCGTCCTTGACCGCCAGCGGACGCCCGGCTGCGTCGTAGGCCAGCACTTCAGTAGCCCGGCCCAGCGCATCGGTGAGCTTCCACAGATCCCCTGGGCGATAGCCGCAGCCGGACAGCGTGCTGCTGCAGGCCGCGCCTACGGTGCCGTAGTAGACGTATGCGTTCGTGTCGGGAATGTCCGTGCGTGGACCATCGATCGACTTCAGCTGGCCGACACGGGGACAGGTACCGGCATCGACATCGGCCTGCTCGCAGTAGGAGCGCGTGGCAGTACGCGTAGCCAGTGTCGACGGGTCCAGGGATGTCGTCGTCAACAGCTGCCCGGTGGCGCTGTAGTCCATATTGGTCTGAGACACGACCTGACCAGCGGCGTTCAGGGTTCGCAGTTGTGTGGGCACGTTCAACGTAGCGTGCCAAACCGTTTCGCGGGTCTGCTTGTCAGGTGTGCCGAAGGCCGAGACCACCGACGTCAGTTTCCCGCTCGTGTAGCCGTAGCGTGTCTGCGCCCCCCGGACGTCAGTCCTCGTCAAAGGACGCCCGTAACCTTCAAAGGTTGAGGCAGACGTTCCCTGACTATCACTGATAGCCAGAGGCCTGCGGTGATCGCCGGTGTTATAGGTGTAGGTGCGTAACGCACCATTTTCCGTCGTCACCTGCGCCTGATTCGCGGCGTTGTAATAGATTCGAGTTGTTTCAACGGGCTGCTCGCTGGTGCCAAACAGAGTGCTGAGCACCACTCGACCGTGGATGTCGTAGCCAAAGCTCCCGTAACGCTTTCCATCTTCGCTGGTAATTCCCGTCAACAAGCCCTGATCGCCATTCGTGGCCAAACCCGTCTCACCGTAGTGATACCGCTGTATCTGACCGTCACCGTAGTCGACAGAAATCAAGTTCTGCTTGTCGTCATAACCGTAAGCAATGACCTTGCCGTCTGGCAGCGTGACGCTGGTCAGAAAGCCAGACTGGTTGTGGTTAAGAACTAGCTCTCGACCGGAACTGTCGATGAGGCGCTCGACCCGATTATTGGCGTTGGCTACAAATGTCAGGTCGCGCGATGGATCTCGGCTATTGCGGATGCCGGTCAGGACGCCGGCAGCCGTGAAACGGCTCTCATCGCCATTGGCTTCGGTCATCCGCCATGAATTGTCCGCGAGCTTCTCCAGGAGCGCGTCGCCCAGCGTTGGCACAATGAACCGAGTACTGGTGACATATTGCAGTGGCGCCCGATAGCCGCTCCCCAAATAGAGCCCCGTGCTGTTCGCCCCAGGGGCGACTAGCTTCATAGAAAATGAATGCGACCAACCTATACCGAGTCGCGACGAATCGGGCCGAAATTCGCGTAGTGAATGGTAGTGACGCGTGAAGGGACGGCCCGCAAATGTGAAGTCGACCTCCGCTCTTGTCTTGTCTCCCGAGGAGGGATGACAAGGATTACCATTCACTGGACACGACTGAAACTGCCGCGCCTTCCTGATTTCGATATGGGGCCTAATCGTGCTTTGGCAGAGCCGCGGATACAAATTTCGATCATCCGTATCGAACGGATGCATTCCCGGCGGACAGGTGAACGGCTGCAGTCTGTAGATGCTCAGTACCCTGTTGATCGATCCGGGGTAACTAAGGTTCGTCTCTACGAAATTTATCTGCTTGTTACCCGATGTCTTCCAGTACATCCATCCTGTACGCGAAGCCCAGTTTCCGCGAACAAAATCGTAGGGCGACGCATACCCTCCCACAACCTCAAATGAGTGATAAGTGCACCGATTCCATCCACAACTTGTGTCGGCTGCCTTTTTTACTATGAACCCAGCGATCATTTCCTCTTCGGAATAGCAATAGTACCCGCCCCAATCATTCTTTCGACTGTCGGTGGCAATTGAACCTGGGCAATGCCCATTTTCACCTATGACGGATTCAACGGTCCCAAACAGGGAAGCGCCTATGGACTCCAGGGGCTGATTTGGTACTCGGAAGAACTTGTACATTCCTTCCGTCGTAATCTGCTCCTCCCCAGAGAGAGTGAGCAGATGTCCAACATCGGGCGTGGCCGCACGGAGCGCCGCTTCGGCTTCCGCCCAAGATGTCCTACACGCACCTCCAGCACTCGGGCAATAGACTGCCGCAGGCGCAATCCCTCCTGTGGGGTCGTCAATCACAACCGCCTGTGCACGAACGTCAGCCACTACGGCCAGCATCGCGATCGCCGCGATGATCGAAAGCCCTCTGAACATCCCTATCCCCTCTTCAGCTGCCTTGCAAAAGGTGCGGCGGATGGCCGCCTCGTGAACAAGCCAGAACGCTACACGGTCCCCGCATAACCGGGAAGACGGCAAGTCGGGTAAGTACATTTACGTCCCGCCGGCCCTCTCACAATCAGCATCCGTCTTGATCGATAGCCTCACCCACCCGAGGTCCCGGTCCGGCACTCTCCACACAGCCTGCGGCACCCTAAAGATGCTGCAACGCCCGCCGATACAGCCTGTGACGCCTTCCCTGCCCAGATGCTTCACGCCCGCATGACCGAGCCCAGCGACGCCCCTCTGGCCGATCCCGTCAGGTACGACGAAGAAGAAAAGTACCTGGTGCATGGCGAATACGAGATCCGGCAGATCCTGCAGTCGCTGATCGCCAGGCGCGCGCTCGTCAGTGGCTGCGCAATGCCGCGCAACCACACCTTTCCCACCTCCATCATTGAAGTGATGGAGGACGAAGATGGCGTCCTGATCGATGGCAGCGCATCGGAGACCCTCAACCGCAGCATCGAGGAAGCAAGCCACGTCACCTGCGTCTCCCGGCTCGACCGTATCCACGTGCAGTTCAAGCTCCATGACCTGCAGCGCGTGCAGAAGGAAGGACAGGTCGCCTTCCTCGCGCCGCTGCCGGACAGCATCCTCCGCCTGCAACGTCGCGAGTTCTACCGCCTGCAGGTGCCGGTGACGCAGCCCATGGAGTGCGCCGTCGCCGAGCGTCACCCGGACGGCGAGACCACCTACCGCAACTATCGCGTGCTGGACATCAGCGGCGGCGGCATCGCGCTGGCCGTGCAGGCCGAAGAGCCGACGCTCCGCCCCTACAAGGAATTCCCCGGCAGCCTCCTGCACCTGCCCGACAGCGGCCCGCTGTGCATCCGCCTGATGGTCAAGAGCCTGCATCGCCAGCTCAACCAGAACGGCACCGAAAGCTGGCGCGCCGGCTGCCAGTTCACCGATCTGCCGCGCGGGGGCGATGCGCTGATCCAGCGCTACATCTTCCGCCTCGAACGCCAGCGCAGCGCCCGCGAACGCGGCGCTGCGTGATCTGCGTCCGCTTTCCGGACGCCTTTCGTCGGTTCTGGCCGACACCCGCTCAACCTCCCCGCGCACGCGCCGATACCTCCCTGTAACGGTCCTGCATACCGGCGTCACGGCCATCCAAGGTCGTGCTTGCACTCGCAGGCATCGCCAAGCCGTACCGTCCAGTCCGCAAGAGGCCAGCATGTCATCCACACCCTCCCGATCCTCCTCCCGCAGCATCGCCACACGCGTGATGTACGGCACCGCCTTGGTGGCCCTGCTCGCCTTCGGCGTTGCCGCCGCGGCCAGCTACCTGCGCAGCAGCCAGTCCCTGCTGGCCGGCGCGCGGACCACGATGGAAGGGCTGGCGAACCAGGAAGCGCAGCGCATCTCGGGCGAACTCACCCGCGCCTTCGACGGCAACGATGCGCTCGCGCATGCATTGCTCGCCCAGCGCGGGGACGACGGCATCAGCCGCAGTGCCGCCAGCGCCATCTTCAAGCGCCAGCTGGAAGCGCACCCGGAATGGGTCGGCGTCGGTACGCTGTGGGAACCCGATGCCTTCGACGGCAAGGATGCGGACCACATCGGCGCCGAAGGCCACGACGACACCGGCCGCTTCATGAGCTACTGGGCATGGAGCAATGGCGCCCCGCTGCTGGAAGCCCTGCGCGATTACGAAGTTCCCGGTGCCGGCGACTGGTACCGTCGCCCGCGCGAACTCAAGCGTCCGGTGGTCGCCGAGCCCTACGTCTACAAGATCGCCGGCAAGGACGTGCTGATGACCACGCTGTCCACGCCGATCCTCCAGGATGGCGACCACCTCGGCGTGATGACCGTGGACTTCGCGCTGCAATCGCTGCAGGAGCGCATCGCGAAGCTCACGCCGATGGATGCAGGCTTCGTCCGCCTGCTCACGCCGGCCGGCGTGGTCATCGCGGACAAGGATGCCGCCTCGGTCGGCAAGCCATATGCAGGCGCCCACGCTGCCGACGTCATCAAGCAGGTGGCCGCCGGCAAGCCGGTGTTCCGCGAGGCGACCGATGCCGCGGGTGAAACGGTGATGGAAGCCTACGTGCCGCTGCAGATCGGCGCCGCGCAGGAGCGCTTCGCGCTGGGCGTGGTGGTGCCGCGTGCGGTGCTGATGCGCGAAGCGCGTGCCGTGCTGTGGACGGTGGTCGCAGTGGGTGCGCTGGGTGCTGTGTTGCTGTGCGGCGCCGTGTTCTGGCTGCTGCGTCGCCAGGTCGGTGTGCCGCTGGCCGGCGCCGTGCGCGTGGCCGACGATATCGCAAGCGGCAAGCTGGACAGCCAGATCGATGTCGGTCGCGACGACGAGATCGGCACCCTGATGAAGGCCATGCGCAGCATGCAAGGCAACCTGCGCGAGCGCATCGAGCGCGACGCCGTGGTGGCGAAGGAAAGCCTGCGCATCCGCACCGCACTGGAGGATGTGACCACCAACGTCATGATCGCCGACGCTGACCGCACCATCGTCTATGCCAACCGGCCATTGATGAAGATGCTGGGCGACGTGGAACAGGATCTTCGCCGCGACCTGCCCGCCTTCGATGTGCGTACGGTCATCGGCAGCAGCATCGACATCTTCCACAAGAAACCCGAGCACCAGTCGCGCATGCTGGCCCAGCTGCAGGGCACGCATCGCGCGCAGATCAGCGTGGGCGGCCGCATCATGCAGCTGATCATCAACCCCGTGACCGACGGCGAGGGCCAGCGCATCGGCTACGTGGTCGAGTGGGCCGACCGCACTGCCGAAGTGATGGTGGAACAGGAAGTGACGCGCATCGTGCAGGCGGCGGCACAGGGCGACCTGAGCGGGCGCATCTCCGAGTCGGGCAAGCAGGGCTTCCTGCTGGCGCTGTCGCAACAGTTGAACGGCCTGCTGGTCGCCATCGCGGGCAGCGTGGACTCGGTCTCCGGCGTGCTGCAGTCGCTGTCCAAGGGCGACCTGACCGCGCGGATGGAAGGCGACTTCCACGGCGTGTTCGCCAGCATGCGCGACGATGCCAATGCCACCGTCGCCCAGCTGACCGACATCGTCGGCCGCATCCAGGACGCTTCCACCAGCATCAACACCGCTGCCGGCGAAATCGCATCGGGCAACAACGACCTGTCGCGCCGTACCGAGCAGCAGGCCGCCAACCTGGAAGAGACCGCCGCTTCGATGGAGGAACTGACCTCCACCGTGCGCCAGAATGCCGAGTCGGCCCGCCAGGCTAACCAGTTGGCGATTGGCGCGGCCGGTGTCGCCTCCCAGGGCGGTGAGGTGGTCGGTCGCGTGGTCACCACGATGACCGACATCGAACAGTCGTCGAAGAAGATCGCCGAGATCATCTCGGTCATCGACGGTATCGCCTTCCAGACCAACATCCTGGCCTTGAACGCGGCCGTGGAAGCCGCCCGTGCCGGCGAGCAGGGTCGCGGCTTCGCGGTGGTCGCCTCCGAAGTGCGCACCCTTGCCCAGCGCAGCGCCAATGCGGCCAAGGAGATCAAGGGCCTGATCGAGACCTCGGTGGACAAGGTCGCCGAGGGTTCGGCGCTGGTGCACCAGGCCGGCGCGACCATGGGCGAGATCGTGGCCAGCGTGCAGCGGGTGACCGACATCATGGCCGAGATCTCGGCCGCCTCGCAGGAACAGTCGGCCGGCATCGAACAGGTCAACCAGACCATCACCCAGATGGACGAAACCACCCAGCAGAACGCCGCACTGGTGGAGGAAGCCACCGCCGCTGCCCGCAGCATGGAAGAACAGGCGCAGGCACTGGCCGAGGCCGTGTCCACCTTCCGCCTGGACGGCCATGGCCGTGTCGCGCGACTGGTGCACGAACGCGTGACCCGCATCGCGGCCGGCACCGCGCCGCGGGGCGCTGCCGAACCGCATCCGTACTGAATCCCTAAAGAAACCCGCCCCGGGGCCGATCTAGGCCATGACCGGTTCCGTCCCGGGAACCCCGACACCTTCACCGGCTGCAACAGGAGCCCGACGAATGAGCGACAAGAAGACCCAGGCCGCGGCGAGCGCGGACGAGTTCCTCAGCTTCACCCTGGGGGACGAGCACTACGGCGTGGACATCCTGAAGGTCCAGGAAATCCGCGGCTACGATTCCGTGACCCGCCTGCCCGATGCCCCGGACTACATCAAGGGCGTCATCAACCTGCGCGGCACCATCGTGCCGGTGATCGACCTGCGCCTGAAGCTGCGCCTGAAGGATGCACGCTACGACGCCTTCACCGTGATGATCGTGCTGAACGTGGAGGACCGCGTGGTCGGCATCGTGGTGGACAGCGTGTCGGACGTGATCGCGCTCAGCGCCGAGCAGATCCGTCCCACGCCGGAATTCGGCGCCAGCGTCGATACCCGCTTCATCTCCGGCATCGGCACCGTCGATGAACGCATGTTGATCCTGCTGGACATCGAGACGCTCATCGACAGCGCCGACCTGGGCCAGCCGCTGCCGGAACAGGCCGCGGCCTGACGCATCGCCCTCGCGGTACGCAGCACGTGCATCCCGGGGACCGCAGGCCGCAAGGCGTGCGGTCCCTTGTGTTTGCGCGGCTGCTGGCATCCGGACTCCCCGCCTTTCGTCGTAGGGGCGCGAAAAACCACTGAAATTCCGCCGACCCGGGCCGCTATCAACGGTGAGGGCAATCCGCCCCCGCAATCCGCATGCCCAGGCCACCCGGCCTGTCGCCAGAGACCCCGCCATGACGTTCAACGCCAAGATCGCCGCCCTGCTCTCCAACCTGCCGCTGAAGCGCAAGTTCCTCATCCAGACCGCGCTGGTCGCCATCGGCACCATCGCACTGGCCGTGGTGGCGGCGCGCATGCAGTACCTGGATCTCACCGGAACGCGGCAGGCCGGCCTGAAGGCGCAGACCGAGATGGCGCTGGGCGTGATCGAGGGATATGCGAAGCAGGTGCAGGCCGGCACCCTGGATGAAGCCCAGGCGAAGGAAAGCGCGCTGGCCACGCTCGCCTCGATGCAGGCGAACAAGGGCGTGGACTACTTCTTCGTCACCGACGAAGCGCCCACCATGCTGATGCACCCCACCCGTCCCGATCTGATCGGCAAGCCGCTGGACGACGTGCTGAGCCCGGATGGCAAGCGCATCTTCCCCGAGTTCGTCCACGTGGCGCGCGCAGGCGGTGGCCATGTCGACTACAGCTGGGCCAAGGCGGGCGAGGAAGACCCCGTGCCGAAGACCTCCTATGCGGCGCTGTACCAGCCGTGGGGCTGGGTGATCGGCACCGGCGTCTACATCGACGATACCCAGGCGCAGGCGCTGCAGTTCACCTTCATCATGACCATCGCCGGCGGCCTGCTGGTGCTGCTGAGCATGGCGATCGGCTGGGTGATCGGGCAGTCGGTGCTGGAACCGGTGGCGCGCGCCCTGTCCGCGATCCGCGGCGTCTCGCGCGGCGACCTGAGTGTGCGCACCGGCCACCACGGCCGCGACGAAGTCGGCCAGATGCTCAAGGCCACCGACGAAATGGTGCACATGCTGGAACGCTTCTCGCAGGAAACGCACGTGATGATCCGCCTGCACGAAGCCGACGACATCAGCCATCGCATGCCCGAGGATTTCCCCGGCGTGTACGGCGAGCTGGCAGGTGGCATCAACACCATGATGTTCGAGCACCTGGACGCCTTCCGCGATGCCATCGGCATCCTCGAGCGCTACGCCAACGGCGACCTGAGCCAGGATGCGCGCCGCCTGCCAGGCACGCGTGCGTTCCTGCATGAAGCGATGGACGCGGCCAAGCAGAGCCTGCTGGCCATCAATGCCGAGATCAAGCGCCTGGCGCAGGCTGCGGCGGCCGGCGATTTCAGCGCCCGCGGCGACGAAGCCCGCTTCCAGCACGACTTCCGCCAGATGGTGCAGGGCCTGAACGCGATGATGACCATCAGCGACAGCAACCTGGCGCAGCTGTCCGCCCTGCTGCGCGCGATCGCGGCCGGCGACCTGACAGCGCGCATGGAAGGCGACTTCCATGGCGTGTTCGCCAGCATGCGCGACGACGCCAACGCCACCGTCGCCCAGCTGACCGAGATCGTCGGCGGCATCCAGGTGGCCGCCATCAGCATCAACACCGCCGCCGGCGAGATCGCCTCCGGCAACAACGACCTGTCCCGCCGTACCGAACAGCAGGCCGCCAACCTGGAAGAGACCGCTGCCTCCATGGAGGAACTGACCTCCACCGTGCGCCAGAACGCCGAGTCCGCCCGCCAGGCCAACC
This sequence comes from Pseudoxanthomonas sp. 97-1-1, assembly GCF_057773125.1. NCBI lineage: Bacteria > Pseudomonadati > Pseudomonadota > Gammaproteobacteria > Lysobacterales > Lysobacteraceae > Pseudoxanthomonas > Pseudoxanthomonas sp. 97-1-1. The sequence continues at coordinate 698,143 of NZ_JBYMTJ010000002.1, read as the reverse complement.
AGCTGGCCATCGGTGCCGCGGGCGTCGCTTCGCAGGGCGGTGAAGTGGTCGGCCAGGTGGTCACCACCATGCGCGACATCGAACAGTCCTCCAAGAAGATCGCCGAGATCATCTCGGTCATCGACGGCATCGCCTTCCAGACCAACATCCTGGCGCTCAACGCCGCGGTGGAAGCGGCCCGTGCCGGCGAACAGGGCCGCGGCTTCGCCGTGGTCGCCTCGGAAGTCCGCACCCTGGCCCAGCGTTCGGCCAATGCGGCCAAGGAGATCAAGGGCCTGATCGAGAACTCGGTGGACCGCGTGGCCGATGGCTCGGCCCTGGTCAACCAGGCCGGCACGACCATGGGCGAGATCGTCGCCAGCGTGCACCGCGTGACCGACATCATGGCCGAGATCTCCGCGGCCTCGCAGGAACAGTCGGCCGGTATCGAGCAGGTCAACCAGACCATCACCCAGATGGACGAAACCACCCAGCAGAACGCCGCACTGGTGGAGGAAGCCACCGCCGCTGCGCGCTCCATGGAAGAACAGGCCGGTGCGCTGACCCAGAGCGTGTCGGTGTTCAAGCTGCAGGCCGCCTCCCGTGCCCCGGTGCGCCAGGCCCCTGTGACCGCCGCAGCACTGCGGCCGGTGGCGACGCCCAAGGCCGTGGCCCGCAAGCCGGTCGCCCGCAAGCCCGAACCGGCACTCGCCGACGGGGACTGGCAGGAATTCTGAGCCACCGGGCGCGCCCGGCGCGCGCCCTGTTCCGTGACCGCCTTCAAGTAACCCGGACTCCGGCCGATATGTCACCAGAAGGCCCTCTTCCCTGGCACCCGATGACCGTCGCACCCTCCGCCACCGACGACGCCAGCCGCTGCACGCAAGTGCGCCGCGAGGACACTGCATGCTTCGCCGCACGCTGACTTCGCTGACATCGGTGCGCGACACACAGGCGTCCACGGATCTCCCGACGGAGAGCCTCTGGCACGTGCTGGAACAGTCCGTCGACGCCGCGTTCGTCATCGACGGGCGCCACCGGGTGGTGCTGTTCAATCCGGCGGCGGAAGCCCTCTGGGGCTGCCTGCGCGAAGATGTGCATGGCATGCCGTTCACCCGGTTGCTGTCCAGCTCCCAGCCGGACAACACCGCCGACGCCGCGCTGGCGCAACTGCTCGGCAGCCATCGGGATGCCGTGCTGCATCGGCCCGACGGCAGCGAGGTCGCCTGTTCGGTCTCCATGTCGAAGGTGCAACTGGGCACGCAGGTCTTCCACACCGCCTTCGTGCGCGACACCAGCGACCAGAAGCGCCAGCTCGAGCGCCTGCGCCAGTTGTCGATCGTGGTGGACAAGAGCGACAACGCGATCTTCGTGAGCGCGCCGGACCGCGAAGTGGTCTACGTCAACAGCGGCTTCACCCGCATGCTGGGTTACCGGCTTGAAGAGCTGCGCGGGATCAAGCCCTCGCAGCTGCTGTCCGGCGCGCATACCGACGCCACCCTGGACGATCGCATCAGCCAGGCGATGAAGGCCGGCGAAGGCCTGCAGACGGAAGTGCTGCTGTACACCAAGTCGGGCCGCCCGCTGTGGCTGTCGGCCGCGATCAACCCCGTGCACGACGAGGACGGGACACTGCTGGGCCTGGTCAGCGTGCTGAGCGACATCACCCAGACCAAGATGCACCAGGTGCTGCACAACAAGGTGCTGGATGCGCTGGTGCACGAATGGAGCGTGGCCGACGTGATGACGCTGATCTGCCGCGAGGTGGAGCACATCGCGCCGGAACTGACGGTCTCCATCATCACCGTGGACAACGAGGGGCTGATGCACGCCCTCGCCTCGCCCAGCCTGCCCGAAGCCTGGGCACGCAAGATCGACGGCATGGCGATCGGCCCGCGTGCCGGCGTATGCGGTGCCGCCGCCTGGCGGGGCCGCGCGGTGCTGGTGAAGGACATCGCCAGCGATCCGCTGTGCGCCAACACCCGCCACCTCACCTCGCCGCTCGGGCTGCGCGCCTGCTGGACCCATCCGATCAAGTCGAGCAGCGGCCGCGTGCTGGGCACGCTGTCGTTCTACTACCGCGAGAACCGGGGCCCCGACGAGCTGCACGAACGCCTGGCCGATACCTGCCTGCACCTGTGCTCGCTGACCCTGGAGCGCGAGCAGACCAACGAACGCGTGCACCAGCTGGCGTTCTACGACACCCTGACCGGCCTGCCCAACCGCATCATGTTCAGCGCCAAGGCCGAACAGGCGCTGGCCAACGTCGCCCAGGTGAACGGCACCGCCGCGGTGCTCTTCATCGACCTGGACCGCTTCAAGCGCGTGAACGACGCGCAGGGGCACGCGGCCGGCGACGGCCTGCTGCGCGATGTCGCCGCGCGCCTGAGCGAGGAACTCGGCGGCATCAACATCGTCGGACGCCAGGCCGGCGACGAATTCGTCGCGGTGCTGCCGATGTGCAGCACCGAGCATGCCGGCAGCGTGGCCGAGCGCCTGCTGGGGGCCATCGCGGCGCCGACCGCCGCCGGCCTGATGACCCTGCACCCCAGTGCCAGCATCGGCGTGGCGATGTTCCCGGACGACGGCCGCGACATCGACCTGCTGGTGCGTCATGCCGACATGGCGATGTACCGCGCAAAAACCGATGGCGGCGGCAGCTTCCGCTTCTTCAGCGTCGACATGAACCGGCTGGCGCAGGAGCGTGTTTCGCTGGAGACCGCGCTGCGCGAGGCGCTGCGGCTGGACCAGCTGAAGCTGCAGTACCAGCCCCAGGTCGGCGGCTGCGACGACAGGCAGCTGTATGGCGTGGAAGCGCTGTTGCGCTGGCACCACGCGGAGCTCGGCGTGATTCCGCCCGCGCGCTTCGTGCCGGTGGCCGAAGAATGCGGACTGATCGCCGATCTCAGCCTGTGGGTGCTGCGCCAGGCGTGTGCGCAGATGGCCGACTGGCGGCAGCGCGGCATCGACATCCCGCGCGTGTCAGTGAACGTCTCCGCGATCAATTTCCGTGATCCGGAGCTGTCCCTGCAGATCTCGGACCTGCTGGACGAGCATGGCCTGGAGCCGGGCGACCTGACGCTGGAGATCACCGAGAGCGTCATGCTGGACCCGGACCCGGACGTGCTCGAGAACATCGAGGCCATCTACGTGCTGGGCGTGCGGCTGTCGCTGGACGACTTCGGCACCGGCTACTCCAGCCTCAGCCACCTGCACCGCCTGCCCATCAGCGAACTCAAGCTGGACCAGAGCTTCGTGCGCGACATCGACACCAGCGCGATTGCGCGCACGCTGACCTCCTCGGTGCTGCGCATCGGCGAAAGCCTGGGCATGAAGGTGGTTGCCGAAGGCGTGGAGACCGAATCGCAGCACCGCTTCCTGACCGAGCAGCGCTTTCCCGTGCTGCAGGGGTATCTGTTCTCGCCACCGCTGCCGCCCGGCCCGCTGGAACAGTGGCTGGAAACACAGGGTTACACCGCAGCCCGCGAAGTCGAAACCGAAGCCGGTGCACCCGGGTAAGTGCAGTGCCGCGCGACCGGTGTTCGCCCCGACCACCCGGAAAGTGTGACCCAGCGCCCAGTCGTGCGCACGGGCGATCCCGCACCACGCCTTCGCCTCAAGTTTGGCCAAGGCGGGCCGATCTCAGGCAGTGAGTCGTTACCCCTCCTCTGTCCATCCGGAGTTACTGGAATGAAAATCGCATCCGCCCTGACCCTGTCCATCGCCGTCGTCGGCGCCGCCCTGCTGATGCCCGCGACGCCGGCCAACAGCCAGTCGCAGGTCGACAACGCGATCCCCGCCGACATGGCCGCACGCTTCGCGGGCAAGAACGGCACGGTGTGCGGCAAGGTGGGCAAGGCCCGCTTCGCCGAGAATTCCGAAGGCACGCCGACCTTCCTGTACATGGGCGGCAACTTCCCGCGCCATACCTTCACCGCACGCATCCCGGGCGATGCCCGCGCCAAGTTCAAGCCGGCCCCGGAAGAACTGGAAGGCAAGGACGTCTGCGTGATCGGCGCCATCGAGCGCGACAACTCGCGCGCCGAAATCGTGGTCAGTTCGCCGGCCAACCTGAAGCTCGCGACGATCCGCTGATCCGTTCCAACGGCAGGGCGCCACGCCCTGCCCGCCCTGGTCGCACCTGAGAGCGGCGCGGCACGCCACCGGTAAAGGAAAAAGAATCCCATGCAGCGGATCAAGAACCTCAAACTGACGACGAAGATGATGCTCGCCTTCGGCGCCGTGCTGGCGCTGATGCTGGTACAGGGCATCGCCGCTTTCGTCGGCCTGAACTCGTTGAACGGCGCCACCACCGAGGTGACCGGCAACGTCCTGCCCAGCGTGAAGGCCGCGGGCGACCTGCAGAACCTGATCGGCGAATACCGCACGACCTCCTACCGGCAGCATGTGCGCGCCAGCGACGCCGTCAAGGCGGAAGCCAAGACGCTGGCCGCCCAGACCGACAAGAAGATCGAGCAGTCCATCAAGGACTACGCCAAGCTGATCATCAGCCCGGACGAAAAGAAGGCCTACGACACCTTCGTCAAGGAGTGGAAGGCAGCCAAGCAGTCGTATGCCGAAGTGCAGGAGATGCTGGACCTCGGCCTGCCGGACGATGCCGTGGATACTTTCATCGGCACCACGCGCGACCAGCACCGGAAGGCGGTCGCGGCACTGAACACGTTGGTCAACGTGGTCGACCAGCAGGCCAAGACGGCCAGCGTCAGCGCCGACAGCACCTTCACTGCCTCCAGCACGCTGATGGTCATCATGTTGCTGGTGGGCATCGTGGGCGGCCTGGCCCTGGCCTGGTTCTTCGCCCGCGCCATCGCCGGCGCCGTCGGCGAAGCCGTCCGCGTGGCCAATGACGTGTCCGCCGGCAAGCTGGACGGCAAGATCGATACCAGCCGCCAGGACGAAGTGGGCCAGCTGCTGACCGCCATGCAGCGCATGCAGACGCAGGTGCAGTCGGTGATTTCCGCCCAGAGCGAAATGGCCGCGCGCCACGACGAGGGCCAGATCAGCTATCGCATGGACGACAGTGCGTTCCCGGGCGAGTACGGCCGCATGGTGCGCGACACCAACGCCCTGGTCGCCTCGCACCTGCAGGCCATCGGCGACGCACTGAAGATCATGCAGCGCTACTCGATCGGCGACCTGAGCCTGGACATGCCCAAGCTGCCGGGCGAGAAGGCCAATCTCACCGAGACGATGGACGCCACCAAGGCCAACCTGTCGGCGATCAACGGCGAGATCAAGCGACTGGCGATGTCCGCTTCCTCCGGCGATTTCAGCCAGCGCGGCGACGTGGACAAGTACCAGTACGACTTCCGCGACATGATCGACGGCCTGAACCAGCTGATGGAAACCACCGACGGCAACCTGGCCGAGGTCTCCGAACTGCTGCAGGCCATCGCACGCGGCGACCTGACCGCACGGATGGAAGGCGACTTCCACGGTGTGTTCGCCACCATGCGCGATGACGCGGACGCCACCGTCGCCCAGTTGACCGACATCGTTGGCCGCATCCAGGACGCGTCGACCAGCATCAATACCGCTGCCGGCGAAATCGCGTCCGGCAACAGCGACCTGTCGCGCCGTACCGAGCAGCAGGCCGCCAACCTGGAAGAGACCGCCGCCTCGATGGAGGAACTGACCTCCACCGTGCGCCAGAATGCCGAGTCGGCCCGCCAGGCCAACCAGTTGGCCATCGGTGCCGCCGGGGTCGCCTCGCAAGGCGGTGAAGTGGTCGGCAAGGTCGTCACCACGATGCGCGACATCGAGCAGTCGTCGAAGAAGATCGCCGACATCATCTCGGTCATCGATGGCATCGCGTTCCAGACCAACATCCTGGCCTTGAACGCGGCCGTGGAAGCCGCCCGTGCCGGCGAGCAGGGTCGCGGCTTCGCGGTGGTCGCTTCGGAAGTCCGGACGCTGGCCCAGCGCAGCGCCAATGCCGCCAAGGAGATCAAGGGCCTGATCGAGACCTCGGTGGACAAGGTGGCCGATGGCTCCAAGCTGGTGAACCAGGCGGGCGCGACGATGGGCGAGATCGTCGCCAGCGTGCAGCGCGTGACCGACATCATGGCCGAGATCTCCGCCGCCTCGCAGGAACAGAGCGCCGGCATCGAACAGGTCAACCAGACCATCACCCAGATGGACGAAACCACCCAGCAGAACGCCGCGCTGGTGGAAGAAGCCTCTGCCGCCGCCCGTTCGATGGAAGAGCAGGCACAAGCGCTGAGCGAGTCGGTGTCGGTGTTCAAGCTGCATGCCCACGCCGCCCCGACCGCCGTGGTCGCCAAGCCGGCCAAGGCAGCAGCCCCGGCTCCGTCCAGGCCCGCGCCGCGCGCCGCCACGCCGTCGATGCTGGAGCCCGCCCTGGCCGATGGCGACGACTGGCAGGAATTCTGAGGCACGCGGTTTGCATCGCATCCCGGCAACAGCTCCCTTTCCCTGTCCCCGCGGCAGGGAAAGGGTCCCGCCACGCCCCTAGCCTCATCCGTCCCGTCGAGAATCCGATGTCCGTCAGTACCCGCTCCCCTGCCCCGGCTGCCACGACACGACGGACCCCTGCGCCGCTTCCCGCCGACGACGGCGCGGCAGGATCGGCAGCACGCGATTTCGAGTTCGACGACCGCGACTTCCGTCGCGTGGTCGACCTGATCCGCCAGCGCGCCGGCATCGCCCTGGCCGACGGCAAGCGCGACATGGTCTATGGCCGCCTGTCACGCAGACTGCGCGCGTTGGGCCTGCGCAGCTTCAAGGATTACCTCGACCAGCTGGAACGGGACGGTGGCGATGAGTGGCAGGCGTTCACCAACGCACTGACCACGAACCTCACCTCGTTCTTCCGCGAGCCGCACCACTTCGAGCGGCTGCAGGAAGAACTCGCGAAGCGCCGGAACGACGGCCCGCTGAAGATCTGGTCATGTGCCGCGTCCACCGGCGAAGAGCCCTACTCCATCGCCATCACCGCCTGCGAGGCCTACGGCACGCTGACCCCGCCGGTAAGCATCCTGGCCACGGACGTGGACACGCAGGTGCTGGCCACCGGCGAACGCGGCGTCTATCCGGTCGAGCGCATCGCCGGCCTGGACGACACCCTGAAGCGGCGCTATTTCCAGCGCGGCAGCGGCCCCAACGAAGGCAAGTGCCGCGTGCATCCGGCCCTGCGCCAGCTGATCGCGTTCCGCCCGCTCAACCTGCTGACCGCGCGCTACGACGTGGCCGGCCCGTTCACCGCGGTGTTCTGCCGCAACGTGATGATCTATTTCGACAAGCCCACCCAGCGCGGCATCCTGGCGCGCCTGGTGCCGCACCTGGCCGAAGACGGCATGCTGTACACCGGGCACTCGGAAAACTACCTGCACGCCGCCGACATCATCCAGCCCTGCGGTCGCACGCTGTACCGCCGCGCCGGGACCGGCGCATGAGTTCAGCCGCCGCCTCGTTCGCCGACGGCAGCGTGATGCGCTACCACGACGCCCGCTTCAAGACCGAAGCGGCCAAACTGCTGCCCACGCAGTACCTGGTGGTGGACAACGACACCGCGCTGGTCACCGTGCTGGGCTCGTGCGTGGCCGCCTGCATCCGCGACCCGCTGCTCAAGCTGGGCGGCATGAACCACTTCCTGCTGCCGGACGGCAACGTGGGCGATGGTGCGCCCGCGCGCTACGGCAGCTTCGCGATGGAACTGCTGATCAACGACCTGCTCAAGCGGGGCGCCGCGCGCAACCGCCTGGAGGCCAAGGTCTTCGGCGGTGCCAACGTGCTGAAAGGCTTCACCAGCAACCCGGTCGGCACGCGCAATGCCGAGTTCGTCCGCAAGTACCTGGATGCCGAACGCATTCCCGTGGTCGCCGAAGACCTGCGCGGCATCCATCCGCGCAAGGTCTGGTATTTCCCCAACACCGGCCGCGTGGTCGTGCAGCGCCTGCCGCATGCCCATGATGCCGAGGTCCTGGCCGCCGAATCCGCCGCCCGCGCCCGCCTGTCGAGGGCGCCGGTCACCGGAGGCGTGGAGCTGTTCTGATGAGTAGTCCTTCCTCCTGCAAGGTGCTGATCGTCGATGACTCGGCGGTCGTGCGGCAGATGCTGACCGAGATCCTCTCGCGCGATCCGGGCATCGAAGTCGTCGGTTCCGCCGCCGATCCGCTGCTGGCCCGCGACAAGATCAAGCGCCTGAATCCCGACGTGATGACGCTGGACGTGGAAATGCCGCGCATGGACGGGTTGGCGTTCCTGGAAAACGTCATGCGCCTGCGGCCGATGCCGGTGGTGATGATCTCCTCGCTGACCGAGCGTGGCGCCGACACCACGCTGCAGGCGCTGGCGCTGGGTGCGGTGGATTTCGTGTCCAAGCCCAAACTCGATGTCGCCAGTGGATTGCAGGCGTATGCCGACGAGATCATCGCCAAGGTGAAGGCCGCCGCGAAGGCGCGTGTCCGCCCGCTGGCTCGCACCGGCGCACCCCGCGTGGGCCTGGACACCGCGCTGCCATCCCCTCCGGCCCTGCGCTTCCGCACCACCGACCGCCTGATCGCCATCGGCGCCTCCGCCGGTGGCACCGAAGCCCTGCGCGTGGTGCTGGAACAGATGCCCGCCGACGCGCCGGCCATCGTGCTGACCCAGCACATCCCGGCCGGTTTCAGCCGCGCCTTCGCGGAACGACTGGACCGTCATTCGGCCATGGCCGTACGCGAAGCCAGCGATGGCGAAGCCATCCTGCCCGGTCACGCCTACCTGCCGCCTGGCGGCCAGCACATGCGGGTCATCCGCGACGGTGCGCGCTGGCGCTGCCGGATCGACGACGGCCCGCCGGTGAACCGGCACAAGCCGGCGGTCGACGTGCTGTTCCGCTCGGTCGCGCAGAGCGCGGGCGGCAACGCGGTGGGCGCCATCCTCACCGGCATGGGCGACGACGGTGCCCGCGGCCTGCTGGAAATGAGCCAGGCCGGCGCGCCGACCCTGGTGCAGGACGAAGCCACCAGCGTGGTCTGGGGCATGCCCGGCGCCGCCATGCGCCTGGGCGCCGCCAAGGAAGCCCTGCCGCTGGAACGCATCGCGCAGCGCCTGCTGGACCTGGCGGCAGCGATCGCCTGAGGCGCTGGCGCCGTTGTAGAAGCGACGTAAGTCGCAACCGCACGGCCGACGCTGCCCTGGCTCGCGATACAGGCAAGGGGCTGTGGCGGGCGAGCATCCCACTCCGTCAATGCCAATGGCCCCTCCCTGCGGCGGTCGCGACTCACGTCGCTCCTGCAGAAGGTCGCAACGCCCGTCACAGATCGCGGGGGATCGAAAAACCACCCGATTTCCCGCCTAAAGAGCCGATCCCTACGGCCGATACTCAACAGTGAGCTTCATCAGAGAGCACCCATGTACTCGCGCATCCTGGTTCGTCTTGCGGCACCCCTCATCCTCACCCTGCTGTTCCCGCTGTCGGTCGCCTTCGACTGGCCGAACGCGCTGCAGTGGGCCCTGCTGACTTCGCTGACGCTGGCCTGGCTGATCTTCGCCTGGCTGACGGCCGTCAACAGCCACGTGGTGTCGCCCGAGCACGCCACCGTCATCCGCGAGCAGGATGCGCTGCTCACCGAGCTGCGCCGCTTCGTCAACAACGAGATCGAAGGCTCGCGCAGCGAGATCGACCGCGCCCGCGAGCTGATCCGCGAGGCCGTCAGCAACCTCGGCGGCAGCTTCGATGCGATGAACCGCAAGTCGCGCGAACAGAGTGCCGCGATCTCCCGCATCATCGACCGCAATGGCGAGGGAGACCGTGCCGGCGTGGACGTGGCGCGCTTCGCGCAGAACGCCAGCCAGCGCATGGAACAGCTGGTGGAGGCGCTGGAGCAGGTCGCCGGCCAGAGCGGCACCACCGTGCACCACATCGACGACATGGCGCAGCACCTGGACGGCATCTTCTCGCTGCTGGAAGACGTGAAGTCCATCGCCGACCAGACCAACCTGCTGGCGCTGAATGCCGCCATCGAAGCCGCCCGTGCCGGTGAAGCCGGTCGCGGTTTCGCGGTGGTGGCCGACGAAGTGCGCAACCTGTCCGAGCGCTCCACCGCGTTCAACGAACAGATCCGCAAGCTGGCGCACAGCTCCAAGGAATCCATCGCCAAGGTGCGCGACACGGTCTCCAACATGGCCTCGCGCGACCTGGACCGCTCCCGTGAGGCACGCTCGGAAGCCGCCGGCATGCTGAACCAGGTGGCCGCGATCAACGCCTCGCTGGGCGATGGCATGCGCGAAGTCTCGATGTGCGGCCACGCCATCGATGCCAGCGTGGCCGATGCCGTCCGCTCGCTGCAGTTCGAGGACATCGCCACCCAGTCGCTGGGCAGTGCGAACACCCACCTTGACCGCCTGACCGCGATCAACAAGGAAGCCCTCGCCCTGCAGGAACTCCTGCATCGCTCCGGCGGCGCGACCGACAACGAACTGCTCAGCGCACTGCGCCTGATCGGCAACCGCCTGCGCGACCAGCGCACCGAGTGGGAACGCCCGCCGCACAAGCCGGTCGCACAACAGAACATGGGCGCCGGCACGGTGGAACTGTTCTGACCGCGACAGCGTCCGCACACCACTGAATCCCGACGGGGCGACCAGGATCTGGTCGCCCCGTCGCGTTCCGGTCGGCGGCCCGCCCGGCTGCGGATCGCCACTGGCATACTGCAGGCTGATCGCACCGCTGCTGACGATGTCGAACCCGCCGCTTCCCTCCCCGTTCTTGCTGCAGTTGTTCCGGCTGCAGGAAGCCGAACGCCTCCAGGTGGGGCGCGCCCTGCACAACCAGGTCGGGCAGGCACTGTCGGCGATCAAGATGGGTGCGCACCTGGTGCAGTCCGAGGATGATCCGGCACAGCAGCAGGAAGACCTGCAGGACATCATCCGCACCTGCGACGAGACCGTCGCGATCCTGCGCGACCTGCATGCCACGTTGCACCCGCCCCAGCTGGAAGCGATCGGGCTGGACGCCGCATTGCGCGCCGAGCACGAACGCGTGTTTCCCGGCACCGCGGTGACACTCGCTCCGTTGCCGAACATGCCTGCGGCCGACACGGCGCTGGTGGCGTTCCGGATCGCGCAGGTCGCCATGCGCGCGGTGGCGGGTGCGGGAGGCCGGCTGGCGCTGGAGCTGGCCGGCGACGCCGATGCCGAGGGCGGACTCGCCGTCACCCTGGATGCCGATGTCGACGCGGCGTGTAGCGAACTGCCGCTGCTGCAGGCCCTGGCCGCGACGCTTGGCGGCGGGCTGGAATCCAGCAGCGGCGGGCGCGGCAGCCGATGGCAACTTCGCCTACCCTATGCGCCTGCACCCGTGACGCACATCGACACCGCTTGAACACCGAGCACGCCCACCTGCCCCGCCTGCCCCGCCTCGGCGCCGGCGAACCCGACCTGCAGCGGATGGTCGACACCGCGAATGCGGACGGCACGCCGTTGATGCTGCTGTACCTGGACATCGACCACTTCCGCTCGATCAACGAGAACATGGGCGTGGAAGTCGGCGATGAAGCGCTGGCGATCCTCAGCGACCGGCTGCAGCGGTCACTCGGCCCGGAAGCACGCGCCTGGCGCCATGGCAGCGACGAATTCATCGTGGCGGTGCCGCGCCTGCCGGGCACGCTGCCGCCGGAACGCTTCGGCGATGCCTTGCGCGAGCAGATCGAACTGCCGATGACGGTGCTGCCGTACACGCTGTTCCTGACCGGCACGCTGGGCATCGCGCTGTGCCCGGAGCATGCGGACACTGCGTCCGGCCTGCTGCAGTGCGCCGAAAGCGCGATGGAACAGGCCAAGCACGAGGGCATGAACCTGGTGCGCCTGTATCGCCGCGGCGCCGCGATCACCGCGCGCAGCGACAGCATCATCGCCCGCCAGATCGTCAACGCCATCCAGCACAACGAGCTGCGCCTGTTCTACCAGCCGCAGATCAACGCCCACGACGGCCGCGTGGTGGGCATGGAAACGCTGCTGCGCTGGTACTCGCCCGCGCTTGGCCTGCTGGTGCCGGAACGTTTCATGCACGTGGCCGAGAAGCTGGGCGTCATCGTGCAGATCGGCGACTGGGTGCTGCGCAATGCCTTCAAGCAGGCGCGCGTCTGGCGCGACTGGGGCTTCGACGATTTCGAGATCGCGGTGAACGTGTCGACGCTGCAGCTGCTGCGCCCCAGCTTCGTGTCCGAAGTGCTGGAGGCCATGCAGGAGGCCGGCATCCCCCCGCAGATGGTGGTGCTGGAAGTCCGCCAGAACGCGCTGGCCAAGGACATGAACCTGGTTCACCGCACGCTGGCGCAACTGCACCACGAAGGCGTGCGGCTGACGCTGGACGATTTCGGCATGGGCGATTCCAACCTGGACTCGCTGGTCCGCTTCTCGGTGGACAAGATCAAGATCGACCGCAACTTCGTGAAGGGCGTGCCGTCCGGCAACCGCGAGGTGGCCATCACCTGCGCCATCATCGCGATGGGCCACCAGCTGGGCATGAAGGTGATCGCGCACGGCGTGGAGACCGACGTGCAGCTGGGATTCCTGCGCAGGAACCAGTGCGACATGTTCCAGGGGCACCTGTTCGGCGAACCGATGTCGGCCGAAGATGCCGGCGCGGTATTGCGCCGCCGCTACCTGCGCGCCGATGCCTTCGCCGCCACCAAGCCCGACCGCACCCTGCTGCTGCTGGACGACGAAGAGAACATCCTGCGTTCATTGGTGCGCCTGTTCCGCCGCGACGGCTACCGCATCCTGGCTGCCAGCAACGTCACCGACGCATTCGAACTGCTGGCGACCAACGACGTGCAGGTGATCCTGTCCGACCAGCGCATGTCGGACATGAGCGGCACCGAGTTCCTGGGCCGCGTGCGCATGCTGTATCCGGACACGATACGCCTGGTGCTGTCGGGGTACACCGACCTGGCCACGGTGACCGAGGCGATCAACCGCGGCGAGATCTACCGCTTCCTGACCAAACCGTGGAACGACGACGACCTGCGCGAACACATCCGCCAGGCGTTCACCACCTACGAGCACCAGCCGCACCATCGCGCGCATGCCTGAGACCCGCACCGGAACGCAGGACGGCTGGTGCGTGTACCTGCTGGAGTGCCGCAACGGCGCGTACTACGCCGGCATCACCAACCGGCTGGACGCGCGCTACGCCGCGCATGTGGCGGGTACGGGCGCCAAGTACACGCGCGCGAATCCGCCGGTACGCGTGCTGGCGAGCCGCGATTATCCGGATCGCAGCGCAGCGTCGCGCGCGGAAGCACAGCTCAAGCGGATGCCGCGCGCGAAGAAGCTGGCGTTCTTCGAAGCGCCGACCGATTCCCCTCTCCCTGCGAAGCGGGGAGAGGGTGCCGAAGGCGGGTGAGGGGCGAACGAAGACCCAGAGCCGGGACACTTGGCGCCATCGCAACAATCGCAGTGTATGCCGCGAGGCGTACTCCTGCGCTCGCCCCTCATCCGCCCTCCGGGCACCTTCTCCCCGCCTCGCGGGGAGAAGGGAGCGACATCACGCGGCGTCGGCGCTCGGCTGCCGGATCGGCAGCATGATGCGGAAGCAGGCGCCGGAGCCGGGCTCGTTGCGCACTTCGATGCGGCCGTTGTGCTTCTTCACGATGCCGTAGGAGATCGACAAGCCCAGGCCCGTGCCGCTGCCCACCGGCTTGGTGGTGAAGAACGGGTCGAAGATGCGCTGCAGGATGTCGTCGGGAATCCCATGGCCGCTGTCCTGGATCTCGATCCAGACTTCGTCGCCCTCCACGCCCGTGGCGACGGTGATCGTGCCGCGCTCGTCGATGGCGTGGCTGGCGTTGAGCAGGATGTTCATGAACACCTGGTTCAATTCCGACGGCCGGCACTGCACCAGGGGCAGCTTGCCGTAGTGCTTTTCCAGGGTGACCTTGTACTTCAGCTCGTTCCAGATGATGTTGATGGTGGAATCGAGGCCGGCATGCAAGTCGGCGGACTTCCAGCTGTCGTCGCGGCCTGAGTAGGAGAAGTCCTTCAGGTTGCGCACGATCGCAGTGACCCGTTCGATGCCCTCGCGCGACTCGGACATCAGCTGCGGCAGGTCGCCGGTGATGAAGTCGATGTCGTAGCGCGCGCGCAGGTCCTCGATCTCGGGCAGCATCGCCTTCGGGTCCGGCAGGCGCAGCGCGCGCTCGTAGACTTCGATCAGCGAGAACAGGCTGTGCAGGTACTCCTGCAGCGAGCCGAGGTTGGAGTGCACGTAGCCGATCGGGTTGTTGATCTCGTGCGCAACGCCGGCGGCAAGCTGGCCGATGGAGGCCATCTTCTCCGACTGCACCAGCTGTTCCTGCGTGCCGGCCAGGCGCACCAGCGTCTGCCGCAGCTGCGCGTGCCGGCGCTGGAGTTCCTGCTGGCGCGCGTGCGCTTCGCTGACGTCGTGGAAGACGATCAGGCAGTGGCCCCCGCCCGGGTTGTCATGGAAGTACGCGCGTACCTGCAGCACCAGGCCGTCGTCGAGGGCCAGGTCGCCGTTCCAGCGGCCGGACTGGCGCGCGGTGGGAATGGCGTCGGGCGGCAGCAGCCGCGACAGGGCGCCGAGCACATCGGGGGCATCCTGCACCAGTGCGCGCGCCGCCGCGTTGGCGTGCAACGGACGGGCGTCGCCACGGCACAACAGGTAGCCGTCGTCCATCAGTTCGGCCAACGCCTTCAGATCGGCGAAGGTCGGGACGTCATCCGCAGTGCAGGCTCTGGACGGTGGGGTCGAGGGAGGGGCGGTGGCCAAGGACGCATCGGGCGGCGGCGATGGGGCGCCAGTATCCGGCGCGGCCGCTGGAGCGGCAAGTTGCGGCGTCGCAGTTTGCGGATCCGGCACCGGGCTCAGGCAACCGCAAGCGGACGGGTGGCGGAAAGGGTCGCGGTCTGGCCCTGCGCGTCGTACGCGCCGCTGCTCTCGGTGCGGCCCAGATGACGCAGTGCCCAGTTCACTTCGCGGCGGCGCCGGGCCAGCAGGATGCCGTTCGCGTGGTTCATCTCGGCAAGTTCGGCGAGCCGCCCCTGCAGTTCATCGGGAAAGCCGAAGCCGGCAGCGGCCGCCTCCAGCGCGCGCAATGCCTCCAGCTTCTCCTGCGTGGCGCGCACCAGTGCCTCGACATCATGCTCGAGGATGGCGCGACGCTCCTCTCCCAGGGCCGTGGACAGTCGCTGGAGGGGGGCCGGTGTCATCGCGATCAACCGCCCAGCTGGTCGTCCAGTCGCAGCATCCCGTCGGCAATGGCCTCGGGATTGACCTTGTACGTGCCGGCCTGCAGCGCTTCGCGCACGGCCTGCACACGGGCATTGTCGATGGCAGGCGCAGTGGACAGCTCGCGCTGCATGGCCTGGAGGCTGGCGGCCTCGCCGGTCAGGCGCAGGCTGTCACCACCGGCGCTGGCTTCCACCGGCCTGGAACGGTCGGCACCCGCGTTGGCAACACGCCCGCTGACGGGACCGGTGGTGCGTACGGCGGCGGGGGGAGTGCCTTCGATTTTCTGGCTCATGTCGGTTCACCTGTAACAGGGTTCAAGGGAGTTATCGGCCGCGACTGATCCGACTTTAGTGACGGATGCCGCATTTCCGAGGAAGGGCCCGATGCTGCCCGGTTTCCTTCCACCCGCGTTCGGTATCGGCCGCCCCCGGAACAACTTGAGGGCCATGTTCCACATTTCTTCATCGGTTGACCCAGACGTCGCCGCCCGGGCCCACCACGCCCTGCACCACCCGGCGCGAGGACAGGTTCTCCACGGTGACCCGCTCATTCTCGCCGGCATCCGCCAGCGCCTTGCCGGCCACGCGCACTTCCACCCCGCCGCGACGGGACACCAGCGCCACGTTGTCGCCGCGGCGGACCAGGCGCTGGGCGACCAGATCGGTGGCCGACAGTACCGTGCCTGCCGACAGCATGCGCCGTGCCACGCGGCCCAGGGCCTGGGATGGATCAGCGACGGCGGCGCCGACGATGCGCGACGCGTCGCGGGTTTCGGGAATGAACGCGTCGGCGGTGATCGTTTCGCCCGGTGCGATGCCGCGGCTCAGCACCAGCACGGTCTGGCTGCGTCGTACCCGCACCGGCACGAACAGGCGCCAGCCATCCGGGCAGCTGACTTCCACGCTGTGGCTACCCTGGACGCGTGCCACCAGCGATGCGTCGCAGCGTGGCAGGCGCAAGGCGGAGTCCAGTGTGGCCTCGGCCTCGCTGCCGGCAGGCAGGGCGCCCAGGGCGGCGGCCTTGATGCTGTCCACGCTGTGGAAGTCGGCCGCCAGCACGGTGCATGCGGTCAGGCCGCCGATCAGGGCGAGGGTCAGGCGCAGCATGGGCGGGATCCGGAGGTTCATCGGCCGGGAAGCTGCAAGGGGCGTGCCAGAGCCGCATTCACTGGCGTCGCAAGGCGCATCGAGTTTGGGAAAGAACGCGCACGCATGTGGACGATGTTTCTTGATTGGACGATGCCCTGACTCCGCTCGCCCCTCATCCGCCCGCCGGGCACCTTCTCCCCGTAAACGGGGAGAAGGGGACTTCAATGGGAAAAGGAGTGCCCCTCTCCCTCTCCCCGCATGCGGGGAGAGGGTGCCGAAGGCGGGTGAGGGGCGAACGAAGCCAGCGCTGCGTTGGCGCCGCCCCAGCACCGCGCTCTGCCCCTGATCCGCCCCCGCATCACGTGCGGGGGCAGGCTCTTCGGGCACCTTCTCCCCGCAAGCGGGAAGAAGGAACAAGCAACGACGCTCAAGCGCCCCTCGAAGAGGCCGATATGCTGTGCATGACCCAGGATCTGCTCAACCGCATCGACCAGCGCACCCGCCTGGCCGGCCACAACCGCCTCGCCCTGCTGCTGTTCCGCCTGGGCGGGCGTCAGCTTTTTGGCGTCAACGTCTTCAAGGTGCAGGAAGTCCTGCGCCGGCCCGATCTGTTCCAGTTGCCCGGATTGCCCACCGAATTCGTCGGCGTGGCCGACGTGCGCGGTCGCTCGGTGCCGGTGCTGGACCTGGGTCTGAGCATCCGCCACCCCGAACGCGACCCGAATCCGGAGAACACCCCCAACTACCTGGTGGTCACCGAATTCAACCGCTCCGTGCAGGGCTTCCTGGTCAGCGGCGTCGAACGCATCGTCAACATCGCGGTGGAAGACATCCACCCGCCTCCGGAACTCGGCGCCGAGAACAGCTACCTGACCGCCGTGACGCGCTTCCAGGGCGAACTCATCCAGGTGATCGACGTGGAAAGCGTGCTGGCCGACATCTGCCAGTCGCGCATGGACGCCACGCTGGCGCCCGAGATGGCCCTGCCCGCGGACGCACCGCCGCTGCAGGTGCTGGTGGTGGACGACTCGCGCGTGGCGCGCTCGCAGATCCGCAGCGTGCTGGAGCAACTGGGCGTGACCACCACCCTGCTGTCCGACGGCCGCCAGGCGCTGGACCACCTCTTGCAGGTGCACGCCGCCGGCGAGAACCCGGCCGAGCGCTACGCCATGGTCATATCGGACATCGAGATGCCGGCCATGGACGGCTACACCCTGACGACGGAAATCCGTCGCCACCCGGGCCTGGCCGGCCTGTACGTGCTGCTGCACACCTCGCTGTCGGGCGTGTTCAACAACGCCATGGTGGAACGCGTGGGCGCGAATGCCTTCGTGGCGAAGTACAGCCCGCACGAACTGGCCGAGCACGTGCTGTTCCGCCTGAACCAGGTGGTCGCAGCGCAGATGGCGGCCTGATCGTCGTCCCAGCGAACGCTGGGACCCATTTGCTTTCCCCACGGAAGAGGTAAGAGACAAAGGGCAGGATCAAGATGGATCCCGGCGTTCGCTGGGATGACGGCACAGGGAATCACTGCCTGCCCGGATGCCGACCTGCCCCGTTCTGGCACACGCCTTGCAGCATCTCCGGCAACGGTCTGCCGGAGCGGTGCCATGTCCAATCCCATCTCCAACTACCTGGGTGTCCACGGAGCGGCCCTGCCCCTGCGCGAGCAGCGCATGCAGTTGATCGCCAGCAACCTGTCCAACGCGGACACGCCGAACTACAAGGCGAAGGACCTGAACTTCCAGGCTGCGCTGGAGAGCGCGGCGGCCAAGGCCTCCCCATTGCTGACCACCAGCGAGCAGCACCTGACCCTGCTCGATGCCACCCCGCGCATCTTCGAACGCGCCGGCGTGCAGCCCAGCCTGGACGGCAACACCGTCGACGCCGATACCGAACGTGCCGCCTACGGCCGCGCGGCGCTGGAATACCGCGCCTCGCTCAGCTTCATCGAATCCAAGGTGCGCACCATGCTCACCGCGATCACCGGCCAGTAAGGGGACGCGCCATGAGCAACCTGCCCATCTTCGACGTCGCCGGTTCCGCGCTGCAGGCGCAATCGGTGCGCCTGAACACCATCGCCAGCAATCTCTCCAACGCGGATTCCATCGCATCCTCGCCCGAGGCGGTCTACAAGCCCATCGAGCCGATCTTCCAGGCGCGCCCGCTGAATACGGACGGCTCGCTGACATCGGTGCAGGTGAAGGAGATCACCCAGAGCGAAGCACCGCCGATCAAGCGCTACGAGCCCGGCCACCCGATGGCCGATGGCGATGGTTACGTCTACGCGCCCGATGTCGATCCGGTCGCGCAGATGGTCAACCTGATCTCGGCATCACGCGGCTACCAGGCCGGCGTGGAAGTACTGAACACCGCCAAGGAACTCGCCCTGGCCACCCTGACCATGGGCCGCTGACGCCCTGCCACCGAGCGACCACGCACATGACCACCATCAATGGCGATCCGTTCGCCGCCATCAACAACGCCACGTCGGGCGCTGCCACGACCAAGAAGGCCGACACGCTGGGCCAGGCCGACTTCATGCGCCTGATGACCGAGCAGTTGAGCCACCAGGATCCGCTCAAGCCGCTGTCCAACAGCGAGTTCGTCGCCCAGCTGGCGCAGTTCTCCACCGTACAGGGCATCAGCGAACTGAACACCACCGTCGGCGGCTTCACCTCGGCGCTGACCGGCGACCAGGTGCTGAAGGGCGCCGCATTGGTGGGGCACGCCGTCGTGGTGCCCTCCGACTCGGTCGCGTTGCCGGCCACCGGCAATGCCAGCGGCCTGGTGATGTCGCCCGGCGCAGGCAAGGTCACGTTCGAAATCACCGACGCCAGTGGCGTCGTGGTCGACACCCTCGACGTCGAGTCCACCGGCAAGGGCGAAACCGCCTTCACCTGGGACGGCATCAAGGCCAACGGCGAGCGCGCCGCCGCCGGTGCGTACTCCATCAAGGCCACGCACACCGCCACCGATGGCACCGGCACTGCGCTCAACACCTACGTCGACGCCACCGTGGACAGCGTGACCATCGGCTCCGACGGCCTGTACCTCAACCTGCCCGGCCTGGGCACCGCTCCGCTCGACTACGTGCTGCGCATCGGCAAGTCGGCGTCCTGACCCCCTCACTCCCACCGCATCCAGCAAGGAGTCATCCATGGCTTTCAACAGCTCGCTGTCCGGCATGAGGGCGGCCAACGCCGACCTCAACGTCACCTCGCACAACATCGCCAACGTCAACACCACCGGCTTCAAGGAGTCCCGCGCGGAGTTCGCCGAAGTGTTCTCCACCACCGGCTACGGCCTGCTGCAGAACGGCATCGGCGCGGGCGTGCGCGTGACCAACGTCGCCCAGCAGTTCTCGCAGGGCGACATCAACCAGACCGGACGCTACCTGGACCTGGCCGTGGACCGCGAAGGCTTCTTCACCGTCAGCAACAACGGGACGAACGTGTATACCCGCGCCGGCAACTTCCAGCGCGATCCGAACGGCTACGTCACCACGCCGGACGGCTACCGCCTGCAGGTGTTCCCGCCGCGCGCCGATGGCGTCGGCTTCGACACCGGCAACCTGGTCGACCTGCAGTTGCTGACCACCGACAGCGCACCCGCGCCCACCACCAACGTCGACCTCGGCGTCACCCTGCCCGGCAATGCCGCGCAGCCGACGATCGCCCCGTTCTCGCCCACCGACAGCGCCAGCTACAACGAGACCACCTCGGTCACCGTCTACGACTCGCTCGGCGTGGCGCACCAGCAGGCCGTCTACTACGTGAAGACGCCGACCCCGAACCAGTGGCAGATGCACGTGTACGTGGACGGCACCTCGATGGGTGCGCCGACCAACGTGCAGTTCGACAACAACGGCACGCTGACCGCGCCGGCCAATGGCCTGGTGACGCTGTCGCCGTTCACGCCCAGCACCGGCGCGGGCGTGCTGAACATGACGCTGAACATCAACGGCACCACCCAGTACGGCGAACAGTTCGCCAAGCGCATCCAGAACCAGGACGGCTATGCCACCGGCAAGCTCAACGAGTTCAGCGTCTCGCCGGAGGGCGTGGTGTATGCGCGCTACTCCAACGGCGTGGACCGCGCCATCGGGCAGGTGGGGCTGGCCAACTTCACCAACCCGCAGGGGCTGGTATCGCAGGGCAACAACACCTGGACGCACAGCTTCGCCTCCGGTGAGCCGCGCATCGGTGCGCCGGGCACGTCGGACTTCGGCCAGGTGGCCTCCGGCGCGCTGGAAGCCTCGACCGTGGACCTGACCGAGCAGCTGGTGAACATGATCGTGGCGCAGCGCAACTTCCAGGCGAACTCGCAGATGCTGTCCACGCAGGACCAGATCACCCAGACGGTCATCAACATCCGTTGATGACGGCACGGCCGACGGAGGCTGACGCATGGACAAGGCACTCTATGTCGCAATGACCGGTGCCCGCGCTTCGCTGCAGGCGCAGGGCACGGTGTCGCACAACCTGGCCAACGTGGACACCAAGGGCTTCAAGGCGGCGCTGGCCGGCACCGAGGCGTTCAAGATCCAGGGACAGGGCTTTCCTTCACGCGTGGACGCGATGCTGATCGATCCCGGCTTCGATTCGCGGACCGGTTCGCAGATGGTCACCGGTCGCTCCCTCGACGTGTCGCTGCAGCCGAACCGCTGGCTCGCCGTGCAAGCGGCGGACGGCGGCACGGCCTATACGCGCAATGGCGAGCTCAGCGTCACCCCGAACGGCCAGCTGGTCACGGCCGGCGGTCGGGCGGTGCTGGACGACAACGGCAATCCGATTGCGGTACCACCCGCGCAATCCATCGACATCGGCGCCGATGGCACGGTATCCATCGTTCCGCAGGGCGAAGGCCCGCAGACGATGGCTGTTGTCGGGCGCATGCGCGTGGTCCAGGCGACGCCGCAGCAGTTGGCGCGGGGTGGCGATGGCCTGATGCGGCCCGCCGATCCGCAGGCACCGGCATTGCCGGTCGCCAATGGCAACAGTCTCACCACGGGCGTGCTGGAAGGCAGCAACGTGGATGCAGCCGGTGCGCTGGTGCAGATGATCCAGTTGCAGCGGCAGTTCGAGATGCAGGTGAAGGTGATCCGCAGCGGCGACGAGATGGCGCAGTCGTCGAACCAGCTGCTGCGGTTGGGTGGTTGACGCTTCGTTCCGTCCCTCTCTCTGCGCTGGAAGCCCCCTCTCCCCACGGCGACCAAAGGAAGTCCCTGTGGGAGAGAGGGGCTGGGGTGAGGGCCAACGAAGTCACCCAGCCCCGATAAACCGGCGGCCCGACAACATCTACGATTCACCGAAAGCACTCACGCGCGACGAATCTTTTGCATGCATCTTTCGGTGCGAGTCTGCTTGAGGTCACGCATGGTGCCGCTCGCCGCGGGGGCCCTACTTTCTTTGCTTGTGCAAAGAAAGTAGGCAAAGAAAGCACACCCCGGCGGCCCGCCCGCCGCTTCGCGGCGGGTTCGCAGTCCCGGCGGGAATTTCCGGAAGACACATCCTGTGTCATCCGGAAACGACGCACATCCCTGTGCGCCGCCCCTACGGGGTTTGACCCGCCGTGACTGCCGGACCTAAGGGGCCCCGAAGCTGGGCCGGGCATATCCGTAGAAAGTGCTTTGCTGTGGCTGTTGCCTTCGGGCCCCCATGAGGCACGGCGAGTGGGTCGGGTAAAACCCGCAGGGCGCCGCCATGGAGGGCGGCGTTTTCGTATGGCACAGGGATGTGCCTTACGAAAATTCCCGGCCCACTCGCGAACCCGGAGCGCGCAGCGCGGAGGGCGTGCCGCCTGGGGTGTGTTTCTTTGCTTCTTTCTTTGCACAAGCAAAGAAAGAAGGCCTCTGCGGCGAGCAGCCCCATGCCTGCACGCCAAAAGAACCATCCCCCCACGCCCAGAAACCTGAAACAAAGGCGCGCCCTTTGGACACGCCCAAGGCCCACACAGGCGATGGACTTCGTTGGCCCTCTCCCCAACCCCTCTCCCGCAGGGAGAGGGGCTTGAACAGGCCCTGCCGCCAGAAAAATGCCGGTGCCTGGTCCAAGGCCATGACCCCGGTCCCAGTTCGACCCGAATCCAAGCGCCAGAACCACGACACCCATTCCGGCACAGGACTTGCCTGAGAGGAGGCGAGGAACCGCACCACGCGGCTCCACCCCTTCCACCAGCGAGGAACCACGCCATGAACCAGGCCCTCTGGGTCGCCAAGACCGGACTGGATGCGCAACAGACGCGCATGTCCGTGGTCTCCAACAACCTGGCCAACACCAACACCACCGGCTTCAAGCGCGACCGCGCCAGCTTCGAAGACCTGCTGTACCAGCAGGTGCGCCAGCCTGGCGGCTCCACCTCCTCGCAGACGCAGCTGCCGTCCGGCCTGCAACTGGGCACCGGCGTGCGCGTCGTATCCACCTCCAAGGATTTCCAGCAGGGCAACCCGCAGCAGACCGGCCGCTCGCTGGACGTGATGGTCAACGGCCGCGGCTTCTTCGAAGTCCTGCTGCCCGACGGCTCGCCGGCCTACACGCGCGACGGCTCGTTCCAGATCAACGCACAAGGCGAACTGGTCACCAACAGCGGCTATCCCGTGCAACCCGGCATCCAGGTGCCCGAGGGTGCGCAGTCGATGACCATCGGCAATGACGGCACGGTCAGCGTGACCATGGCTGGCCAGGCGCAGGCACTGGAAATCGGCTCGCTGACGCTCACCGATTTCGTCAATCCGTCCGGCCTGCAGGCCAAGGGCGAGAACCTCTACGTCGAGACCACCGCGTCCGGTCCTGCGCAGAACGGCACCCCCGGCCTCAACGGCCTGGGCAGCCTGGTGCAGGGCTCACTGGAAGGCTCCAACGTCAACGTGGTGGAAGAGCTGGTCAGCATGATCGAAACCCAGCGCGCCTACGAAATGAACGCCAAGGCCATCTCCACCACCGACTCGATGCTCGGCTACCTCAACAACAACGTCTGACCCACGCATACCGGGAATCGCCATGAAGCGCTCCACGTCCGCCACCACCCTCGCCTGCGCGCTGATGCTGCTGCCGGGCTGCGCACGCTACTACGGCGACGTGCGCCCGTACGCGCCGATGCAGCCCATCCAGCCCATCGTCGCCGCGCAGGCACCGGCCACCGCGGGCTCCATCTATCGCGCCGGTCCGGGCCTGAACCTCTACGCCGACCGCCGCGCGCGCGACGTGGGCGACCTGCTGACGATCAACCTGGTGGAGAACACCGCCGCGCAGACCTCGGCCACCACGTCGGTGGACAAGAGCAGCGAGATCAGCATGGCCGCACCCAACGTCGCCGGTGCCCCGGTCACCTGGAACGGACGCGACATCCTCAGCGCCTCGGTCAACGGCGAGCGCGGTTTCAGCGGCGCCGGCAACAGCGCGCAGAGCAACCGCCTGCAGGGCAGCGTGACCGTCACCGTGATCCAGCGCCTGCCCAACGGCAACCTGGTCGTGCAGGGCCAGAAGAACATGCGCCTGAACCAGGGCGACGAACTGGTGCAGATCCAGGGCATCGTGCGCCCGGCCGACATCGGCACCGACAACACCATCGCCTCCAGCAAGGTCGCCGACGCACGCATCGCCTTCGGCGGCCGCGGCGCCATCGCGCAGTCCAACTCGATGGGCTGGCTGGGCCGGTTCTTCAACTCGCCTGTCTTCCCCAACTGAGCATCGCGCCATGGACACGCCCAACGCCGAACGCTCGAACCCCACACCCGCGAAGAAACCGCGCCGCATCGACACCTATACGCTGCTCGGGCTGCTGGCGTGGATCGGGCTGGTGCTGCTCTGCCTGGCACCCGCCGCGCGTGCCGAACGCATCAAGGATCTCGCCCAGGTCGGTGGCGTGCGCAGCAATCCGCTGGTGGGTTACGGCCTGGTGGTCGGCCTGGACGGCAGCGGCGACCGCACGAGCCAGGCACCCTTCACCGTGCAGAGCCTGAAGAACATGCTCGGCGAACTGGGCGTCAACGTGCCGGCCAACGTCAATCCGCAGCTGAAGAACGTCGCGGCGGTGGCGATCCACGCCGACCTGCCTGCCTTCGCCAAGCCGGGCCAGCCGATCGACATCACCGTGTCCTCCATCGGCAACGCCACCTCGCTGCGCGGCGGGAGCCTGTTGATGGCGCCCTTGCGCGGAGCCGATGGCGAGGTCTACGCCATCGCCCAGGGCAACCTGGTGGTGGGCGGCTTCGGCGCGCAGGGACGCGATGGCTCGCGCGTGTCGGTCAATGTCCCCAGCGTGGGCCGCATTCCCAACGGCGCCACGGTGGAACGCGCGGTGCCCAACGCCCTGGACACCGGCGACGGCACGATCACGCTGAACCTGCATCGCGCCGACTTCACCACGGTCTCGCGCATGGTGGCCGCGCTGGAACAGAACTTCGGCGCGGGCAATGCCTATGCGCTGGATGCCGTCACGGTTGCCGTGCGCGCGCCCGCCGACGTGTCCCGCCGCATCAACTTCCTCGCCCAGGTCGAGAACCTGGAACTCACGCCCGGCAGTGCGCCGGCCAAGGTGATCGTCAACGCGCGCACCGGCACCGTGGTGATCGGCGCGCAGGTGCAGGTGATGCCGGCGGCGGTGACGCATGGCTCACTGACGGTGACCATCACCGAATCGGCCAACGTCAGCCAGCCGAATGAATTCTCGCGCGGCGGCAACACGGTGGTGACACCGCAATCGACCGTCTCCGTCAGCCAGGAAGGCAACCGGATGTTCAAGTTCGAAGGCGGCACCTCGCTGGACGAAATCGTCCGCGCCGTGAACGAAGTGGGCGCCGCACCCGGCGACCTCATCGCGATCCTGGAAGCCCTGAAGCAGGCCGGCGCCCTGCGGGCAGAGCTCGAGGTGATCTGACATGGCCAGCACGCCCATCGGCGCACTGAATTCTCCCTTGCCGCTGGCCGACGCCAATGGCAAGCCCGACAACGCCCGCATCCACGATGTCGCGCGGAAGCTGGAAGGCCAGTTCGCGCAGATGATGATCAAGTGCATGCGCGAGGCAGGCTTCGGGGATTCGCTGTTCCCGGGTGAAAACCAGGTGTTCCGCGATATGTACGACCAGCAGATCGCCACCGCGATGTCGCAGGGGCGCGGGCTGGGACTGGCGCCGATGATCGCGCGCCAGCTGGGTGCCACCGACACTCCGGCACCCGTCGCGACCAACACCGCGCTGTCGGCGTATCGCCGCATGATGCCCACGGCCGAAGCGGACTCCATGCTCGACGCCATCGCCGGTCGCGGCATCGGCAGCAGCACCGTGCGCAACGATGCCGGCATGCCGGCCACGATCACGCTGGACACCATCACCGTGCGTCCCGATGCGGCCTGCGACGAAGTCGAGAGCGTGGCGTCGGCCGACCCGTCGAAATACGCGCGCAACACACCGGAACGCTTCGTCGCCGAGATATGGGACCACGCCAAGCAGGCCGCGAAGGAGCTGGGCGTGGATCCGCGCGCCCTGGTCGCGCAGGCCGCGCTGGAAACCGGCTGGGGCAAGCGCCAGATCAGGACCGGCGACGGCGACAGCGCGCACAACCTGTTCGGTATCAAGGCTACCGGCTGGAAGGGCGAGCGCGCCCGTACCGCCACGCACGAGTACAGCAACGGCGTGAAGCGCAGCGAGACGGCGGATTTCCGCGCGTACGCTTCGCCCGCCGAGAGCTTCGCCGACTACGTGCGGCTGTTGAAGAACAATCCGCGCTACCAGCAGGCCCTCGCCGCTGGCAAGGACATCGCCGGTTTCGCCCGCGGCCTGCAGCGCGCCGGCTACGCCACCGACCCCACCTACGCCAACAAGATCGCGTCGATCGCCAACGGGCCCACGCTGGGCAAGGTGTTGTCGGCGATCGGCGACACCGTCGGCGGCAGGGTCGGCGGCCTCGTCGGCAACGCCATCGGCAACGCATTGCAGCGCTGATCCAGGGAGCACGCATGTCCAACCTTCTCGCCACCGGCAGCAGCGCCCTCCTCGCTTTCCAGCGCGCCCTGTCCACGGTCAGCCACAACGTCGCCAACATCAACACGCCGGGCTACTCGCGCCAGCGTGCCGAATTCGAAGCGCGCGACGGCACCTTCTTCGGCCAGGGCTACCAGGGCAACGGCGTGCAGATCGTCGACGTGCGCCGCATGGCCGACTCGCTGGCCACCTCGCGACTGCTCGACAGTGGCGGCGAACTCTCGCGCCTGCAGCAGTTGTCGGTCCTCTCCACCCGGCTCGACCAGCTGTTCTCCGAGAAAGCGACCGGCATCAGTGCGCCGTGGTCCAGCTTCTTCGATTCGGTCAGCGCGCTGTCCTCCAACGCCGCCGGCTCCGCCGACCGCGAAAGCGTGCTGGCGCAGGCGAATGCGCTGGTCACCCGCTTCCGCCAGATCGACCAGCATCTCGACGGCCTGGATACCGAAGTCAATGCGGGCCTGACCGCCGCCACGGGCGAAGTGAACCGCCTGGCGAAGGAGATCGCCCAGCTCAACGGCCAGATCGGCGGCAATACGAATCCCTCCGGCGACCTGCTGGACCGCCGCGACCAGCTCATCAGCGAACTGGTCGCCTTCACCGGCGGCAACGCGGTGACGCAGGACGGTGGACTGGTCAACGTATTCAGCGCCGGTGGTCAACCGCTGGTGGTCGGTGCGAGCGCCAGCACGCTGGTCACCGTGCCCGATGCGTACCGTCCCGAGCGCCTGCAGGTGGCGCTGGAAACCAACGGCCAGCGCATCACCCTGGACAAGCGCGCCCTCGGTGGCCAGATCGGCGGCCTGATCGAATTCCGTACCACCGTGCTTGACCCGGCCGTGGCCGAACTGGGGCGCGTGGCCACCTCGTTGGCGCAGACCTTCAATGAAGGACATCGCGCCGGCATGGACCAGTACGGGCAGATCGGAGGCGATTTCTTCAGCCTGCCCGCACCGCGCATTTCGTCGCATGCGGGCAATGCCGGCAACGCGGTGCTGCAGACATCGGTCGGCAGCGTATCGGCGCTGAATGCGCAGAACGTGTTGTTGCGCTTCGATGGCGGCGCGTGGGTGGCGACGCATCCGGAAACCGGCGCGGCCATCGCCACCACCGGCACCGGCACCGCCGCCGATCCGCTGGTGGTGAACGGCATCGAAGTGGTGCTGGCGTCCGGCGCGCCGGCGACCAACGACCGTTTCCTGCTGCAGCCCACGGCCGGCGCCGCCGGCAACCTGGGGGTCGCGATCACCGATCCCGGCCGCATCGCCGCCGCCACGCCGGTCAAGGCCACGACCGACATGGCCAACACCGGCAGCGGCAAGCTGAGCGGACTGAAGGTGACCGACGCGGCCAACGCAGGCCTGCTGGCGCCGGTGGACATCGAGTTCATCGACGCCACGCAATACACCATCAATGGCACTGGCCCGTTCCCCTACACGCCGGGGCAGACGATCGCATCGAACGGCTGGAGCCTGGTGCTGGATGGCGCGCCTGCGGCAGGTGACACCTTCAGTGTCGGCCCCACCGGCGCCAACTCCAGCGACAACGGCAACGCCAAGCTGCTGTCGAACCTGGACGATGCACGCGCGCTCAACGGCGGCACGCTGACGCTCAATGGCGCCATTGGCGGGCTGACCACGCAGGTCGGCTCGGCGGCGCGCCAGGCGGACTATTCCGCGCAGGCGCAGCAGGTCATCCATGACCAGGCGCAGGCCGCACGCGATGCGGTTTCCGGCGTCAACCTGGACGAAGAAGCCGCCGACCTGATGCGCCTGCAGCAGGCGTACCAGGCCGCGTCGCAGATCATCGCCACCGCCGACACCCTGTTCCAGGCGCTGCTGGGAGCCACACGCCGATGAACTACCGTATCTCCACCGGGATGATGTACCAGCAGTCGATCAACACGATGCTGGCCAAGCAGGCGAAGCTGGCGCATACACAGCAACAGCTCTCCAGCGGACAGCGCCTGGTCACCGCCAAGGACGATCCGGTCGCCGCCGGCACCGCCGTGGGGCTGGACCGTGCGGTGGCCGAACTCGAACGCTTCGGCATGAACGCCAGCGCCGTGCAGAACCGCCTGGGCCTGCAGGAGAACGCGCTGACCCAGGTTGGCGATGCGATGGCGCGCGTCAACGAGCTCGTCATCCAGGCCAACAATGCGGCCATGGGCGACGACAGTCGCCAGGCGATCAGCACTGAGCTGAAATCGATCTACGCCGGTCTGCTGGATCTGGCCAACAGCACCGACGGCGCGGGCCGCTACCTGTTCGGCGGCACCAGCGACGGCAGCGCGCCGTTCGCCATCGCCGGTGGCAACGTGATCTACAGCGGCGACCAGACCCAGCGGCAGGTGGAAGTGGCGCCGGACATGTTCGTCGCCGACACCCTGCCCGGCAGCGAGGTGTTCCTGCGCCTGCGCACCGGCGATGGCCGCATCGACGGTCAGCCGGCCGCCGGCAACACCGGCACCGGCTTGCTGATGGGCTTCAGCGTGACCGATTCCACGGCCTGGGACGGTGACACCTACACGCTCAGCTTCGGCGCGAGCAATACCTACCAGGTGGTCGATGGCGGCGGCGCCGTGGTCGCCACGGGTGCGTACGCCAAGGGTGAGAGCATCGCCTTTGCCGGTGTGCAGATGAAGATCGACGGCCAGCCCGCCAATGGCGACAGTTTCACGCTGGGGCCGGCCGGCTCGCGCGACATCTTCGCCACCGTGCAGGGCCTGATCGACACGCTGGAGACCAGCCCCACCACCGACACCCAGCGTGCCGTCATGCAGAACAGCCTGCAGGCGGCCATGCGCGATATCGCCACTGCGCAGAGCAGGATGATCGACGCGCGCGCCAGCGGCGGTGCGCAGCTGTCGGCCATCGACGACGCCGCTGCGCTGCGCGAGGCGAACAACGTCACCTTGCAGGGCACGCTGTCCACCCTGCGCGACCTGGACTGGGCCGAAGCCATCGGCCGCTACCAGATGGAAAACACCGCCCTGCAGGCCGCGCAGACGGTCTTCATGCAGATGCAATCGCTGTCGTTGTTCAAGCTGATGGGCTGACGGCGGCGCACGAACCCTTTTCAAGCAGTCCTTGACCCTCCCGCCGCGATCCCTCGCGGCGATTTTTTATATGCCACCTTCTCCCCGCCTGCGGGGAGAAGGGGCCCGGAGGGCGGATGAGGGGTCGAGCGCTGTAAGCCATCGAGCGCTCCACCTTCACTTCTCCGTTCGCCCCTCACCCGCCTTCGGCACCCTCTCCCCGCTGCGCAGGGAGAGGGGAACTCGTCGGCCTCCCGCCGCGACGCCCTCGCGGCGATTTTTTTGTATATCCCCTTCTCCCCGCCTGCGGGGAGAAGGTGCCCGGAGGGCGGATGAGGGGTCGAGCGCTGTAAGCCATCGGGCGCTCCACCTTCACTTTTCCGTTCGCCCCTCACCCGCCTTCGGCACCCTCTCCCCGCTGCGCAGGGAGAGGGGAACTCGTCGGCCGCACCCGGAACACCACGCTGATCCGCGGCCCCTGCGCTCGCCGGGTCTTGGGGATGCCGTGCTCGTGCGTGCTCTGCGACGCATGGCTCATCGACAGCACGCTGCCAGGCGCGAGGTCGACCGCCAGCGTCTCGCGCCTGCCCGCACGGGCACGAATCAGCATGCGCCGCGGCGCGCCCAGCGAGACCAGAGTGATCGGATGACCGGCCGCCACGGTGTGCAGCTTGTCGCCATGCATGGCGACGCTGTCCTCGCCGTTGCGGTAGAGGTTCATGCCGATGCGCGAGTACGGTGCCGGCGCCTTCGCCTGTACGCACGCCAGCAGCGCCGCCAGCGGTAGGTCGTCCGGCAGCGCGTCCACGGGATAGTTCGCCAGCAAACGCGGCACGTCGACGATGCGGTCGTACATCGGGCGCTGGAGGTGCGTCCACGCGGCCTGGGCGAGGAGGATGTCGAACCAGCGTCCTGCCGTGACGGGATCGATCACCCCGGGCCAGTAGCGGATGCCGCCCTCGGCGTCGTCCACCAGCGGCACTACGCCGGGTGCGAACAGATCGTCGGTCAACGTGGACAGAGCGTGCATGGCGGCCTCAGTGGAAATCGCGCGAAGAGGTCTGCAGTTCACCCAGCAGATGGCTGAAGTCGTGAAGGTCGTGGGCGATCAGATGGCGCACGCCATCGACATGTTCCCAGCGACCACGCACACCCAGCAGGCGCGCACCCAGCAGGGCCTTGCGCCGGCGTTCGGCGATGCGTGCCCAGACCACGACATTGACCACGCCATGCTCGTCTTCCAGGGTGACGAAGATGACGCCGCTGGCCGTACCGGGCCGCTGGCGCTGGGTGACGATGCCGGCCACATGCACACCACGCCCGTGCGGCAGGTCCTGCAGCT
Organism: Pseudoxanthomonas sp. 97-1-1; assembly: GCF_057773125.1. Lineage (NCBI taxonomy): Bacteria > Pseudomonadati > Pseudomonadota > Gammaproteobacteria > Lysobacterales > Lysobacteraceae > Pseudoxanthomonas > Pseudoxanthomonas sp. 97-1-1. The sequence goes on along the minus strand of NZ_JBYMTJ010000002.1, from coordinate 667,495 downwards.
GGCGCGAATCGACCACGCGCTGCTGGCGCAGGCGCTCCCGCAGCAACGCCAGCGGATGCACGCCCAGCGTCAGTCCGGTGACGCGGTAATCCGACAGCACGTCTTCGACCTGGCTCGGCGCGGGGAGCACGATGTCGTCCTCGTCGGGACTTCCCGGCAACAGCGGGCGCTGGCGCTCGATGCCGGCCGCCGCCCAACGTGCAGCGTGGCGATGGCCGGCAAGCGACTGCAGTGCGCCCGCTTCTGCCAGCGCACTGCGTGCCTTCTCGTCGAGGCTGGCGCGCAGGCACAGGTCGCGTACGTCGGTAAAGGGTCGCTGCGCGCGAGCGGACATGATCGCCTTGCCCACCGTTTCCGATAACCCGCTGACCTGGCGAAAACCGAGACGCACCGCGGCTTGCCCTCCCCGAACGGCATCGCTTCGCATCCGGCCGCCTTCCAACGTGTTGTCCCAGTCACTGCAGGCCACATCCACGGCACGGACTTCAATACGCGGCCGTCCCGCCGAATGGCCCCGCCGCGCGTCCTGCACGATCTGGCTGGGCGAATAGAAACCCATCGGCTGCGCATTGAGCAGCGCGCACACGAATGCCGCCGGCTCATGCCGCTTCAGCCAGCAGCTGATGTAGACCAGCTTGGCGAACGAGGCGGCGTGGCTTTGCGGGAAACCGTAGGAACCGAAACCCTTGATCTGCTCGAAGATCTGGTCGATGAACTCGGAGGAATATTTTTTCTCCTCCATCAGCCGACGGATCTTGTCGCGGTGCGGCGCCATGTCGCCGCCCCTGCCCCACGCCGCCATCGAGCGACGCAGGCCATCGGCTTCCGACGGCGTGTAGCCGGCATGGATCACCAGTTCCATCACTTGTTCCTGGAACAACGGGATACCCAGCGTATTGCCCAGGATGGCTTCGATACCCTCGGACGGATAGGTCACCGCTTCTTTCTTCTGCCGGCGCCGCAGGTACGGGTGCACCATGCCACCCTGGATGGGACCGGGGCGGACGATGGCCACTTCGATCACCAGGTCGTAGAAATTCTTCGGTTTCAGCCGCGGCAGCATGCTCATCTGCGCGCGCGATTCGATCTGGAACACGCCGACGGTGTCGGCGGCCTGGATCATCGCGTAGGTCCGCTTGTCTCCCGGCGGCAGTCCGGCCAGGTCGATCGTGTAGCCACGGTGCTTCGTCACCAGGTCCACGGCCTTCTTGATGCAGGTCAGCATGCCCAGTGCCAGGCAGTCGACCTTCAGCAGCTTCATCGTCTCCAGGTCATCCTTGTCCCACTGGATGATGGTGCGGTCATCCATCGCGGCGTTTTCCACCGGCACCACCTCGGACAGCGGCCCGTCGTTGATGACGAAGCCACCGACATGCTGCGACAGGTGACGCGGATGGCCGCGCAACTGGGTGGTGACCGCCAGCACGCGGTGGATCAGCGGATTCTCCGGATCGAAGCCGGCCTCGCGCAGGCGCTGTTCCATCGGCGTCTCGCCATTGCCCCAGCCGAAGCACTCGGCCAGCAGGCCGATCTGGTCCGGCGGCAGGCCGAACGCCTTGGCCACGTCGCGCACGGCGCTCTTGCCGCGGTAGCGGATGACGGTCGCGGCCAGCGCCGCGCGGCGGCGTCCGTACTTGCCATAGACGTACTGCAGCACTTCCTCGCGCCGCGCATGCTCGAAGTCCACGTCGATGTCCGGCGGCTCGCCCCGCTCTTCGGACAGGAAGCGCGCCATCAGCAGCCGGCTTTCGGTAGGATCCACCACGGTGATGCCCAGCGCGAAGCAGACGGCCGAGTTGGCCGAGGAGCCGCGCCCCTGGCACAGGATGTCCCGCGACTTGGCGAAGCGGACGATGTCTTCGACCGTCAGGAAGAATGCCTCGTAGTTGAGCTTGGCGATGAGGGCGAGTTCCTCGTCGATCTGCACAACGATGGCCGGCGGGACGCCGTCCTTCCAGCGCTCCCGCATGCCCTGCTCGGTCAGCGCGCGCAGCCAGCTGGCCGGCGTATGACCGGCCGGCACCAGTTCGGCCGGATAGCGGTACTTCACCTCCTCCATCGAGAACGTGCAGCGCTGCGCCAGGGCGACGGCGTTTTCCAGCAATGCTGCGGGATAGATGTTGCCCAGTGCCCGTCGCGTGCGCAGGTGGCGCTCGCCGTTGCGGAACAGATGTTCTCCGCACTCCGCCAGCGGCAAGGTATGGCGGATCGCCGTCATCGTGTCCTGCAGCACCCGTTGTCGACGCACATCCATGTGCACGTCGCCGCTGGCGATGGTCGTCATCGACATCCGCCCGGCCAGATCCAGCAACTGCTGCAGGCGCGCCGCGTCGTCCTGCTCACGGTGCAGTTCCACCGCCAGGTGCACGCGCGCACCCAGCACCTGCTGCAGCCAACGCCCTTGCGCATCGTCCGGCGTGCGGCACGGCAACCACAGCGCGAACAGGCCGCCGGCCTCCGGTTCCTCGTTCCCCAATACCCGTTCCACATCCTGACGCGTCAGCCGGTACGTGCCCTTGGGTGCGGCACGGCGTGCGGTGGTGATCAGTTCGCACAGGCGCGTGTATCCGTGCAGGGTTTCCACAAGCAGCGCGCACTTCAGTCCACACGCCAGGGTGAATTCGCTGCCGACGATCAGCTTCAGCCCGGTGGCGCGCGATGCCTCCAGTCCGCGCACGATGCCGGCCAGCGAGCACTCGTCGGTGATCGCCAGGGCCTCGTAGCCACAGTGCTTCGCGCGGACGAACAGGTCTTCCGCGCTGGATGCGCCGCGCAGGAAAGAGAAATCCGACAGGCAGTGCAGTTCGGCGTAAGCCGGCAGGCCGTCGTCGACCAGCGCGTCGTCATTGGCGGCCGCATGCGCCCGCAGCCGATGCGCGGTCTCCCAGGCGCGCGGCACATGCGCGCCCGGGTAGTCGCCGCGCTCTTCGTCGCGGCTCACGCGAACCACCCGTGCAGCATCCACCCGCCCTGCTCGCCCGGCGGCGCGAACGCCCAGGCACGCTGGCCCTGCGAGGTTTCCAGCACGTAGTAGTCGCGGCGCGCGTCCTCGCCATCCCACCAGCCGCTTTCCAGCCGCTCCGGACCGGACACGATGCGCGGATGCGGATCGCGCAGCGGCACCGGCTGCGGCAGCAACCAGGCCGGACGTGGCGGACGTACCGGCGCCTGTTCGATGCGGCCGCCATCGCCCTGCACATGCCGCCACGCACGCTCCGGGCGCGGATCGCCGGCAGGCGCCACGCGATGCACCGCCTCGTCGCCCAGGCGCGCGCGCAGGCGTTCGCGCAGTTGCGGCCATGGCAACTGCTGCTGCGGTCGCGTATCGAACAGATCGCGCGCCGCCGGCACGAACGGCGGCAGCTCGCGCGCGAGCAGGCGCACGCCCACCACCGGGTGCGCGATCTGCACGCGCTCCAGCCGATTGCGGGTCAGCTCGAACAGCATCGCCGGTTCGCGTTCGGCGGCCAGCAGGCCCACCTCGACATCGGTATGCCCTTCCTCATGCTCCAGCCGCAGGACGAAACGCTGCACGCCACCATCGCGGATGGACAGATAGGTGCACAGGTCCCCGATCAGCCGGCGCAGCGGGAACAGCAACGCCATGTGGTTCTCGACCTCGTAGCCGAGTTCGATGCGCGCATCGAAGTGGTCCGGCGGCGCGTAGTACGCCAGCGGATCGTCGGTCTGGCCATACAGGCGGTCCAGGTGTTCCAGCACCGGCAGGCCGAAGCGGCGGCGCAGGCTGTCGCGCGGCAACCCGCGCAGCGTGCGCAGGTCGCGGATGCCCATGCGGTGCAGGCGCTCGCCGGCGTCGTCCGGCAGGCGCGCGCGCCGCACCGGCACGCGGTCCAGCATCTCGGCCATCGCCGCGGGCTGCATCACCGCCAGGCCATCACGCAGGCCGGCGAGCACATGCGCCGCGCGCGGCGTGGGTGCCAACGCGAGGCGATGCTGGAAACCCAGCAGGCCCAGTTCCTCGCGCAACCGCGCCTCGATGCGTGGCCATGGTCCCAGCAGGCGAAAGCTGGCACGCACCTCCAGCACCAGGCAACCCGGCCACTCCGCACTGACCAGCGAACTGTGGCGGTACGCCCATGCGGCGAGGAAACGCTGCCAGCGCGCTTCGGCCGGCGGGTCGTGTTCGACCATCGCGAAATCCGGCAGCAGCGCATGTGCGGCGGTCAGGCGCATGCCGGCCCGCAGGCCCGCCTGCGCGGCCGACGCATTCACGGCATGCAGGGTACGCAGTTGCGCGGCGCCACCGACCAGCGCCAGCGGCGCACCGGGATCAGGCAGACGCCGGAGGACGGCGTCCAGCGCCAGCTGCGGCAGCAGTACACAGGCCCAGAGCATGCGCGCGCCTCAATGCGCGACCAGCGCGAACGACTGCGCGGGCGCCGGGCCGCCGCGGCATTTGCGCACCTGCCAGTGCGTGCCGCCCTGCGCGTCGCGGATGGCCTCCACGCGCAACGCGGCCGCCGACGGATTGGCCGCATGGCGGCGGTCTCGCAGCGCGAAGCCCAGGCATTCGCCGCTGTCGGCGGCCACCTGCAGGCGGCGCAACGCCGGTCCATCCGCCTGCACCGGCCAGCCCAGCACGGCCGCGCAGGCGCCGCTGCGCAGGCATTGTTCGAACGCCCACAGCGCATCGCGCGGCGCTGCCTCGACGATCTCCAGCAAGGCCAGATCCACGCCCGCGGCCTGCCATGCGGGCGCATACGGGATATACGGCGGCGCGATCACCGCCACGGTGCTGCCCGCCTGCGTCATTCGCGCCAGTGTGGGCAGCAGCAATGCCAGTTCGCCCACCCCGTCGGCGGGCAGCAGCAGTTCGGTCAACGCGCGGCGTGGCCAGCCGCCCTGCGGCAGCAAGGCATCGAGCGCTGCGTGGCCGGTGGGTTCGCCATCGGCGGCGATGGCCGCGCTGCGCCCGGCATGCCACAGCGTGCGCGCGGCCAGCAGCGTGTCGAGGGCGACCACCGCGCCCATGTCAGCCGCGCCTTACCAGGCCGCAGTACACGCCTTCGATGGCGAAGTCCTGCCCGGGCTGCACGTCGATGGGCGCATGCGCGGGATTGCGCGGCAGCAGGCGGATGCGGCGGCGTTCGCGCTGCAGGCGCTTGATGGTCAGTTCGCCGTCGATGCGGGCCACGACGGTCTGCCCGTCGCGCGCGTCGGGGGTGCGGTGCACGCCGACCAGGTCGCCGTCGACGATGCCGTCGTCGATCATCGAATCGCCCTGCACCTTCAGCAGGTAATCCGGCTGCGGCGAGAACAGCCGGCGGTCCAGCCAGAGCTGCTCATCCAGGCCGATGTCGGCGCCGATCGGCTGGCCCGCGGCCACCCGGCCCAGCACGGGCAGCGGCAGCAGGTCGGCGGTGCCGCCGGGCAGGCGCAGGCCGCGCTTCTGGCCGGGCGCCTGCTCCAGCAGCCCATCGGCCACCAGCGCCTGCACGTGCTTCTGCGCGGCATTGCGCGAGGCGAAGCCGAAGGTCTCGGCGATGTCCGCCAGGCTGGGCGCACGCCCGGCCGCCAGTTCCCGGCGCAGGAAGGCCAGGACGGCGGCACGTTGGGGAGGCAGGTCGACGGGGTTCATGGGTGTACATTTGTACACCTTACAGTCTCACATGGCGAGAAAGAGGTGCGGCTTGCCTGCAAGCCTCATACGCCTCAATATAACTCCAGTTATAACGTCAAGGAGGCAGCCATGAAGCTCAAGATCACCACGGTCGGCAACTCTGCCGGTGTCATTCTGCCCAAGGAGCTCCTGTCGCGCCTCCGCTTGGACAAAGGCGATGAACTCCACGCGCTCGAGACGCCCGACGGCATCCGCCTGACCGTCTACGACCCCACCCTGGCCGAGCAGATGGACGTGGCCGAGCAGGTGATGCGTCGCCGCCGCACCCTGCTCAACAAGCTGGCCCAGTGACGCGGCGCTCATGATCGTCTGGATCAGCCGGGCCTTGGCCCTGGCCATCCATGACCGCCAGTTGGCCGAGCATGGCGGCGCCACCGGCATACGCGACGAGGGATTGCTGGAATCGGCGCTCGCACGCCCCAAGCAGTTGCACGCCTACGGGCAGCCTGTGCCGGACCTGGCCGATCTGGCGGCCGCCACTGCCTTCGGCCTGGCGCGCAACCATCCCTTCCTGGACGGCAACAAACGCATGGCGGCCGTGGCCTGCGAAGTCTTCATCGTGCTCAATGGCGCCACCCTATCGGCCGAAGACCACGAGCTGTATCCGCAGTACCTCGGCTTGTCCGAAGGCAGCCTCGGCGAGGACGAATTCGCCGCGTGGCTGCGTCCGCGGATCATCGCCAGATCCCCAGGCAAAGTGCAGGAGCCCTCTCCCGCCTACAGCCCCTGACGGCGACGCACACTCGCCGTCGTCCCAGCGAAAGCTGGGACCCACCTTGCCGTTGCCTTCCCGGACGTGCGGGAAGGACGGACATCACTGAGGGGCAATGGATTCCAGCTTGCGCTGAAAGGACGGCCAAGACCTCCAAACGGCCGCGTTCCACGTGACGGACACATGGAGTCGCAGGCGGTCATGTCGTGCGCAGGAGCGCACGTGGCATCGGATGAAACGTCAGGCAGCCTGCTCTTCGGCACGCTCGACCATGGTCTCGGCCATCTGCCGCCAACTGGGCAGCTGGTCGAGCACGCCCAGCGACTTCAGGTAACCCTCGTCCACCGGCTCGTTGCTGGCCAGGGCACCGGCCACATGCACGGCGCCCGGCACCCAGAAGCTGCGCAGGCTGGAGCGCTGCGGCTGGCGATGGAAGGCCACCGCTTCCACGATCGGCATCGGCAGGCCCCACAGGCCCAACAGGTAGGCACCGGCCTCGGTGTGGCCGGGGCGGTCGTCGTCTTCGGCGGCCGGCGTATCGCGTTCGTCGCGCACGCCCGGCAGCAACAGGCCGATGTCGGCGAGCAAGGCCGCCGTTGCGCCGAGCTCGGAACTGGTGCGCGGCAGGATCTTCGCCGCCAGCCGCGAAGCCAGCAAAGCGCGTTGCTGAAGGACACTGCGATCGACGTTGGAGGCGGTCTTCATCGAGAACACCTCGCTGGCCAGCACCAGGTCACGCAGTGTGCCCAGGCCCAGCCGGGTGACCGCAGCGCGCAGGTCGGTGATGGAACGGCCGTTGGAAAAATAGGCCGAGTTGCACAGCTGCAGCACCTTGGCTGCGATGGCGGGATCGCCGGCCACCAGCGTGGCGATGTCGTTGGCGGTCCCTTCGTCCTCTTCCAGCGCACGCGTCAGCGCGAAATACAGGTGCGGCGGCGATGGCAGGTGTTCGACGCGGCCGATGGCGCGGCGCAGGCGCGGGCTGTCCAGCAGGTCGCGCAGTTCTTCCAGGCTGTGGATCGCCTCAAGCACGGTTTCCGACGACAGCGGCAGCGGCAGGAAGCGGTGTGCCACGCCGATCAGCTTGATCGGCGCCGCCAGGCTCTCCGCAGCGCCTTCCAGCAGCGCGATGCGGATGGTCTCCGGACGCAGCGTGCGGATCTGGCCGAGCAGCGTGGCCGGTGGCAGGTCGGCGAGCGCCGGGCCCGCCATCACCACGTCCACCGGGCCATTGGCGACGGTATACATCGCCGACTTGGCGTCGGCGACGACCTCCACGGTCCATTCGTCCCCCATGTCGCCGATGTAATCGGCCAGGTCGTCAGGCAGGCAGGCGGTGTCGCCAACATACAGAATGCGCAAAGCACTTCCCCTTGGATCGTTCTTGCAAGCTTCAACGCGCACCCCCTGCTTGCGGAGGCGCGGACCGGATGAAATCTAGCAAGGATGTCGGCCGCGGCCGGGAGTTCTTGAATCGCGATGCGGAGAATGCGCAGTCCTTCACATTCCGCTGTCGGTGGATTCCCGACAGCGCTGCGACTCGGAAGCGGAACGTGCCCAGCGCTGCGGCCCGCGATTGTCGAGATTGAGGTTGCCATCGAAACGCGTGCGCTCGAAATCGAGTCCACGTCGTTGTCGTTGTAGCGCTACAAGAAGCCGAAATACTCCCAGGGGAAGTACTCCACTTCCACCTGCGCTTCCAGCGCGCCGCCGGTGACGTTGCCACTGTCCTTCCCTGTGTACGCCAGCGCGTCGCCCGTCGCCCGTGTCCCGACAGCGACCGCGCATACTCGACGCGCAGCATGGGGCCATTCGTCCCTGGAAAAGCGATCCACCGCAGAAAGCCGATCCTGCGCAGACCAGCAAGCAGAGGACAAAAGGGATGGCGCATGGGGCGGCTCCTGCGGCAAAGCGGACAGGCATGGCGTCATCGCCGACACGCCGACCCTGCCAGCATCCGTCCGGCGAGGGGGCGATCACGGAGGATCGCAGGCGAACGGTGGCCCCACGGCCGGTGTCCCGGCATCCGGCTGCGCGAGATGCAGCAGCAGGTGTGCCAGTGTCACCACGTCCTGGAAGTTGTGCAGCAGCACGCGCCTGAGCAGGCCCGCGTCGCCACCGCGCAGGTACTGCAGCCAAGCGGCCGGTGCTTCCGAGCCCGGCAGGTCGTCCTCCCGCACGATGCCCAGCGCATTGCGCTCGATGGTGGCCAGCCGGCAGTTCTCCCACACCCCGCGATAGCGGCGACGCGTGGGGAACAGCAGGTCGAGATGCTCGATGCCGGCGAGCGGCGCGCCCAGTCGCGCCAGCCGGTAGCGCGTGGCCAGCAGCGGTGCGTCGTAGCAGCGGCCGTTGTAACTGACCAGTCGTGTCTCTTCGCCCAGCCAGCCGGCGAACGCGCGCAGCATCGCCGGCTCGGCGGACAGATGGGTGATCAGCATCTGGCGGATACGCAATCCCCCGGGCACGAAATCCGACGCACCGATCATGAAGGCTCGCGTGCCTGTACCACCGGACAGGCCGGTGGTTTCAGTGTCGAAGAACAGCATGCCATGCGTCGACAGGGGGCCGGTCCGCGCGAACGTACCGTCGACATGGGGCATCACGCCGTCGAAGGGCAGGATCTGTTCGAGTCGCAGCAACCCGGGCGCGATCTCCTCGCCCGGCAAGGCGCGATCGCATGCACCTACGCCGATCGGCGGACGTGTGCGTTCGCGAATGCCCAGCATGCGGCGCAACCCAGGCAAGGGATCGTGCACCGGCGGCGCCTTGCTGGACTGCGCCCCGGGGCTGTCATGCCCGGCCTGCCGTCGCAGCCGCTGCAGCTTCTCCCGGCTGACGCTCATGCGGCATCCAGCATCCGCAGCACGCGTGCCGCCAGCGCGCGCGGCGTGGTTTCGGCGTGCTCGTCGTTCGCCAGTACCGGCCCCACGCAGGCGGGACAGCCGGCCCTGCAGTCGCAAGCCGCCACCAGCTGCGAGGCACGCTGGACCAGCTCGCGCTGTCGCCGCCACAGCGGTTCGCTCAGTCCGATGCCGCCGGGATAGTTGTCGTACAGATACACGGTGGGCACGAAACGTTCGCCCGACACTGGCGACAGCACCTGGCTTTCCGTTCCCCGCAACTGTCCGCGGCCCTGCGTGTCGGGCAAGGCGAACCACGCACCGTCGCCATCGCCTACCGCCTTCTGCAGGTCGCGGCCTTCGGCCATCACGGCGACGGTGGCGGCGATGTGCAAGGCGTAGGCGGCACCGAGGAAGCCATCCAGCGCTTCCTGCCTCGATTCGAACGCCGACTCCAGCAGTGCCGGCGGCAGCTGCCACCACAGGCTGGTGGTGTGCATCTCCTGGTCCGGCAGGTTCACCGGCCCGTAGCCGATGTTCTCGTGGGTGTAGTAGCGGATCTTCTTGTAGCCGGCCACGCGCCGCACCACGTGCACTTCGCCGTGGTGGCAGGTGCCCTGCCCCGCGATGCTTCCATCGAAACGCTCAAGCACCTTCAATTTCGTGTAATCGATCGCATCGGTGTAGTAGTCCACGTGCGTACGGGTGACGTAGGCCTTGCGCCCTTCCCAGTCCAGTCGCTCCACCTGGTACGGCGTTGACTGGATCATGTGGATGGCGCCTTCGTACAGCGTCAGCGGCGCGGCGCTGAAATCCACTTCGGCAATGATCACCTGGCGCCCATCGGTGCGGTCCACCACCACGAAGTTGCCGTCCGCCACCGAGCGCAGGCTGACCGCGTTGGCCGGGTAGCTGTCGGCGATCCACTCGTAGCGGTCGCCTTCACGATGCACCACGCTGTCCTCGTCCAGCAGCTGCAGGAACGGTGACGGATCGACCGGCCCGAATGGCTCGCCCGCGAGGAACGGCAGTTCGAATGCGGCGCAGCGCACGTGGTCCAGCAGGATCATCGGCTGGTCCGGCGCGATGCGCGCGTGCTCCGGCGGGCTGTCGGCGAAGAACTCCGGATGCCGCACCACGTACTGGTCCAGCGGCTGCGAACTGGCCACCAGGATGCCCAGCGAGGCCTGCTGGCGTCGCCCGGCGCGCCCGAAGCGTTGCCAGGTCGCCGCGATGGAGCCCGGATAGCCGTTCAGCACCACCGCATCCAGGCTGCCGATGTCCACACCCAGTTCCAGCGCGGACGTGGAGATGATGCCGTCCACGCGACCATCACGCATCGCGCGTTCCGCGTCGCGGCGCTCGGTAGGCAGGTAGCCGCCGCGATACGCACGGATGCGTGCCGGCTTGCGCGGGTCGTGGTCGAACACGTCCTTCAGGTACTTGGTCAGCACTTCCACCATCGTGCGCGATTGCGCGAACACCAGCGTCTTCAGGCCCGCCTTGATCGCCAGCCGCGCGATGCGGTTGCTCTGCGAGCGCGCGGATGCCCGCAGGCCCAGGTCCGGATTGACCACCGGCGGATTCCACAACAGTACGTGCTTCTCGCCGGTCGGCGCGCCGGATTCGGTGATCGCATGCACCGGCAGCTCCAGCAACGCCTCCGCGTGCGCCTGCGGATTGCCGATGGTGGCCGAGCAGACGATGAACTGCGGCGTGGTGCCGTAGAACGCGCACACCCGCTTCAGACGCCGCAGCACATTGGCCACGTGGCTGCCGAACACACCGCGGTACGTGTGCACTTCGTCGATCACCACGTAGCGCAGGTTCTCGAAGAACTGCGCCCACTTGGTGTGGTGCGGCAGGATGGCCTGGTGCAGCATGTCGGGATTGCTGACCACGATATCGCCATGCAGGCGGATCGCCTGGCGCGCATCGCCCGGCGTGTCGCCGTCGAAGGTGAAGGCTTTCAGGCCAAGATCGCCGGCCCTGCTCAGGTCCAGCAGTTCCGCCACCTGGTCCTGCGCCAGCGCCTTGGTCGGGAACAGGTACAGCGCCTTGCCCCTGCGCTCCAGCGCCGAGGCCACCACCGGCAGCGTGTAGCACAGCGATTTTCCCGATGCCGTCGGCGTCACGACCGCCAGATGTCCACCCGCCTGCACGTGTCGCCATGCCTCGGCCTGGTGCGAATACAGACGCCCGATGCCGCGCGCGCGCAGCGCCTCGGCCAGTTCCACGGGCAGATCCGGCGGCAGCGGCTCGTAACGCCCTTCACGCCCCGGAATGACGAACTGCCCGGTCACGCGATCGTGGTACTTGCCCGCGAGCCGCTCTGCCAGGGCACGGCCATCGGCTGCGTTCACCGGCAGCAGCGCTGCATCGGTGGCGTGCTGGCGGATCAGGGATGTCTGGGCGGGCATGGCGGTCTCTCGGCGGCGTGTGCGCCATCAGAACCGCGCCGCGTCTCAATCCCTGAGACTGACTGCCTGCTGACAGGTGGCCCCTACCTCAGCTTTGTGATCGGAGTTTGAAGGCATTTCTCACCCGTGGGTAACGTCTCCCGCGATACCACGTCACCGTGAACCGGAGACGCCCATGAACCGCCACCTCTATCGCGAACAGCTCGACACGCTTCGGCAGGCACCCCGTCATGCCAGCACCATGGCCGACGATGCATTCACCGCATTCACGGCCTACGACTACGGCCGTCGCCGCCGCCTGCATCCGGATGTCGCGTGGGAAGATGCCTGCCGTGCCTACGCGTTCGCGGCGGCCTCGCATGCGGACCATGCCGGGCAGCTCGACCTGGACACGGAACTCGAACTCGAGGACCACTGGGAACGCCTGCGTGGCGATGCCGGTCCCGACTGGCCGGTCGCGCGTACGCTGTTGCGCGAGACGTGGCGCTGGCTCGATGAACACGGCGCGGGTGCGATCCGCATGCATTGAATCATCCCCCGCATGGCAGGAGACGACGAACGGTAGGCCGGCCATGGCACGACCCGCCGTCTTCAACAACGCAGGGGCACAATAACGACAAGATCCGGCAGGGTCGTGGACCCACGCATCTCCTTCGGGGAATGGGGTGACACGTTGCCACAGGGGCCGCGCGCAGTCAGGGACTGTCGCGACGGGGTCGCGCAGACGGCTGTCATGTACAGGTAAGCCGCGTTTCATCCACAAGGTCCACGCTCGGCCATGGTCTTGCGCCATGGAGGGGACCTCATGTCTTGCCTGCCTGATCCGTCCGCGCCCGCGTGGATAGATGATGCGATGCCCTGTGCCGTCATCGACATCCAATCGGAACTGCGCTTCTGGGAAGAAACCTACGCGCGCCAGAGCTTCCACCGCCCGGGGACCCCGTTCCGCCATTACGTGCCCACGCTGAAATTCGCCTACGACATCTACCTGCTGTCGCACGGACGATCGCTCGAAGAACTGCTGCCTTCGCTGCCCTCCCGCTATGAGGCGGGCATCGTGCGTGGCGTCCGGCTGGACTGGCCGTTGGCGCATGCGGTCATCGCACGCGTATGGGAGCGGCTCAATGCGCCGCTGAAAGAAGATGCGCCGCTGTTCGCCCCGCCACCGACAACCGTCGTGGATGAGCGCGCCTTGTTGGCAGAGGCGATGAACAAAGCGGGCACCCGTACCATCACGCAGCGAATGCAAAGGTGAACGTAAAAGACGTTGTGCGGTTAAACACGGGTTAAAACGCTCTTTATTTCACTTAAGCATCACCGTGCGGAACAAAAAATCCTCGTCGCCACCACCACGCCGACCGGGGATCACCAATGGCCAGCCTGCATCATCGCAACGCCCACGCCACCGCTCAGATCGTCGACATCGACGCCGAACTCGCCTACTGGAAGACGCGTCTCAACGAAGACACGTTCCAGGTGGTCGGAGCCACGGTGGGTGACCTGGAGCAGTGCCTGAAGGTCGGCTATGACGCCTATCTGCTGCACCATCGCCAGGACTTCGACGACATCGCGCCCTCGCTGCGCGACCGCCTGCAGCGCTACTGCCCGGATACGCCGATCGGCTGGTACCGTGCGCAGCCGATCATGCGCGCGGTATGGCAACGGCTGAAGCCTGCCGTCGCGATGGGCCACGCCTGATCCTCGACACGCCCCTGCCCATGGGCAGGGGCGCCTAGCTGCCCAGGCCCAGCGCGTGCTCGATCGCGTTGAACAAGGCCTGGATCTGCACCGGCTTTGTCAGTGTCACCGCGCAGTCGTGGCCGCCGTCCGGCGTGCCCGGCTCGCGCAGGCGGATCACCGGACCGTCGAAGCCGGCTTCCTGCAATACCGCCAGCACGTCCGCGGCGGACAGCAGCAGGATGTCGTCGTCGATGATCGCCAGCTGCGGCAACCCGTCACGCGCAATCTGCTGCAATGCATTCGCACCGTCAGGCGCCATGATCGGATCGTAGCCCTGGCTGGCCAGTGCGTTGCCCAGCAGTGAGAGGCGCGTGGCGTCGCCATCGACCAACAGGATGCGGCGACCCTCGCCATCCCGGAACGCCGCGTCTTCCGTTCCCGACCAGTCGTCGACAGCCGGAGCCGGCAGGTGCAGCTCGAACGCGGTGCCCTGCCCATGCGTGCTGTTCACCTCGATGCGCCCGCGCACCGATTCGACGATGCGCTTGCACGACATCAGGCCCAGGCCCGTGCCGCTGGCCTTGGTGGTGAAGAACGGCGTGAACAGCTGCTGGCGGGTGGCCTCGTCCATGCCACTGCCTTCATCGGAGACACGCAGCACCACGTAGTCCTGCCCGTCGGTGCCCACCGTCTGCGTCGCCGACAGGGTCAACTGCCCGCCGCGTTCGGCCATGGCCTGGATGCCGTTCAAGCAGAGGTTGATCAGGCACTGCTGGAATTCGGTGTAGTTGCCTTCGATCAGCAGGTCCTCCGGCGGCAGTTCCACCGTCAGCCGGACCTGCCGCGACAGGCTGCCCTGCAGCAGCAGTTGCACCGCGCTGAACAGCGCCGCCACGCTGATGGTCTCGCTGGCCTTGCGCGAACCGCGCACGAACGACAGCATCGAATCGGCCATCTCGTGCCCGCGCTTGCCGCTTTCGGAGATCACCGCGCCCAGGCGCAGAATCTTCGGATCGTCGCTGTAGGTCGACAGCAGGTCGGGCACGATCAGCAGCGGCTGCAGGATGTTGCGAAGATCGTGGCTCAGGCCCGCCGCCAGCATGGCCAGGCAGTCCAGCCGCTGCGAGCGCATCAGTTCGCGCTCGGCATGTTCGCGTTCGCGCTCGCTGCGCGCCTCGCGGATGGCGCGCGCCACCGCCGACGGCAGCCGTGCGGGCGTGTGCTTCAGCACGTAGTCGCTGGCGCCTTCCTGCAACGCCTTGACCGCGGCTTCCTCGCCGATGGTGCCGGAGAAGAACACGAACGGCAGCCGCGGATCATGCGCGCGCAGGATTTCCAGGGCCTGGTAACCGGAGAAGCCGGGCAGCTCCATGTCCGAGAGCACCAGGTCGAATGGCGCACCCGCCAGCGCCGTGCGCAGGTCCTCGGCTGCATCCACGCGCACGAATTCGGCATCCAGTCCGGCCTCGTGCAACTGCTCCATCAGCAGTTCGGCATCGAGTTCGGAATCCTCGACCAGCAGGATGCGGACAGGTCCCAGCGGTGTTCCCGATTGCGGCACGGATCAGTCTCGCGGCAGGGTTTCGTTGATGACCGCCCAGAACGTGCCCAGCGTCTTGACCGCCTGGAAGAACTGGTCGATGTCCACCGGCTTGACCACGTAGGCGTTCGCGCCCAGGTCCCAGCTGCGCGCCAGGTCGCTTTCCTCGCGCGAGGACGACAGGATCACCACCGGCAGGTGCTTGAGCTTCTCGTCGCCGCGGATGGTCTTCAGCACCTCGAGCCCGTCCATGCGCGGCATCTTGATGTCCAGCAGCAGCACCGACGGAAGGCCGTCTTCACGCTGGGCGTGCGCGCCGCGGCGCAGCAGGTAGTCCAGTGCTTCCACGCCGTCCTCGACGTGCACGATGGGGTTGGCCAGGTTGGCCTCGCGCAGCGCGTCGATCGCCATTTCGGCGTCGGCCAGGCTGTCTTCGGCCAACAGGATGGTGCGGATGGCGCTCATGCGTCTCTCTCTCTGGAAAGCGGAGCGTCGAGCGCCGCGGGAAGGGTGAAATAGAACGTGGCGCCCTGGTCGGGCATCGACTCGGCCCAGATACGGCCACCATGCCGGCCGAGCACACGCCGGACACTGGCCAGGCCAATGCCCGTGCCGGGGAAGTCGCTGGCCTTGTGCAGGCGCTGGAACACGCCGAACAGCTTGCCGGCGTACGCCATATCGAACCCTGCGCCGTTGTCACGTACGCTGAACAGGTGGCTGCCATCACTCTGCAGCTGATGGCCCACCTCGACGATGGAGCGCTCGCGCTGGCTGCTGTACTTCAGCGCGTTGCCCAGCAGATTGCTCCATACCTGCCGCATCATGTTCTCGTCGGCCAGCACGATGGGCTGCGGCGCGATGCGCCATTCCACCCGGTCGGCGCGGCCTTCGTTCGCCTCGTTGGCATCCAGCATGGCGCGCGCTTCGGCTACCAGCGACTGCATGTCCACGGCCTGAAGGCGCAACGCGTTCCGGCCCAGGCGCGAGTACACCAGCAGGTCGTCGATCAACTGCGACATGCGGCGCGCGGAATTGCCGATCACGTCGAGGTAATGGCGGCTCTTGTCGTCGATGTCCTCGCCAAGGTGGCGGCCCAGCTTGTCCGAGAAGCCGGCCACGTGCCGCAGCGGCGCACGCAGATCGTGCGATACCGAGTAGCTGAAGGCTTCCAGCTCGCGATTCACTTCCGACACCTGCTCCACCTTGCCTTCCAGCTGGCGGTTCAGCGCCGCGATTTCCTGCTGCGCGGTCTTCTGCAGCGAGATGTCGCTGACCGTCATCAGCACGGCATGCTCGTCCTCACCCGGCAGCGGCATGCGGCGCGCATTGAGCAGCACGGTACGCCGCACGCCATCGACGGTGTCCTGCTGCAGTTCGTAGTCCCAGAGTTCGCGCCCGCGCGCGAGCACATCGTCCAGGCGCTGCCGCATCACCTTGTCCTGCCAGGCCATGCCCAGTTCATCGAGGCTGCCCGCCTTCGTGTCCTTGCCCATGCCGTACAGCTCGCCGAAGGCGATGTTGTGCATCTTGATGTGCTGCTCGCCATCCAGCAGCACGATGGGTTCGCGCACGGTATCCAGCATGACCAGCGCGCGCTGGCTGGCCTGTGCGATCCGCTTCTCCGCATTCAGCCGGCGCGCCACCTGGCGCCCCAGCGACAGCAGTACCAGCGCCAGCAGCAGCAATTGGGCACCCATGGCCACCAGCGCCAACCACTCCGCGCGCTGGCGTTGGCGCTGTGCGTCGTAGTTGCGCTGGGCCAGCAGTTGGCGCTCGTTGTCCAGGATCTGGGTCAGGAGACCGCGGATGGGGAAACGCGTGGCCAACGGCGCCACCACGGAACCCCGGTAGGCTTCGGGAGCCTCGATCAACTGATCGATGACTTCAACGCGCGCCTCGACCAGTTCACGCAGGCGGCCGATCAGCACGAGCTGCTCCGGGTTGTCGGCCGTGAATTCGGCCAGCGTCTCGAACCGTCCTGGCAGCGCCTTCCGCCCGGAGACCAGTCGCTCGCGGGCCAGGGGATGGTCCGCGCCCAGCGCGATCATCATGCCGGAGGATTCGATCTCGCGGACCTCGACGGCCATCGCCATCACGGCCGCTTCCACCTGGTGCGTATGCGCCACGGCATCGGCGGCTTCCAGGTTGGCCCGCGACAGGCGCTGCAGCAGCACCACGGGCCCGACCACGATCAGCAGGATGGCCAAACCCAACAGCGGCAGTCGCCATCCACCCCAGCTGGTACGGGCACTGTCGTCGTCGTTCATGATCCCCGGGCATCCATGGGTGACGGGCGGAGCCGCGTATCGCGCGCCCTGCCACGTCGGCATCCGAAGATGCTATCGCAGCCATGTCACATTTGGAATGAAATTCAGGCGTTCAGGAAACGTCCGCAACGTTCACGCGATCACGCCCTTCACGCTTGGCGTCGTACAGCGCTCCGTCGGCACGACGCATCTGGTCGCGCAGGGTTTCGCCGGGCCGGTGCTCGGCGATGCCGGCGGACAGCGTGGCGACAACACCCCCCTGCTCCTTGCCGAATTCGCCGCGCACGCGCTCGGCGAATGCGCGCGCCGACAGCGCATCCTCGCCCTCCAGCAGTACCGCGAACTCCTCGCCACCAATGCGTGCCGCGCATCCGTTGGCACCGACGCGCGCACGCATGATGTCGCCCAGCCGCTGCAGCACGGCATCGCCGCCGTCGTGGCCGTGGCGGTCGTTGATGCGTTTGAAGTAATCGATGTCCAGAACCGCAACCGCCACCGGGACGCCCGCCGCGACCGCACGCGCGTGCGCGGACACGGCGTGCTCGTTCCATCCGTTGCGATTGAGCAGGCCGGTCAACTCATCGGTATGCGCCTGCCGTACCAGCCGGCGACGCATCTGCCACGCGGACACCGCGAAGTCCGTGCGATAACCCGCCAGCACCAGGCCGAAGCCGATCGTGGTCAGCGTGTACAGCCAGTACAGCGCGCTGCCGGTGCCCGGGGCCCCGTACAGCACGATGCGCAGCAGCGCCATCACCACGATCAGCAGGGCAAGCGCGAACAGCGATACCGGGCGCACCATCAGCGCCATCAAGGCCAGCGGCAACAGCTGGAAAAGACCCGTACGCAGCGCCAACTGGCCGGTCGATCCGGGCAGCGGCATGCTCATGAAGATGCCGGTGATCAGCGTGGCCAGCAGCATCAGTAGCAGACGGTGCTGCCAGCTCACCATCCGCGATACGCCTGCCGCGCAGCCCGCGACAACGGTGGATGCCAGCAACTGCGACCACACCGGATACCCGATCGACGGCGTGACGCCCGCCATGTCGAACAGCGCGGTAATCGCCAGCAGCACGGCACCGCACAGCAGCACGCCACTGACGATGGGCCGGGTGGCCCGCAGTTGCGCCAGCGTCAGGTCTTCCCGTTCCTCGGTGCTGAGCGCGCGGGTGGAATGGCGCGACAGCAGTCCGCGCAGGCTGTGCAGCAAGCCCGGGGCGGCGATCGGAGCGTTGAGGAGTCGGGCGCGCATGCTCGGTTCCTGGACGGAATGACCATCACGATGCAACTCCCGTGCCACCGCCTGTTCAGCGCGGGGCCGCCGCCTGCAACGTCTCACGCAGCGCGCGCCCCGCCCCTGCCCGCAGGCCTGCCGGACTGACGCACGGGGGCGCTTTCCGCCGGCCAGCGCATGCGCGTGACCCGCTTCATCCGCCGAACGCGGCCCGCATGCGTGCTTCATCCGGCTGTTCGATCACGCCTTTCTCGGTGACGATGGCATCGATCAGCGTCGCCGGGGTCACGTCGAAGACGGGGTTCCACGCCGGCACGCCCTCGGCCACCGTCCGCGTACCGCCGATCCCCAGCAGTTCGGCCGGGTCGCGTTCCTCGATGTGGATGGCATCACCGTTCGGCGTGGCCATGTCCACGGTGGACGAGGGTGCCACCACCATGAAGCCCACGCCGTGGTGGCGTGCCGCGATGGCCAGCTGGTAGGTGCCGATCTTGTTGGCGGTATCGCCATTGGCGCAGATGCGGTCCGCTCCCACGACCACCCATTGCACGGCACCGGTTTTCATCAGGTGGGCGGCGGCGGAGTCGGCGATCAGCGTGGCCGGGATGCCATCCTGCAGCAGTTCCCATGCGGTCAGCCGCGCGCCCTGCTGCCAGGGCCGCGTCTCGCCGGCATACACCTTGCCGATGCGGCCCTGCGCCACGCCGGCACGGATCACACCCAACGCGGTGCCGAAGCCGGCCGTGGCCAGCGAGCCGGTGTTGCAATGGGTCAACACGCCACTGCCCGCGGGAATCAGTGCAGCCCCCAGTTCGCCCATGTGCCGGTTGGCGGCCAGGTCTTCCTCGGCGATGGCCAGGGCTTCCAGTTCCAGTACGCCGCGCCAGTCGGTGCCCGCCGTCTTCAGCGCCGCGCGCATGCGGGCCAGTGCCCACGCGAGGTTGACGGCGGTGGGACGCGCATCGTTCAGGCGCTGCAACGCGGGCTCGAGCTTCCCGAGTGCGTCGGCGGGCGTAGCCGCCATGACGTCACGCGACGCCAGCACCACGCCCCACGCCGCGGCAATGCCGATGGCCGGTGCACCCCGCACCGCCAATGCGTGGATGGCAGTGGCCACTTCGTCGCTGGTGGTGCAGCTCAGGTACTCCACCACGAAAGGCAACTTGCGCTGGTCCAGCAGCTCCAGGGCGCTGCCGGTCCAGCGGATCGGGCGGACGTGGTCGTAACGGGCGTAGTCGATGGCGTTGGTCATGCCGCCATTGTAACGGCCCGCCGTGAAAGCCCCTCCCGGCCGCGATATCAGCGGCTGCGGAACTCCGCCCGGCAGCCTGCCGTGACCCACACGCCACGGCCATCGCGGCCCCAGGTGCGGCCTTCGATGCAGGGTGCGTTGGACAGCTGGCGTACCAGCTGCACACCGCCCCGGCCGTCCACGTCGCATACACGGGTGCGGTCGCGGTCGGACTCGCAACGGAACACCTGGCCATAGCCCCCTCCGTTGTTCCAGCCGCCACCGCCCCACCCATTGCCGCGACCCTGGACCTCGAACTCCGCCCGGCAGCCCAGCGACACCCAGATCCCGTTGCGGTCCTGGCCCCAGCTCTGCCCTTCAACGCAGCGCGCGCTCGAAAGCTGGCGCACCAGGCGCACATCGCCACGCGTGGAGATCGCGCAGGTACGCGTGCGGCCACTGTCGGATTCACAGCGGATGCGCTGTGCGCTGTTGCCGCCATTCCATCCGCCACGACCGCTAGCGAACTCCGCACGGCAACCGCGATTCACCCACACGCCATCGAGGGTCTGGCCCCAGGTGCTGCCTTCATCGCAGCGCGTCTTCGACAACTGCCTCACCACCTGCACGCGGCCACGCGTGTCCATGCGGCATTCCCGGTAACGGCCATCGTTGGATTCGCAGCGGATCACCTGACCGTCGCGGCCGTAGCCATCACTGCCGTACTGCGGCGCGGCGTCGGCAGCGGCGGTGCCGAGCAGCGCGGCGGCGCCCAGCGTCAGCGAAGCAAGAAGTCGACGTTCCATGGCATGCATCCTCGTGTGTGTTGCATTGAAATCTACGCAGCCATCATGAACGTGAACCCACGAAACCGTTTGCAGGAATCAATCCGCTCATGACGTGTTTGGCTGGCTTTCAGGCGCGCGCGAAATCGAACGCCAGCACATCGGCGATGCGCGGGGTGTCCTGCAGGGCCATCAACAACCGGTCCACGCCCAGCGCCACGCCCGAGCAATCGGGAAAGCCATGGGACAACGCCGCCAGCAGGTGCGCGTCGATCGCCGGCGACGGCACGCCGCGTGCGGCACGCGTGGCCACGTCGCGCTGGAAGCGCTGTGCCTGTTCGGCGCCGTCGGCCAGTTCGTGGTAACCGTTGGCCAGTTCCAGAGGGCCCAGGTAAAGCTCGAAACGCTCCGCCACCGGCACGGCGTCGTGGCGGATGCGCGCCAGCGCGCACTGCGAGGCCGGGTAGTCGTACACGGCCAGCAACTGGTCGCGCGGGAAGTTCGGCTGGATCCGGTGCGTCATCAGCAGGTCCAGCCAGTCGTCGCGGGTCAGGCCCTCGCCGTCGATGGCGATGCCGCTGGCCGCATTGCGCACCGTGTCCAGGTCGGCGGTCATCGGGTCGAATCCCAGCCGTTGCAGGTACAGGTTGCGGAAACCGATGTGCGATGCCGTGGCCGTGCGGCCGACCAGTGCCAGCGCCGACTGCACCAGCGCGACGGTTTCATCGATCAACGGCGCCAGCGTCCAGCCCACGCGGTACCACTCCAGCATGGTGAATTCAGGGTTGTGCCGCCCGCCCGCTTCGCCGTCGCGGAACACGCGGCCCAGCTCGTAGCAGTCGCCCACGCCGGCCGCCAGCAGGCGCTTCAATGGAAACTCGGGCGAGGTCCGCAGCCAGCGCGTACGCGACCCACCCTCGATCCGCCCGGAGAATTCAAGCGCGAACGAAGCGATGTTCGGGTCGGTGTTGCCGGCCCGCGACATCATCGGCGTCTCGACCTCCAGCACATGGCGCGCATGGAAGAACTCGCGGACGAGGCGGTTGAGCGACGCACGCCGGCGCAGCGCGTCCATCGACGCGGAAGGTTGCCAGTTCATCGCATGCACCTTGTAGGAGCGACGTAAGTCGCGACCGGAAGACCTCGCCTCCCGTGCAGCGTCCTCACCGCGTTTCTGTTGAAGGTCCATGGCACTGTCGGCGTGCGGTCGCGACTTACGTCGCTCCTACAGGGGGGCGGGCAGCACCTCATGCATGCTGCTCCAGGAACGCCAGCAGCTGGGCTTCGTCCCAGATCTCGATGCCCAGTTCCTGCGCCTTGGCCAGCTTGGACCCGGCGGCTTCGCCGGCCACCACCAGGTGGGTCTTCTTCGACACGCTGCCGGCGATCTTGGCGCCGAGGGCTTCCAGCTTCTCACCGGCTTCGTCGCGACTCATCGCGGCCAGTCCGCCGGTGAGCACCACGGTCTTGCCATCCAGCGGACCGGCGGAGAGGGCGACGTCTTCCGGCGTGACCTGCAGCAGTTCCTCCAGCGCCGCGCCACTGCGCGTCAGCAGCTGCGCGTTGGCGTCCTCTTCCAGCCACGCGGCGAAGGCATTGGCCGAATCGCTCGGCAGGCCGGCAGTGACGAAGTTGTGCACCGGCGCATCCAGCAGCGCCTGCGCCGACGGGAACGCCGAAGCCAGCTGTTCGGCACGCACGCGGGTGACCTTGGGAATTTCCAGATCCACCAGCAGCGTGGCCAGTTCCAGGCCGGCGCGCAGCTTGCCCGAGGGCGGGTGCGTGTCGCCGATCACCACGCCGCGCGCCAGCAGATCGTCGATGGCCTGCTGGTTGCCGGGCTGGTCGAGGAAATGGCCCAGCGAACGCGCCACCTCGCCGCCGATGTCCGGCACCTGCTTGAACAGCGGCCACGGCAGGCGGCGGATCAGCTGCAGGTCGCCGAACCACTGCGCCAGCGCCTTGGCCGTGCTCTCGCCCACATGCTGGATGCCCAGTCCGAACAGGAAGCGTTCCAGCGTGGTGTGCCGGCTGCGGTCGATGGCCTCGATCAGGTTTTCGGCCCACTTCGTCGCGACCTTGCCGGACTTGACGGTCTCAGGCGTGGTGCCATCGCGCTCGTCCACGCGCCGCTTCATCTCCAGCAGGTCGTCCACGGTCAGCGTGTACAGGTCGGCGATGCGCTGCACGATGCCGAGGTCGCTCAGGTCTTCGACGAACCGCTCGCCCAGGCCTTCGATGTCCATCGCGCGGCGCGAGGCGAAATGGATGATCGTCTCCTTGCGCTGCGCCGGGCAGGTCAACTCGCCGCTGCAGCGCCACACCGCCGCGCCTTCCTCGCGCACGATCTCCGAGCCGCAGACCGGGCACGCCGTCGGCATCTGCCATGGCTGCGTGCCGGCGGGGCGGCGTTCCAGCACCACACCCACCACTTCGGGGATGACATCGCCGGCGCGGCGGATGATCACGGTGTCGCCGTTGCGCACGTCCAGGCGCGCCACCTGGTCGGCGTTGTGCAGCGTGGCGCGCGTCACCGTCACGCCGCCCACGTGCACCGGCTGCATCAGCGCCCACGGCGTCACCGCGCCGGTGCGGCCCACGTTGACCTCGATGGAATCCAGCACGGTCATCTGTTCCTGCGCCGGGAACTTGTGCGCGATGGCCCAGCGCGGCGCACGCGAGACGAACCCCATCGTGCGCTGCCCTTCGCCGTCGTCCAGCTTGTAGACCACGCCGTCGATGTCGAACGGCAATGCGTCGCGGCGTTCGCCGATGCGGCGGTAGTAGTCAAGCAGCCCGTCCACGCCTTCCACCGTCTCGCTGAGGCTGCTGACCGGGAAGCCCCACGCGCGCAGCTGCTTCAGCGTGGCCGAATGCGAATCCGGCAGTTCGCCGCCTTCCACCAGGCCGGTGCCGTAGGCGAAGAACGCCAGCGGCCGCTGCGCGGTGATGCGCGGGTCCAGCTGGCGCAGCGAACCGGCGGCGCCGTTGCGGGGATTGGCCAGCACCTTGCCGCCGTGCAGGCGGGCGTGTTCGTTGTACTTCTCGAAATCCGCGCGCGGCATGTACACCTCGCCGCGCACTTCCAGCACATCCGGCCAGCCCTTCCCCCGCAGCCTGAGCGGAATGGCCTTGACTGTGCGCAGGTTGAGGGTGACGTCCTCGCCGGTGGCGCCATCGCCCCGCGTGGCGCCCTGCACGAACGCACCGCCTTCGTAGCGCAGGCTGATGGCCAGCCCGTCCAGCTTGGGCTCGGCGGAGAACAGCAGCGTGGGGCGCTTCAACCGCTCGGCGATGCGGCGGACGAAGTCCTCCACCTCTTCGTCGCTGAAGGCGTTGCCCAGCGACAGCATGGGGATGGCGTGGCGCACCTCGGCGAACCTGCCGGCCGGGGCGTTGCCCACGCGCTGGGTGGGCGAATCGGCGGTGACCAGCTCGGGGTGGGCAGTTTCCAGTTCATCCAGTTCGCGCAGCAGGCGGTCGTACTCGGCGTCCGGGATGTTGGGCTCGTCGAGCACGTGGTAGCGGTGGTTGGCGTCCTCCAGCTGGCGGCGGAGGTCGGCGATGCGGGCGGCAGGGGTCGTCATACGTGAATTCTAAGGCCGGGCGCCGTGACGGGAGGTGCAGTGGCGGCGCCTTGAGGGCCGCCCCCTGCCCTCCATCTCGTCGCGTCGTGGCGGCCGCCAGCAGCCCATCGCCCTCGACGCCCCATCCGCAAGGCTCCGAATCCCAGGCGCAAGGCTCACCTGCCCCATCGATGGCATTCAGAGCCCCATCGATCGCCCGTTGAAAGCCATCGATGGGTGTCCGGGAGCCATCGATGGGATCCGGAAAGCCATCGATGGCTCCCGGAATGTGATCGCTGGGGCTCGGGTGCTCCGTCGATGGGTTTCAGAAAGCGATCGATGGGTCTTTGAGTGCGATCGATGGCTCTCCGAAAGCCATCCGATGGCCTTCCGTGCCCCACCGTTGGGAATCCGAGCCTTGCACGCAACGCTCGGAGGGCCATCGATGGGGCTCCGAGCCCGATCCCCGGCCTCCAATGTGACAGCTGTCCCGGCGGCTGAGCACCACTCCGTTGGTCACGGCATGCCCGCCCCGACCGTCATCCGCACCGGGATGCCCGCCGGATCGAAGCCTTCCAGGCAGAACACGTTGACGCCGTAGTAATCCGGGGTGACGCGCTTGCGGTGGAACGGATAGATGCCGCACACCTTGCAGAAGTGGTGGCGCGCGGTGTGGGTGTGGAACTGGTATTCGGCCAGTGCCTCCGTCCCGGCCAGCAGGCGGAAGGCGCTCTCGTGCACCTTCACCATCAGCGCGTTCTTCTTGCGGCAGATCGAACAATCGCACTGCGTCAGCTCGGGGAAGTCGGTGTCGATCTCGAAGCGGATGGCGCCGCAGTGGCAGCGGCCAGTGTGGGTCTGCAGGGGGCGTGACGACATGGAGTGTGCTGTCCTGACGGGGCTCAAGCTAGACGACCAAATCCGCTCAGGGCTTTGGAGAGACCTCCATGGCCACCAGAGGCGTGAGCGATGCGGCAAGCATATGCCATGCGCGTCCGCCCTTGTCGTCAAACAACCCTACCCCGCGGAGGTTGTCACGGCTGATGCGTAGGTAATGGGTATCACCGGGAACGAACGTTTCCAAATCTCCCATGCCGTCCCACTCGGTCATTGGCATCTCGATGCAGCCGACAATGACCTCCAACGGTTCACCCTGTAGCTCATCCGGCCCTTCCTGGACCATATAAAGCGCGCGTGAGCCTGCATAGATGAAGCCGCAAGGCGGCTGTCGCTCGACCAGGATCAACCGTGCACGAACGTAGGCCTCCGTGTCGACCGATCCCGACACCTGCTGCCCCGCCGCAATGCCAGACCATGCCAACAGCGCGACCCCGAGTGCGAGTGCGTAGCGGCTCATCGTCAACCCCTCCATTCCGCAAGATGCAGCAGCACGCCCGCCGGGTCCCAGACATAGGTCACCCGGGCGCCGTAGTCCTCATGCTTCGGGGGCGCCACGCGGGCATCGCCGTACGCCCCACTCGCCAGCACCGCGGCGATCTGCGCGTGGCAGGCCGCGGCATCGGCCACGGTGAGGTGCAGCATCGTGTTCTCCAGCCAGTCCTTCTGGTAGTAGCGCTGCAGGTAGAAGCGGTGCGCGCCGTTCGTCATCAGGGCAAGCTGGTCGTCGAGGTAGTCCGTCGTCCAGCCGAGGGCTTCGTAGAAGGCACGGGAGATGTCGAAGTCCTTCGCACCGATGAAGGGGCGGACATCGGTGACGCAGAGGTCGAGCGTGGGCATATCCTGGTGTCTCAAGCAGAGGATTCGTTTGTGCTGCGTGTACGCCGGGCCGCGTGATCAGGTGTCGGCGTACTCGGCTTCGTGCGCCCTGAGCTGCTCGGGCAATGCGATGCCGTCGCGTCGCGCAATCGCGAACATCGCACGCTGGGTGAAGCCGCCATGGATCTTTCCGGCGCTGTCCCGCACCTGCCAGTCCTCGATGTCCTCGAAGGCGCAGCGATGCAGGCGGTCCAGCGTGCCGGTGTGGGTCACGGGCGGCGTGACCAGGCGCACGCCCAGTTCGCCTGGCCTGAGCACTTCAACGACCTCTGCCCACAGGTGCTCAACCTGCCCGGAACTGCTGACGAAGCGCAGCTTGACCAGGGCGCTCTCGCGCGGCCCGGCCAGGTGCGAGCGGAATGCCTCCAGGGTGGCGGTGGCGCGCTCCATCGCAGCCAGCAGCAGGGGATCGTCCGGGTCCGTCTGCAACGGCGGAAACTCGGGACGCGGCGAACGCCACCGGATGAACAGCCACAATGCGCCACACAGCGCGAGGAACAAGCCGATCTTGACGGGCAATGGCATGGTGGATCCTGCAAGGGGCGACCCAGCGCAAGGTACTGCACACGCGCAACACGGGGAAGCTCAACCCGGGTGCGCCGCTCCGGTGGGCAGGAACCGCACCACCTTCTCCTTCAACCGCTGGATGAGTGCCGGATCCATGAAGTCGTAGTTGTCTGGAATGTCCAGGCAGACCACGCGCTTGCCGCCGAGGTGGCGGGCGAACTTCGCTGACAGGCGGGCCCGGTGGACCTTCTCCATCACGAAGACCAGGTCCGCCCATGCCAGCAGCTCGGGCGACACCGGCACCTCGGCTTCATGACCCAGTCCCGCCGAGGCCGTCTCGATTCCCGGCCAGTCGGCGAACACCTACTCCGCCGTGGGGCTGCGCAGGCGGTTCTGGGTGCAGATGAAGAGGACGTGGCGGGGCATGGTGGTCAGCGGTGATAGGACACCTGCAGGAACCGGAGCGCGGCGATTACCTGGTCGACACGCGCGTCGCTCAGGCGGCCGATGTGGTCCTGCAGGCGGTGCCTGTAGAGGGAGGATATCTGCGACGCGATCACCACGCTCTGTTTGGCGAGCCCGCCTTCGCCGGCATCCAGCAGCACCACGCCGGGTTCCGAAATGCGATTGAGGTTGGAGCTGAGCGCGCAGACCACGACCGTGCCGATCCGGGATTGGTTGAACACGTCGTCCTGCACGACGACATGCGGATGCGGCACGCCGGGGACCGAGCCACGGGATTCGTCGGCAGTCACCCAGAAAATGTCGCCTCGGCGGATGATGCCTGCGGCAGCGGGCGTGTGGAGGTCTCTGTCCATGGGAGGAGATGGTAAGGCAACGATCATGGCCTGCCACCCGGATCATCGCCGTGTCCGGCGAGCGCGAAGCCTACGCATGGACTCCGGGTCCGCTCATCGCAGGATCTTCTCCATCGCCTTCCCCTTCGCCAGTTCGTCGACCAGCTTGTCGAGGTAGCGGATCTTCTGCATCAGCGGGTCTTCGACGTCTTCCACGCGCACGCCGCAGACCACGCCGGTGATCAACGAGGCGTTGGGATGGAGCGCCGGCGCCTGAGCGAAGAACGTGTCGAAATCGACCTTGTCGCGGATCTGCCGCTGCAGCCCGGCCGCGTCGTAGCCGGTCAGCCAGCGGATGATCTCGTCGACTTCCACCTGCGTCCGTCCTTTGCGCTCGGCTTTCTGCACGTACAGCGGGTAAACGCTGGCGAAGGAGGTGGTGAAGATGCGGTGAGCGGACATCGTGAGCACTCCAGTAGACCGGGACAACGTCATCTGAAGTCATCGTAGGATGGGTTGAGCCGGAGGCGATACCCATCAGGATCTTTCGGCGGCAAGCGATGGGTATCGCTTCGCTCAACCCATCCTACGTGCTAGTTATCGATGATGAAGCCTGGATTCCCGAATCCCGTGTTCGTGTCGAGCGTCACTTCCATCCGAACCGGATCGGGCATGACGTCGATGTCAGGCTCCGCTTGATAGGCGACATGCTGCGCGATGACAGACACGCGACCTTCGGGCTGGGCCACGCGTATCGAGACGCCTTCACTGGATGCGCCCAGCATTGTATCGCCCCATTTGTTCGCGGCCTCCGGAACAAGGCTGAACTTGACTCCGCTGCTCGGCGACACGATCCAGGCGGTGGCGCGGTGGACCTCTTCCTCCCGCCCTGGCGGCGCATCAAGCCAACCCGCAAGGTTGGCCATGTCGTAAGCAGGCAGTCCGTCCGGCAGCAGGATCGCCACGCCACCGTCTCGCTGCGGATGAAGTTCCACTCGGAAATTCCCGGGGCGAACCTCGCGCGCGAGTCCGTCGTAATCGACGATGGCCGCCCGCACAGCCTCAAGTGATCCATGTCGAACCAGGATCCATCCCTGCGCCGGCGTGAACGAGGGGTCACGGTGGGCTTCCGAAGCCCCCGTGATAGCAGCGACAAGCGAGAGAAGAGCGGATGTCAGCGTGGCATGTAGCTTCATGGTCACCTTCGGCGCGCGAGCTGGCTTATGGTCTATGAGCGATGGGTTTCGCCTTCGGCTCAACTCATCCTACAGGCTTGCAGAACCCGGATCGGCTCGCGCAATGGCCTTCGCTACGCTCGCACCAACCTGTGCGCTACATCGCAATTGAGACAGACACGTCCTCAACCACATCTTTGTCATTCAATAGGAATCCAATGGAGCAGTAGCCGCCGCCCCGCCAGTTCTTTGAAATGGGATGTGTAAGCTTGTACCAGTCCCGCAAGTTCCACGGATTGGTCCAATCAGGCTTGCCAAGCTTGCGATACAAGGTCGTGCGAGCGAGTCCGACATACACATCCAACTGAGCGTCAGATGGACACGGCATCAGTGTCGGGGAAGGCTTGTCACCACCGCGGCGCCTTAGTCAACGGCGGCGCCTCATGCTGCCGGTCGTACGCGCGCAGTTCTTCGCGAATGTGCTGGATGCGCTGGCGGCCGAGGGTGTTGCGGCTGTCGTCGAGGACCACGCCGCCGAGCAGTTCGGCCATGCGTTCGACGTTGGGCAGCAGCTTCTCCCACGCTTCCAGTGCGGTCATCGGTGCCGGCAGGGTCAGGAAGAACGCGATGGCCGGGGTTTCCAGCGTGCGGATGTTGGCCATGTCGAAACTGCCGGGCTGCATGATGTTGGCCATGCTGAAGACCGGGCCGCGCTCGGGGTGTCCTTCCACGAGACGGTGGAACACGTTCATGTGGCCGAAGGTCAGGCCGGTCTTCTCGGCCGCGACCACGATGTCCTCGCCGCGCAGCACGTGGCCAGCCTTCGCCGCGACATACAACGAGACGATCTTGTCGAAATCCTGGCTGGGCCGCTTGCCCAGGTCGCTTTCGACGCCCGCCACCGGGGTGCCGCCGGGCAGGCCCAACTCGGGCTGGCTGACGCGATCGTCGCTGTAGTCCTGCACCTGCTCGCTGGTGTCGTCGCCGGCAATACTGGGCTCGACGCGCGCGGTGTCGCGCTCGGCGGGTTCCAGCCGGCGACCCTGGCTGGGTTTCTTGGGACGACCGAACAGGAAGATCGCCGCCACCAGCAGGACGCCGGCAACAACGATTCCGATACGAAGCATGGCCATGTCGGACACAGGGGTTTCTCCGGCAGGGTGGGATCGATCAGGGTCAGGCGGCGCCGGCCAGGCGGGCGGCCTCTTCGAGGTCCACCGACACCAGCCGGCTGACACCGGGTTCCCGCATGGTAACGCCACTGAGCTGGTGTGCGGCTTCCATCGTGGCCTTGTTGTGCGACACGAACAGGAACTGCACCTTCTCGCTCATCTCCTTCACCATGTTGGTGAAGCGGCCCACGTTGGCCTCGTCGAGCGGCGCATCGACTTCGTCCAGCAGGCAGAACGGCGCGGGATTGAGCTGGAAGATGGCGAACACCAGCGCCACGGCGGTCATCGCCTTCTCGCCGCCGGACAGCAGCGAGATGTTGGACACGCGCTTGCCGGGCGGACGCGCCATGATGGCCACGCCGGTATCGAGCAGGTCTTCGCCGGTGAGTTCCAGATAGGCGTGGCCGCCGCCGAACAGGCGCGGGTACAGCTGCTGCACGCCGGCATTGACGCGGTCGAAAGTGTCCTTGAAGCGGCCACGGGTCTCGCGATCGATCTTGCGGATGGCTTCTTCCAGCGTTTCCAGCGCGGTGGTCAGGTCGACGTTCTGCGCATCCAGATACTCCGAACGCTGGCTGGCTTCGCCGTATTCGTGGATGGCGGCCAGATTGACCGGCTCCAGCCGGCGCATGCGACCGTCGATCTGGGTGACGGTCTGCTCCCATTCGCGCAGGTCGGCGAACTCGGGCAGCGTGTTGATGACGTCGTCCAGCACGAAACCGCCCGCGACCACGGCCTCGGACAGCTGCTCGGCCTTCAGCGCGAGTGCCTGCTGGTCGAGCTTGCGCTGCGAGATGCGCTCGCGCTGGGCCAGTGCCTGTTCGTCGCGCTGCTGGCGCGTCTGCTCGTACTGGCGCAGCTCGTTGTCGATGCCCTCCAGCAGCGAACGCGCTTCCGCCAGTTGGCGGTCGGCGGTGACGCGGTGTTCCAGCGCGACCTGGCGCTGGGTTTCCAGCTCCTGGACCGGCGAATCGCCTTCGTTCAACTGCAGGGTGAGCTCCTCCAGTCGCGAATCGAGCTGCCCGCGCTGCCCGCCCATGCGGTCCAGCGCCTGGCTGAGCGACACGATCTGGGCGCGCTGCGACTCCAGCGTCAGTGCCAGCGCGTGCACGGTGTCGCGCGAACTGCGGGCCGCTTCGCGGGCCTGGTCGCGGGCCTCGACCAGCTGGCGGCGTTCGCCTTCCAGGGCCTGCCGTGCGGACTCCAGGTCGCCCATGCGGGTAACCGCATCCTCGAGCTTGGCGCGGGCTTCGCGTGCCTGTTCGCGGCTGGCATCCAGCGTTTCGACCAGTTGCGCGATCTCGCCGTCGATGCGTTCCAGGCGGGTGCGGGTGGCCTCCACCTTGCCCTGCTGGCTCTGCAGCTGGCCGGCCAGTTCGGAGACACCGCGATGCGCCATGTAGAGCGTGCGCTGCGCATCCTCGCGCTGCTGCTCGGCGGCGAGCAGCTGGTCGCGCAGGTGGGCCAGGCGCTCTTCGAGTTCGGCTTCGCGCGCCTGCAGGGTTTCAATCTCGCCGCGCAGCGACTGGATCTCGCGCTCGCGCAGCAACGCGCCCTGCTTGGCCGCGCCGGAGCGCAGCACGCGCACCCAGCCTGCGCCGAGGCGTTCGCCATTGCGGGTGATGACGGAATCGCCCTCGCCCAGCTGCGATTGCAGGCGGCGGGCTTCCCCCAGGTCCTCGGCCACGTGCAGACGGGCCAGCAGGCGACGGATCGCCGCCGGCCCCTGCACCTTCGCGGCCAGCGAGGTCGGTGCGAACGCGACATCGCCACGGTCGTCCGACACCAGGGCGATGCGGCCGTCGCCCAGTTCACCCAGCGCATCGACCAGGGCTTCGGGCGCATCGACCAGCACGCCTTCGATCAGCTGGCCGAGCGCGCCTTCGACGGCGTTCTCCCAGCCCGGCTCGACGGTCAGCTTCTCGCCGACGCGCGAAGCGCTGTCCAGGCCGCGCGCCTTCAACCAGCTCATCGCGGCACCCTGTTCCTGGCCCAGCGCGGCGTGCTGCAGGGTTTCCAGTGAGGACAGGCGGCCACGCGCTTCCTGCGTGCGCTTGCGCACGTCGGACAGTTCGGTCTGGGTGCCACGCTGCTGTTCCTGCATGTCGGCGGCGCCCTGCTTGCGCGCCTCGACCTGCTCGGCCAGCGTGTCCAGCGATTCCTTCTGGGTGTCGTGCTGCAGCTGCAGTTGTTCGAAGGCGGACGCCAGTGCGTCCAGGTCCAGCCCGAGGCGTTCGTTGGCCAACGCCTCGCGACGGCGTTCGGCTTCCAGCGACTGGCGGTCGAGGTAGTCCACGCGCGTGCGCTCGACATCGCCGGCACGCGAGGCTTCCGCCGATTCGCGGCTGTGGGTTTCCCAGCGCTGCTGCCAGTCGGACAACCGTGTCTCGGCTTCGCGCAGCGCGTCCTGGCGGAACACATCCTCCTCGCGCAACTGCTCCAGCTGCGGTTCGGCATCGGCGACCGACTCGCGCAGCACATTGAGGCGGGTCTCGTCGCCGCTGATGTGCTGGCCGAGTTCCTGCAGCGCGTTGTGGGCTTCGTCGCGGGCCTTCTTCAGGCGGTCGCCGAGCTCGCGCTGGTGCTGGATCTGCTGTTCGATGCGGGCCAGCGTGCTGCCGACCTGGTAGACCTCGCCCTGCGCCTTGTTGAGGGCGTCGGCGGCTTCCTCGCGGCGCACGCGGTCGGTCTCGAGCAGGCGCTCGGCTTCGCGCTGTTCGGCGATCAGCTGCTGCAGCCTGGTTTCTTCCTGCGACAGCGCCTCGCGCAAGCCCTGCAGCTTGCCGTCCAGGCCGCGGTACTCCAGCGCCTTCCACTCGGCGTCCTTCACCCGGCGCTCTTCCTGCAGCGCCTTGTACTGCTCGGCCTGCTTGGCCTGGCGCTTGAGGTGCTCGAGCTGCTTGCCGATTTCCTCGCGCAGGTCGTTGAGTCGGTCGAGGTTCTCGCGGGTATGGCGGATGCGGGTCTCGGTTTCCTTGCGGCGCTCCTTGTACTTGGAGATGCCGGCCGCCTCTTCCAGATACACGCGCAGGTCTTCCGGCCGCGCCTCGATGATCTGGCTGATCATGCCCTGCTCGATGATCGAGTAGCTGCGCGGGCCCAGGCCGGTGCCAAGGAACAGGTCGGTGATGTCGCGGCGGCGGCACTTGGTGCCGTTGAGGTAGTAGTTGCTCTGGCCGTCGCGGCTGACCAGGCGCCGGACCGAGATTTCGTTGAAGGCGGCGAACTCGCCGCTGATGGTGTGGTCGCTGTTGTCGAAGATCAGTTCGACCGAGGCCTGCGAGACGGGCTTGCGCGCCGCCGAGCCGGAGAAGATCACGTCGGTCAGCGAATCACCGCGCAGGCGGCTGGCCGAACTCTCGCCCATGACCCAGCGCACCGCATCGATGATGTTCGACTTGCCACAGCCGTTCGGACCGACCACGCCGGTCATGTTGGTCGGCAGGTGCAGCACCGTGGGGTCGACGAAGGACTTGAAACCGGACAGCTTGATGGTGGAAAGGCGCATGCGGCGGTGTCTTCCGGGCACCGCGACCGGACCGGGCCGGCGCGCTGCCGCAAGTGTGAAGTGGGATCAGCTAGGACTGCCAACCTGTTGATTCGTATGACAATCCGACCCGCCCGAAGGCGTGCCAACGCATGAGTATAGCCGCCCCTGCCATGGGATGCCCGGGCCTTCCGGCGCCGTACTCCCGACCACTGCGGGCGTACGGAGAGGCCGGCGCCTGTTAGCATCGCAGGCCGCTTCACCCCTCCTCCCTCACTCATCAACGGTCCCCACTCCGTGTCTCTTTTTGCATCCGTCGAACTGGTGCCCGGCGACCCCATCCTGGGGCTGACCGAGGCTTACAACGCCGATCCCCGCACCCAGAAGGTCAACCTGGGCGTCGGCATCTATTACGACGAACAGGGCCGCATCCCCCTGCTCGACTGCGTCCGCCAGGTGGAACAGGCGCTGGCCGACGCCGCCAAACCGCGCGGTTATCTGCCGATCGATGGCCTGGCTGCCTACGACGCCGCCACCCGCGAGCTGGTGTTCGGCAAGGACTCGGTACTGGTGGCCGCCGGCCGCGTCGCCACCACCCAGACTGTCGGCGGCAGCGGCGCGCTGCGCGTGGGCGCGGACCTGCTGAAGAAGCTGCTGCCGCACGCCACCATCGCGATCAGCAACCCGAGCTGGGAAAACCACCGCGCGGTGTTCGGCGCGGCGGGCTTCGACATCGTCGACTACACCTACTTCGATGCCGCCACGCACGGCCTGGACTTCACCGGCCTGCTGGCCGACCTGGGCCAGCTGAAGCCGGGCACCGTCGTCCTGCTGCACGCCTGCTGCCACAACCCCACCGGCGCCGATCTGACGGTCGAGCAGTGGAAGCAGGTCGCTGCATTGATGAAGGATCGTGGCCTGTTCCCCTTCATCGACATGGCCTACCAGGGCTTCGACAAGGGCATCATTGAAGATGGCGCCGCGGTACGCATCGTCGCCGAGGCCGGCATCGACAGCTTCATCGTCGCCAATTCGTACTCCAAGTCGTTCTCACTGTACGGCGAGCGCGTCGGCGCGCTGTCGGTGGTCGGGCCGGACGCCAACGCCACCAAGGCGGTGCAGTCGCAGGTCAAGCGCATCATCCGCACGATCTACTCCAGTCCATCCACGCACGGTGCCGCGCTGGTGGCCGGCGTGCTGGCGAGCAGCGAACTGCGTGCGGTCTGGGAAAGCGAGCTGGGCGGCATGCGCGAGCGCATCCATGCCCTGCGCGCCGGACTGGTGGACAAGCTGGCCGCCCTCGGCGCGCCCGAGTTCGCCTTCATCCAGCAGCAGGCCGGCATGTTCTCCTACTCGGGGCTCGGCAAGGCACAGGTGGATCGACTGCGCGACGAGTTCGGCATCTATGCCGTGGGCACCGGCCGCATCTGCGTGGCCGCGCTGAACCAGCAGAACCTGGGCTACGTGGCGGAAGCGGTCCGCACGGTCAGTCGCGGCTGAGGCCGCGCTTCCAGCCGCATGAAGAAAAAAGGGAGGCTGCGGCCTCCCTTTCTCAAAGCGTCTTTGCATGAGCGCCCCCGGGCGCAGTGTTTACAGGCGCAGCCCGCTGTCGGGGTCGAAGAAATGCAGCGCAGCCCCTTCGACGGTCACGCGCAACGCCTGGCCCGGTTCCGGCAGGCGCTGCGGCGGCACGCGCGCGACCAGCGCCTGGCCCGCGTACGCAAGGTTGACGAAAACCTCGTTGCCCACCGGCTCGATCAATTCCACCTGCGCCTCGAAGGCCGGTTTGCCGATGCTTGCCGGCTGCAGGTGCTCCGGCCGCACGCCCATCGCCACGCGGCGTCCTTTCCATGCATCGGCGACCGGTGCGTTGCCTAGCGGCAGCCGTGTCCCGTCGTCGAGTGACAGATGCAGGCCGTCGGCCTGGTCGAGCGTGCCATGCAGCACGTTCATCGCCGGGCTGCCCAGGAAACCGGCGACGAACAGATTGGCTGGCCGTTCGTACAAGGCCATCGGTGTGTCGATCTGCTGGATCTCGCCATCCTTGAGCACCACGATGCGCTGGCCCAGGGTCATCGCCTCCACCTGGTCGTGCGTCACGTAGATCATGGTCGCGCCCAGCTGGCGATGCAGGCGGCCGATCTCGGTACGCACCGAATGGCGCAGCTTGGCGTCCAGGTTCGACAGCGGCTCATCGAGCAGGAACACCGAAGGCTCGCGCACCAGCGCACGCCCGAGCGCCACGCGCTGGCGCTGGCCACCGGACATTTCGCGCGGCAGCTTGCCCAGCATGTGCGTCATGCCCAGGGTCTCGGCAGCGGCGTTGACGCGCCGGTCGATCTCGGCACGCGGCGCCCCGCGCAGCTTCAAGCCGAAGGCCAGGTTCTCGGCCACCGTCATGTGCGGGTACAGCGCGTAGCTCTGGAACACCATCGCGATATCGCGGTCTTTCGGCGCCACGTCGTTGACGCGCCGTTCGCCGATCAGCAGGTTGCCGTCGGAGATCTCCTCCAGGCCGGCGATCATCCGCAGCAGCGTGGACTTGCCGCAGCCGGACGGGCCGACCAGCACCATGAGCTCGCCATCGGCGATCTCGAAACTGGCCCCGTGCACGGCCACCTGGCCGTTGTCGTACACCTTGCGCACGCGGTCGAGTTGGACACTGGCCATCATTGCTCCGGTCGGGCGACGCCCATGGGTTGTATTCGCTGCGACCGGGCCCTCCCGATGGCAGGCATGCCCTCGCGGGCGATGCGTTCGGCTTCCCTTTCCGCAGGCGGGGAAGTTCGGCTATTCTGCCATGTAACCGTTTTCACAACGCAAGCCGTCCCCTGCATGCTGGTGTGCGCGGGCGGGTCGCACTGCCCACGCACGCCATGTCCGTCACGCCTCCCTGCGCCTCCGACCGCACGTCCTCCTATTCCGGAATGGCGCATACGTATACGGATGCCGCATGGAGCTGCATGCCGGCATCCCGTCGGTGCAGGTGCGCGCTATCATGCGCCGCCCACGCGATGTGGCCCTTCTCCGGCAGCACAGGATCGACCAGGCGAATGCAGCGGACCCGTTTTGGAAGCCACCCCGCATCGAACAGGATGTTTGCCGCATGAGCAACGCCGAGCGCGTCCTTCTCGCCGATATCGGCGGCACCAATGCGCGCTTCGCGCTTGCCGATGCGGCCGCTGCCGTTCCGCTGCTGGACGACAGCGTGCGCGAGTTCGTGGTCGCCGACTTCCCCTCGCTCGCCGAGGCCGCGCAGCATTACCTCGATGAAACCGGCGCCACGGCGCAGAACGGTGTCTTCGCCGTTGCCGGGCGCGTCGATGGCGATGAAGCCCGCATCACCAATCATCCGTGGGTGATCTCGGTGAACCGCACGCGCCAGGCACTGGGATTCCAGGGCCTGAAACTGGTCAACGACTTCGCCGCGCAGGCGATGGCGGTGTCACTGCTGACGCCACGCGACGTGGTCGCCATCGGCGCCGCGCAGTGGCAGCCTGCGCCGTTGTCGGTGCCGCGCACCTACGCCGTCATCGGGCCCGGCACGGGCCTGGGCGTCGCGGCGCTGGTGATCCGCGACGGCCGTGCGTATCCGCTGGAAACAGAAGGCGGGCACGTCAGCTTCCCGCCCGGCACGCCGGAAGAAATCCGCATCCTGGAGATCCTGTCCGCGCAGTTCGGCCGGGTATCGAACGAGCGCCTGATCTGCGGCCCCGGCCTGGTGAACCTGTATCGCGCGCTCAGCGAGATCGCGGGCGAGGATCCGGGCGGCCCGCTGGAACCGAAGGATGTCACTGCGCGCGCCGCGGCAGGCGATCCGCGCTGCGTGCGTACGCTGGATGTGTTCTGTGCGGTGTTCGGCGCCATCGCCGGCGATCTCGTGCTGACCACGGGCGCGTGGGATGGCGTGTTCCTCACCGGCGGACTGGTACCGAAACTGTTGGCGTCGCTGCAGCATTCCGGCTTCCGCCAGCGCTTCGAGCACAAGGGACGCTTCTCGCCCGCGATGGGACGCGTGCCGACGCTCGCGAACGTGCATCCGCGTCCGGGCCTGCTGGGTGCGGCGGCGTACGCGGTCGAACTGTTCGGCCCCAAGACACCCGCGCGCACCTGAGGTTTTGCGCAGATGCGCGCTGCAATGCAACACGCGCAATGCTTCGATGCAGGGACTGGTCTGCCTTTGGTCGCTTTCGCACCTGCGTCAAAGGCGGTAGAAAGCATCATGCCGTCGCCGTCGTTCCCCGCCCTTCCCCTCCACGCGCTGGAGATGCCGGAAGGCTGCGCCTCACGGCCTCATCTCGCCACGCCATGCAGAATGCATCCCTCTGCAGCCTAGCCCTACGCCCATGAGCCTGCACCCCCGCATCCAGGAAGTCACCGAACGCATCCGCCAGCGCAGCGCCCCCCTGCGCCGTGCCTATCTCGACGGCATCGATGCCGCGCACCGCGACGGGCCGCAACGCTCGCGCCTGAGCTGCGGCAACCTGGCGCATGCCTTTGCCGCCTGCGGGCCCACCGACAAGGGCCGGCTGCGCGCCGACGTGACGCCGAACCTCGGCATCATCAACGCCTACAACGACATGCTGTCGGCGCACCAGCCGTTCGAGCACTACCCGGAGATCATCCGCAAGGTGGCGCGCGATCTCGGTGCCACCGCGCAGGTCGCCGGCGGCGTGCCCGCCATGTGCGATGGCGTGACCCAGGGTCGCCCCGGCATGGAACTGTCGCTGTTCTCGCGCGACGTGATCGCGCAGGCCACGGCGATTTCGCTCAGCCACGACATGTTCGACGCCGCGCTCTACCTGGGCGTGTGCGACAAGATCGTGCCCGGCCTGCTGATGGGCGCACTGGCGTTCGGCCATCTGCCGGCGGTGTTCGTGCCGGCCGGCCCGATGTCGCCGGGCATCCCCAACAAGGAAAAAGCGGCGGTACGCGAGCGCTACGCCGCCGGCGAAGCCTCGCGCGAGGAACTGCTGGAAGCCGAGGCCGCCAGCTATCACGCCGCCGGCACCTGCACGTTCTACGGCACCGCCAACTCCAACCAGGTATTGCTGGAAGCGATGGGCCTGCAGTTGCCGGGCACCTCGTTCGTCAATCCCGACCAGCCCCTGCGCGACGTGCTGACGCGCGCCGCCGCCGAACGCGCGCTGGCCATCACCGCGCTGGGCGACGACTACCGTCCGATCGGCCGCCTGATCGACGAGCGCGCCATCGTCAACGCGATGGCGGCCTTGATGGCGACCGGCGGCTCCACCAACCACACGATCCACTGGATCGCGGTGGCGCGTTCGGCCGGGATCGTGCTGACCTGGGACGACATGGACCTGATCGCGCAGACCGTGCCGTTGCTGGCCCGCGTCTATCCCAATGGCGAAGCCGATGTGAACCGCTTCGCGGCAGCCGGTGGCACGCAGTTCGTGTTCCGCGAACTGCTGGATGCCGGCCTGATGCACGACATCACCACCATCGTGCCGGGCGGGCTGCGCGCGTTCTGCGATGAACCGCGCCTGCAGGACGGCAAGCTGGCCTACGCACCCGGCGTAGCCGAGAGTGCCGACGAGGAGGTCGCGCGTCCCGTCTCGCGTGCGTTCGAGCCGCAGGGTGGGCTTCGCCTGCTGCGCGGAAACCTGGGCCGTTCGCTGATCAAGACATCGGCAGTGAAGGCGGAGTACCGCTACATCGAAGCGCCAGCGGTGGTCGTCGATGATCCGCGCGCATTGAACAAGCTGCACGCTGCCGGCGTGTTGCCGCAGGACTTCGTGGCCGTGGTCCGCTACCAGGGCCCTCGCGCCAATGGCATGCCGGAACTGCATTCGCTGGCACCGCTGCTGGGCCTGCTGCAGAACCAGGGCCGGCGCGTGGCACTGGTGACCGACGGCCGCCTGTCCGGCGCCTCGGGCAAGATTCCCGCCGCCATCCACCTGACCCCGGAAGCCGCCCGCGGTGGTCCGCTGGCCAAGCTGCGCGAAGGCGACATCGTGCGTCTCGATGCGGAAGCCGGCACGCTGGAAGCCCTGGTCGATGCGGCGGAGTGGGAGGCGCGCGAGATCGCGCCGAACACCTCGCCCGCCGCGCTGGACATGGGCCGCAACCTGTTCGCGGTCAGTCGCGACGTGGTCACCCCTGCGGATCGCGGCGCGATGTCGATTTCCTGCGGCCTGCCGTACCACGACGGCACCTGGGAATACGATGCCGAGTACGAACTGGGCGACGCCGCGCATGCCGCCGAAGCGCCGCATGAAGCCAAGGATGCATGAGCTTTCCCCTTCTCCCCTCGGGAGAAGGTGCCCGAAGGGCGGATGAGGGTGGGTGTCATGGTGATGGTGCACTACCCTGACCTGCGTCGCCCTCTCCCCAACCCCTCTCCCGATGGGAGAGGGACTCAACCCAACAAGCCGACATAAATGACCATCGAAGCCCGCCAGCAGAAAGCCGAATCCCTCCTCCGCGCCGCCGGCATCCTGCCGGTCGTCACCGTCCACACGCTGGATGAAGCGCGCAAGGTGTCCGAAGCATTGCTGAAAGGCGGCCTGCCCGCGATCGAGCTGACACTGCGCACGCCGGTGGCGATGGAAGCGCTGGCGATGCTGAAGCAGGAGCTGCCGGACATCGTGATCGGCGCGGGCACGGTGCTGACCGTCGAACAGATGGAGCAGTCCATCGCGGCAGGCGCGGATTTCCTGGTGACGCCCGGCACGCCGCCGCACATGGCGGAAGCGCTGGCCGCCGCGGACATCCCGGTGGTGCCCGGCGCCGCCACGCCGACCGAACTGCTGTCGCTGATGGCGCGCGGCTTCCGCGTGTGCAAGCTGTTCCCCGCCACCGCCGTGGGCGGTCTGGCGATGCTGAAAGGGCTCGCCGGCCCCATGTCGGAACTGAAGATCTGTCCCACCGGCGGCATCA
Organism: Pseudoxanthomonas sp. 97-1-1; assembly: GCF_057773125.1. Taxonomy (NCBI): domain Bacteria; kingdom Pseudomonadati; phylum Pseudomonadota; class Gammaproteobacteria; order Lysobacterales; family Lysobacteraceae; genus Pseudoxanthomonas; species Pseudoxanthomonas sp. 97-1-1. The sequence continues at coordinate 627,759 of NZ_JBYMTJ010000002.1, read as the reverse complement.
CCGAGGACACCGCCGCCGACTACCTGTCGCAGCCCAACGTGGTCTGCATCGGCGGCTCGTGGATGGTTCCGAAAGGCTGGCTGGACAAGGGCGAGTGGGACAAGGTCACCGAGAGTTCGGCCAAGGCCGCCGGCATCGTGCAGCGCGTGCGCGGCTGACATCTCCGGCGTGTGTAGGAGCGACGTGAGTCGCGACCGTAAGAATGAGGCGTCCTGATATCGGAACGCAGCCCGCTCGCCAGGGCCAGGAAGGTGTCGTGCTTGCCGAGGTGCTACAGGTGGCTGTGCCGTGCGGTCGCGACTTACGTCGCTCCTACATGGGAGCATGAGGCTTGAGGTCCACTGACACGCCCTGCCGTCTCCATCCCCAGGCGAGCATGGCGTACCAGCCGACCATCAGCAGTCCGAGCCACCACTCGAAGACGTTCTCCCACCGGTCCTTCGCTGCCGGGTCGGCGACGAACAAACCGGCGGCGACATTCGCCACACCGAGCAACAGCATCGCCAGCGCGATCCACGACATTCCTGCGAGCGTGCTTGCCGGCAGTGCATGCGAGAGTGAGGCACGCCGCATCAGCGCCAACTGCGCCAGATAGCCGAATCCGAAGTAGACGACCACGCCGTAGCGCCTCAGGAAACGGTAGGTCTCGCCTTCGGTGCCAAGGAAGGTGGCGTAGACCGCCAGTGCGAACGCGGACAGGACACCCAGCAGCAGCATCGCACGCCCGCCGTGCAACCAGCGCACCGACAGCCACCACACCAGCGCATGCAGCACCGCGCAGGGGATCACCATCAGGCGGAACAGGTGATTGCCCAGTCCGTGCCGAGCCGCACGACTGATCGAGACGCAACCTTCCGTGTAGGGCATGCAGGCAGGCACATGGCCGCCCTGGATCGACAACAGGTAAGCGGCGTGTGCGGCGACCACGAACAACAGCGCGATCAGCAACGGGAGCGGCCAGAGCGGGATGCGGGTGGTGTCGGCGGGCATGGCGGCGACGGGACGATACGTCACATAGGCAATGTACTCCGACCCGCGATGCGGCGCAGAGCGCTGGAGTTTGCCCGGCCCGTGCAGGCCGCCGTGCGGATCTCCGCTCAACAGCAGGGCAGCGGAGCAAGCTGCGCTGCTCCGGTCAGGGCATCTTCACCACCACGCGGGCGGGCAGCGAGGTGATGCGCAGTTCACCATCCTTCCACTGCGCCGGCTTGCCGTTGATGCGGGTCTCGCCCGGCGTCGTTCCGTAGGGCCACGGCAGCACCAGTCCGCCCGCCGGCAATCTCAGCCCGGCCTTCGCTTCCAGCACGACCTCGTTCCCAGCGTGACGCAGCGAGTAGCCCAGCACGCCACTCGGTGTCCGCAGGCCATCGATGGCGATGCCCTCGCCATCCAGCCAACGGGAGGGAACGCCTGACGCCAGTACGATGCTGTCATCCAGTTCACGCGTGTAGGCGAACATGTCCAGCGCCGAGCGCACGAAATCCGACGCCACCCACGCATGCGGCAGGTCACCGACGAAGAACGGTTTGCGCGGCGTGCGCGACACCACCTCCGCCCACTGGTTCCAGGATTGCGGTGCGCGATCCTTGAAGAAGTAGTCCAGCACGTCCCAGGCACGGTCGCGCCAGCCCAGTCTGACGAAGGCCGCCACGTTGCGCCATTCGTAGGGCGTGTAATCCTTCCACTCGCGCTTGCCATCGCGGCGCTGCACGAACTCGGTCCAGTAGCGCTCGAACGTCCCGTGCAGCAGGTCGGCCGGCAGCTTGCCCTGTTCCCCGCCCGGTGCCAGCGCGATGGTGGTCGAGGTGGGGTCGAAATCGCCGATCTCCGCCGCACCCGGCAGGTACGTGATGCCGTGCAGGCGCGTCGCCGCGCGCAGCGACGCGTACAGGTCATCGCGGAACTGGTCGCGCGACGCCGCCATGCGCTCGGACGCTGCGGTTTCGCCCAGCGCATCGGCGACCTCGACGGCATCCTTGTAACCCCGCAACGCCCAGAAGTTGTCCCAGTACGAGTGCATCGGCTTGGCCGAGTAGCCTTCGTGGCTGATCGAGGCAGGCATCATGCCGTAGAACGCCGCATTCACCGCGCGGTTGGCCTCGGTGCGCTCGCTCAGGCGCAGCTCCTCCATGTAGGCGAACGCGCCCTGCACGTGCGGCCACATCCTGCGCAGGAAGGCCTTGTCGCCGGTATAGCGGTAGTACTCGGCGATGTTGAAGATCAGCTCGCCATGGCTGTCGTTCTCCGGCACGGGGTCGCTGCCGCGGTCGTCGACGCAACACGGCACCTTGCCGTTCTCGAACTGGTACGGCGCGTAGTACTCGACGTACTCCTTCACCACTTCCGGACGACCGAGGCGCAACAGCCCTTCCGAGATCATCGCGCCGTCGCGGATCCAGCTGCGCGAGTAGGAGCGCGTACCCGGCTGGAGGCGCGGCCCGATGCGCGAGATCAGCATGTGGGCCAGTGCGGTGCGCAGGGTGTCGGCGACGGGCTGTCCTTCCATGGGCACCTGCAGCTTCATTTCACCGAGCTTGCCGCGCCACATGGCGGCCGTCGCATCGCGGTCGCGCGTGGCATCGATACGCGTCGGCAGATCGCCTTCCAGCGGCGCGACCCAGTCGATGTCGCGGCTCTCGCCCGGCGCCAGGGTGAACCGGTACAGCATCGCGCCCGACGCGAGGCCGGTCGCGTCGCCCGTCACGTGCGCGCTGCCCTGTTCGCCCCCGGCATTGACGACGTCAAGCCGCTCGCGAACCAGCCCTTCATCGAACCGGGAGGCCAGCACCGCGTCCGGCTGCGCGAACCGCACGCTGTCGCGCCCATTGACGGTGGCCACGCCGTCACGCAGCACCAGCGCGTTGACGGAGGTGAAGCCGCCCGTCGTGTTGAGGAACTGGCTGGGGGGATTCACCTGCCAAGGCTGTACGGCCAATGCCAGCACATAGTCGCGCGGGGCGACACCCGTGTTGGTCAGGCGATGGCGGGCGACGACGCGCGAGTCGCCGGGTCTGCCTGCGGCAAAAGCCGTGGTGGAAAGCGCGAAGGCGGCATGCTTCCAGGCGACGGTCGGCATCGGCAGATAGCCATCCTGCAGCGACTGGGTCGCCTGCACGTCCGCCCAGCCGATCCAGCGGCCATCGACCTGCACGAACGGCTCGACGCTGATGCCGCCCTTCGCGATCTCGATCGCCCCGTCCTCACCGATCAATCCCTGCTCGCGCCCGCCATCCAGGCCCACGATGGTCCAGTACGGCTGCTCGCCGCTGAATCCGCGCGGGAACCAGCCCTTCGGCGATTCGGCCGCCATCGCCTTGATCAGGTCGTTGGGGTGCGCGGCGAACGCCAGCGGCTTCACCTCCAGCTCGGCCAGCGAGAACGAGCGTCCAGGACCATCGCCGATATTGACGCGCACATAGCGCGCCTCCGATTCCGGCAGCGCCAGATAGTCGTTGCCACCATTGCCGCCCACCACCGTGCGGACGTCACGCCAGCGCATGCCATCGTCGGACAGTTGCACCAGATAGTCCGAAGCGTGCTGCCCGGATTTCCAGCGCAGTACCAGGCCCCCGAACTCGCGTACCTTGCCCAGGTCCAGCGTCAGCTGGGGATCCGTGTCGCCATGCAGATCGGCCGACCACGCCGTCTCCCGCCTGCCGTCCACGGCCATCGTCGGCGTCCCTGCAGGAAACGCCACGGTGGCGCTTGCCTTGCCTGTCAGTGGGGCACCGTCATCCACCGGCAAGGGTTGGAATGTCAGCTGGTCGAAGCAGATCGCGCCCTTGCCGCCTGCATTGTTGTAGACCGTGAACTCAAGCTTCGCGCTCCGACGCAGCACGCGGTCGGGGTCCGGTCCCCACGCCTTGTCGATGTGGCGCTGCTTGTAGCGCACCGGTGTCCAGGTCGTCGGGTAGTCGTACTTCGGCCGGTTGACCCACCAGACGTTGTCGCCACTCGCGTCGATGACCTTGAACTGCAGGTCGTTGCGTGGGGAATCGCCGCGCAACTGGAAGCCGAACCGGTAGTTCGCCGGGTAGTCCAGCGGCAGGTCGCGCTGGATGCCCGCATGCCCGGACACGCCATTGAAATCGTAGTCCAGGCAGAGCGCCTTGCCTTCCACGCCATCGACGAGCCGAACGGCGGCACTCACCTGGTTCGACGTGACCACCCGCCAGGTCGCGACGTCGTCGAAACCGTCCAGCACGCGCACCGGTTCGGCAGCTGCGGCACTGAACGCGACCAAGGAAAGCAGCAGGAAACCGGCCGCAGCGCGGAAATGGGTCGACATCATGTTTTCGTCTCCGACAAGGGGCTGCAAGGCGACAGGCTCAGCCTTTCACGCTGCCCAGCAACAAGCCCTGGATGTAGTAGCGCTGCAATGCGAGGAACAGCAGCAGCACGGGCAGGATGGTGACGACCGAGCCCGCCATCATCAGTTCGTAATCCATCACGTGCTCGCGTGAAAGTCCTGCCAGTGCCACCGGCAGGGTCTGCAGTGCGTCATCGCTCAGCACGATCAGCGGCCACATGAAATCGTTCCAGGCGCCCAGGAAACTGAAGATGGCCAGCGTCACGAGGATCGGCTTGAGGCCCGGCAGCACGATCTGGAAGAAGATGCGGGCCTCGCCGGCGCCATCGATGCGTGCGGCCTCGAGCAGTTCGTCCGGGATCGAGCGCGCGTACTGCCGCACCAGGAAAATGCCGAAGATCGCCGCCATGCCCGGCACGATGGCGCCGGCATAGGTGTTCACCAGCCCCATCTGCTTCAACAGCAGGAACAGCGGCATCATCGCCACCTGCGCCGGGATGACCAGCGCCGCGAGCAGCGCGCGGAACGTGCGGTCGCGCCCCTTGAAGCGCAACTTGGCGAAGGCGTAGCCGGCCATGGTGTTGAACAGCAGCGACAGCAGCATCACGCAGGTGGAGACGATGAAGCTGTTGACCAGGTAACGCCCCATGCCCGCGCGCACGAACAGTTCGCGATAGTTGTCGAGCGTGGGGGCCGCCGGCAGCAACGGCGGCGGGAAATGCCCCGCCTCGCCGGTCTGCATGAACGACACCGACAGCATCCACAGCAGCGGGCCGAGGCTGACGATGGCCAGCGCGACCAGCAGCGCATTGACGGCCACGGCGGCGACGCGCGTGTTCATTCGACACCCCGCCTGCGTGCGAACCACAGCAGCCCGCTGGTGACCGCCGTCATCAGCACGAACAGCAGGAATGCCACGGCGGACGCGTTGCCCAGGTTCCACCACTTGAAGCCTTCGTCATACATCAGGTACAGCACGCTCTTGGTGCTCTCCAGCGGGCCACCCTGCGTCATCACGTAGGGTTCGGCGAACAGCTGGAAGTAGCCGGCCATGGTCAGGATGCCGACCAGCAGCAACACCGGGCCCAGCTGCGGCAGGGTGATGTGGCGGAACTGCGCCCAGCGCGAGGCGCCATCGATGCGTGCGGCTTCGTACAGGTCTTCCGGAATGCTCTGCAGGCCGGCGAGGAAGATGATCATGTTGTAGCCGAAGTTCTTCCAGACCGCGAACAGGATGATCGTCGGCATGGCCCACGCCGGATCGCCCAGCCAGTCGACCGGATCGATGCCCACCCAGGACAGGACCCAGTTCACCAGCCCGTATCGGGTGTGGAACAGGTAGCGCCAGATCACCGCGACGGCGACCACGGTCGTGACCACCGGCGCAAAGAAGGCGGTACGGAAGAAGCCCTTGAAGCGGCCAAGCTTCGAATGCAGCAGCAGCGCGGCACCGAGCGACAGCGCCACCGACAACGGCACGCCTGCGGCGACGAAGTACACCGTATTGCCGAGCGACTTCCAGAACAGCGGGTTCTGCAGCAGGCCGACATAGTTGTCCACGCCGACGAAGCGCAGGTTGTCGAGATCGGCCAATGCATAGATGTCGAAATCGGTCAGGCTGAGCGCGAGCGCGGCCAGCACCGGCAGACCGAAGAACACCACGATCACGATGATGGCGGGAGCGACGAACAGCCAGCCCGCAAGCGAATGCGACGACCTCATGGTGCCGCTCCGGACTTCGCGGCCTGATCCAGCATCCAGCGACGCTTCTCGAGGATGCGGTCGGCGCGGCGGTCCAGTTCCTCGGCCGCCTGGTCCACGGTCATGCGGCCGTTCGCCACCTGCTCGCCGACCAGCCGCATCTCGGTGGCGATGCGCTCCCACTCCGGCACCTTGGGAGTGGAGACGGCACGTTCCAGCTGCTCGCGGAATGCACGGGCATACGGATCACCCGCAAGCGCCGGTGTCTGCCACGGGGAGCGACGCGGCGGCAGATCTCCGGTCAGCGCATGGAATTCCGCCTGCACCGACGGCGACGACAACCATGCGATCAGCTTCCACGCCGCCGCCTTGTTCGGCGAATCCTTGAACACGACGAAGCTGGTGCCATTGGCCAGCGAGGCACCGGGACCTTCGGGACCCGGCAGCGGCATCGTCATCCAGTCGTCCTGCTGCGCGGCAGGCAGACGCTCCTTGAACTTGGCGATGTTCCAGGGGCCCGAGATGTAGAACGAATAGAACCCCTTGCCGAACTCGTCCCAGACATTGGAGATCTGGTTGTTGGTGACGATCGGCGCCCATCCCTGTTCGAACATCTCTTGGTAGAAACCGAGCGCCTGGCGGAAGCCCTCGCTGCGGAAGTTGCCGTAACGGCCGCCATCGCGCAGCAGCGGTTCGGGCTGCTGGATGGCGAGGCTGAGCAGCGGCTCGAATTCGTTGAGCGGCAGCAGGATCGAGTAGTTACCCTGCCCCGCGACCTGCTCCACCTGCCGCAGCGCCACGCGCCACTCATCCCAGCTCGCCGGCAAGGTCTCCACGCCGGCCTTGGCCAGCATGTCGCGCCGATAGAACGGCAGGCGCGTCTCCACATACCACGGCACTGCGTACGCGCGGCCTTCGATCACGCCGGTATCCCAGACACCGGGGAAGAAATCGCCCTGATCGAAACCCGGTGTCGCGGCGATCTCGTCGTCCAGCGGCTCCAGTGCACCGAGCGCGGCGAATTCGGGTATCCAGGTGTTACCGATCGGGCTGACATCCGGCAGCGATTCGCCCGCGAAAGCCGTCAGCAGCTTTTCATGAGCGGACAGCCAGGGCACGATCTGCAGGTCGACATGGACATCGGGGTGCTGGCGTTCGAACTCCGGCAGCAGCTTCGCCACCACCTCGCCCTCGTACCCCATCACCCAGAAGCGCACCACCGTGCGCTCGTCCCGCGTGTCCGCGCAGCCGGCGACGGTCATCGCGAACAGCAGGAACGCCAGAGAACAGCAGCGCACCAGGGCCCTCCTTCCACCGGAGAAGACCCTGATGCGTGCTGGAGAGACCCATGCTGGCGCACGCTCATCCATGTGCGCAGCTTACTCTGGCTGCTGCGGACGCGCCGCCTCAGGCTGTGCGGCCTGGTTGGCACGCGACTCCGCCGAGCCCAGCGCACGTGCGGCCGCAGCGTCGGGATCCGCCGGCGCTGCCGGTTCTGTGGTGGCGGCGGCAACCGCCTTGTCGGTCTTCGCCTCCAGCCAGCCGCCCTGGAACCCCGCCTTCCGCAAGCCCTCGCGGATGTAGGGGTTCTTCTTCATCACGCTCCAGACGAAATCGCTGCGGTAGTTCGCGATCATCGCCAGGATCGGACCCTGGTCGATGCCGATGTAGTCGCTGGAGACCCAGCCCTTGCCCGGCACGATGCGTCCGGTCTTCAGCGGGATGTCGTAGTCGAAGCTCGGATTGAACGAATCCAGGAAGCCGTAGCTCGAATACAGGTAGTCGCCGTAGCGACGGTGCATTTCCTCGGTGGCCGGGATGACGATCTCCGGTGCGAACGGCAGCGAGGCCACGGCAGCGGTCGGCGCGATGGTGCCGTCGTCGAAGTTTTCACGGAAGCCGGCCCCGCGTGCGGAGTAGTGGCGGAACTGGCGCTGTTCGCCGCGATACTCCTGCGTGGTCTGCTGCGGACCGTCGGACGCGGTCAGGCCCCACACGTTCTCGCCGTAGTCCTTCCACTTCATTGGGTTTTCGATCGCATACGCGCGCTGTGCGTACGTGGCGCGCCGGCTGTTCTCGAAGTAGTCCATGCCGCGCTCGCGCATGTAGGCATCCTGGATGCCGCGGAAGTCGATCCAGACATGGCTGTACTGGTGGCCGAAATGCGGTGCGAACGTCAGGTACTCCTGGCCCTGGAACACGCCCCACAGCTCACCATAGCTGCGCGTCCACACTTCCCACGCCTCGGGTCCCACCGGGTGCGTGGGCGACGCCATCGCCAGTACGTACACCAGCATGGCTTCGTTGTAGCCCTTCCAGTCATGCGGGATGATGCCGCTTTCGGGGAACCAGCCCATCGAGATGAGCGGCTTGTTCTTCTGCAGGAACGGCCAGTCCACGCGCCGGTACAGCATGTCGGCGATGTCGCGGATCTCCTTCTCGCGCGCGTCGTCCCGGTCGTAGTACGACTGCGCGAACAGCACGCCCATCAACAGCAGCGACGTGTCCACGCTGGACAGCTCGACCCAGCTGTCGAAGCGGTGGCCATTCTGCATGTCGAGGAAGTGGTAGTAGAAGCCCTTGTGGCCACCTTTGCCTTCCTTCTGCGGACCTTGCGGCACGTCGCGCAGGAACTTCAGGGTGGTCAGCGTGCGGTCCACTGCCTGGGTACGGCTCACCCAGCCATTCTCGATGCCGATCGGATACGCGGTCAGCGCGTAACCCATCGACGCGATGCTCGCGAACGGACGCGATGGATAGCGGTCCGGCGTGAGACCGTTCACTTCGTTGGTGGTGTCCCAGAAGAACTGGAACGTGCGGCGTTCGATGTCGCGGAACAGCGGGGGCAGTTCCGGCTTCGCGGGTGGCTCGGGCTTGGCGGCGACCGCAGGCGCGGCAGGCTTGGCGACAGGCGCCGCAACCTGCTCGGGTGCCTTCTGGCAGCCCGCGATCAACAGAGTCAGCGCTACGCCGGTGAACCAGGACGAACGCGAGGCTTGGGTGATCTTCTTCAAAACGTCGTTCCGTTGTAATCGTTTACAGGACCACATGAAACAAACCCGCCGGTCAGACGGCGCACGAGGCGCCGCCTGAGGGCGGGTGAGTATTACCAGTCGAAGCCGAAAGACAGCTTGAATGTGCGCATGGGTTCGTACACTTCGATGCCGCTACGCGTGCCGAGGTTCGGGTTCTGCGGACCACCCGGCGAGCCCCAGTTGGTGTTGAACTGGTTCCAGTTCTCCCAGTTGAAGACATTGATCATGTCGCCACGCACCCAGACTGACAGGTCTTCGCTGGGATTCCAGCGCTTCTGCACCGCCAGATCGAAGCGCTTGTACCCAATCGTGCCCTCCGGTGTGACGGGCGCATAGAACGCACGCAGGTCACCGCAGTTCGCAGCTCCGGTGATGGGCTGGCACGTGCCGTCAGCCGGTGAATTGAGTCGATTCACGGCGGATTTCGGCTTCGGCGTCTCCAAAATCAACTTGCCACTGAAGGTCAGATCCCAGCCCGGCGAATAAATGCCGGAAAGGACCAGGCGATGCTTCGGCACGCCGACGGACACGTAGTAATCATCCGTGACGTACGGATAATCGAACAGGAACGTCTCGCCGAGCGAGGCTTCCGGACGATTCTCCTCCGCATCCATGTACGTGTAGGCGATGTTGACGCCCCACGGCGATGCCTGCGTGAACGGCTTGTCCGCCGACAGCAGCAGCGAGTTCTGGTTGAAAGAGAACCCATTGTCCAACAGGATCAGGTTGCCGTAGCCAGGCACTGCGATGAACGGCGAACCGCCAAACGTCTGTCCCTGCGACTGGAACTGATGGAAGCTGCCATCCGGGCGACGGCTTCCGAGGCGGCCATAGAAACCATCACGCGCGCGGATGTGCTGCAGGGTCACCGCCGTGTTCCAGTCGTGCCCCCACAGCGTCACCGCGTTGCGCATGCCCAGGCTGAACTGGTCGGAGTACGGCGTCTTGAAGTCGTTGTTGACCAGTTGGATCTCGCCGCCCGCCACAGGGTTCGCCGCACGATAGGCATCGAGTCCAGCGTCGGTCATCAGCGCCGGATTGAACGGTATGCAGTTGGTGCCCGAGCAGGGATGGAACGCGGTGGGGAAGTTGATCGTGTAGGTGGTGAAGGCACCCGCGTAGTACTCACGCGCCAGGTAGTCGAACAGCGTGCGGTCATAGGCGCGCCCGGCACCGCCGAAAATCACATGACGCTGGTCACCGGTCAGGTCGTACGAGAAGCCAAGGCGCGGCTGGATGGCGTCCTTGAAGTTGTCGCGCTTGCCCGGACCGGGGATGTAGTTGTCGATGTTGTAGTCGGTGTTCTGGATGTTCGTCCAACCACGCAGCGCGGCCTCGATAGCCGGGTCGAGGCGATTGTCGGTGTAGGCCGGATTCTGTTCGTAATCCCAGCGGATGCCGAGGTTCAGCGTCAGCTTCTCGTTGACCTGCCAGTCGTCCTGGATGTAGATGCCGAACTGCTTGTTCTCCGAGCTTACGAAGGGGTCGCGGCCGGTGCGCGGCGCGGTGAATTCGATGCGCCACGGCTGGGTCAGGCTCTCGTTGACGTCATACCAGTAGCGCGGGAATGGCGGGAATTGCTGGAAGGCCTTCAGATCCACCTGCTTGTACTTCACGCCCATCTTGATGGTGTGATTTTCCCAACCATAGAACGTCACATCGCTCTGGATACCGACGCCCTTCTGACCCTTGTCCTGGAAGTTCGGGCCGCCGCCGAGATTCAGGACCTGCAAATCGCGCTGGTTCGGGTTCTGCGGATTGACGATGGTGTAGCGGGCCGAGTTGATCGGGTTGACCGGACTCGGATTGTAGGCCGCCTCCTCGAACGTCAGGTGGCTGTCGGCCAGCCAATCCTGCGAGGAGTACTGCCAACGCAGGTCAACGCGGGTTTCATCGTTGTTGAGCGCCGTGCCGGCACTCGGAACGTTGACGCCGCCAATGCCCAACACACCGGTTTCCTTGCGGACCCGTCCGATCAGCTCGATCAGGTGCGCATCACTGGCCTGCAGGCTCAGCTTGCCGAAATAGACGTCCTGGTTGAACGGCCGGCTCGCAGGTCCGTAGTACTGGGTGATCTCGGACGGCAGGACCACGTTGTTGTTCAGTACCTCCGTCGGCGGCAGGATCGGAGCCGGGCGTACGATGTCCTTCGCTTCGTACGACACGAAGAAGTGCAGCTTGTCGCGCAGGATCGGGCCGCCAAACGTGATGCCGTACTGCTCCACCTTCTCCTCGTTCTCGCCATCCCGCAGCTCCTGCGGCGTGGACTGTGTCCAGGCCTCCGACGTGCGATCGACGAAGAAGCTGCCCTCGAATTCATTGGTACCGGACTTGGTGACGGCCGTGATGGCTGCACTGCTGATCTGGTCGTACTCTGCCTTGTAGTTCGAGGTGATGACCTTGTATTCGCCGATCGCGGACTGCGGGAACGGATTGCCTTCGCTGTCGTCCTGGCTCGTAACGCCGCCGGGCGTGACATAGTTCTTTTGGCCAACGCCGTCGATGTACACGTTGATGGCATTCGCGCCCTGCGCACCGCTGCGGATCTGGGTCTCCTGACCATTGACCGGCGTCTGCAGCGCCATGCCCGGCACGATATCGGCGAACGCCAGGAAGTTGCGCGAGTTCTGCGGCAGCAGTTCGATCTGCTTGTTCGACACGTACGTCGCCACTTCCGACGTCTTGGTTTCCACCAGCATCGGCGCGGTCACGCGCACGGTATCCAGCGTGGTCGCGTCACCCGTCGGTGCGGAGACCGGCGGTGCGTCCTGCAGGTTCAGCGTGGCGGTCTGGCCAACGGCCAGGGTCACCGCACGGCTGCTGGTCTGTCCACCGGCGTTGACCTCGATCCGGTACGTGCCCGGCGGCAGGCCGCCGATGTTGTAGCTGCCGTTCGCCGCCTTCGCAGTACGGGTCAGGCCGGTATCCACGTTGGTGACGGTGATGGTCGAGTCCGCCGTCACAGCACCACGCAGCGTGGCCGACGTGGACTGCGCCATCACGTGCGGTGCTGCCATGGCCAGGCAGCTGGCCAGGGCGCAGGACAACAACTTGCGATTGGGTTGGAACGTGGTGCGGTTGCGATGTTTCATTGGCTCTCCCTCCAAAGATTGATGTACTGCATATCGGCATTGGTGCCGCTTGTAATCGATTACATCTCCGCTCAAAAAAAAGCGGTCGAACATTGCCTATCTTTTCGCGTGGCGGCCCTCTCCCACACTCGAAGCCCTGACGATCAATTCGGGGGTCAACATCGCCGATGGCGCCACGCGCGCGCCATCCGAGTCGATGGCATCCAGCAGGCGGCTCATGGCCTGACCACCCAACTCGGCAATACTGACGCGCATCGTGGTCAAGGTCGGGTGAACGAATCGCGCCAGCGGGATGTCGTCGAAGCCCGCCAGCGCGACGTCCTGCGGTACACGCACGCCGGCCTCGTTGAAGGCATACAGGCAACCCAGCGCCATCATGTCGTTGGCCGCGAACACGGCTTGCGGCTTCTCGGCCATCTGCGCGATGCGCTTGCCGGCCTCATAGCCGGTGGATTCACTGAAATCACCGCGGAACTCCAAGGGCGACGCATCCGGCACGAAACGCGCCAATGCATCGCGATACCCCCGCAGGCGTTCGCGCGCGTCGAAGTTGCCTTCCGGGCCGCCGATGAACGCGATCCTGGCGTGACCAGCCTGTGCCAGGTGTTCCACCATCGCCACGGCGGCGCTGTAGTTGTCGATGGTCAGCGTGGGATATGTCGCGTCCTGCACGTCGCTGTTGATGAGCACGACAGGCAACGACGACGGCAGGTTGTCCACCAGGAAACCCGGCTGGTCGGTGTAGGGAGACAGCACCAGCAGTCCGTCCACGCGGCCGCGCATCGCACGCAGGGCTTCGCCCTGCTCTTCCGGGTGGCCGTGATAGCTGGACACCAGCAGGTGCTGGCGGCGCGCGCGGGCGATCTGGTCGACGCCACGGATCAGTTCGGAGAAGAACTCGCCATACAGGTCGGGCAGCACCACGCCGATGGTCTGGGTGCGGCGGCTGCTGAGGCTGCGCGCGGCGGCATGCGGCTGGTAGCGCAGGCGATCAGCCGTGGCCAGGACCTGCTGGCGCACGGATTCGGCCACGTTCTCGTGCCCGTTCAAGGCACGCGACACGGTGGCCACGGATACCCGAGCCTCACGTGCGACGTCCTTGATAGTGACCGAGGTTCGCGCCATTCCCCGCCCCTCCGCGGTGATGACTGCTGTTGGTGGCGCGGACTGTAACCGTTTTCACGGAAACGTGTAAAGCACTTGTTATGAAGCCTTAAAAAAACTTTTGAATCAAAGAGATAGCTTGGCTTTCAACACGCCCGGAAGATGCTGCATTGCAGCGCAAAAGCGGCGACACACCCATGCTCTGCGAGCATGGCATGCACAGCCTGAAATCGTTTCCATCCTGCGTTACGGTGTCCGCGAAACGAACAGAAACCGGAGGCCGCCATGAATGGGATCAATCGTCGCCGCGCCCTGCAACTGCTGGGTGGAGGTGCATCGAGCCTGGCTTTGCTGCAGGCGTTGGCGGCCAAGCCGCGCGACTCGCGTGCCGCGACACCGCAGCGGGATGCGCCGAACATCATCTTCATCATGACCGACGACCAGGCACGGAATGCGCTGAGCATCTATGGCAACACGATCCTCAAGACACCGAACATGGATCGCATCGGCAACGAAGGCATCCGTTTCGACCAGTCCTTCGTCACCACCTCGGTCTGCGCGCCCAGCCGCGCCAGCTATCTCACCGGTCTGTACGCACACACGCATGGCGTGACCAGCAACGGCGAGGAACCGGGCTGGTACGAGCAGATGGGTTTGCGCCACGACCAGATCACCTACCCGATACTGCTGCAGCGGGCTGGCTACCACACGGCAATCGTCGGCAAATGGCATATCAAGTCGATGCCCACCGGCTTCGACCACTGGGCCATCCTGCGAGGCCAGGGCAGCTATTTCGATCCGCAGTTCATCGTCAACGATGCGTCCATTCGCTTCCGCGGCCATACCGACGACGTGATCGGCGACCAGGCCATCGCCTATCTGCAACAACGACCGAAGGACCGACCCTTCTGCCTGTGCTACCAGTTCAAGGCGCCGCATGGCCCATGGGAACCCGACCCGCGTTTCTACGATGCGTTCAAGGATGTAGACATTCCTCTGCCGCCCGGTTTCGGACTGCCGCAGCCCGAGGGCGCGCCGGAAGCCTTCTCGAAGACCACGCAGGAGATCGCCCACATGGGCGACTTCTTCCGCGACAAGGAACGCCGCAAGGCGCAGGTGGACCCGAATCTTCCCGAAGAGGAACGCCTGCGCGCCGTGCTGCAGGCCTACATCCGCAACTACTACCAGGTCCTGCTGGGCGTGGATGAGAACGTGGGCCGCGTGCTGGACTACCTCGACCAGAACGGCCTTGCCGACAACACCATCGTGGTCTACACCTCGGACAACGGCATGTTCATGGGCGAACATGGCTTCTACGACAAGCGCCTGATGCTCGAGCCCTCCATCCGCGTGCCGACGCTGATGCGCTGGCCGAAGCGCATCAAGCCAGGCCGGGTGGACGACCACATGGTGTTGAACATCGACGTGGCACCCACCCTGCTGGAACTCGCGGGCGTGGCACCCCCGGACTGGATGCAGGGACGCAGTTGGAAACCCCTGCTGGAAGAAAGCAGGACCGACTGGCGCGAGGACTTCCTCTACGAATGGTACGAGTACCCGGCAGTGCATTGCGCGCGCAAGCATCGGGGCGTACGAACCGAACGCTGGAAGCTGATCCACTTCTGGGAGCAGCCCGAAGAATGGGCACTGTACGACCTGTCCAACGATCCCGACGAGCGGGTCAATCTCATCGGCCGGCCGGAGCACGCCGACCGGATCGCGGCGTTGAAGCAACGCATCGTGCAACTGCGGGGCGACATCGGCGACGTGGATCCGCCGGGCTACGTCGCACCGCCCCTCACGCCAGGCAAATGCCCGGCATGAGGTTCACGGCCGGCGTCATGGTCCGGCAACGCGAAAGGCGGTCTGTTGCGTGCGGTCGGAGCTTCCGCCGACGAATACGGTGAATGTTCCAGGCTCCACCACCTGCCGCATGCGCGCGTCGTACATGGCCAGGTCATCGAAGCCGAGCGTGAACGTCACGGTCTTCGATTCACCCGGCTGCAGCGACACGCGCTGGAACCCGCGCAACTGCTTCACCGGCCGGGTGATGCTGGCCACGTCGTCGCGCACGTAGAGCTGCACCACTTCGTCGCCTGCGCGCTTGCCGGTATTGGTGACGCGCACGCTGACCTGCTGCTCCAGGGCATCCGGCTTCAGCGTCGCCGATGACACGACCGGTACGTCATAGCGGAACGTGGTGTAGCTCAGGCCGTGGCCGAAGGCGTACAAAGGCGTCCACGGGACGTCGAGGTACTTGCTGGTGTACTTCTCTTCCGTGCGGGGCGGGCGGCCAGTGTTCTTGTGTGCGTAGTAGATCGGCACCTGGCCCACGTTGTGCGGGAAGGTGATCGGCAATTTCGCGGAGGGATTCACGTCGCCGAACAGCACGTCGGCGATCGCGTGCCCGCCCTCGATGCCCGGGAACCACGCCTCCAGGATCGCCGGTACCTTGCCTTTCAGCCCGCCGATCGACAGCGGCCGGCCATTCAACAGCACGACCACCACGGGCTTGCCGGTGGCCGCGACCGCAAGCGCGAGATGCTCCTGCACGCCCGGCAGGTCCAGCGAGGTGCGGTTGTTCGCCTCCGCGCTCATGTCCGGGTGTTCGCCGAGGAACATCACCACCGCGTCGGCCTGTTTCGCGGCGGCGACCGCATCGGCGATACCACGGGTGTCCTGGCTGTCGATGTCGGCACCCTTCGCCACGACAAGGCGCGTCCTGTCGCCGAGCGCGGCCTTCAAGCCTTCGAGCGGCGTGATCGCATCTTCCTCGCGACCCGCCACCGCCCAGTTGCCCAGCATGGCGCGGCGATGGTCGGCCAGCGGCCCGATCACCGCCAGCGTTCGCACCGACTTGGAGAGCGGCAGCACCTGGTTGTCGTTCTCCAGCAGCACCAGCGACTTCTGCGCCATCCGGCGTGCGTCGGCACGGTGCTGCGGCGTCAGGGTCAGCGCGCGCTCACGGGCGCCGTCGTCGGTGCAGGAGCGATAGGGATCATCGAACAGGCCGAGGCGATACTTCGCGTTGAGCACGCGACGCACCGATGCATCCAGCTGCGCCATCGGGATACGCCCCGCTTTCACCGCTGCCGGAAGATCCTTCACGTAGATCTGGCTGACCATGTCGACATCCACGCCCGCGCGCAGGCCGAGGATGCCGGCCTGTTCGCGGTCGGCGGCCACGCCATGCGGCATGAGTTCCATCACGCCGGTGTAGTCGCTGACCAGCAGGCCGTCCCAGCCCCATTGCTTGCGCAGCAGATCCTCGATCAGCGGCTGGTGCGCGTGCATCGGCACGCCGGCGATCTCGTTGAACGCGGCCATGATCGATTGCGCGCCCGCATCGACGGCAGCCTTGAACGGCGGCAGGTAGAGTTCGTGCAGCGTGCGCTCGGAGATGTCGGCGACGTTGTAGTCGCGTCCCGCCTCCGCTGCACCGTAGGCGACGAAATGCTTGGCGGTGGCGAGCACCGCATCCGGTGCGCGCAGGTCTTCGCCCTGGAAGCCCCGCACCCGTGCCGCAGCCAGCACGGAGCCCAGGTACGGGTCTTCGCCAGCGCCTTCCACGACGCGGCCCCAGCGTGGATCGCGCGAAATGTCGACCATCGGAGCGTAGGTCCAGTGGATGCCGTGCGCCGACGCCTCGATCGCCGCGACGCGGGCAGCGCGCTGCACTTCGGCCGGGTCGAAACTCGCCGATTCGCCCAGCGGCACCGGGAATACCGTGCGATGTCCGTGGATGACGTCGTACCCGAACAGCAGGGGGATGCCGAGCCGCGACTGCTCCACGGCGATGCGCTGCAGGCGGCAGGTCAGCACCGCGCCCTGGGTGCCGAGGTAGGAGCCGATCTCGCCACGACGGATCTGGTCCTCGCTGCCCGCCATCGCGGCCGGCCCCGTGTTGTTGCCCACGCCGGGCGGCTGGTTCAGCTGGCCGAGCTTCTCCTCCACCGTCATCTTCGCCAGCAGGGCGTCAACGAACGTTTTTTCGGCCGGCGTCGCGTAGACCGGCGGCCTGGCGGCGGCGGTCCCGGCCAGCAGGGTAGCCACCAGTCCGGCCAGCAGTGCGTGGGGGATTCGGGGATTGTGATGCTTCATGGCGCCCTCCCGGCATAGCGAAGGGCGCGAATGTAAACGCTTTCAGTGGCGACTGCATGCGGCAGCGCCGGAAAGGCCGGCGGTGCTCAGCGGGCCTCGTCGGGTGTCCGCGCGTCGATGGCCAAGGCGTGGATATCGGTCTGCATCATCTCGCCCAGGGCGGCGTAGACGGCACGATGGCGGGCCAGCGGGGGCTTGCCGGCGAAGGCGGCGCTGGTGATGCGAACCGTGAAGTGCCCTCGCCCATCACGGGCCCCCTCATGGCCCGCGTGCTTGTGGCTGTCGTCCAGAACATCCAGCGACACCGGCTGCAGGGTGGACTCGAGGGCTGCCCGGATGCGCTCGATCCGGTTCACGGCAGGACCTTGCGGAAGGGCCGGACGTCCGTGCGCGCATACACGCCGGCGGTTGCGTAGGGATCGGCATCGGCCCAGGCGCGGGCGTCTTCCAGCGAGTCGAACTCGGCGATCACGATACTGCCGCTGAAGCCGGCCGGACCCGGATCCTCCGCATCAATGGCCGGACACGGGCCCGCCAGCAGCAGGCGACCCTCGTCGCGCAACGCGGTCAGGCGGGCCAGGTGCGCAGGCCGCGAAGCCAGGCGCTTGGGAAGGGCGTCGGGGGCGTCATGCCCTTCAATGGCATACCACATGCTGTTCACTCCTGGGGCTGGGCCTGAATTGTACGTGCCCTCCTCTGGGCGGGTGCTGGACACGCTCCCGGCCAAGCCTTACCCTGTCGTTCATTGCACGGCCGGAAGCAGCGGCCCGTCCAGGGGAAGACCCGGCCACGCCGCCCTCCCCGATCCCCGGCACGGGGACCACCGGGACGTTCGATTCGCTGCCGATACCCGCCCGCGCCCGACGACCTCTCGCTGTCCACCGCCGCGTCCTGCGGTGTGCTTTGCTGGTTGCTTCAAGGGAAGCGTTCGCCCTGCGACGCATGATGTTGGTTTGCGGAATGACGGCACCAAGCCGGCCCTGCCGCGTGCAGGATGGATCGGTGGTTAGCACGATGACTGTTTCTTGATGAGCCCAGAACTCGCGTCCGACGCGAACCCACAATCCCCGTCCACGCATCCGCAGCAGCAGGAAATGCCGCTGGCGATGGTGCATGGCCAGCCGGTACTGCAGATCCCGCAGGACCTGTACATCCCGCCGGATGCGCTGGAAGTCATCCTGGACGCGTTCGAGGGGCCGCTGGACCTGCTGCTGTACCTGATCCGCCGGCAGAACCTGGACATCCTGGACATCCCCGTCGCCGAGATCACCCGGCAGTACGTGGACTACATCAATGTGATGCAGGAGCTGCGGTTCGAACTGGCCGCCGAGTACCTGCTGATGGCGGCCATCCTGGCCGAGATCAAGTCCCGCATGCTGTTGCCCCGGCCGGTGAGCGAGGATGGCGAGGAAGGCGATCCGCGCGCCGAGCTGGTGCGTCGCCTGCAGGAGTACGAACGCTTCAAGCAGGCGGCCGAGGACCTGGACGCCCTGCCACGCCAGGACCGCGACACCACGCCGGTCAGCGCGGACGTTCCGGACCGGGCGGCGGTCAGGCTGCCGCCGCCGGTGGAACTGAAGGAAATGCTGCTGGCGCTGCACGATGTGCTCAAGCGCGCCGAGCTGTTCAGCGGCCACGCGATCAAGCGCGAGGCGCTCAGCGTGCGCCAGCGCATGGGCGATGTGCTGACGCGGCTGGAGGACGGCAAGTTCCACCGCTTCGAAAGCATGTTCACGCCGGAGGAAGGCAAGCTGGGCGTGCTGGTGACGTTCCTGGCCATGCTGGAACTGGCCAAGGAACAGTTGCTGGACATCGTGCAGGAAGCCCCGCTGGCACCGATCTACATCAAGTCGCTGGCGCTGAACAACACCAACGAACCGCTGCAGTTCAACAGCGAGTTCGACGACAGCGACGCTGCCAACGACACCCCCTGACGCAGCCGGGCCGACCCGCCCGCGCCGCATGCCCGAACGACAGGACCGCATGGATCAATCGCTCATCAACCGCATCGTGGAAGCCGCCCTGCTGGCGGCGACCCAGCCGCTGACACTCGCGCAGCTGCACGGCCTGTTCCCCGAGGACGAGCCGGCACCGGAAGGCAGTGTCGAGCAGGCACTGCAACAGCTTGCCGACGCCTGCGCCGACCGCGGCGTGGAACTGGTCGAAGTCGCCTCCGGCTACCGCTACCAGGTCAAGGCCGACGTGCATGCCTGGGTCGCCCGGCTGTGGACGGAACGCAAGACCAAGTACACCCGCGCCACGCTGGAAACCCTGGCGTTGATCGCCTACCGCCAGCCGATCACGCGTGGCGAGATCGAGCAGGTCCGTGGCGTCGCGGTGAGCAGCAACATCATCCAGGCCCTGGAAGAGCGTGAATGGATCCGCGTGGTGGGCCACCGCGACGTGCCGGGCAAACCGGCGCTGTTCGGCACCACCAAGGGCTTCCTCGATTATTTCGGCCTGAAGCGCCTGGACGAACTGCCGCCCCTGTCCGAACTCAAGGACATCGGCGAACTGGAGCCGCAACTGCCGCTGGACGGCGCGCCGCTGCCGGTCAGCATCGCAAGCGGCGATGCCGTGGATGAGGCACAGGACGAACACCAGCAGGCCACGCCGTCGGACGACGACGCAGGCGACAGGGACGACGGAACGGATACCGATACGCAGGACCACGCGGACGCGTCGCAGGACGATGCCGCCAATGACGACACCCCGACGGAAGCCGGCCATGACGCCGCACACGCTTCCAGCGATGAACCTCAACCCCAAGATGACGACGCCGCAGTTTCCGACGAGGAACACCAGGCACCGTCGGAGCAGAAACAATGAGCAACACCCCGAAAAAACCCTCCCTCGGCAAGCTGTCGCTGAAGCGCGGCGAAGGCGCCGAAACCCCCGACACCCAACGCCTTGAAGAGCGACTGCACAAGGTACTGGCGCAGGCCGGCCTGGGTTCGCGCCGTGCGCTGGAACAGCGCATCGCCGACGGCCTGGTCAAGGTCAACGGCGAAATCGCGCAGACCGGCATGTCGGTCAAGGGCGGCGACCGCATCGAGCTCGACGGCAAGACTTTCGTTGCCAGCGCGCTGACCGAGCCTTCCCGCGTACTGATCTACAACAAGCCGGAAGGCGAAGTGACCACCCGCGAAGACCCCGAAGGCCGCCCGACGATCTTCGAAGCGCTGCCGGCCCTGAAGGGCGCGCGCTGGATCGCCATCGGCCGCCTGGACATCAACACCACCGGCCTGCTGCTGCTGACCACCGATGGCGAACTCGCCAACGCGATGATGCATCCGTCCTACGAAGTCGAACGCGAGTACGTGGTACGCGTGCGTGCGCCGGAAGGCCAGGAGAGCGTGCCTGACAACGTCGTCGATCGCCTGCGCCGCGGCGTGGCGCTGGAAGACGGCCCGGCCAAGTTCGACAGCATCGAGCGGATCGGTGGCACCGACTCGCACGACTGGTTCAGCGTGGTGGTCAAGGAAGGCCGCAACCGCGAAGTGCGCCGCCTGTGGGAATCGCAGGGCTGCCAGGTCAGCCGCCTGAAGCGCGTGCGCTACGGCAAGGTCAGCCTGCCGCAGCCGTTGCTGCGCGGCCAGTCGCAGGAACTGCCCGACGCGCAGGTGCTGGCGTTGCGCAAGGAACTGGGCCTTGAAGACGGCACGCCCGCCGCGCTGACGCTGCAGCCTGTCATCGGCCAGCGCAAGGCATCCAAGTCCACCGTGCACGTGGGCGGGGGACGCAGCGGCAGCGCCTACGTCAACGGCCACAACAGCGCCGACGAAGGCCGCGAACTGCGCCGCTTCGATCATGTCCGTGAAGACCGTGGCCGCGGTGGTCGCGGCAAGAAGCCGCATGGCGGGCTGACCGTCAGTGGCGAGCAAGCCGCGAAGCAGTCGCAACGGCCGTTCAAGCAGCGTACGCAGAAGGGCCCCAAGCCGTTGCCGGACGGCAATCCGGCGGCGTTCCGCAGCTGGTACGTGCCGGACGGCGTGGATACCGGCCCGGCCGGACACCGCAACGCCGGCCCCGGTGGCCCGAAGAAGCCTTACGGCGGCAAGCCGGGCGGTCGTCCGGGTGCCGGTGGCAAGCCGGGTGGCGGCATGGGCAAGCGCGGCCCGGGCGGTGGTCCCGGTGGCTTCGGTGGCGACCGCTTCGGCAGTGACCGCGCCGGCCCGGGTGCCGAACGTGGTCCGCGCGGTGCGCAAGGTGCGGGCAAGCCGCAGCGCGCAGCGCGCCCGTACGGCCACCCCGCCAGCGCACCTAGCTTCCCCTCCGATCACGCCAATCCAGGGTTCAGTCCCTACGGCCAGCAGCCGCGCGGTCCGCGTCCGCAGGGACGTCCCGGTGGCGGTGGCAACCGTCCGCAGCAGGCGGGTCCGCGCCCCGGTGGTCGCCCGGCCGGCGGGCGTGGGCCCGGTGGCCGGCCCGGTGGTGGCGGGCAGCGCGGTCCCCGCGGCGGCGGCGGCCACGGTTGAAGCAACACGGAGAAGGCGCCCTCGGCGCCTTCTTCTTTTCCGGTTGCCGGTTCGCGACCAGACGACTTCATCGCGACTTCATCGTCACTCCCTGCTCGGTCTGCACGCTGCGCCTCCAGACCGATGACGGAGCGCTTGCCCCACCATGCAGGACAACCGCTATGACGTGATCGTGGTGGGGGCGGGATTCGCCGGCCTTGCGTGCGCGCGCGAGCTGGCCTCCGGCGGCTTCCGTGTGTGCGTGATCGATCGCAAGCACGATCTCGGCGAACGCCTGCATACGACAGGCGTCCTGGTGAAGGAGGCCTGCGAATCCCCCCTGCTCGACGGCCTGCCAGCGGCGCTGGTGCGCGCCGTACCGCACATCCGGCTGTACGCACCGAACTTGCGCAGCGTGCGGCTTGGCGCGAAAGACTACCGGTTCTACACCACCGACACGCCCGCCCTGATGCGCTGGATGGGCGAACAAGCGCGGGCTGCCGGCATCGACCTGCGGCTGGGACGGGCCTTCCGCGATGCCGTGCGGACCGCCCGTGGGTGGCACGTGCCGGGTATCGGACACGCGCGCTTTCTTGTCGGCGCGGATGGCGCGCGTTCACGGGTCGCAGAACGCATGGGGCTGGGTCGCGCACGCCAGTTCCTTTACGGCGTCGAACACGAATTCGATGGTGTCGCCCTGCGCGAACCCGATGCCCTGCACTGCTTCCTCAGCAAACGGTTCGCGCCTGGCTACCTGGGTTGGGTGGCGCAGACGCCCACCGGCGTACAGGCCGGACTCGCCGTGCGGCACCATGCCGGCACGCGCTCACCGCCCGACATCGAAGGCTTCCTGCGGCATGTCGCTCCGATGACGGGACTGCCGGGCGGACGTCGACCGGACAGCATTCGCGCTGGATTGATCCCCTGCGGCGGCCCCGTGCAGCCCTGGCAGCGCGATGGCGTGCTGCTGGCGGGCGACGCGGCCGGCATGGTGTCCCCGCTTTCGGCCGGTGGCATACACGCGGGCCTGCGGCACGGTGCGACGATCGGGCGCATGCTCGCCCATCGGCTGCAGGACGATGCCATGCCCATGCCCCCCGCCACGCCTGCCGTACCCGCCTTCGCCTTCAAGCGCATGCTGCGATGGGCCTTCGACCACGCGCAGTTCGATGCCCCGGTGAACCTGCTGCTGACCGCGCGCCCCATGCGTCGCATGGTGGAGCAACTCTGCTTCCATCGGCGTGGCGGTCCGATGCCCGACCCGGAGCGCGCGGATTGAGCACGATCAAGGCCGCATCGCGGCGGTCGGCTACAATGCGCCGTTGATTCGATAGCCCAGACTCCCCCATGTCCTCTGCGTTCGGCACCGAGACGGTGCTCGACGTCCGTCACTGGACGGACGCCTACTTCAGCTTCACCACCACCCGCGACGACGGTTTCCGCTTCGAGAACGGCCAGTTCGTCATGATCGGGCTGGAAGTCGAAGGCAAGCCGCTGTTGCGCGCCTACTCGATCGCCAGTGCGAACTGGGAAGAACAGCTCGAGTTCTTCAGCATCAAGGTGCAGAACGGTCCGCTGACCTCGCGGCTGCAGCACATCAAGCCGGGCGACAGCGTGCTGATCGGGCGCAAGCCCACCGGCACACTGCTGATCAGCGACCTGCACCCCGGCCGCAATCTCTATCTGCTGGGCACGGGGACCGGACTGGCGCCGTGGCTGTCGATCATCAAGGACCCGGCGACCTACGAGCGCTTCGACAAGGTCATCCTGACCCATGGCGTGCGCCATGCGGAAGACCTGGCCTATCGCGACTATTTCGAGAAGGAATTGCCGCAGCACGAATTCCTCGGCGAGACCATCCGCGAGAAGCTGCTGTACTACCCCGCCGTCACCCGCGAGGACTTCCCCCACCAGGGCCGCCTGACCGACCTGATGGCCAGCGGCAGGATGATGGAGAGCCTCGGCATCGACGCACTGGATGCGGAGCACGACCGCGCGATGATCTGCGGCAGCCCGCAGATGCTGGCCGATTTCCGCACCCTGCTGGACAGTCGCGGCTTCACCGCCGCACCACGCATCGGCACCGCCGGGCAGTATGTGTTCGAGCGCGCCTTCGTCGAGAGATAGGCGCGAGGCGCGCGCCGGGGCCACGCCCGGCGCGCATCGGGAACAGGCCACGCGGGACGATCGCGCCGTCAGCTGCTACGCTGCCGACACGAGGTCCTGGGGAGGACGAGCCGTGATCCGGAATCTGTTGCTGGCCATGCTCTTGGCCGCTGTCCCGCATGTGCACGCCGCCGATGCCGTCCGGCAGCCTGGCGTGGGCGACGTGCCGCCCCCCATCACACTGAAGGATCGCCAGGGCAATCCCGTCGATCTGGATGCCCTCAAGGGCAAAGTGGTCGTGGTGACGTTCTGGGCATCGTGGTGCGGCCCCTGCCGGCGCGAGCTGCCGATGCTGGGCCACATGCAGAAGATCGTCGGCCGGGAGCACCTGGAAGTCATCGCCATCAACATGAAGGAACCGCGCAGCGACTATCTCGGCGTCCTTCGTGCCAACAAGGATCTGGACCTGACCTTCGTCCACGACGTCCGCGGTGTGGTGACGGACCGTTACGGCGTGACTGCGCTGCCGAACATGTTCGTCATCGGCCAGGATGGCCTCATCGTGCGCACCCATCGAGGTTACTCGGAGGCCGTGCTGGAATCCTTCTCCCGCGAGTTGCTCGCGCTGCTGCCCGAAGAGGCGCTGCAACGGCGCGTCCCCTCTCAGCCTCCCCCGTAGCGCAGCCAGATCACGGCCGCCGCCTCATCCGCGAACACCTGCGCGTTGAACCCGTGTTCGTTGGCCAGCAGGCCCGCGAATTCCACCTGCGGCAGCTGGTCCGCATGCCGTTCAACGTAGGCGATACGCACGGCCTCCATGCCCTGCCCCTGCATCGCCTGCACGAACTCCAGCAGTTGTCCCGGCGGCGGTGGCTCGCCTTCCATGTCATCCACCACCAGCAGTGCACGTGGCGTCAACCGGCGGATCTCTCCCGCGATGACCTGCCAATAGGCCAGCGTGGTCTCGAGCGTGCCATTGACGCCGGTCACCCACGCGCGCAATCCGTAGTCGGTGGTGGCGAACTCGATATGGAACAGCCGGCTGTCCACGCCCTCGCCCGCTGTTTCAGGCCAATGCAGCGCGGACGTCGCCCGCCAGCGACGCCGGCGCATCGGTCGGCGCATAACGCTTGATCGCCTTGCCGTCGCGGCCCACGAGGAACTTGCTGAAATTCCACTTGATCGCGCTGATGCCGAGCAGCCCGCTCTTCTCCTGCTTCAGCCACTTCCACAGCGGATGCGCACCCTCGCCGTTGACGTCGATCTTGGCGAACATGGGGAACGTCACGTCGTAGTTCAACGAACAGAAGCTGCGGATCTCGGCTTCATCGCCCGGTTCCTGGTGGCCGAACTGGTCGCACGGGAATCCCAGTATCACCAGCCCCTGCGGTCCGAACTCGCGCCACAGCGCCTCCAGGCCGGTGTATTGCGGCGTGAAGCCGCACTTGGAGGCCACATTGACGATCAGCAGGGCCTTGCCCTGGTACTCGGACAGGGAACGCTCCTGGCCATCGAGGTCCTGGGCGGAAAAGTCGTAGGCGGTGGTCATGCGCGCGCTCCGGGAAAGACGCTATCAGACACCGCGCGCGCGCGCAGGGCAAGGCATGCGCCCGGCGGCTGTCCAAGCCTCCGATGATCAGCTAACGTGGCCGCGCACCCGGTCCAGGATGCTGCCCATGCAAGAAGCTGCCGATCCCGCCAGCCACGCCAGCCTCTATATCCATGTCCGCATCCTGCTGGGCATGATCGTGGGCCTGGGCCTGACCCACCTGCTGCGCCACGTCGCGCGTCTGGTGGAGCGACCGAACGCACACCGCATCCATGGCGTCCACCTTGTCTGGGCCGCCTTCATGTTCGTCTACCTCCTGCACTTCTGGTGGTGGGAATTCAGCCTTTCCCACCAGGCACACTGGAACTTCAACCTCTACCTGTACGTCACGCTGTACGCGCTGCTGCTGTACCTGCTGTGCGCGCTGGTCTTCCCGGAATCGCTGCCGGACGGCGGTGGCTACCGCGAGTACTACTACGGGCGACGGCACTGGTTCTTCGGTCTGCTGGCGTTGATGTTCGTCGTCGATATCGGCGACACCCTGATCAAGGGCGCGGCCTATGCCCAGCAGTTGGGACCGGAGTACTGGGTGCGCAACACGGTGTATGTCGCCGGCAGCCTGGTGGCCATCGCCACGCGCAACCCGCGCTTCCACGGCACGTTCGCGGTGATGGCACTGCTGTACGAGTTGTCGTGGATCTGGCGGCGCTACGAGATCCTGACGTAGCCCAGTCCTCCTGTAGGAGCGACGTCAGTCGCGACCGCAGACTGGGAATTCTCAAGGTATGCGGTCGCGACTGACGTCGCTCCTACAACAGCTGGGTCAGCGAGCGGATTGCACTTTCAGTGCCGGCGCAAACGGCCTGATCCCCAGCGCTTCGTGGATCTCGGCCGGGTAGTACGCACGCCCGTCCTTGATCACCAGCGCGAGCTTGCGGATGTCGCTGATGTTCTCCGTCGGGTCGCCATCCACAAGTACCAGGTCGGCGCGCTTGCCGGGCGCGATGGAGCCGGCGTCGTCCAGCGTGCGGCTGTACTTCGCGCCGTTCCAGGTCGCCACCTGCAGCACCTGCGAGGGCGTCAGCCCCGCCTGCACATACAGTTCCAGCTCGCGCTGCAGGGTGAAGCCGGGCAGTTCGTCCGTGCCCGCGACCAGCGGGACACCTGCGCGATACATGCGCCCGGTGAAGTCGACCAGCTTGTCGAAGCTGCGCTTGTAGCGGGCGCCGGTGACGTCGTCAGGAATGTTCAGTTCCGCAGCGCGGCGGCCGCGTTGCACGTCCGGCGGGAGGTGATCGGCCACGTCGGCGACGATCGGCGACAACTGGCCCTCGCGCTGGTGCAGGAACTCGAACGTCGCCAGCGTCGGATCGACGACGACCTGCTTCTCCGCCAGTTCGGCGATGAAGTCCTGTACCGGCTTGCTGTCGAAATCCAGCCCGTCGGTCTTGTCGGCGACCAGGTAGAAACGCGCCAGCGTGCGCGTGTCGGTCTCCGGGGTGACGAAGAAGTTCAGCATCACCTGGTTGATGTGCTGGATCTCGTCATAGCCCTGTTCCACCACGTCCTGCGCCCGCATGAAGGCAGGCACGTGGCCGCTGACGCGGATGCCGCGCTGGTGGGCGTAGGCGGCGGTGTCGCGCAGGATCTCTTTCGGGAAGGAATTGTAGATCTTGATCTGCGGGTAACCATGGTCGGCGTACCAGTCGATCGCCTGCTTCGCGCCGGGCAGGTCCTTCACCACGAAGCCGCCCTGCGAGGAATGCGGGCTCTGGCCTTCGATGTAGCCGGCGGGAATCACGCGCGGATGCATCAGCGTGCCGGCCTTCTCCTCGGCCATCAGCTGTTGCAGCGTCGCGTTGTCGTTGCCCATGTCGCGTGCGCTGGTGACGCCCGCCGCCAGGTGCAGGCCGCCTTCCCAGCTGCCGGCGTGCACATGCATGTCGTAAAGCCCCGGCAGCAGCACGCGGTTGCCGGCGTCGACGACCTGTTGTGCCTCCACCGTCACCTGTCCGGCCGGCGACACCGACACGATCCTGCCATCGCGCACGACCACGTCGGAGGAAGCCCCGAGCACGGCCTTTTCGCTGTCGAAGACGCGCGCATTCCGGATGAGCGTGGTACCCGGCAACGGATGCGCCAGGCGCTGCTGCAGTGCCACCAGCGCCTCGCGCTCGGCGATCTTCTGGCGGGCTTCCAGCGTGTCGGCCGTGCCCTGCCAGCCGTCTTCGATGAGCTGCAGGAAGCCCGGGTAGATGTAAGCGAACAAGCGCGGCTCGGCATCACGCGTTACCCATACGAAGCTCGGCGTGAAGCCTATGCCGGTCAGCGCCAGCAGGTCGACCGTGCGCGACTGCGTGCCAGTGCGGATGTCCATCGACGCGAGCTTGCGTTGCGTCAGCGTGCCGCTGGGAACCAGCGGCAGCTTGCCATCCGCCTGCCTGGCCAGCGCCGCCAGCGCCACCGATGTCGTGGCCGGCGTGCCACCGAGCGGCGTGTACAGCGCCGTGCCGGTGAAGGTATGCGTGCCTGCGTCGGAGGTGCTCTTCCATTGGCCACGGTCGCCGTCACGGGTGAACGTCTCGTCCACCGGCGCACCGAACGTGGATACGCCTTTCACCTGGTAACGCTCGAATGTACCGTCGGCCGCGAGCCGGTACTCTTCCTTCAGCTCCGGCCCGCGCCCGTTGTCCTTGAAGATGAAGTCCACCCGAGTGACGCCGTCATTCCCGACCGTCACGGTCTGTTCCCCGGCCTTCTTGCCGCCATCGACCAGCGCGATGTACTTCAGGGTCTCGGCGGCCAGCGCCGACGGGGCCAGCAGCAGCGCACAGCAGAACGCAAGGACAGGCTTCACGGGACTCTCCGGCAAGGGACGCACGATGCGATTCTCCCGCAGATTGAGGCCCCGCCGGGTCCGTCGCCCATGCCTTTCGTCATGGGTCCGGTCCGCCCCCCTGGGTTACCCTTGGGAATCCACTCTGTCAGGACGTTGCGCTACATGACCACCCGCCTCGCCATCGCGCTCGCCGCGACCCTCGGACTCGCCATGCCCGCCTACAGCCAGGCCGCCACCCCGGCCACCCAGACCGCCCAGGTCGCCAATCCCTTCTTCGCCGAAAGCCCGCTGCCGCTGCATTACCCGCAGTTCGACAAGATCAAGGACAGCGACTTCGCCCCCGCCTTCGACGCCGGCATGGCCGAGCAGCTGAAGGAGATGGATGCCATCGCCAACGACCCGGCCGCGCCCACCTTCGAGAACACCATCATCGCGATGGAGAAATCCGGCCAGGTGCTGGACCGCGCCACCACCGTGTTCTTCAACCTGGTGGGCACCGACACCAACGATGCGCGCAACAAGCTGCGCGCCGATTACTCGGCGAAGTTCGCCGCGCATGGCGACGCCATCAGCCTGAATCCGAAGCTGTTCGCCCGCATCAAGGCGCTGTTCGACAAGCGCAACGACCTGGGCCTGGACGCGCAGGGCGTGCGCCTGATCGAGCGCTACCACACCAGCTTCGTGCGCTCCGGCGCCAACCTCAACGAAGCCGACAAGGCGACGCTGAAGAAAATGAACGGTGAACTGGCGTCGCTGGGCACCACCTTCAGCGACAACGTGCTGAAGGAAGTCAACGCCTCGGCCGTCATTGTTGACGACGTGAAGCAACTCGACGGCCTGACCGATGGCCAGATCGCCACCGCTGCCGAAGCCGCCAAGAAGCGTGGCCTCGAGGGCAAGTACGTCCTGACCCTGCTCAACACCACGGGCCAGCCGCCGGAGTCGCAGCTGACCAACCGCGCCCTGCGCCAGCGCCTGCACGAAGCCTCCGTCGTGCGCGGCAGCCGTGGTGGCGAGTTCGATACCACCGCGCTGGTCTCGCGCATCATGAAGCTGCGCGCCGATCGCGCGAAACTGCTGGGCTACCCCAACCACGCCGCGTACGGCCTGGAAGACCAGACCGCGCGCACGCCGGAAGCCGTCAACGCGATGCTCGGCAAGCTGGCGCCGGCCGCCGTGGCCAACGCCAAGCGCGAGGCCGCCGACCTGCAGGCGATGATCGACCAGGAGCAGAAGGCCAAGGGCGAGCCGACCTTCGCGCTTGAGCCGTGGGACTGGGCGTTCTACACCGAGAAGGTACGCGCGGCGAAGTACAACTTCGACGAGTCGCAGCTCAAGCCGTACTTCGAGATGAAGAACGTGCTGGAAAACGGCGTGTTCTACGCCGCGACGCAGCTGTACGGCCTGACGTTCAAGGAACGCACCGACCTGCCGAAGTACCACGCCGACACCTGGACCTACGACGTGTTCAACGCCGACGGTTCGCAGCTGGCGATCTTCATCTTCGATCCGTATGCGCGCGACTCCAAGCGCGGCGGCGCGTGGATGAACTCGTACGTGTCGCAGTCCGGCCTGACCGGCGACAAGCCGGTGGTCGCCAACCACCTGAACGTACCGAAGCCGCCGGCCGGCGAGCCCACGCTGATGACGTGGGATGAAGTCACCACCACGTTCCACGAGTTCGGGCATGCGCTGCACGGCATGTTCTCCGACGTGAAGTATCCGTACTTCAGCGGTACCAGCGTGCCGCGCGATTTCGTGGAATACCCGTCGCAGGTCAACGAGATGTGGGCCGACTGGCCGTCGATCCTGGCCAACTACGCCAAGCACCACAAGACCGGCGAGGCGATGCCGCAGGCACTGCTGGACAAGGTGATCGCCGCGTCCAAGTTCAACCAGGGCTTCGCCACGACCGAGTACCTGGGCGCCGCCATGCTGGACCAGCGCTGGCACCAGATCACCGCCGACCAGGTGCCGGACGCCGCCGGCGTGATGAAGTTCGAGGCCGCCGCGCTGACCGCCGACGGCATCAACTACAAGCCGGTGCCGCCGCGCTACAAGACCCCGTACTTCAGCCACATCATGGGCGGCTACTCCGCCGGCTACTACGCCTACATCTGGTCGGAAGTGCTGGACGCCAACAGCGTGGAATGGTTCAAGAACAACGGCGGCCTGAAGCGCGAGAACGGCGACCACTTCCGCAAGACGTTGCTGTCGCAGGGCGGCAGCCAGGATGCGATGAAGCTGTTCCGCGACTTCGCCGGCCACGATCCCAGGATCGAGCCCTTGCTGGAGAAGCGCGGCCTGACGGCACCCGCCAGCGCTGCGCCGGCGGCCAAGCAGGTCAAGTAAGCGGACCTGCCAGGTTGCATGATGTTTCCCACGCCACCTTCGGGTGGCGTGGTGCTTTCAGGGGGCTGGAATCCACGGGTGATGCGCAGGGTTTTCCACAATGCGTGTGGATGGAACCCGCACGAAACTGTGGATAACCCTCTAGCCGCCTTGTGCGGCGGACATGTCAAGACGGGTGGCGAAAATTTCGCCATTCCGCACTGCCGAACATCGGATGTGCCCTGGCGCACCATCACGGCGCCCTCGATGCCTTGAGGTTGATCGAGAGCGTGGCGCGCCAGGGCGCACCCTACGTTTCGCGGATGGGATCAGGCGTCGAAGGCCTTGCCCAGTGCCGCGTAGGCCTGACGCTGCTCATCGGTCTCCGCACGCGGCGCCGTGATCTCCAGTTCCACGATCTGGTCACCGGGTGGCGTGCCGGGCAGGCCGCGCCCGCGCAGGCGCAGCTTGCGGCCGGAATCCGAGTCCGCCGGGATCTTCAGGTCCACTGCGCCACCCAGCGTGGGGACACTGACGGTTGCGCCGAGCGCCGCTTGCCAGGGCGTCAACGACAGCACATGGATGATGTTGCGGCCGTCCACCTCGAACTGCGGGTGCGGCGCGTACTCCACTTCCAGCAGCAGGTTTCCGCCTTGCGTACCCTGCCCGGCCAGCCGGATCACCTGCCCCGGCTTCACCCCTGTCGGCACGCGGACATCGAGCTGCCGTCCGTTGACGTTCACCCGCACGCTGCCGCCGTCATGCACCGCCTGCAACGGCACCGACAGCTTCGCGCGCGAATCCCGCATCGGCTGCGGTCCGCGCGACTGCGCCTGCTCCGCGCGGGCGCGCCTGCCGAACAACCCCTCGAAGAAATCACTGAACCCGCCAGTGCCACCGCCCGCACCACCGAAGATCTCCTCATAGTCGAAGTCCTGCGATCCCGGCCCGCCGCGCCCGAAATCAGGCGGCGGGCGAAACTCCTCTCCGGGCCGATAGCCGCGCGCGCGCAGCTGGTCGTAGGCTGCCCGCTTCTGCGGGTCGCGCAGCGCCTCGTAAGCCTCGTTGACGGCCTTGAACTGATCCTCGGCGCCGGACTCCTTGCTGACGTCCGGGTGGTACTTGCGGGCCAGACGACGGTACGCCGTCTTGATCTCGGCGTCGCCGGCCGTGGGCTCGACGCCCAGTACCGCGTAATAGTCCTTGAACTGCATGGAATCTCCGCACGATCACGCGGAATGCCATCCACCATGGCGGGGAGGCATCCGGAAAAAAGAAAAGGCCCGCGACGCGGGCGCCACGGGCCGATTCTATCGCTCCGCCCGCTGCCCCGCCGTGTCGACCGGCGGGGCCCCGGCACGGCTTACTGCACCTGGATGCGGCGTGGCGTGGTTTCAGGCTTCTTGGGGATGTCGATCTGCAGGACGCCATGCCTGCCGGTGGCGGTGATGCCGTCGGCGTTGGCGCTGTCCGGCAGCGAGAAGCGGCGGTAGAAGGTGCCGTGGACGCGTTCCATGCGGGAATAGCGCGCCCCCTCTTCCTTCTCCGACACCCGTTCGCCCCGCAAGGTCAGGATGCCCTTGTCCATGTGGATCTCGATGTCCTTGGGGTCCACGCCCGGAATGTCGGCCAGGATCACGAAACGGTCGTTGTCCTCGCGGATGTCCACGCGCGGCGCCCACTGGCTGGTTACCACGTTGGACTGGTCGGCGTCGGCCTCGCCCAGGAAACGGTCGAAGACCTGCTTGATCTCGTCCTGCAGGCCGCGGGCATTGCCCCAAGGGTTGTACTGCACGATGCTCATGTCGGTAGCTCCTCTGGAAGTGGCGCCGGTCCTGCCGGGCGCCGATGCCCCGGAAATAGGCGCTTGCCCGGTCATTTCAAGACCGTCACGGCCACACCACACCGACACGCTAAACTGCATTCAGTTTCCCTCCACACAAGGCATTTCCATGAGCATCCAGGTTGGCGAGCGCGTTCCCGAAGTAACCCTCAAGCGGATCCGCGAGGGCGTGGAGACGGTCGACACCGTCACCCTGTTCGATGGCCGCAAGGCCGTGCTGTTCGCTGTCCCCGGCGCCTTCACCCCGACCTGCTCGGAGAAGCACCTGCCCAGCTACGTGCAGCACTTCGACGATTTCCGCAGCCGCGGCATCGAGGTCTTCTGCGTGTCGGTCAACGATCCCTTCGTCATGCAGGCCTGGGGCAAGACCCAGCACGTGCCGGATGGCCTGCAGATGCTCGCCGACGGCAATGCCGACCTGGCCAAGGCACTGGGCCTGGAGATGGACGCCAGCGCCTACGGCATGGGCATCCGCGCCAAGCGCTTCGCACTGTATGTGGAAGACGGCGTGGTGAAGAACGTGTTCGTGGAAGCGCCCGGCGAGTACAAGGTCTCCGGCGCGGAGCATGTGCTGGAACACATCGGCTGACGGATGCCCTGACACCGGTGCAGGAGGGGCTTCAGCCCCTCCTGCAGGCATCGCAGTCACCTCAGTACGTTGAACCGCACCCTTGCCCACGCGCCGCTGTCGGCCAGTGCGGTGAGCTGGTGCTCCCCCGTCTCGGTGAAATCCTGTTGGAACGCCTGCGTGCCGTGCGTTTCCGCGATCCAGCGACCGTCGAGCAGCCACTGCACGCGGGTATCCGTGCCCAGTGCGCGCAACTGCAACCGGACGCCATGTTGACTGCCGGGAGCGCGGGCCAGCGTGGCGAGGTCATTGAGGCCGTCGATGCGTAGTTCCTCGGCGGCATCACGGCCGTCGGGCTGGCAATCGGGCGACAGCGGCGGCAGCCGTGAAGCGATCCGCTCGCGTGCAGGCAGCCAGGGCGAAGCCAACGCGGGCCAGCGTGCGATCTCCGTGCTTCGTGCTTCATGTGCACGGGCACATTCACTCGACAGCCGGAGACCGGTGCGCGCGTCCACCTCGAAACGTTCGCGGCCTGCATTCCACAGGCGAGCATCGCGTTCGGCGAATGTCGGCGGCACGTTTCCGCCCAGCGTCCACGCATCGCGCCTGCGCTGGCAGAGCTGCGGCGCCTCAGCTTCCGCCTGGGTGCCCAGCGGCCAGCAGATCGCCTGTTCCGCCACGTCGGCAGGTGGCGGCATCGGACCCGCATCGCCCTGCGCACGCGGCAGGCTGTCGATCACTTCGAACATCAACGGCAGCGCCGTGACGGCGCCGTACTGGCCGGGCAAGGGCGTACCGTCGGGCCGCCCGACCCACACGCCGACCGTGTAACGCCGGGTGCTGCCCAGCGCCCACGCATCGCGGAAGCCATAGCTGGTGCCGGTTTTCCACGCTACGCGCGGGCGGTTCGCGGTGTCGAGCACGCCACTGCCGTAACCGGGACGCGGATGCGCCTCCAGTACTTCGCGAATGATCCATGCCGCGCCGGGCGACAGCAGGCGCCGATCGGAGGCTGGGTCCTCTGCGGTGTAACGCACGCGGCCCGACAGTCCGCCACGGTTCAATCCTGCGTATGCGCCCACCAGATCCTCCAGGCGCGCACCCGTGCCGCCGAGGATCAGCGACAGGTTGGGCTGCGCACCACGCGGATAGCGCAGCACGAGACCATTGTTCGCCAGACGCGCTGAGAAACGCGCCGGTCCGACGCGGTCCAGCAGGTCCACTGCGGGCACGTTGAGCGACAGGCGCAGCGCATCAGCGGCACTGACGGGTCCATTGAAGGCCGCGTCGAAGTTGCCGGGCCGGTAGCCACCGAAGGACTGCGGCGCGTCGATCAGCAGGCTCTCGGAATGGATCAGTCCGTCGTCCAACGCCAGGCCGTACAGGAACGGCTTTAGTGTCGAACCAGGCGAACGCCATGCCTGCACCATGTCGACATGTCCCAGCCGTTCGCGGTCACCGAACGCCACCGAGCCCACATAGGCGCGCGCTTCCATCGTGGCGTTGTCGATCACCAGCAGCGCCGCGGATGTCCGTGCAGGCAGCGTGGAGAAGTAGCTCTGTACGCGCTCTTCCAGTGTGCGCTGCAGGCCGGCATCCAAGGTGGACGTGATACGCGATGCTCGCGGTTGCTGGCGGCGCAGACGTTCGGCCAGCAGTGCGGCGCTCAACGGCGCCTGCAGGCTACGGGCGACGACGGGCTCGACACGCGCATCATCGACCTCGGCCTTCGACCAGACGCCGAGATCGGCCATGCGCTGCAGCACCTTGTCGCGTGCCACCCGTGCCGCCTCAGGATGGCGGTCCGGGCGCAGCCGGCTGGGCGACTGCGGCAGCACCGCGAGCAGTGCTGCCTCGGCATGCGAAAGCCGTGCTGCAGGCTTGCCGAGGTAGGCCCAGCTCGCCGCATCCACGCCTTCGATGGTGCCGCCGAACGGCGCGCGCTCGAGATAGAGCGTCAGGATCTCGCGCTTGGACAGGTGCGCTTCCAGCTGTAGCGCGCGCAGCATCTGCTTGGCTTTGCCCCATGGCGTGCGCGAATGCCGGTCCAGCATGCGCGCGACCTGCATGGTCAGCGTGGAGCCGCCGGAGACCACGCGTCCATGCCTCACGAACTGGCCTGCCGCGCGCACCAGGGCCCACGGATTGATGCCGGGATGCCTCCAGAACCAGCGATCCTCGTAGTTCAGTAGCGCCTGCAGGTAGAGCGGCGATACCGTGTCGGGTGATGCGGGATAGCGCCAGACGCCGTCGCGGTCCGCGAAGGCGCGCAGCGGCGTGCCGTCGCGTGCGACCACCAGCGTGCTGGTGTCACGGGTCTTTGGCAGCGGCGGTGGGAATGCAAGATCCGCCACCAGCAGCGCGACGAGCAGGACCACCGTCGACCATCGCAGGCAGGACAACCAGCGTCGTTTCCGACCTTCGTCATTCCAGCGCATGCTGGAATCCATTTCGCTTCTGATCCGCTGTGTCATTGGCCGTAGATGGCTGGAAGATCAAGATGGATCCCGGCGTTTGCCGGGATGACGTCCGGGATACTTCTCGCCAACTCCAACCCCGTCATTCCAGCGCATGCTGGAATCCATTCTGCTTTTGATCCGCAGTGTCATTGGCCGTAGATGGCTGAAGATCAAGATGGATCCCGGCGTTCGCCGGGATGACGGTCGGACGAACTCCCGCTCGATCCACACCGTCAGTCCAGCGCATAGTGGAATCTTTTTTGGTACCGGTCCGCAGCGTCATTGACCGGAAACGACTGAAGACCAGGAGGAATCCCGGCTCGCGCCGGGATGAAGAAAGAAGACCGTCCGCGCTACGGCTGCACCACCGTGATCGTCGCCGGTGACGCCTTGCCGACACCGCGGATGTCCGGACGGTACATGTCCTCCACCAGCGAGGGCGGCACGGTGTACGTGCCCGGCGTCACCGCGCGCACCAGGTAGAACACCTTGGCGGTATCGCCGCGATCCAGTTTCAGTGCGGCCACGTAGCGGTCGTCGCGGAACTCCTCGTGCTTCACGTCGGCCGCGCCACCACGGTCGCTGATCGAGATGCCATCCACCACCACTTCGGCCCATTGCTTGGCATCGCCGAGGTTGAAGTTCTCGATCTCCAGCCCCGCCGGCAACAGGTCGGTGAACAATGCATCCGGCATGGCGACATTGGCGGTGATGCCGACGCGCACGATCAAGGCTTCGCCCTCCTTCAGCGTGCCGCCTTTCCATTCCTTTCCATCGGTCGTGTAGTAGCGACGCTCGATGCCGATCTGGCGGTTGTCCGGCGCTGGCGCACTGCGCGGGATGCCGGCCACGTCGAGCGATGCGTACAGCGGCGGCGAACCCTCGGGTACGAAACGCACGCCGCGCGCCAGCGCGGCATGGTCCACGCTGCGCCCGAACAGGCGCACGGGCGCCACCGCCTGCGCATCGCCGCCGATGCTCCATTGGCCCGAGACCAGTTTCTTCTGGTCGACCATCAGCGCCTTGCCCAGCCTTGCCAGCGCCACCTGCTCCTGGGTACTCAACCACAGCCAGCCACTGTTGCGGCGCGCGTCCAGTTCGCGTCCCAGCGAGATGGCGCGACGGTCGAACTCCGGCTTGGCCAGCTTGCGCTCGTGTACCAGCGCGATCATCAAGGCGTCGTCGCGCAGTTTCGTCCCGTAGTCGCCCAGGTATTCCGGGCGGTCGCCCGTCTTGGCGAACCCTTCGGTGATCGCCTTGGCGCCACGGTTCTTGTCGCCCTGCAGCGACAACGCGATACCCAGGTGCACCAGCGGCAGGCCGGTCAGGCTCTTGCCGCGCTCGTTGTCGTACAACGCACGCAGCGTACCCAGCGGCGCCCGGTTCACGCGTGCCAGCACGTAACCTGCATAGGCCTGGTTGGCGAATTTGAGGTGATCGCGCCGGTCGTAGCCGTAGAACTGCGCGCCGCCGGCCAGCAGGTCTTCGTTGAGGCGCGCCAGCGCCTTCTGCAGCACCGCATCCGGGACCGCGAAGCCGCCTTCGCGCGCATCCAGCAGGAACTCGGCGATGTAGGGCGTCAGGCCCGGGTTGACGTAGTCGTCGTCGCCCCACATCGAGAAGTGGCCGTTCGCCACCTGCATCGACGCCAACCGCCCGAAGGCGCCCTCCATGCGCTCGCGGCGCTTCTTCGCCTCCAGCCCATCGATGCCCAACAGCCTGGCCGTCGCATCATCCAGCTCCAGCGCAGCGTAGCCCTTGCTGGTAGTCTGCTCGGCACAGCCATACGGGTACTCCAGCGCGCCCTTCAGGGCACTTGCGAACGGGATCGGCGGCAGCGCACTGACCGTCATGCGCGCCGTGACCGAGCCGGGCATCAGTCCATCCGCGAAGCCCGCGCCCATTTCCACCGGCCCCAGGCTGTCCAGCACCTGCGTGCGCGAGCGCAGTACCGCGGGCCAACCTGCGCGCACCGGCACGTCGTAACGGCGATCGACCTTGAAGCCATTGCCTTCCACGCGCACGCGCACCTGCGCCGTGGTGTAGCCCTCACCCGCGGTGATCGGGAACGTCAGGGTGCGCTTGGCATCAACCGGAAGATCGGCCGTCCTGCTGCCCTCGCCGATGGCGAGCGGCCCTTCACCGCTCACCAGCACCTTGAAGGCGCCCGTCTTGCCGGTGAAGTTCTGCACGTCGAGGGTCACGGTACTCCTGTCGCCCGGCGCCAGCACGCGCGGCAGGCTGGCTTCGGCCACGATGGGCGCGCGCACCACGGTCTCGCGATCGCGGTTGCCGTAGCGCGTGTCCGAGTAGACCAGCGCCGACACGCGCAGCGTGCCGTTGAAGTCCGGCACCTTCAGCGCGATGCGTGCATTGCCCTTGCCGTCCAGCTTCACCGGACCGGAGAACAGGTCCACGGTCTGCACGCGCGAGGTCGGCCGCTTGGCCTGCGGCAAGGCCGCCAGCGCCATGTCGCCACCGAAGCGCATCTTCGCACTGCCGCCTTCGAAGCTCTCGATCACGCGGCCGTAGATGTCATAGGCGTCCACGCCGAAGCGGCGCTGGGCGAAGAACTGCGCGTTCGCGTCGGGCACGGGGAAGCGGGTGATGTTGAGGATGCCGACATCCACCGCCGACACGGTGACGTGCGCGGCCTGTCCCGCGAGCTCGGGAACACTGACCGTTACCGGCAGGTTCTGCTCGGGGCGCATCTGTTTCGGCACCGACAACCCGACGGCGACGCGACGCTCGCGGCGGTCCATCGGCACGTGGGCCACGCCCACGGCGCGCGCCGGCGTGATCTTGCTGGGTGCCGATCCTCCGCGGAAGACCAGCGCGGTGATGTAGACGTCATGCCGCTCCCAGTCCTTGGTCACCGGGATGGAGAACGTGCTGCCCGGCTTGGCGTCGATCGCCTGCACGTACAGCATGCGGTCGCTCTCCACCATCAGCAGGCCCTTGCCCGCATGCGGCGGGGTGATGGTGACCTGCAGCGTATCGCCGACTTTGTAACCGGTCTTGTCCAGCGCCAGTTTGACCTTGTCGGGGCGCGCATCCAGGCCGCGGTTCTGGTCGTCCCAGCTCCAGCCGGCACGGAACGGATAGCGCGTGGTCAGGCCGGTGGCCGGATCGAACACATCCAGCCGGTACTCGCCCCATTCCACCGGGAAATCGATCTTCGACGCGCCCGCGCCCACGTCCAGCGTGCGCGTGTCCTTGTTCTCGAACCGACGGGTGAAGTCGTAGTCCCAGCCGCCATCCTCGTCGTAGTTCCAGTGGTAGTCGCGCAGCTCGCGAACCAACGTCGCCTTCAGGCCCTTGCCGGGCTGCGGTTTGCCGGCGGCATCCACGCGCACCAGTTCGAATCCGGCGTTGGCGTTGGCATCGGCACCGTCCTTGTCGTCGAACAGTGGGCGGATGCCGACCAGTGCGTTGGCCGGCCACAGCACGCGCTTGAGCGTGCGGTTCACCGTGCGACCACCGGTCTCGTACACGCTGCCCGATACGATGGCGGCGATGGTGCTGCGCGGCTTGGCCTCGGCCGGCAATGCGATGTCTTCCTGCACCACGCCGCTCTCGGGCAGCGTGGTATCGATGACGTCCTTGGCCTCCTTCGGCAGTTCCAGCGTCGGGTCGCCAAAGAAGTAACCGGGCAATTGCTCCAGCGGGTGCTGTTCCACCGCCACCGCCAGCTTGGCGGTGAAACGGTTGCCGCTGGCTGGCGCCCCGTACAGGTAGGCGGCCGTCGCCTTCAGCTTGAACGGCTCTCCCGGCTTCAGCACGGACTGCGCGGTGTCCAGGTCCAGCTTCATGCGCTCGGGCAGGAACTCCTCGATGCGCAGCGTCATGCCCTGCACGGCTTCCTTGCTGGCCGGGTCGGTACGGAACTCCACCTGCCAGCGCCCCGTCGGCGCTTCCACCGGGATCACCTGTTCGAAGTTGAAGTAGCCCTGCGCGCCTGGCTGCAGGCGCGTCTCGCGGAACACCTTGCCGTCCGGCTGCTTCAGGCGCAGGAACACGGGTTGTCCGCCGCCCTGCTTCGGTGCAGGCACGGGCT
Source organism: Pseudoxanthomonas sp. 97-1-1 (assembly GCF_057773125.1). Lineage (NCBI taxonomy): Bacteria > Pseudomonadati > Pseudomonadota > Gammaproteobacteria > Lysobacterales > Lysobacteraceae > Pseudoxanthomonas > Pseudoxanthomonas sp. 97-1-1. Next base: position 588,208 of record NZ_JBYMTJ010000002.1, on the reverse strand, counting down.
TGCCGTCGTTGTCGCGCAGCAGCGCGGAGATCCGCACCGTTTCACCGGGACGGTACAGGTCGCGCCCGGACCACGCGAACACGTCGAACCACGCCTGTTCGCGACCGGCGACGGCGAACTCCGACAGGTCGAGCGCCGGCTGGTTGAACGGCAGCATCGACACGTCCTTGCCGCGCGTGGCGACCAGCACGTGTCCGGCGTCCAGCGTGTAGTTCAGCAGTGCATTGCCATTGCCGTCGGTCTTGCCGGCCAGGATGCTTTCGCCGCGCGCATCCAGCACCTTCAATTCGACGCTGCCGGTGGCGGTGCCGTCCTGCAGCGACGCGGTGTGGACGAACAGCTTGTCCTTATAGGCGCGCGTATGCAGGCCGATGTCGCTGACGGTGAAGAAGGCGGTCTCGAACTCGCCCGCGAACTTGCCGGTACGCTTCATCACCGCGAAGTAGAGGCCCGGATCCTGCAGTTCGCGGATGTCCTGGATCGGCAGGTAGGTCAGCACGCGCTCGTTGGGCTTGCCGCCCAGCACGAAGCGGTTGAGATAGACCGGTTCGGCCAGCTGGCCCAGCGGCGTGCTGTCGCCGTAGTCGCTGTCCAGGTCCCAGCTGCCACGGCGACCGCCGCGCTGGTACTCGGCGAAGAACTTGGGCAGCTGCTTCTCGCTGACCCGGAGGAACTCCACGTCCACTTCCGGGACGTTGATCGACACCACCGGCAAGCCGCGACTCTCGCGCGCCGGCAACACGCTGCCCTGCGAGGCGAAGCCCACCGCCGGGTCGAGTTCACCGGTATGCACCTTGCGCGTGTCGTCCTTGCCAAGTCGCGTACCGTCCGCGGCGGAAAGACCCGCTTTCAGCGTGACCTCGTAGTCCTTCGCGGCTTCCACCGAGGGGAAGCGCAGGACGAGGCCCTTGTCGTCCAGCACCCAGCTGCCCTTGACGGCCGCGCCGTTGGCGTCCTTCACCACCAGCAGCGTGTCGAAATCCTGCGAGCTCACCAGCGGCCGGCTGAACTCCAGCGCGATGGCCAGGTCACCGTCATGCTGGTCTGGATACGCGCCGACCAGCGCGAAGCCTTCCACCTTCTCGGCCTTCGCCTTGATGGGTTCGCCACTGATGTCGGGAAGTTGCCCGGTCTCGTTGCGCTTGCAGCCAGCCAACGCCGCTGCCGCCAGCAAGACAACAAAAAACGCGCGCACCCAGTGGCCGCGCGCGTTCGTCCAGTTCCGATAGAGCGATCCCATGTGCCATTCCCTGCCTTGGTCGTACAGGCAGTATAGAACGCGGGAATGGAGACGGCGGGGTCAATGCCGCGCGTCTCCATGACTCACCGCCGGATCATGCTTCCGGCGGCGCCTCGGTGGCGTCCGGCGCGGCAGATGTGATGCCGACGCCGTCGATGACCTCATCCTCGTCGAGCGAGGCATCCAGGCGTTCCACCGCCTGCAACGTCTCGCCATCGGACAGGCGGATCAGGGTAACGCCCTGGGTATTGCGTCCGACCTGCGAGATTTCCGCCGCACGGGTACGCACCAGCGTGCCGCCATCGGAGATCAGCAGGACTTCGTGGTGGTCGGACAGCTGGATGGCACCGACCAGGCGGCCGTTGCGCTCGGTGGTCTTCAGCGCAATCACGCCGCGGGTACCACGCCCCTTGCGCGGGTAGTCGGCCACCGGGGTGCGCTTGCCATAGCCGCGCTCGCTGGCGGTCAGGATATCGCCTTCGCCATCGACCACGACCAGGCTGACGACCTCGGAGCCGGCCTCCGGCAACGCTGGCACGCCATCGGCATCGCCCGCCTCTCCCTCGTCCTGCTCACCCTCGATTTCGGCATCGACGCCCGCGGCAAGGCGCATGCCACGCACGCCGGTCGCAGTGCGGCCCATCGCGCGGACCAGCGACTCGGAGAAGCGCACGGCACGGCCGTTGGACGCGAACAGCATCACGTCGCGCTCGCCGTCGGTCAGGGCCACGCCGACCAGCGCGTCCCCTTCGTCGAGGTTGATCGCGATCTTGCCGCGCGCCAGCTTGAAGGCGAATTCCGTCAACGGGGTCTTCTTGACCGTGCCGTTCCTGGTGGCGAAGAAGACGTAGCGGCCTTCTTCATAGGCGCGCACCGGCACCACCGCCTGCACCTTCTCGCCTGCTTCCAGTGGGATCCAGTTGATGATCGGACGGCCACGCGCGTTGGAGCCGGCTTCCGGCAACTGGTACACCGGCAGCCAGAACACCTTGCCGCTGCTGGTGAAGGTCAGCAGCGTGTCATGCGTATTGACCAGCCACAGCTGGTCGATGAAATCCTCTTCCTTGGTCGCCGCCGCGCTGCGGCCACGGCCGCCACGCTTCTGCGCGCGATAGGCACTGGCCGGCTGGCGCTTGGCGTAACCCGCATGCGACAGCGTGACCACCATGTCTTCCGGCGCGATCAGGTCGAGGATGTCCAGGTCTTCTTCGCTGTGGCGGATCTCGCTGCGGCGCTCGTCGCCGAACTCGGCCTTGACGTTCAGCAGTTCGTCGCGGATCACCTGCAGCAGCACGTCCGGGTTCTCGAGGATGCGGATCAGGCCGGCGATGACCTCCAGCAACTGGCGATATTCCTCGGTCAGCTTTTCCTGCTCCAGGCCGGTCAGGCGGTGCAGGCGCATTTCCAGGATCTGCGTGGCCTGCGCCTCGCTGAGCTGGTAGCGGCCGTCGACGAAGCCAATGGCGGCGGGCAGGTCTTCCGGACGCGACGCTTCCGCGCCTGCAGCGGCGAGCAGCGAGCCCACCAGGCCCGGCTCCCAGGTCTTGGCCAGCATGCGCTCGCGCGCTTCCTGCGGGTTGGCCGACGTCTTGATCAGCTCGATCATCTCGTCGATGTTGGCGAGCGCGACCGTCAGGCCTTCCAGGATGTGGGCGCGGTTGCGCGCCTTGCGCAGTTCGAAGATGGTCCGACGGGTCACCACTTCGCGACGGTGGCGCACGAACGCTTCCAGCATCTGCTTCAGATTGAGCAGCTGCGGGCGGCCATCGACCAGCGCGACCATGTTGATGCCGAACACCGATTCCATCGGCGTCTGCAGGTACAGGTTGTTGAGGACGACCTCGGCCGACTCGCCGCGCTTGACCTCGATGTAGATGCGCATGCCGTCCTTGTCGGACTCGTCGCGCAGCTCGCTGATGCCTTCGAGCTTCTTTTCCTTCACCAGCTCGGCGATCTTCTCGATCAGCCGTGCCTTGTTCACCTGGTACGGGATCTCGGTAACGATGATCGACTCGCGGCCGTTGTCGTCGTTGACCTCGATATCGGCCTTGGCGCGCATGCGCACGCGGCCACGGCCGGTGCGGTAGCCGGCGATGATGCCGGCGGTGCCATTGATGATGCCGCCGGTGGGGAAATCCGGGCCGGGGATGTACTGCATCAGGCCGTCGACATCCAGTTCCGGATTGTCGATCAGCGCGATCAGGCCGTTGACCACTTCCGACAGGTTGTGCGGCGGGATGTTGGTCGCCATGCCCACCGCGATACCGGCCGAGCCATTGACCAGCAGGTTCGGGAAGCGCGTCGGCAGGACCGTCGGCTCCTGTTCCTTCTCGTCGTAGTTGGGCTGGAAATCGACGGTTTCCTTGTCGATGTCGGCCAGCAGCTCATGGGTAAGCTTGGCCATGCGGGCTTCGGTGTAACGCATGGCGGCCGCGGAGTCGCCGTCGACCGAACCGAAGTTGCCCTGGCCATCGACCAGCATGTAGCGCAGCGAGAACGGTTGCGCCATGCGCACCAGCGTGTCGTAGACCGACTGGTCGCCGTGCGGGTGGTACTTGCCGATCACGTCGCCGACGATACGGGCGGACTTCACGTGCGGCTTGTTGGCGTGGTTGCCCAGTTCGTTCATCGCGAACAGGACGCGCCGGTGGACAGGCTTGAGACCGTCGCGGACATCCGGAAGCGCGCGCCCCACGATCACGCTCATCGCGTAATCGAGATAGCTGCGTCGCATCTCGTCTTCGAGGTTGACGGGGATGATTTCCTTGGCGGTATCGGCCATTCGGGTTCCGTGTTTCTTTGGTTGTCTCGGGCCCGAATCCGGGCCCACACCTTCCCGGCCGGGACAAGTCCGGCGGGGCAGGATCGGGCGGGGATTCCGGCAGGTTCTGCAGCCTGCGGAGTGTATCACAGACACCCCATCCAGCGGACCGTTTCACCCAGAGAAACAAGCACTTATGGCTGCACCTGCCAGCGCGCGGGAGCGCCGGGGCGACGACTGCCCGGACCGTGGCGGACCGGAAACGGAAAAGCCCGGCCAAGGCCGGGCTTTTCCGATGGAACTGGTGGGCGGTACAAGTTTCGAACTTGTGACCCCTGCCGTGTGAAAGCAGTGCTCTACCGCTGAGCTAACCGCCCGAAATCATCGGGGCGCGAATGATAAGCGCGGACCGGGCGCCCGGTCAACGCGCCCGCCTTCAGCGATCCTTGGTATCGCACAGCGCACTGACCCGCCTGGGCGGCGCGAAGGCGTCGCTGCGCGCCTCCGGCCAGAAATCGCGGAACACCGCGTGGGACGGCACGCGGTCCAGCAGTTCGCCCGGCTCCAGGAAGCGGTACAGCGCCGCCAGCGACCGCACTTCGATCGGCGACACCCGCCGCAGGATGTGCTCCGGCCCCAGCTGCTGGGGGTGCTCCAGCCCCGCCGCGCACAGCATGTCGCGCAACGCCTTCAAGGTATTGTCGTGGAACTGCTGCACGCGCACCGACTTGTCGCCCACGTCCAGGTGCTTCCAGCGCGCGGGATCCTGGGTGGCTACGCCGGTCGGACAGCGATCGTTGTGGCAGCTCTGCGACTGGATGCAGCCCAGCGCGAACATGAAGCCGCGCGCGGCGTTGCACCAGTCCGCGCCCATCGCCATGGTGCGGGCGATGTCGAAGGCACTGATGATCTTGCCTGCCGCGCCGATCCGGATGCGGTCACGCAGGTTCAGCCCGACCAGCGTGTTGTGCACCAGCAGCAGCGCCTCGTGCATCGGCACGCCAACGTGGTCGATGAACTCCGCGGGGGCCGCGCCGGTACCGCCTTCCGCACCGTCCACGACGATGAAATCCGGGAGCAGCCCGGTCTCGTGCATGGCCTTGGCGATGCCGAACCATTCCCACGGGTGGCCGATCGCCAGCTTGAAACCCGTCGGCTTGCCGCCCGAAAGTTCGCGCAGGCGGGCGACGAACTGCAGCAGCTCGACCGGCGTGGAGAACGCGGAGTGCTTCGCTGGCGAGACGCAGTCGTGCCCCATCGGCACCCCGCGTGTCGCAGAGATCTCCGCGCTGACCTTGGCCGCCGGCAATACGCCACCGTGACCCGGCTTGGCGCCCTGGGACAGCTTCAGCTCGATCATCTTCACCTGCGGCGAATGCGCGTTCTCGATGAAGCGCGCCTCGCTGAAGCGCCCCTGCTCGTCGCGGCAACCGAAGTAGCCCGAGCCGATTTCCCACACCAGGTCCCCGCCCTTCTCGCGGTGATAGGGCGAGATCGAACCTTCGCCGGTGTCGTGGTAGAAATTGCCGCGTCGCGCGCCTTCGTTCAGCGCGCGCACGGCATTGGCCGACAACGAACCGAAACTCATCGCCGAAATATTGAACACGCTGGCCGAATACGGTTGCGCGGTGCCGGCGCCGATCACCACGCGGAAGTCGTGGGAATCCACGTGCGCCGGCGCCATCGAATGGTTGATCCATTCATAGTCGACGCCGTAGACGTCCTGCTGGCTGCCGAACGGCACCACGTCACTGACGCCTTTCGCGCGCTGGTAGACCAGTGCGCGTTGTTGGCGCGAGAACGGCACTTCCGCCGTGTCGCCCTCGATGAAGTACTGGCGGATCTCGGGACCGACCGATTCCAGCCCGTAACGGAAGTGCGCCAGTACCGGATAGTTGCGCCGCAGCGTGCTGCGCGTCTGCAGGACGTCCCACGTGCCCAGCAGTGCCAGCGCACCGAACACCGCGACACCCCACCACGCTCCCGGCCACATCGACGCGAACGCCAGTGAAGCGGCAGCCAGCAACACGCAGACAGCAAAGGCGAGGTAACGCTGCATCCGGCAGTCTCCCGTGGGCCAGCCACGATTCTATGCCATGCCCTGCGACCGCATGCCGCAGCCACCGCGCAGGGTTGATCCGGATCAATGCCGGCCGAAACGCACGGTGCGACGTTGGCGCCACCACAACCGGGGAGAACACGACATGCATCCGATCCTGCGCGAGATCCTGATGGAGCCGGTGGGCTGGCTGGCCATCGGCGGCAGCATCATCATGGTGGGCATCAGCGTCTTCGTGGCGCTGTTCGTGCGCCGCAAGGTGCGCGAGGAAGAGAAGAAGCGGCAGCGCTGAGGCAACAGCAGCGCGATGGTGCCCGGAGCCGGAATCGAACCGGCATGGCCTCGCGGCCGGCGGATTTTAAGTCCGATGCGTCTACCAGTTTCGCCATCCGGGCATGCGGATAGCCTGCCTCAGTCACGCCGCATTGGAAAGCGCCTGAATGTGCCGATGGACAGACCGGAAAAGAAGAAGCCCCGCATGCGGGGCTTCTTCCGTGCTCACCAGGGAGCGTATATGGAGCGGGAAAAGGGACTCGAACCCTCGACCCCGACCTTGGCAAGGTCGTGCTCTACCAACTGAGCTATTCCCGCGTTGGGAGATCGTGGCGATCCCCGGATTTGGAGGCCTGGGTCGGAATTGAACCGGCGTACGCGGATTTGCAGTCCGCTGCATAACCACTCTGCCACCAGGCCGGTGGCGACCGCGCCAGACTGGCGCAATCACGACGCCTTTTCAAGCGTCCTGCAACACAAAGCCCCGCGAACGGGGCTTTGGGAACCATCCTTCTCAGGACGAAATCTGGAGCGGGAAAAGGGACTCGAACCCTCGACCCCGACCTTGGCAAGGTCGTGCTCTACCAACTGAGCTATTCCCGCGTCGAGAAGGTCGAAATTGTAGCGTCTTGTTTCGGCATGTCAACACTCTTTTCCTCGCCGTCGCGCAGGATGGGCCACGCCGCGAGCAGGTATTGAATGCCCGACCACAGTGTCAGCAGGGCCGCGATGGCGAGCAACCAGTCGCCCAGCAGGAACACCCAGCGGCCCATCCAGATGTCGCCCAGCACCTGCTTGCCGGGGGTGGACGCATACAGCAGGCAGGACAACGCCACCATCTGCACGATGGTCTTGATCTTGCCGAGGGCAGCCACCTTCACCGTGGCGCGCTGGCCGAGTTCGGCCATCCATTCACGCAACGCGGACACCGCGATCTCGCGGCCGACGATGACGGCAGCCCAGATGGCCATCCACATGGTCGGATTGTCCTGCACGATCAGGAACAGCGACACCGCCACCATCAGCTTGTCGGCCACCGGATCGAGGAATGCGCCAAAGGCCGAGTACAGGTGGTAGCGGCGCGCGATCCAGCCATCCAGCCAGTCGGTGACCGCCGCCAGGACGAAGATGAACGCAGCCGCGAAATTGGTCCACGAATACGGCAGGTAGAACACCAGCACCAGCACCGGGATCAGCACGATCCGCAGCAACGTGAGCCAGGTGGGGACGGTCAACTTCATCGCAGGCTTACTCGGTTCCGGCCTCGGGCATCGGCAGCCCGTGCAGGTTAGCGTAGATTCGCTCGGCCAGTGCGGCATTCACGCCTTCCACGCGCGCGATCTCGTCGGCACCGGCGGCCTTGAGGCCCGCCAATCCTCCGAAATGCTTGAGCAGGCTGGCGCGCCGCCGCGGACCGATGCCGGGAATGTCTTCCAGCTTGCTGGTCATGCGCGCCTTCTGTCGCTTGCCGCGATGACCGATGATCGCGAAACGGTGCGCCTCGTCGCGCACCTGCTGGATCAGCTGCAACGCCGGCGACGCGGCGCCTGGCCGTACTTCCCGGCCGTCAGGCAGCACTAGCGTCTCGTGGCCGGCCCGACGCTCGACGCCCTTGGCAACGCCCACCAGCACCACCCCGTCCACACCCAGGTCGGCGAGCGCGGCCTGGGCCTGGGCCAGCTGACCCGCTCCGCCGTCGATGAGCAGGACATCGGGCAGTACCCCGCCCTCCTCCACCGCACGCCGGAAACGGCGCTCGATGGCCTGGTGCATGGCCGCGAAATCATCCCCCGGCGTGATGCCGGTGATGTTGTAGCGCCGGTACTGGGAACGCACCGCACCGTTGGCATCGAAGACCACACATGAAGCGACCGTGGCTTCACCCATCGTGTGGCTGATGTCGAAGCACTCGATGCGCTTGGCGACGTCGGGCAACGCGAGCAGCTCCTTCAGCGCTTCGCTGCGCGCGGTCTGGGCGTTGCGGCTGCCCAGCTCGGTCACCAGGGCGATTTCGGCGTTGCGCTTCGCGAGATCCAGGTAACCGGCGCGTTCGCTGCGGACGCTCCACTTCAACTGGACCTTGCGACCCGCCGCCGAGGCCAGCGCATGCTCGATCAGTTCCGCTTCCGGAATCTCGCGATCGAGGACGATTTCCTGCGGCGCGGGCTGCTCGGCGTAGTACTGCGACACGAACGCACCCAGCACCTCTTCCGCGCTGTCCTCGCCGTTGGTTTTCGGGAAGAACGTGCGCGTGCCCAGGTTGCGACCGTCGCGGAAGGCCAGCAGCAGCACACAGGCGTGGCTGCCCTGCATGGCGCAGGCGAGCACGTCCAGGTCGGCGGCATGCCCATCCACGTACTGGCGCGCCTGCAATGTGCGGATCGACGCCACCAGGTCGCGCAGGCGGGCCGCCTTCTCGAATTCGAGTTCCGCGCTCGCCTGCTCCATCGCCGTGCCGAGCTCGCGCGTGAGTTCGTCGCTGCGCCCGTCCAGGAACAATGCCGCGCGGCGTACCGATTCCGCGTAGTCCGCCTCTTCCACCAGCCCCACGCACGGCCCGCTGCAGCGCCCGATCTGGTACTGCAGGCACGGGCGCGAGCGGTTGCGGAACACGCTGTCCTCGCAGTTGCGGATGCGGAACAGCTTCTGCATCAGGTTCAGCGTTTCGCGAACCGCGATCACGCTGGGGTACGGGCCGAAATAGCGCCCCGGCACCGCACGGGCGCCACGATGGAATGCGATACGGGGCCATTCCTCGCGCGTGAGCAGCACGTAGGGATAACTCTTGTCGTCGCGCAGCAGCACGTTGTAGCGCGGCGTCAGCGACTTGATCAGCTGGTTCTCCAGCAGCAGCGCTTCGGCTTCCGTGCGGGTGACGGTCACGTCCATCCGCAGGACCTGCGACAGCATCGACAGGATGCGCGGCGACTTGGGCGAACTGTTGAAGTAGCTGGCGACGCGCTTGCGCAGCGCGCCGGCCTTGCCGACGTACAGCAGGGCGTCGTCCGCGGCGTACATGCGATACACGCCGGGCGCCGTGCTCAAGCCGGCAGCGAACGCCTTGCCGTCGAATTCCGCCTGGGGACTGCCGCTCATTCGTCGATCGGAACGTGGCTCAATTCGCCGGTGGCGATATCGTAGCGCAGCACTGCGTGTGCATCCGTCTCCGCGATCCATACCGCGCCTGCGGCGACGGAAAGACCCGCCGGACCATGCAGGGTCCGGGGCAGCGCCACCGTGGTCAGTTCGCCGCCACCCAGGCGCAGGGTGCGCAGGCTGCCGTTGCCGCTGTCGGCAATCCACATGACCGGTGCATCGGGACTCAATGCGATGGCCTGCGGATGCTGGAGGCGCGCGCGGTCACGTGGACCATCCTCGGCACCGAACGTCCACGCGCCCTGCCCGATCAGTGTCTGCACGGTATCGCCACGCAATTGCATCGAACGCACCGCCGAACCGACCGCATCGCAGACGTAGAGCGTCTGCAGCACCGCAGCCAGCCCGGCCGGCTGCGCGAAGGCCGCCATCGGCCCGCTGCCATCGCGGACATCGAGTTGCCCGGAGCCGGCCCGCGGGCGGATCTCGCGCGTGCCCAGGTCGTAGCTCCACACGCGGTTGTCGCCCGCCATCGCGAGGAATATATGGTTGTTGTTCACCACCAGCGCCTGCGGCTGGTTGAGCGCCACGTTGCGGGGCGCGGCGACCACGCCCTCGGTCGGTTCGCCTGCACGGCCGTTGCCGCAGAGCGTATCCACGGTGCTGGTGGGCAGATTGATGCGCCGCAGGGCATGGTTTCCGGTGTCCGCCACGTACAGCGACTCGCGCACCAGGGCCAGACCCTGCGGCCGGCGGAACGCGGCGTGGTTGAGCTCGCCATCGGCCAGGTCGGGTGTCCCCATGCCGAACTGCCGGATCACCCGCCCCAGGTGATTGCACTCCAGCACGCGGTGGTGGCCGCTGTCGGCGACGAACAGGCGATCAGGCGTGGCCACCAGTCCGGCAGGGAAGCACAGCGGCATCCGGGGTTCCGGGTGGGCTTCGCGGAACGCCCGCAGGTCGTCGTCCGGTGGCACATGCAATCCGTCGCACAGGCGCGCGATGTGCCGCTCCAGTTCGGCCAGTCCATCCGCACCCACGATCCGGTGCTGGACCTGGCCTTCGCCATCGATGAGCAGGACCGTCGGCCACGATTCCACCCCGAAGCGCTGCCACGCCACCCAGTCCGCGTCGTGCGCGAGCGGCAGCACGTTGCCGTGCCGGCGCAGGCGTTTGAGGGCGCTTTGCGGGTCGCGCTCGCTGTCGAAGCGCGGCACGTGGATGGCCAATGCCTGCAGCCGGCCCAGGTGGCGGGCCTGCAGTACGGCCAGGTCATTGAGCCGCTGCGCGCACCAGGCCGAGGCACTGTTGACGAAGGCCAGCGCCACGATGCGACCCCGCTGCTCGTGCAGCGTGGTCGCTGGTGCATTCAGCCACTGCAGGGCACGCGGCAGTTCGGGGGCCAAGGTCATGTCCGTCATCTTCCCTGATTATGCCCAAGTCTCATTCCGGGGAGAGCCGGGCCACGACCGCCTGTGCGGCGGAATCGACCAGTCGCCAGACCCGCTGGAAGTCCTCCGGCCCGCCCGTATAGGGGTCCGGCACTTCGCCTCCGGCCTGCACGCCGGCCCATTCCAGCAGCAGCGCCACCCGGTCGCGTCGGGTTGCAGGCGCGATCCGCAACACGTCGCGCAGGTTCGCGCGGTCGGCGCAGAGCAGCCAGTCGAAGGCATCGAAATCACGTGCGGACAGCTGGCGTGCGCGCTGCATGCCGATATCGACACCATGGCTGCGGGCGCAGGCGATGGCGCGGCGATCCGGCGATTCACCGGCATGCCAGCCACCGGTGCCGGCCGAATCCACCTCCACCTGACCGGCCAGGGACGATGCCTCCAGCCGGGCGCGCAACGCGCCTTCGGCCATCGGAGAGCGGCAGATGTTGCCCAGGCAGACGACCAGCAGCTTCACTGGTCCGCGCCCCGCAGGATGGACTCCGCGCGGGCAAGGTCTTCGGGGGTATCCACGCCCGGCGGAAACGGCTCGGGCGCCAGCGCCACGGCGATGCGGTGGCCGGCTTCGAGTGCCCGCAACTGCTCCAGCGACTCGACCTGCTCCAGCCGGCCGGGCGGCATCTGCGAGAACCGGCGCAGGAAGCCGGCACGATAGGCGTAGATGCCGATGTGGCGCAACCACTGGCCGGGCGGGAGGGCATCGCGCGACTGCGCGAAGGCATCGCGGTGCCAGGGAATCGGCGCGCGACTGAAGTACAGCGCATCGCCATTGGCGGCACGCACCAGCTTGACCGCGTTCGGGTCGAACAAGGTGGCCGCGTCGTCCACGGGTACCGCCAGCGTCGCCATCTCCGCGCCACTGGACGCCAGCGTGTCGGCAACCGCCCGGATGCCGGCCGGCGGTGCGAACGGTTCGTCGCCCTGGAGATTCACCACCAGCGCGTCGTCGGCCCATCCGGCGATGTCGGCACACTCGGCCAGGCGGTCGCTGCCTGAGGCATGTCGTTCGGATGTCATCGCCACACGCACCTCGGTGGCCACCAATGCGTCACGGATGCGGGCGTCATCCGTGGCGACCCAGACTTCGCGCGCACCGGCGGCCAGCGCACGGCGCGCCACATGGACGACCAGCGGCGTGCCGCCAAGGAGGCGCAGCGGTTTGCCGGGCAGCCGCGACGCGGCATAGCGGGCGGGAATGGCGACGATGAAATCGGTCATCGGGATCCGGCTCGGGTCAGGGATGAAGGGAACGATCTACTTCGGATCGGCCGCTGGCGGACGCGCGCGACCCAACCGGTCCAGCAATGCGACCCAGAACGCCTCCGGCAGCTTCGCCGCCACCGGCACGCTGTAGAACCAGTTGTTGGCGAATGCGGCGCACTTCACCGCATCCTTCTCGGTCATGAGGACCGGCAGTTCGCTGCCGAACGCGAAATCTTCCGCGCGGTACGCATGATGGTCCGCGAACGCATGCGGCACCACGCCCAGGCCCTGCCTCCGCAACATGGCGAAGAAGCGGGCCGGATTGCCGATGCCCGCCACCGCATGCACGCGCTGGCCGGCGAAACCCGCCAGCGGCTTCGGCCGGCCGCCACGCAACGGCAGCGCGTCATCGGCCTGCAACTGCATCGGCCATTCACCGAAGGCGGCCGTGTCTTCGGATGACGGCAGGTTCACCACCCGGAACCCGCACGTCGCCGCGCGCGCCACGGGCTCGCGCAGCGGGCCGGCGGGCATGAGCCGTCCATTGCCGTAGCGGCGCGCGCCATCGATCACCTCGATCTCCACGTCGCGCTGCAGGCGGTAGTGCTGCAGTCCGTCGTCGCAGATCACCACGTCGCAACCTGCGGCCACCAGGGCCTTGGCGGCTGCGACACGATCACGGTCCACGCGCACCCGCGTGCCGGTATGCCGCGCAATGAGGACGGGCTCGTCCCCCCCCTCGTCCGGCGGGGTCGCCGCATCCACCCAGCGCGCCTGCGCCTCGTCGCGACGGCCGTAACCGCGGCTCGCCACGCCCGGCCTGAAACCCGCCGCGCGCAATCGCTCCATCAGCGCGATGGTCAGCGGCGTCTTGCCGGTGCCGCCGGCCGTGATGTTGCCCACCACGATGACCGGCGCGCCCACCCGTTGCTGACGCAGCAGACCGACCCCGTACAGCCAGCTGCGCAGGGCAACCAGCATCCCGTACACGCCCGCGAGCGCACGGGCCCACAGGGGCACCCGCCCGTTGCCAAACCAGTAATCCGGCGGTTGCGGCATCGCGCGCTGGCTCACCCCGCCTCACCCTCGCGGAACTGCATCTGGTGAAGATGTGCGTAGAGCCCGCCTCGTGCCAGCAGTTCCGCGTGCGTGCCCTGCTCGACCAGGCGGCCCTGGTCCAGCACGAGCACCTGGTCGGCGTGCTCGATGGTCGACAGGCGATGTGCGATGACGAGCGTCGTGCGGTCCGGCATCAACTTCTGCAGGGCGTTCTGCACCAGCCGCTCGGATTCGTTGTCGAGCGCGGCCGTGGCCTCGTCGAGGATCAGGATCGGCGCATCCTTCAACATCGCGCGGGCGATCGCCAGGCGTTGGCGCTGGCCACCGGACAGGCGGCCCCCCTTGTTGCCGATCGGCGCCTGCATGCGCTCGGGCATCTCCTGCACGAATTCCATCGCGTTGGCGCCACGCACGGCCTCTTCCATGGCCGTGGCCTCGGCTCCCTGCAGTTCGCCATACGCCACGTTCGCGGCGACCGTACCGTCGAACAGCATCACCTGTTGCCCCACCAGCGCGATCTGCCGGCGCAGGTCCGCGAGGCGGTAGTCCTGCAGCGGATGGCCGTCGAGCAGGATCTGGCCGGATTCGGCCTCGTAGAAGCGCGGGATCAGCTTGATCAGCGTCGACTTGCCGCTGCCGGAACGCCCGACGATGGCGGTGACGGTACCCGGGCGCGCGGTGAAACTGATGCCCTCCAGCGCCGGCCGGCTCTGGCCGGGATAGCGCGTGGTGATGTCGCGGAATTCGAGCAGTCCCTTCGAGCGCTCGAGCGCGCGGCTGCCCCCATCCCGCTCGTCCTCGGCATCGAGCACGGAGAACAGGCGCTGTGCCGAGGCGACGCCCCGCTGCAGCATGTTCTGCACGTTGGTCAGCTGCTTGAGGGCCGGGATGATGGCCATCATGGAAATCATCAGCGTGACGAACCCACCTGCGGTCAAGCGCCCGGCCATCGCCTCGCGCCCGGCGAAGAACAGCAGCAGGGCCAGTCCGACCGAGCCCATCAACTGCACCATCGCCGACGATATGCTGCGGGTGGCTTCCACCTTCATCGCCAGCCTCAGGTTCGCGTTGGCCAGGCCGGCATATCGCGTCAACTCGCTCTGCTGCGCGCCGTAGACCTTGACCTCCTGCTGGTTGGACAGGGTCTGGTCGGCGGCCTGCATCATCTCGGCGCCGCTTTCCTGGATGCGATGGCTGATGCGCCGGTAGCGCTTGGCCACCTTGTCCATGATCCAGGCCAGCGGCGGCGCCATGACCAGGATGGCCAGCGTGACCTGCCAGCTGGTGATGAACATCACCACCAGTGCCGCGATGATCTGCAGCACCTGCTGCAGCATGACCTTCATCGCATCGACGGCGGCCTGCGCCATCTGGTCGGCATCGGACCCCAGGCGCACCAGCATGGCAGGCACGGGTTCGGTATCGAAACGCAGGCCCGGCAACCGCAGGTACTTGCCCAGCACGTTCACGCGCACGTCGCGGGCGATGCTGCGCGCTGCCTTGCCCATGCCCATGTCGGTGATGTAGCCGGCGATGCCGCGGATGACGAACAGACCCACGATGGCCAACGGCAGCAACAGGCTCTTGGCCTTGTCGCGATCGATGAAGGTCTCGTTGACCACCGGTTCCATCAGCTTGCTGAACGCGCCACCCGCCGCTGCCTCGATCAGCATGCCGACAGCGGCCAGCGCCAGCAGCCCGCGGTACGGCCTGGCAAAGCCCATCAGCCGCTTGTAGACCTGCCACGCAGAGCCGTCGCGGCTCACTTCTTCGCCTCCGGCGCGGTGGCGATGTTGATTTTCCGGAAACCCAGCTGGCCCAGCGCATCCAGCGCCGTCACCACCGCTTGGTGCGGCGTGCGCGCATCGGCGCGCAACAGCACGGGGCGGCTGCGGTCACTGCCCGCCACCTGCTGCAGCGTCTGCTTCAGGGCGTCGATGTCGGGGCGGAGGACTTCATGCTCGTCCACGAAGTAGCGCCCGTCCGCATTGACCAGCACGCTCAGCGCCTTGACCTGCGCCGCCACCGGCTCGCCATGGGCGCTGGGCAGTTGGAGCTGCAGCATCGAGCGAGCGTCGAACGTGGTGGTGATGACGAAGAAGATGATCAGCACCAGGATCACGTCGATCAACGGCACGAGGTTGATCTCGGGTTCTTCCTGCGCGCGGTCGTCGCGGATGCGCATGCGGTTGGCCTCAGGCGCTGGCGGGTGCCGGCGCGACCACGCCGGACGGGCGCGCCACCGGGCGGGGATGGCGGGCTTCCAGCGCGTCGACCAGCGCCGTGGCTTCCTTCTCCATCTCCATCACGTAACCCGTGACCTTGCCGCGGAAATAGCGATGGAACAGCAGCGCGGGGATGGCCACGATCATGCCCGCGGCGGCGCACACGAGTGCCTTGCCGATACCCCCCGCCAGCGCGTTGACGTCGCCCACGCCACTGTCCTGGATGCCCAGGAACATCTGGATCATGCCCACTACGGTGCCCAGCAGGCCCAGCAGCGGACCGGCGGAGGCGATGCTGCCGAGGGCGTTGAGGAATTTCTCCATCCGGTGGACGACATGCCGGCCGGTGTCCTCGATGCGCTCGCGGATCTGCTCGCGCGGCTTGTTGCGCACATCCAGCGCCGCCGCCAGCACTTCACCCAGGGGCGAGTTGCGGCGCAGCGAATCGATGTGCGCCGCCTCCAGTTGCCCGCGGCCGGCCCACGCGCGCACTTCCTCACCCAGGCCGGGCGGCAGGATTTCCTTGCGGCGCAGCGACCAGAAGCGTTCCACCACGATGGCCAGGGCCAGTATGCCGAGCAGCAGCAGCGGGATCATCGGCCAACCGCCGGCCTTCACCAGTTCCAGCACGTTCAGTCCTCCGGCACATCGGGCCGTCCTTCTTCCAGCCGATAGGATAGCCCACCGGCCCGCTGGCGCCGCACGGCATCCCACCAGCGTGGCCGGTCGTGACGCCGTTCACGTACGCGCAGTCCATCGCCACCCAGCCATACGCGCAACGCGCCACCGGACTGCGTGTCAAGCAATTCACCGCCCCGCGACTGCCAGCGAGCCACCACCTGGGCCCGTGGATGCCCGAAGCGGTTGCCTGCCCCGCTGGAATTCACGGCAAGCCGGGGCGATGTGGCGGCCACGAATGCCGGATCGGAGGAGCCGGCGCTGCCGTGATGCGGCAGCACGACGACCTCCGACCTGAGCGAGCCCGCATGGCGATGGACCAGTCCGCGCTCGACGATGGTGCCGATGTCGCCCGGCAGCAGGACGCCCCCATGCGGCGTGTCCATCTTCAGTACGCAGCTCGCCTCGTTGCCCAGGTACGGAAAGTGGAGGCCCGGATGCAGGAAGCTGAAGCGCACGCCATCCCACATCCACGACGCGCCCGCCACGCAAGGCGCCCGCGCATCCAGCGGGCTGCCCGGCGGCGCCAACACCGCCTGCACCGGAAAGGCATCGCGGACGGCATCGGCGCCGCCGGCATGATCGTTGTCGGCATGGCTGATCACCATCGCGTGCAGGCGCGACACCCCCAGCGCACGCAGAGCCGGTACAACGGCCCGTTCGCCCGCATCGAAACCTTCCTCGACGGCAGGCCCTGCGTCGAACAGCAAGGCGTGGTGTGCCGTGCGTACCAGCACCGCCAGCCCTTGCCCCACATCGATCACCACCAGTTCGACTTCACCCTCGCGCGGCAACTCGCGATCCGGCCACAGCAGTGGCAACCACAACAGCAACGCAAGCGCTTTCCCCGGTACGCCACGCGGCAGCAGCAGCCAGAACCCGCCCCCCAGCGCCAGCCAAAGCGCCCAGGCGCGGCTTTCGGGCAGCCACCACAACGCATAGGGCTGTTTCGCCATGCCGTCGAAGAGCACCCAGCTCCACTCGAAGCACGCCGCAGCGGCACGCCATGCCCATGCGCCCGCACCCACGTGCACCGTTTCCAGCCCTGTCCCGAGCAATGACAGCGGCACCACCACCAGACTCCACCATGGAATAGCAATCAGGTTGGCCACCGGGCCTGCGAGCGAAGCCTGGCCGAACAACACGGCGGTGAAGGGCAGCAGACCCACCGTGGCCACACCCTGGGCCGGCAGGAACGCCTTCGCCCAATGCTGTGAGGCCGGCAGGCACCATGCCAGCCACGCCACACCGCCGAAGCTCAGCCAGAAACCTGCCGCCAGCAGCGACAAGGGGTCGAACACCAGCACCGCCAGCATCGCCAGCGCCAAGGCATCGACCAGCCGCACATGGCGCCGTGCCAGCCGCGCGATCACCACCACCGCGATCATCAGCACGGTGCGTACCGTCGGCAGCGCGAAGCCGGCGACGGCGGCGTATCCCAGCGCGCCGGACAACGCCAATGCGCCTGCCGCCTGCGGACGCGGAATCCTCCTCGACAGCGCGGAAAACAAGCTCCACACCCCCGCCCCACCCAAGGCACAGAATCCCGCCACCAGCCCCACGTGGAATCCGGAGATGGCGATCAGGTGGGTCAGGCCCGTGGCGCGCAGCACCTGCCAGTCGGCATCCTCCAGCGCCCGCGTGTCTCCCAGTGCCAGCGCCCGCACGAAGCGCGCCGACGGACCGGGCGTCGCACGTCCGATCCTGTCGGCCATGTCGCTGCGCCACGCATCAATACCCCCTCCCGGCGACAGCCGACGCGCACGCGTGGCATCGCGCACATAGCCCATGGCGCTGATGCGCTGGGCCGCCGCATGGCGTTCCGCATCCACGCCGCCGGGGTTGGCCAGCCCGCGCGGTGCTCGCACGCGAACCTCGAACTGCCAACGCTCGCCCGCACCCAGTTGCATGCGTGGTCCAGGCTTCGTCGCACCGAAATCGTCGTACCACGCCAACCGGATCTGCCTGCCGCGCAATGGCGCGGGTTGGCGTTCCCCGTCATCAACGCGCAGCAGGAAGCGGGTTCGCCGCGCCTGTGGGTCAGGCAGGCCGACCACCTGCCCGCTAACTACCACGTCACGCCCTTCCCATGCCGCAGGCAGCTGTGAACCCAGGCTCCACGCCGCATGCAGTCCTGCCCAACCGATACCCGCCAACGCGGCGCCCAGCCAACGCCACCGGGAGGGAGACAACCAACCGACGAGCCCGAGCGCGAGCGCGAGCGCGAGCGCGCACCACAGGATCGTCATCGTGGGCAGCGCAGGACGCCAGAGCATGACGACCATGCCGAGCAGCAAGGCAGCCGTGCACGCCATCCCGAACGGCGGCAACGGCAGCTTCCGCATGCGCGTCGGTTCCATGTCAGCGGTCCAGGGGACTGAGCACCGCACCAGCGCCCCGATTGAGGACGTGTGTGTATATCTGGGTAGTCGCGACGTCCTTGTGGCCGAGCAGTTCCTGCACGGTGCGGATGTCGTAGCCGCTTTCGATCAGATGGGTGGCGAAGGAGTGGCGCAGCGTGTGCGCAGTCACCGGCTTGGTGATGCCCGCCGACACCCGCGCCCGCTTGAGCGCCCGCGCCAGCATCGCCTCGTCCAGGTGGTGGCGTCGCCACCGGTCATCGCGCGGATCCAGACTGAGGTTCCGCGCGGGGAACACGTACTGCCACCCCAGTTCGCGCCCGGCGCTCGGATACTTGCGCGAAAGCGCATGCGGCAGCCAGACCTCTCCCGCACCCTGCGCCAGGTCCTGCTGGTGCAGGACGTGCACGCGCTCCACCTCCGCCTGCAACGTCGGCACCAGGGACGCCGGCAACACCGTCCGGCGATCCTTTCCACCCTTGCCCTCCCGCACAGTGATCTCGTTGCGGGCGAAATCGACGTCCTTCACACGCACACGCACGCCTTCCATCAATCGCATGCCGCTGCCATACAGCAGCCGGGCGAGCAGCGCCATGCGTCCGTCCATGTGGGCCAGCAAGGCCCTTACCTCCAAGTGCGACAGCACCGTGGGGACCCGCAGCGGCCGCTTGGCACGCACCACATCGTCCATCCATGCGAGCTTCAGGCCCAGGACCTCGCGATACAGGAACAGCACTGCGGACAGCGCCTGGTTCTGCGTACTCGCCGCCACCTTGCCCTCGACTGCCAGATTCGTCAGGAATGCCTCGACCTGCACCGCCCCGAGCTCGCGCGGATGACGTTTGCCATTGGCCAGAATGAACCGGCGGATCCATCCCAGGTAAGCCCGCTCGGTGCGCAAGCTGTAATGACCCACGCGCAACCTTCGCGTGACTTCCTCCATCAACCCCACACGCCCCACCGCCCCCGAACCCGATACCGCCCCGTCTCCCGACTGATATTCCATAGCCCCTGCATTCCATGCGACTAACGCAGGCAACGTCGCATCCGAGCTGCACCAAGGCCATCAGCCAAGCGATTGATCCAGCATAGGAAAACCCCGATTGACGCCCACGAGGCAAGCCTGAATACTCCGCGCTATTACCCTGGAATGGGGTCTACTAGGTGTTAGGCCCCGTATGAAAGATCTTCCCGATCTGGAGAACTCATTACGACAAGTGATCTCGGTCCAAGATGCATACCGAGTCATGGAGCACTTCGTCAGCGCATATCTCGCGCGCGGCGATACGTCGGTGTCGGACTTTCTGTTCTGCTACGCGGGCCTTACTGCTCCCGGCCAAACAACCGATCCGGCTGCCATCCACGACTTCCTTGAGTCAACCAGGGCTGTAGCAGCACAATCCCCACCGGGCCCCTACGGTACCGGGGCCTAACAAGTCATTCAAGCCGAACCCGCTTCGCGGGTCGGCTTAATTCTGGTGTTAGGCCGCTATGGAAGCTCATCGCGTAACTCTCAGAGACGGCACCTCGGCTGACTTGTACCGCTCGGAGTTTGGGCTCTGGGCGTGCCCTATTTGCGGCAGTGTTGAGCTGACCGAGCAGCCCTACTACAGCGACAGTAGCCCCTCATTCGCTATGTGTAGCTGTGGCTTTGAGTTCGGGTTCGACGACGATCCAGGCGCCTCGGCAGAGGCAGATCCATCAGTTGCTGCAAACTGGTCCAAGTGGCGTGCCCGTTTTCTACGTAAGCTTCAGCCTCATCCGCAGGCATTGGCGCAGGTTGTTGAGCGGTTGCGCGCAATCGGAGTGGCCGTATGACTTATCGGGCGCGGCCTAACAATTCATTCAAGCCGAACCCGCTTCGCGGGTCGGCTTAATTCAGGTGTTATACCTCAGCCCGGCATGCGCATAGCCAAGCATCAAACCGTATGTGAGTGGATCGGAGCAGAGCCGTCACCTCCAGCTCTCGGCTCCAAACTCGGCCTTGCCGTCGGGAGTCTGACGACGGGCCCCATCCATGGGCTACGCCATCCACCCTCGGATGGAGCGAGTGGCTGGTATATCTGGTGCGGAGAGCTATCCGAGGCGGATGACTTCTTCTCTCCGCTGCATGTTCAGCATCTCGCCGAGTATCTTCCCGCGGCAATCGAGTACCTTGCTCTACCACCCGGCTATCGGTTCCTGGTTGACGGGGCTGACTACGAGGATGTGTGGTTTGATGCATCATTGCTCGAGGTATAACAATTCATTCAAGCCGAACCCGCTTCGCGGGTCGGCTTAATTCAGGTGTTAGGCCTCAAGGAGCGACATCCGAATGACCCTCACACAGGACCAAGTACTGGCGTTCGCCGTCTACGAGATTCGGCTGTTGCTCGCACACCACTTAGGTAGCGGTGACACTCTTGATCCGGCCGTTCGCGCTGCAGCGCATCTTGCATATTCGCTTCACAATCAGGCTGATGCTGTTCTGCACGGTGGCACGTTTGATCCGCAGCAGGCCGCCGAGGCTCTTAGCGCAGTAGATCGGATGCTGGCAACCAATTTTCAGGCGAGGCTCTCGGAGGCTACTAGCCATGAGGCCTAACAAATCATTCAAGCCGAACCCGCTTCGCGGGTCGGCTTAATTCTGGTGTTAGGCCGCAGATCGAGACATGCAGATGCTCCGAGCAAATGTAGCCCTTGGTATCGGCCTCTTGTTCGTTCCCGTGCTAGCTGAGCTAGTGGCAGCTGGTCTTGATCAAGGTCCTGGTGTTGGTCTGAGCCTATTGCTCTATTGGCCTTTCCATCTCGCTTTTGCTGGACTCGCGCTCCTGCTTTTTGCAGCTCTCAATGCTCAGCTATCTAGACGGTCAGGAGTCTCAGTGTCGCGAGGCATCTTGGTCGGAGTAGCCTTTTCCGTTGTATGGTTTACCTTAGCGTTCATTGCTGTGGGCCAATTGCACATAAGTCGCGGGGGTCTGCTTTGAGCATGAGTAGCAGAAAATGTTGGCTGCGGCCTAACAATTCATTCAAGCCGAACCCGCTTCGCGGGTCGGCTTAATTCCGGTGTTAGGCCGCTCATGCACCCTTACACAATGCTCAAAGAGTTGCTGCAAGAGCTTGGTGCCCAGCTGACCTCTGAAGATTTGCGGCCAGACGTGTTTGGTAGCTATGTAGCGACCTATGCCAACGGCAGCAATCTCATCCGACTTGTTTGGGATGGTAAAGATGGCTGGGGCTTCGTGCAGCAGCATCGCGCTGACGGGAATTGGGCAGACGCCACAGACTTCCTAACTGAGGGAGATCTCGAGAGTGTTCCGCAAAACCATGCCAAGATTAGTCAGTTCCGACAGGCCGTTGCCGCACTCCTGCGGTGAGCGGCCTAACAATTCATTCAAGCCGAACCCGCTTCGCGGGTCGGCTTAATTCAGGCGTTAGCTGCCATGAGAGTTTTTCTACTCGTTGCCGTTTCATTCTTGGCTCTTGCGAGCTGCGATCGCACTAGCCAATCCTTCAAAACATACGACGAGCTAGTGCAGCGCGACGCTCTTCAAAGCGGCTGGTTTCCATCCTGGCTACCCGCCTCATCACGCGACATCCGCGAGGCGCATGACATGGACACAAACCAGAGCATGCTTGCCGCCAGTTTCGGGGACGCATCGTGGCGCCCTCCATGCCAAGCAGTCGCTTCGGTTCCAACTGCTCCGTTTGATAGGGATTGGTGGCCGGCTGACCTTTCCTCCGGCAGTGGCTGGCAATTGTTCTCCTGTGGGCCCGGGGAGCACGCTGCAATCCATCCAATCCAAAAACTCTTGCTCCATTGGCGCCCCAATGGCAGCTAACAATTCATTCAAGCCGAACCCGCTTCGCGGGTCGGCTTAATTCTGGTGTTAGGCACCTATGCAAGTGACACGGAGTTTCCTGTGATCAAGGCTGCACGCACCGCACTCATCCTCATGTTCTGCCTTCTCACCGGCGGCATGATGCTTGCCTCCGGCGAGTCAGTGCTCACCACCGCACTAGTGCTGGCGGGGTTCACTATGATTGTGGTCGGTGGCTACAGAGTTCGGACTCGCGTGCGGACCAGGCTGGGTACGGCTGATGACTTTAGTTTCAGCCTTACTTACCTATCCGCCTGGGACCGCCGAGACTGGACCCTGCTGCTTTTGCATCTTGCCGTAGGCATCGCTCTGTTGGGCGCAGGCTTTTCCGGTCTGCGGGGCGGTGCCTAACAATTCATTCAAGCCGACGCCGCTTCGCGGCGCGGCTTAATTCAGGCGTTAGGCCGCTATGGACAATGATGATGTTCTGAGATCAGAGGATGTTGCCTATGTGCGAATCGCAGTTCTGCAAATTCGTCGTAGAGTTCTCCTCGGGACTGCGGCATCTTCCCTAGTCGCCACAGTCGTGATCGGACTTGCTGCGTACTACTTCAAATTCAATAGCGTCTCCGCCTCAATCTTTGTCGCTTCAGTGTTTCTCGTGCTTGGCGCCTTAGTTGTTATTCGTTGGTGGAGGCACTACCGCAGCATACTTGGACAGATCGACATCATTGCTGAGAGAGTTGCGAGTGGAGAGACTGTATATGGCTCCAAGGTGGCAATTCACTCTTATCGGTGAGCGGCCTAACAATTCATTCAAGCCGAACCCGCTTCGCGGGTCGGCTTAATTCTGGTGTTAGGGGCCGCTAGTGAAATCATCGTTCTCAAAGGTACTTTTCGTTGGCATCCCGCTACTCCTCAGCGGCTGCTGCCACTTCACGCCATGTCATCTCGGCACGTACATTTCGGGAACAGTTACTGACGCGGTGTCGCATCAACCAGTCCAGAATGTCTCCATTCGCCTCTATAACCACGAGATCCGCACGGCTCAGTCCGGCTGCTTCTCGATTGGTGGATCTGATGCACTCCCGTTCGAGTTTGGCGTCTCGGCTCCGGGCTATAAGCCCATCATCACCGAGGCTGTTCCTGGCTCATACCAGGCAACGGTTACACTCGTTCCAGAGGGCAGTTCCGGAGAGAGCTCATCTAAGATCAGCGACATCTCTAGGGACCAATATGCCGAACTCTCGCGGAGCTGCCCCTAACAATTCATTCAAGCCGAACCCGCTTCGCGGGTCGGCTTAATTCAGGCGTTAGGCCCCTTATGGAAGTTTCACAACACAAACGACCTCTCTGGCTTGGCATGCTCTTAGCATCTCTCGCCCCTCCAGTTTGTTTAATTGGCATCATTCTCTTCACTGGCACCGATCTCCCTTCTTTCACCGAAGTGCTCAGCACGGTGTCCTTGGCTTACCTAGTCGCATTTCCCATTGCGCTCGTCGCAATGCTGACACTCGGCCTGCCCTTTGTGCTTTGGCTCCGCTCGCACAACATGCTAAACATCCTGTCCGTATGCATTGGCTCCGTACTAATCGGAGCAGCCTCCTTCACGCTGCTCACAATAGCCATTCGTTGGGGTCACCAATTTGAACTGGCGCAACTGCTGTATGGAGCCGGTTTCGGACTTGCGGCTGGCATTGCATTCTGTATCGGAGCGGGGCCTAACAATTCATTCAAGCCGACGCCCCTTCGGGGCGCGGCTTAATTCAGGCGTTAGCCCCCTTGACCGACATTCTCGCCAAGTTCACCGCATGGACGCCTTGGTCGCAGCGTGCAAACCTGCCACTGGAATTGCCCGGCGTATACATGCTCTCCGAGTTCAAGGATCAAGCGCCCAAAGGCAAGCCCGAGCTATCTACAAAACTCATCTACATCGGTGAGACTTGCGGCCAATCTCTGCACGGCCGCCTCTACCAATTCAATCGCTCTGGCTTTCTCGGCAAGCTTGGACACTCTGGCGGCGCAACATTCGCCCGCACCTACAATGCCAAATCTGATCCGGCTTGGCTTTTCATATCGGTAATGGCCGTTGACCTAGAAGAACCTCACACCTCAGCGTTCATACGCTACGCTGAGCGCGCTCTACTTTGGTCGTATGTTCAGCAGCATGGGGCTTACCCGGCATGCAATCGCAAATAATCGCCACGGGGGCTAACAATTCATTCAAGCCGACACCGCTTCGCGGCGCGGCTTAATTCAGGCGTTAGGCCCTATGGACAGTACAGAGCCATCCTCATCTCAACTCGTCAAGGCCGGGATGCAGCGCCTATGCAAGGACTTCAACCCTGTAGCTGAAGCTCTTGGGTTTACTCGCACGCGCTCTGGCAGTAGATCTTGGCACCGGCCACATGGAGCGCTTGTAGAGATAGTTCATCTCCACCGATCTGGCAGCAGCTATGGTGCCCCAATCAACAATTCTGTAAGCATCAGGGCAGAGTTCATTATTAAGGCACCGGATAGCCCCTCATCAAAGGCATGGCTGGATAGCGACAAGCTAAAAAACTCTAACGGCTACCACTATCACTTACGATTCAATGCACTGACGTGGAGCACCTATGATCGCTGCTTACAAGATCTTGAGAGAGTCGTCAAAGACCACGCCGTGCCTTGGTTTGATGGACATAGGGCCTAACAAGTCATTCAAGCCGAAGCCGCTTCGCGGCTCAGCTTAATTCTGGTGTTAGGCTGTGGAGAAAGTTCTTTGTTGACCAATCCAAACACTTGGCTGGCTATAGCTGCTCTGCTCTCATTCTTCATATTTGCAGTAGCGGCTTGGCTCTTTCATAGGCGCTTGCGCAATCGCAGCAGCCTTCACTTTCTTCTGTCTGTGTTTGCCTTGCTGATATTGCCTTTCGTTTCGTCGATCGTGACGTTTCTAGTGCTTACTTACAGCAGTCCCGAGATGCCTGGCAAACCAACCATGCTGAACAACTGGGTAGTAATTTCTTCCGAGATCATTGTTCCTGGCTTGTTACTCCTGTTGGTCGCATCAACATTCTTTCGCGCCGTTCGTACTATCGCGCCACAGCCTAACAATTCATTCAAGCCGAACCCGCTTCGCGGGTCGGCTTAATTCTGGTGTTAGGCCCCTAAAGAGACTTCTATGACGCGTCTTGCAGTCGCCGTTCGCTATCTGGCTGTTCTCAATTTCACAGCACTCGTACTTGGCATGGTCTTCTTGGGCGGCGATGCATTGAATGGCCATGTAGCTGATGAGCACTACTACCTCTCGTGGCATGGCAAGCTAACCGAGGTCAGCGCCGCCATCTTTCAGTACAGCCGATTTCACACCATCGCGTCATTCATACTTCTAGCCATAGCCGCACTTTCAGCTCTGGTTTCAAAGCCTGGCGCCACTGAGATCAAGTGGATCAACCGGCTGGTATTGGGCTGCATCGTTGTCATCGTCGGCCTATCGTTCTTCAAGTACGGGGCCTAACAATTCATTCAAGCCGAACCCGCTTCGCGGGTCGGCTTAATTCAGGTGTTAGGCCGCTATGGACAATGATGATGTTCTGAGATCAGAGGATGTTGCCTATGTGCGAATCGCAGTTCTGCAAATTCGTCGTAGAGTTCTCCTCGGGACTGCGGCAGCCTCCCTAGTCGCCACAGTCGTTATCGGACTTGCTGCGTACTACTTCAAATTCAATAGCGTCTCCGCCTCAATCTTTGTCGCTTCACTGTTTCTCGTGCTTGGCGCCTTAGTTGTTATTCGTTGGTGGAGGCACTACCGCAGCATACTTGGACAGATCGACATCATTGCTGAGAGAGTTGCGAGTGGAGAGACTGTATATGGCTCCAAGGTGGCAATTCACTCTTATCGGTGAGCGGCCTAACAATTCATTCAAGCCGAACCCGCTTCGCGGGTCGGCTTAATTCTGGTGTTAGCCCGCATAGGAGCCTTCATGGCGTTCAAGGTAGGAACCCCAAAAGCACTCGATGATATCTCTGCACAAGACGTGCAGACGCATCCCATTTGGCTCTGGGTCTGGGAGGCTGGGTTAGAGGGAGAGGCCGACGATGAGACTTGGCAATGCCCTGTTCTTGAAACATCAGATGTCTCTGAAGCGATGACTGAGCCGGTCATTGCCCTCATGGTCAAGGGCAGCAACATCATTGGCTCTGCCAGCTACAACTCACAGAGCGATCAACTTGAGGCAATCTCCATCTGGGAGGGCGACACATGGATTGGGGTGCAAGAGACAACGCTCCCCACCCCAATTTCGTTTGTTGCTGTTCCAACGATCCACGGCATGGCGAATGTTGAGTTTGTCTGCACTGATCCCGGTGACGATTGTGCGTCGCGTGCGGGCTAACAATTCATTCAAGCCGAACCCGCTGCGCGGGTCGGCTTAATTCCGGTGTTAGGTGCCATCAAGTTATCTCGCCTACGCAAGGAAGAACATGAACCAACAACACACCGGCTCCTGCCTTTGTCGAACCGTCACCTTCAAGATAGACGGCGCGTTTGAACGTTTTTTCCTTTGCCATTGCTCTCATTGCCGCAAAGACACCGGATCAGCGCATGCCGCAAACCTGTTCTCATCGGTCGCCAAGCTCGAATGGCTCTCTGGTGGGGAGAACGTGCAGACGTACAACCTTCCAAGCACCCGCCATACACGCTGCTTCTGTTCTGTTTGCGGTTCTGCAATGCCCCACGTCGGGCACGAGTTCATTGTCGTACCGGCTGGTTGCCTCGACACGGATCTCACCATGACGCCTGACGCACATATTTTTTCTGGCAGCAAAGCCGCTTGGGACAAGAACCTCGCTTCCATCCAGGAATTTGATACGTTTCCTCAGAGCGACACCTAACAATTCGCTCAAGCCGGGCCCGCTTCGCGGTCTCGGGCGTAACCGGACCGCATCGGGCGGGCCGGTTTAACTCAGGCGCCAGGCTGCATGAAGAAACTTCTCGCGAACTTAGCTCTAGTTCTTGGCATAGCCCTCGCAGCTCATGGCCTACTCAGCGTGCCTTTCATCCAATATCTGCTGCCGGCTGACCTCGTTTCGCCGCTCGACAGCCAGAGCTCTCGATACTGGCGCGCGGTCCCCGCCGAGCCTCAGGACGACGTTTACCCGCCCTATGTCATTCTCGCGGCAGGGCTTGCGCTCTGCATGGCTGGAGTAGTGTCTCGTCGCAGATTGGGCGGCACTATCGCCTAACAATTCATTCAAGCCGGACCCGCTTCGCGGGTCGGCTTAATTCAGCAACTGTCTTCCAGCCAGCGGTCAGATGGAATGACCCAACGGTTTCTGCACAGGTCAGATCGCGTCGTGGGCCAGTTCGCGCAGTTTGCCCTCGTGCAGTTCCAGCACACGGTCCAGCCGGCGTGCCAGCCGGCGGTCATGGGTCACCAGCACGAGACTGGTCTTCTGCGCACGGTTGAGTTCAAGCATCAGGTCGAACACCGTCGCGGCTGTCTTTTCATCAAGATTGCCGGTCGGCTCGTCGCCCAGCACGCAGGCGGGCTGGTTCACCAGCGCCCGCGCCACCGCCGCACGCTGGCGCTCGCCGCCTGACAGCTCACCCGGCTTGTGCGCCAGACGATGACCAAGCCCCACCGCTTCGAGCAGCGACCTGGCCTTGCTGCCCGCGTCGTCCGTAGCGGCACCGCCGAGCATCACCGGCATCATGACGTTCTCCAGCGCAGTGAATTCAGGCAGGAGATGATGGAACTGGTAGACGAAGCCCAATGCCCTGTTGCGCAGCTGGCCACGCGCGGCATCGGACAATGAAGACATCTTCTGGCCGGCCACGTACACCTCGCCCGAGGTGGGCGTATCCAGTCCGCCGAGCAGATGCAGCAAGGTGCTCTTGCCGGCACCGGATGCCCCGACGATCGCCACGGTCTCGCCGGGCTGCACGTTGAGCTCCAGCCCATCGAACACGGGTGTGCGCAGCTTGCCTTCCGCGTAGGTCTTGCCGAGGGCCTCGGCGTGGATGACGGCGGTGCGGATGGCATCGTTCATGCGGTTCGGTTCACTCATAGCGAAGCGCCTCCGCCGGTTGCGTGCGGGCGGCGCGCCATGCGGGATACAGCGTGGCCAGGAAGCTCATGGTGAGGGCGACGGCGGCGATCAGCACGACCTCGCCCGCATCGAGCTCATACGGCAGGCCGGTGATGTAGTACACGTCGGGAGGCAGCAACGTCACCTTGAACACCGCTTCGATGGCGGCAAGGATGTATTCCAGATTGATGGTCAGCAGAATGCCGCCGACCACGCCCAGCACCGTGCCCATCACGCCGATCAGGACGCCCTGCACCATGAACACCTGCATGACACCGCGCGGGGTGAGGCCCAGGGTGCGCAGGATGGCGATGTCGGCCTGCTTGTCGGTCACCAGCATGACCTGGGAGTTCACCAGCGAGAAGGCGCCCATCAGGATGATGAAGGACAGCAGGATGCCCATCACCGTCTTTTCCATCTTCAGCGAGTGATAGAGATTGGCGTTCTCGCTGGTCCAGTCGCTGATGCGGTACGGGCCCTGCAGACGCAACGCCAGGTCGCGCGCCACTTCCCAGGACTGATACATGTCGTGCAGCTTCATGCGTACGCCGGTGACACCCTCGCCCATCCGCAACACGCGCTGCAGATCGCCCATGTGGACCAGCGCCAGGTTGCGGTCGACGTCGTTGTGGCCGACGGAGAAGATGCCGGTGACAATGAACCGCTTGATCTTGGGCATCGCCCCCATCGGCGTACCCTGGAAATCACCCGCGGTGACGACCACGCTGTCGCCCACGCCCACGCGAAGCCATGCGGCCAGTTCCTGCCCCAGCAGGATGTGGAACTCGCCCGGCTGCAGCGATTCCAGCGTTCCGGCCTTCATCTTGTCGCCGATCACCGAGACCTTCGGCTCTTCGCCCGGAAGGATGCCGGTGACCAGGGCGCCCTGCGGATCGGCATTGCCGGTCAACATGGCCTGCACGTGGATGAAGGGCGCGGCCCCGGCCACGCGCGGATCGTCCATTGCGATCCGGGTGGCGTGCGGCCAGTCCTGCATCGCCTCGCCCGCCCCCATCACGGTAGCGTGCGCGGTGGCCTGCAGCAGGCGGTCGCGGATCTCGCGCTGGAATCCGCTCATCACCGACAGCGTGGTGATCAGGATCATCACGCCCAGCGCAATGCCGACGACCGAGGCCAGCGAGATGAAGGAAATGAAACCGTTGCGGCGCTTGGCGCGGAGATAGCGCAGGCCGATGGCGACAGGAATGGGCTTGAACATAGGACCCTATGGTGCCCGATCCCCCTGACGCCGCCCAGCGCCCTCCACGTCCGCAGCAAGGCGCAGTTCACGCCGCGATGCCGCCGGCAGCGTGTCGGGCCACCACGACACGTGCCGCCAGCGGCCGCCGGGGGCCTCGCGCCACCGCAGGAACGCCAGGGGCCCGCGCCAATGCAGGCGGGCCTGATGCAGGGGCACGCGATCGACCGTGGGCATGCGTCCGTTTCCGGGAAACCAGAACGCGAGGCGGGGGCTTCGGCTTTCGCGGCAGGCGCGCCACACACCGTAGGCAAGCGCCGCCAGGGCCAGCGGCCAGGCGAACATGCGCGGCATCTCGCTGGCCAGCACCGACATCGCGCCCAGCAGTCCCAGCAGGATCAGCAACGCCTGCAGCAGGCGCGACGGCTGCCACTCAAGCCGGCAGTTGACGGATCCGTTCGACCAGCGCGGCGAGTTCGGCATCGGGACACTGCTCATAGCCCATGAACCAGCGCCAGAGCTTATCGTCCTCGCAATCGAGCAGGCGTAGGAAAACCACGCGCTGCGCCTCGGATTCCGTCGGCCAGCTTCGGTCGAGATAGCGTCCGAACAACTGGTCCAGTTCGCGCATGCCGCGCCGGCAGCGCCAGCGGATGCGCTTGAGTTCGGGATCGTCCGTCATGCGGCGGCCAGGGCGATGGCGAGCCGCATCCAGAACGCGATCAGCACCAGCGTCGCCAGCGCATAGGCGATGAAGCGGGTCATCACATGATTGAAGGTGCAGTGGACCACGCTGTGCACCACGCGCAGGCCGACGAAGGCCCATGCCAGCGCGAGCGATGCGCTATCCGATACGCCCAGTTGCGCGGCCAGCAGCACACCGGCGTAGAACAGGACCGGCAGCTCGAACAGGTTGCGGAAGTTGTCGGAAGCACGGGTGTCGAGCAGCAGGCGGGCCGAATCGGCAGCACTGGCGAGCGCCTGTGCGTCGATGCGCTTGCGTGCCATTTCACCCAGCCGCAGGTGGTACAGCCTGACCCACACGAGGAAGGTCAGGCTGGCCATGGCCACCGCGGGCCAGAGGATCGCCGTGGCAGGTGCGCCGGTCATGCGATCAGGCGCGACGCGCCATCATCAGCTTCTTGATCTCGGCGATCGCCAGCGCCGGGTTCAGGCCCTTCGGGCAGGTGCGCGCGCAGTTCATGATGGTGTGGCAGCGGTACAGCTTGAACGGATCTTCCAGGTCGTCCAGGCGAGCACCGGTGTCTTCGTCGCGCGAGTCGATGATCCAGCGGTAGGCCTGCAGCAGGATTGCCGGGCCGAGGTAGCGTTCGCCGTTCCACCAGTAGCTCGGGCAGCTGGTCGAGCAACAGGCGCAGAGGATGCACTCGTACAGACCGTCGAGCTTCTTGCGGTCTTCCGGCGACTGCAGGCGCTCGCGGTCCGGCGGCGCCGGGGTCTGCGTGCGGATCCACGGCTTGATCGAGGCGTACTGCGCGTAGAAGTGGGTCAGGTCGGGAACGAGATCCTTCACCACCTCCATGTGCGGCAGCGGATAGATCGGCACTTCGGCCTTGGTGCAGTCACCGATCGCCTTGGTGCAGGCCAGCGTGTTGGTGCCGTCGATGTTCATCGCGCACGAACCGCAGATGCCTTCGCGGCACGAACGGCGGAACGTCAACGTGGGGTCGATCTCGTTCTTGATCTTGATCAGCGCGTCCAGGACCATCGGGCCGCACTTGTCGAGATCGATCTCGTACGTATCGGTGCGCGGGTTGGCGCCGTCGTCCGGGTTCCAGCGGTACACCTTGAAGGTGCGCACGTTCTTGGCGCCCTTCGCGGGGAAGTGCTTGCCCTTGGTGACGCGCGAGTTCTTCGGGAGTGAAAATTCGGCCATGTGTCAGGTCTCCCGGGCTCAGTAGACGCGCGGCTTGGGCGGCACCACATCCACGTCCTTGCTGAGCGTGTACATGTGCACGGGGCGGGAATCGAAGCTGCACGTGCCGTCATCGGCGACGTTCACCAGCGTGTGCTTGTGCCAGTTGACGTCGTCGCGGTCCGGGAAATCCTCGTGCGCGTGCGCGCCGCGGCTCTCGTGGCGCTGCTCGGCCGAGTTGATCGTGGCCACGGCGTTGAGCAGCAGGTTGTGCAGTTCGTAGGTCTCGATCAGGTCCGAGTTCCAGACCAGCGAGCGGTCGCTGACCTTGACGTCCTGGAAGCTCGAGAAGATGTCGGCCATCTTGTCGCAGCCTTCCTTCAGCGTCTTGCTGGTGCGGAAGACCGCAGCGTCGGCCTGCATGGTGCGCTGCATGTTGTCGCGGATCACCGACGTCGGCGTGTCGCCGTTGGCGTTGCGCAGCTTGTCCAGGTGCGCCAGCGCCTTGTCGCAGGCGTCGCCCGCCAGCGGCTTGTGCGACGAACCGCTCTTGATCGTCTCGGCACAGCGGTTGGCCACCGCGCGCCCGAACACCACCAGGTCGAGCAGCGAATTGGAGCCCAGCCGGTTGGCGCCGTGCACGGACACGCAGGCGGCTTCGCCGATCGCGTAGAGGCCGGGAACGACCGCATCCGGATTGTCGCCGACCTTGCGCACCACTTCGCCGTGGTAGTTGGTCGGGATGCCGCCCATGTTGTAGTGCACGGTCGGAATGACCGGGATCGGCTGCCTGGTCACGTCCACGCCGGCGAAGATGTGGGCGCTCTCGGCGATGCCGGGCAGCTTCTCATTGATGACCTCGGGGCCCAGGTGGGTCAGGTCGAGCAGGATGTGGTCCTTGTGCTCGCCCACGCCGCGGCCTTCGCGGATCTCGATGGTCATCGAGCGGCTGACCACGTCGCGCGAGGCCAGGTCCTTGTAGTGCGGTGCATAGCGCTCCATGAAGCGCTCGCCGTTGCTGTTGCGCAGGATGCCGCCTTCGCCGCGCACGCCCTCGGTGATCAGGCAGCCCGCGCCGTAGATGCCGGTGGGATGGAACTGCACGAACTCCATGTCCTGCATCGGCAGGCCGGCACGCATCACCATGCCACCGCCATCGCCGGTGCAGGTGTGCGCCGACGTGGCCGAGAAATAGGCGCGGCCGTAGCCGCCGGTGGCCAGCACCACGCCATGCGAACGGAACAGGTGCAGCGTGCCCGTGGCCATGTCCAGCGCGAGTACACCGCGGCAGGCGCCTTCCTCGTCGAAGATCAGGTCCAGCGCGAAGTACTCGACCATGAAGCGCGCATCGTGCGCCAGCGACTGCTGGTACAGCGTGTGCAGCATGGCGTGGCCGGTACGGTCGGCTGCGGCGCAGGTACGTTGCGCCGGCGGGCCCTCGCCAAACTTGGTGGTCATGCCACCGAACGGACGCTGGTAGATCTTGCCGTCCTCGGTGCGGGAGAACGGCACGCCGTAATGCTCCAGCTCGATGATGGCCGGGATGGCCTCGCGGCACATGTACTCGATGGCGTCCTGGTCGCCCAGCCAGTCCGAGCCCTTGATGGTGTCGTAGAAGTGGTAGCGCCAGTCGTCCTCGCCCATGTTGCCCAGCGCGGCGGAAATGCCGCCCTGCGCCGCCACGGTGTGCGAGCGGGTCGGGAAGACCTTGGTCAGGCAGACGGTCTGCAGGCCCTTGGCGGCCAGGCCGAAGGTCGCGCGCAGGCCGGCACCGCCGGCGCCCACCACGACCATGTCGTACTTGTGTTCGGTGATCTTGTAAGCGGACATGGTGCTCAGTTCCCCAGCGCGATGCGGGCCACGGCGAAGACGCTCACGATGGCGCCCAGCACGGCGATGAATTTGACGGTGGTCTGCACCGCGAGGGCGAGCAGCGAGTTGTGGACGTAGTCTTCCAGCACAACCTGGAGGCCGAGCTGGGCATGCCAGAACATGGCCACCAGGAAGCCGACCAGCAGCACGGCGTTCCAGGGCTTGGCGACCGCAGCGGTGGCGGTGACGTAGTCGGCACCGATCAGGCTGAGTACGAACACCAGGAACCAGATCGTCAGCGCGACCAGCGCGGTGGCGGTCAGGCGCTGGTGCACGAAGTGCTCGGTGCCGGTTTTCGCGGAGCCCAGGCCACGCGCATTCTTGATCGGCGTACGGAAGTCGCTCATGCGCCACCTCCCAGCAGTACATAGGCCCACACCAGGGCGGTGATCACCAGGCTGGCGATCACCGACAGCCAGCTGCTGCGCACGAACGTGGCAACGCGGTAGCCGATGGCGAAGTCCTGCACGATGTGCCGGATGCCGTTGCACAGGTGGTAGGCGAAGGCCCAGGTCCAGCCGAACAGGAAGACCTGCCCGTACCAGGCGCCCGCCAGCGTGGTGAAGCAGTTCCAGGCTTCAGGGCCGATCACCAGCGTCAGCAACCCCGCAGTGATCAGCAAGGCGCCGGCGGCGAGGACGATGCCCGTGGCGCGATGCAGGATGGAGGTCGCCATCTGGATCTGCCAGCGGTAGACCTGCAGATGGGGGGAAAGCGGACGTTGTGGAGTCGCCATTCGTTGCGCTCGTTGTCTCGGCTGGGCGGTCAGGACCGCGTTGGCTTTACGTACGCTGCTCAGAAATCGATGCAGCGCCCGTTCTTTTCCCAATCCCCGTAACGCGTGGGCTCGGGCCCGTCGCGTCCACCGATCTCCTTCTGCGCAGCCGGTTCCCCTGCCCCTGCGCCTGCGGTCGGCGGTGAGGTTTCGGGCGGCTGTGTTCCGGGATCGGGGTCGGGAGTCGGAGGAGTTTGACCTATCATGTTGGTCTCGCAACGCACAAAATTTTAATCCTCACCCCCTTGGCTTACAACCTTTCCCCTACCAGTGCACCGGTTTTCACCCTTCCCGACCATGCGCTGATAACGCTGGAAGGACCGGATGCCGTGGCTTTCGCCCATGCGCAGTTCGCCAACGACGTGGCAGGTCTTGCCCCGGGACACTGGCAGTGGAATGCGTGGCTGACGCCCAAAGGGCGCGTGATCGCGGTCTTCGCGCTGGCCAGGCTGTCCGGGGATCGCCTGTGGCTGGTGCTGCCCGATCACCCCGCCGACGTGTTTGCCGATGCCATGCGGCGTTTCGTGTTTAGACGAAAGTTGAAGATCGAGGTGCCAGCGGACACCGGCATCGCGGGCACGTTCGCGACGCCTGCCAGCGCACAGGGTGCCGCCGTAGGCGAGCGACAGGATGTGCTGGAACTGGATTTCAGTGGCGATGGAGGCGCGCGCACCTTGTACGCGGGGCGGCTGGTGGCGTCGGACGATGCCGCCCTGTCCGCCGCGTGGCGCGTCGCCGACCTGTGCCACGGCCTGCCTCGCCTGCCCGAATCGCAGCGCGAACAATGGACGCCCCAGCAACTGGCCCTCGATCGACTGTCGGCCTACAGCGTCAAGAAGGGATGCTATCCGGGCCAGGAAATCGTCGCGCGCACGCATTTCCTTGGTAAAGCCAAACGCGCCCTGCGCTGCTTCCGCACCAACGGCCCGGTAATCGCGGGCATGCCGGTGCGCGAGCGCGACCGCGATATCGGCGAAGTCGTCTGCACGGCGCAGGACGGCGAACGCACAGTACTGCTCGCGGTGCTGCCGCTGGAGCATGCAGGTGATGGGCTTGCCGCCGGCGACGGTGTACTGGAACCATGCTCCTTGCTGGACGGCCTGCGTCGCTGAGCATCATCTGCAGGGCAATTGATCCACGTCAATGACGCCCGCGCACGCCGCCCTAGACTGCTCGTGAACCCGAGCAGGAAGCCTGCGCATGCAGCATGACGTCATCATCATCGGGGCCGGACCGGCGGGTCTCTGCCTGGCCAAGGCCCTGTGCGACCTCGACCTGAAAGTGGCGCTGGTGGAACGCCAGCCGCGCGCGGCCATCGCCGAGCCCGCCTTCGACGGGCGCGAAATCGCCCTGACGCATGCGTCGATGCGGCAGCTGCGCGACCTCGGCATCTGGCAGCACCTGCCCGAGGACGCCTGTTCGCCGCTGCGCGCTGCGCGCGTGATGGAAGGCGATTGCCTGCACGACATGCGCGTCGATGCCGGCCTGGCCGGCAAGCCGGAACTGGGCATGCTGGTTCCCAACCACCAGATTCGCGCAGCCGCCTGGAACGCCATCTGCGACCTGCCCCACCTGGACGTGTTCGACCACGCACGGATACACGCGGTCCGCACCACCGACGACCAGGCCTGCGTGACGCTGGGCGACGGCCTGCGACTGGAGGCGCCCTTGCTGGTCGCCGCGGACAGCCGTTTCTCCGAGACACGCCGTGCCATGGGGATCGGCGCGGACCAGTACGACTTCGGCAAGAGCATGCTGGTGTGCCGGATGCACCATGAGCAGCCGCACCAGGGCGTGGCGTGGGAGTGGTTCGGCCACGGCCAGACGCTGGCGCTGCTGCCGTTGCAGGAACACCTGTCCTCCGTCGTCGTCACCCTGCCCGACAGTGCGGCCAAGCGCCTTGCATCACTGGACGTGGATGCCTTCGCCCACGAGATGGAACAGCGCTACGGGCATCGCCTGGGGCACATGCGGCTGGAGAGCAGTCGCCATGTCTACCCGCTGGTCGGCGTGTATGCGCGCCGCTTCGTCGGTCGCCGCTTTGCCCTGGTGGGCGACGCGGCGGTGGGCATGCATCCGGTGACGGCGCATGGCTTCAATCTGGGGCTGGCCAGCGTGGAGCGCTTGGGCGCAATGGCGCGCGACGCACGGCAGCGTGGCGGCGACCTGGGATGCGCGGAGGCCCTGGCGCGCTATGAACGCCGGCATCGTCGCGGCACACGGCCGCTCTACCTGGCCACCCGTGCCATCGTGGAGCTCTACACCAACGATCACGCGCCAGCGCGCATCGTGCGCGAGGCCGTGCTGCGCGCAGGTCGCCGGCTTACCCCCTTCCGGCGTGCGCTTGCCCGGACGCTGGCGGACGAGCATCCGGCTGTCCGCCCGCCGCTGCAACGCTTGCGCGACGGGCTGGCATTGCTGCGCCCCTAGCGTGCGCCGGGCAAACGCTACGCCGCCAACCAGCCTCCGAAGCGATCGAGGAACAGTTGCAACCGCTTGCGCAGGCGCTCATCGGTGATCGCCCCGTCCGCGTCGACCTGGCCTTCGCGGTACTGGATGGCGATCTCGGGCTGCGGCAACACCGCGACATCCACCGCCGCCAGGACATTGCGCAGGTGCTGCTGGGCCGACACGGTCCCGTGCGCGCCCGGCGAGGTGCCGATCACCGCGGCACGCTTGCCGGCAAATGAATTGCTCCCGCCCGGCCGTGAGCCGATGTCGATGGCATTCTTCAGCACACCGGGAATCGACCGGTTGTACTCCGGCGTGATGAACAGCAACGCGTCGCAGATCTCCACTTGCTGCTTGAAGCGCAGGCCGGCGGCGGGGAAATCCGCGTCGTCATCCTGGTCGTAGAGTGGCAGGTCACCGATGTCGATGTCCTCGAAGGCGAAACGCTCTCCCGCCAGCGTTCGCACGGCATGGCCGAGCTGCCGATTGAAGGAGCCTGCACGCAGGCTGCCGACGATGATGCCGATGCGCGGCGCAGTCATGTTCCGATCTCCAGGCGGGGCTGGCGACATCATGCCAGCCGGTCCGCCGCCGCGACGATGTCCTCGTCACCCGGGAGCACCAGGAATGCCGCGCCTGCCAGCGGCGTGTACGTATCCGCGCCGACCACGCGCTGGAACGGCCGCGCACCATGGCCCGCCTCCGCGATGGCGGTGATGACGCCTTCGCCCACTCCCGCCGCGTGGCGACCCTCGTCGACGACCAGGATGCGCCTGGCGGTCTTCGCCTGCGCCGCAATGAAGGATTCGTTGAGAGGCACCAGCCAGCGCAGATCGACCACGCGCACCTTCCAGCCGTGCTTGTTCTCGATGCTGCGTGCCGCGCGCAGGCTCATCGGCACGCCATTGCCGTAGGTGAAGATGACCAGATCGTCCGCATCCTCGCCATATACGCGGCCTTCGCCCAGCGGCATCGCCTCGTCCTGCGCCGGATACGGGAACAGCCATTGCCCGTCACCCGCCTCGTGCAAATCCTTCGTCATGTACAGCGCGATCGGCTCCAGGAACACGCTCACGCGTCCGTCCACCTTCGCCAGAGCGGTCAGCGTGCGCAGCATGGTGGCCGCATCGTCGCCGCGCGACGGACAACCGACGACCAGACCCGGGATGTCGCGCAACGCGGTGATCGAATTGTCGTTGTGGAAGTGGCCGCCGAAACCGCGCTGGTAACCCAGACCCGCGATCCGCACCACCATCGGATTGCGGTACTGGTCGTTGCTGAAGAACTGAAGGCTGGCCGCCTCGCCCCGGATCTGGTCGCAGGCGTTGTGGAAATACGCCAGGTACTGGATTTCCGGCAGAGGCAGCATGCCCATGTTGGCGTAGCCTTGCGCCAGGCCGAGGATCATCGTCTCGTCCAGCAGCGTGTTGAACACGCGACTGCCCTTGAACGCCTTCTGCAGCCCCTTCGTGACGGTATAGACGCCGCCCTTCTGCGCCACGTCCTCGCCGAACAGCAGTGCCTCGGGGTATTTGCAGAACAGGTCGTGCAGGGCGTTGTTGATCTGGATGGCCAGATGCCGTGGCGGCAGCTTCTCCGGCAGCTTGTCTTCGCTGCCGAAGGCAGCGACGCGCACGTCGTGAGGTGCGGCACGCGCGGCTTCCTTCGCCACCGCGTCGGGCGTACAGGGCGCCAGCGGCGCCATCACGTGCTCCAGCGTGGTGATGCGGGGACGGCCATCGGCATCCTCGGCGGCCGCAAAGCAGCGTTTGCGCGTGGTTTCGTACAGCCCCAGCAATGCCTCCTTCGAGAGCAGGCCGGATTCCAGGGCGATGGCCGCAGAACGCAGCAACGGATCGGTCGCCTCCACGGCGCACAGTTCCTCCAGCGGGCGCCATTCGATCTCGAAGTCGGTACCCGCATGACCCATGATGCGGGTCGTGCGCAGATGCAGAAATGTCGGCCGACGCGTGCGCCGGCAGTGATCCACCGCCGCCTGCACTTGCCCGTAGCCCGTCGCCAGGTCGAGGCCGTCGGCGTGGAAGTAGTCCAGGTCCTTGCGATCACGGAAATTGCGGCCGATCCAGCCATCCGGCGTCTTCACCGAAATGCCGATGCCGTTGTCCTCGCAGACGAACAGCACCGGCGCGGGCAGCTTCTGGTAGGCGGTCCACGCCGCCGCATTGAACGCGGTCTGCGCGGTGGCATGGTTGCTCGACGCGTCGCCGAAGGAGCAGATCGCGATGCTGTCGTCGGGAATCGGCAGTGCATGGCCGATGCGGCGCGCCTGCTCGATCGCCACCGCCGTGCCGAGCGCCTTGGGCAGGTGGGAGGCAATGGTCGAGGTCTGCGGCAACACCCACAACGGCTTGCTGCCCCAGACCTTGTGGCGGCCTCCTGACG
Source organism: Pseudoxanthomonas sp. 97-1-1 (assembly GCF_057773125.1). Classification (NCBI taxonomy): domain Bacteria; kingdom Pseudomonadati; phylum Pseudomonadota; class Gammaproteobacteria; order Lysobacterales; family Lysobacteraceae; genus Pseudoxanthomonas; species Pseudoxanthomonas sp. 97-1-1. The sequence goes on along the minus strand of NZ_JBYMTJ010000002.1, from coordinate 549,356 downwards.
CGGGATCTTCGGCGCTGGCGGCGAACGAGAGCGCGGAGTCCATCACCGGATCCATGCCCGGCAGCTTGCGGAAGCGCTCGGCCATGAAGCCGCCGCTGCGGTAGTGCAGGAAGGCAGGATCGGTATGGCGCGCCAGCCGCGCGACCATGGCGTTGCCTTCGTGGCCCGAACTTCCGATGGTGTAGAAGACCTTGTTCTGCACGCGCAGTACGCGCGCCATCAGGTCGAGGTGACGCGAGATCAACTGGGATTCCAGCAGCTCGATGAAGCCTTTCGCATCCAGCGCACTGCCCGGCAGGACGGCATCACCGGCAGCAGGCCTGTCGCCGACGTACCCCTTCCATTCCTTCACGAACTCGATGAAGTTCTGGTCGCAGATCTCGGCACGGTTGAGGCCCTTCATGCGGGCGGGAATGGGGTTTGCGGTCATGTGCTCGCTCAGGATCGGGAAGACGCCAGGCGCGCGGCGACATCGTCGCTCACGCCCGGCATGGGAACAAAACCCGGCGTGGCGTACACACGCGCCAGCCAGTCGGTGATGCGGGGATACGCGGCCAGGTCGAAGCCGCCGTCGTTCGCGCAATGGGTGTAGGCGAACAGTGCGATGTCGGCCACGCCGTACGCCGGACCGGTGAACCAGATCGCGGTCTCCAGGTGTCTTTCCATCACCGCCAACGCCTGAGCGCCCCGTTCGACCAGGCGGGGAAGGTCCGCGCGACGCGGTGAATCCAGCGGCGTCCAGCCACGGATGAAGCGCGCCACGGCAATGTAGGGCTCATGGCTGTACTGCTCGAAGAACAGCCAGCTCAGTGCCTGTGCCCGCTGCCAGGCAGCGTCGGGCAGGAAGGGGGTGCCTTCCGCCAGCCAGCACAGGATGGCATTCGACTCGACGAGGATGCCGCCATCGGCGCGCTCCAGCATCGGCACCTTGCCGTTCGGATTCCTGGCCAGGTACTCCGGCGTGCGCGTGCCGCCGTTGGCGCTGTCGACGTCGATCCACGCGTAGGACCGGCCCAGCTGTTCAAGCAACAGGCGGACCTTGTGGCAGTTGCCGGAGGTGGACATGCCATGGACGGTGATGGGATCAGGCGACATGCGGAGACTCCGGCAACGGGGGAATGCGGGCGGCCTTTGCGAGATCCTTGTCGCGACCGAACGCGAGCAGGATGCGGCGCTGTTCCCGCAGCGTCGGGATGCGCAAGGCATCGCCCGCGATGTCCAGGCGCACGTCTTCGTGCACCACCAGGGCCTGCCAGCCGGCGGCGGTCATGACTTCCAGCCCGCCCATTACTTCGACCGGCATCGGCAGATGCACGAAACGCGAGAAGGTGGAACGGAACCGCGTTCCATCCGCGGGACGATATTCCGCATCGGCATGGCCGCACCATGCTTGGCGCAGCCGCAGCGCATCCGCGCGGCTGCAGAGCACATCGATATCCTGCGGCGCGATGTCGTCAATGCCGGCAAGTACCATCGCGGTACTGCCGATGATCCACCAGGGATCGCGCAACGTCCGCGCCAGCTCCGGCAAGGCATGGTGCAGGCCTGCGTGCAGGGCGGAAGCCGGCATCACGATTGCGTGGCCCTGCGGGCTTTCCACTGCGCTCGCGTCTGGCCCCAGACCTCGACGGGCTTCTCGTGGTGCGGCTCGGGCAGGCGATCCATCCGCAGGTAGGTCGAACCGAGCTTGGCGGCCACCGTCCTGGAGTTGGCGTTGGCTGGATCGATGGTATGGATCACCTCGTCCCAGCCCAGATGATCGAACGCCCAATCGATGCTGGCCACGGCCGCTTCCGGCGCATAACCGCGACCCCAGGCTTCTCGCGCGATGCTCCAGCCGACCTCGGTGCCCGGCCATCCTTCCGGTTGCCACGGTCCTACCCTGCCAACCCAGCGACCCGTGGCCTTCTCGATCACCGAGAACATGCCGAATCCCTGCAGGTGCCAGCTCCCCAACGTCGCGGCGAGGCTGCGCCACGCGGGCGAGCGCGCCTGTATGCCGCCTATGAAACGCGTGGCTTCCTCATCGGCACCGAACGCCGCCCAGGCTTCGTAGTCGTCCCGCCGCGGCAGCCGCAACCACAGGCGGGGAGTTTCAAGCTGGAGATTGGAAAGGTCCATCGACGCCACACCATCCCACCAGAAAACCGGACACACTGAGCAGCGACACTCGACTTCCCTGCAGCCGCGCTCCTGCAATGGAAGCGGGCAGCGTCAGAACGCGTTGATGCCCGTCAGCTCGCGACCGATCACCAGCTGGTGCACGGTCTCCGTGCCCTCATAGGTGATCACCGATTCCAGGTTCAGCGCGTGACGGATGGCCGCGTGTTCGGTGGTAATACCGGCGCCGCCCAGCAGGTCGCGGCATTCGCGCGCGATGTCGATGGCCATGCGGCAGTTGTTCCACTTCGCCAGCGACACCTGCGAGGGCTGCATGGTGCCGGCGTCCTTCAGGCGGCCGAGTTGCAGCGACAGCAGCTGCGCGAGTGTGATGCGGCGTGCCATTTCGGCCATCTTGATCTGCGCGCTCTGCGTCGCTGCGACGGGACGGTCGAACAGGATGCGTTCCTTGGTATACCCCAACACTTCGTCGAGGCAGGCGATCGCCGCACCAATCGGACCCCAGGTGATGCCGTAGCGGGCCTGGGTCAGGCAGCCCAGCGGCCCCTTCAGGCCTTTTACATTGGGAAGGCGGCTGCTGTCGGGCAGGCGCACATTGTCGAAGAACAGCGCGCTGGTCACCGAGGCGCGCAGGCTCATCTTGTGCTTGATCTCCTGCGCGGTGAAGCCGGGCGTGCCCTTCTCGATCAGGAAGCCCTGGATGCCGTCATCGGTCTGCGCCCAGACGATGGCAATGTCGGCCAGGTTGCCGTTGGTGATCCACATCTTGGATCCGTTGATGACCCAGTCATCGCCATCACGGCGCGCGGTGGTCTTCATGTTGGCCGGATCGGAACCGCCGTGGGGTTCGGTCAGGCCGAAGCAACCGATGACCTTGCCCGCCGCCATGTCCGGCAGCCAGCGCTGGCGCTGCTCTTCGCTGCCATAGGCGTAGATGGGGTACATGCACAGCGAGGACTGCACGCTGACGAAGCTGCGGATGCCACTATCGCCGCGTTCCAGTTCCTGGCAGATCAGGCCATAGCTGACCGCGTTGAGCCCGGCGCAACCGTATTTCTCGGGCAGCGAAGAACCCAGCAGCCCGAGTTCGGCGATCTCGGGAACCAGTTCCTTCGGGAACCGGCCCTGGTCGAAGGCGTCGCCGATGATCGGCCGCACCCGTTCGTCGGTGAAGCGGGCCACCGCGTCCTGCACGGCACGCTCTTCTTCACTCAGGAGGGAACGGACATCGAACAGGTCGTACGGGTTCAGAGCCATCGTGCTTCAACCGGCGTCAGGTATTCACCGCATTGTATGCGTTGGCCCTTGAAGCCGGTAAGCGCCAGTCCGCACAGCAAAGGCCGGCGAAACGCCGGCCTTTGCGGGGTACCCCGTTGAAACGCAGGCCTGCCCGGCCTGCGTGTCAGCCCTTGTCGGGGGCGTCGACGCTGGCGGTCTGCGTGACCACCTGGCCATCGATCACCGGCAGGCGCTCACCCGGCTTCTGGTCCATCCGGATGGTCTTGTCCTGACCATCGAAACGGTAGGTCACGTCATAACCGATGACCTTGTCCGTCGTGCCCATCGCGATGCGCGTGCCCGGCTTGCTGTCCATGCGCATGGTACCGGTGGTGCCATCCGGATTGCGGTAGGTCACGTTGTAGCCGGTCACGCGCGAGGACTCGGAGGTCGCATTCTCGGTGTGGCACTGACGCTCCGTACGACTGACGACCTTGCCACCCACGTGGCGCTTGTCCACCTGGTTGCCGATCGCACCGCCCGCGACCGCGCCCGCCACGGTGGCGGCCTTCTTGCCGCTGCCGCTGCCCACCTGGTTGCCGAGCAAGCCACCGATCACCGCACCGGCGACCGTGCCGCCGACGTTGCCATCGCGCTCGGGCGCACGCTCCTGCACCACCACGTCCTCGCAGACTTCGCGCGGCGTACTGGTGGTCGTGGTCTCGCGTACGGGTTCGGTGCCGATCACCGTGGCGTACAGCTTCTCCGAACTGGTCACCGGATCGGCCTTGACCACGGTGGCGTACTGAAGCGTGCCCACCGGAATCTGGTTGTCGGTCGCGGCGGCGTCATCGGCGACCAGGGTGCCATCGGCGGCCGTCACCAGGCCATCCTGGCCGGTCGGGCTCTTGTCGCCACCCTTGAGGAAGGCCGCAGTGGCCACACCGCCCACCAGCAGCGCGCCGACGGCGACCAGAATGGTTGTTGTATTGCTCTTCATCGCTGCCTCCAGGTCGGGCCGTGCCCGATTCATATTGGTCATCATTGCACCATTGCCAACCTGAACACAGTCCCCGCTAATGCCCACGAAAACCAACGAAAAGTGAACGCTTCCACCACGCGCCGATCATGCTAGCGTGACGCCCGTTACACACGCCGAGAGCGATCACCGCCATGCCGAATCCCCTGTTGCTGCCTCTGCTCGAGTGGGCGCGAAAGCTGCGTTACCCCACCCTGTTCAAGATCACCGCCGCACTCTTCATGGTCACCCTGGTCCTGCCTGATCCCTTCCCGTTCGTGGATGAAATCCTGTTCGGCCTCGGTACCTTGCTGCTGGCCAACTGGAAGCGACGCAAGGATCCGCCGCCCACGATAGAGCCCTCGAAGCGCTGATCCAAATGCTGGTCGACAGCCACAGTCATTTCGACGCATCGGAATTCGACCCGGACCGTGACGCGGCGCTGGCGCGCGCGCGCGCGGCGGGCGTCGACCGGCAAGTCGTGCCTGCGGTGGCGGCGGCCAGCTGGCCCAGGCTGCGCGAGGTCTGTGCGCGCGATGGAGGGCTGTTTCCGGCTTATGGGCTCCACCCGATGTACCTGGCCGAGCACCAGCCCGCACATCTGGATGAACTGCGCCAGTGGATCGAGCGCGAACGCCCCGTGGCTGTCGGCGAATGCGGCCTGGATTTCTTCGTGGAAGGCCTGGATGCGGACGATCAGCAGCACTACTTCGACGGGCAGCTCCAGCTGGCGCGGGAGTTCGATCTGCCGGTGATCGTGCATGCGCGCCGCGCGGTCGATGCGGTGATCGCGTCATTCAAACGCGTGGGCGGCCTGCGGGGCGTGGTGCACAGCTTTTCAGGCAGTCCGGAACAGGCACGCCAGCTGTGGCACCTGGGTTTCCTGATCGGACTGGGCGGACCGGTCACCTACGAGCGCGCGAATCGCCTGCGTACGCTCGCCCGCTCGATGCCGCTCGATTTCCTGCTGCTGGAAACGGATGCGCCGGACCAGCCCGATGCCGGCATCCGCGGGCAGCGCAACGAACCCGCGCGACTGGCGGTAGTCCGCGACGTCATTGCCGGACTGCGTGATATCGCGCCCGAGGAACTTGCGCGCGCCACCACGCAGAACGCCGAGCGTTTGTTCGGCCTGCCCGCTGTCGTCCGCGACTGAGCTTTCAGCGCACGGCCCGGGCGGGATCGGCCGCCGGGGCGGGAGTTGTTGCGTGATAGGCCTTGACCGCGATCTTCCACGTATCGCCGTAACGCAGCAGCGTCATGTGGTCCAAGGCCTTCATGTCCGGATAGTCCAGTTCGATCACGGCGGTCGCGACGTCACCTGTCACCGTGATCTGGCGGATCCAGCGTTTGCGCATGCCTTCGTCCGCTGGCGCGCGGCCACTGGAAGAGGCCTTGATATAGTCCTGCGCCGGCCAGTGCCGATACTGACCATCCTTGTATCCCACCAGCACGGCCTCGTCGGCAAATGCCCGCTGGAAGTGCCGGCGCTGGCCGGTGGCATGGCCATCCAGATAGGCCTGCAGCGGCAGCCGCACCGCAGCCACATTGTCGCCGCTGGCGATGCCTACATTGTCCGCACCGACCGCCACGACCACCTTGCCGCGGGTGGAACCTGTGCGATTGTGCTGCTGAGCCTGGGCGATCTGGTCCAGCGGATACAGACTATCGACATGGACACCCAAACGGCCTGCCGCAATCAACGGCGCCATTCCGTTCGGCCCTGTCTGCACATCCCACGGCGGCGTCGCGGGACAGACGACGCGACCCGGCACGCACAGCGCAGCGGGCACCTGGCCGACCAGCGTGACCAGCCTCCCTCCCTCGCGCAGCACCCGGGGTGAGCGCGCCAGCGTATCGCCCCCCACGGTGTCGACCACGATGTCGATATCGTGCACCACATCCTCGAAGCGGACGTTGCGATAGTCGATCACATCATCCGCCCCCAGCGTGCGCAGATAATCGTGATTGCGCGCAGATGCGGTCGCGATGACATATGCTCCGCGCGCCTTGGCCAGTTGCACGACCATCGAGCCCACGCCGCCGGCGCCGCCGTGCACCAGCACCCGCTCGCCGGGCCGGACATCTGCGGCGGCGACCAGATAGCGCCACGCGGCGACCGCCACGGTCGGGTACGCGGCGGCCTCCTGCATCGTGAAAGCCGGCGGCGCCGGCACGATGGACGCGACCGGTGCCGACACGTATTCCGCGTAACTGCCGGAACGCTCGCGCGGATCCACGATGCCGGCGACGCGATCACCGCAGGCGAAGGCGGTCACGCCCGGCGCGACCGCCACCACCTCCCCCGCGAAATCGCCACCCGGCGTAGCCGGAAACGGCAGCCGACCCGCTTCCTGCAGTTTCCAGTCGACGGGATTGATGCTCGCGTAGTGCACGCGCACCAGCACATCCCCTGCCTGCAGTACGGGGACAGGCACGCGCTCCACGCGCAACGATTCGGGACCGCCGGCCGCATGGATGCGCGCAGCGCGCATCGCGTCGGGAACGACCGGACAGGCATGGGCGGCTGCGGCGAAAAGCGGCAGCCCGATCAGCAGCAGGGCACGGATATGCATGGCCGATGTGGTAACGGAAGGGCCGCACTATCCCTCTGCCCCATTGTCCTGCACAGGGGGCGTGCGCCGAAGCGCCGCGCCCATGCGCCAAGGCGAGTCACGTGACTCAGTCGCTACCGGGCATGACCTTGCGCGGCTTGGCCAGCAGCTCCAGCGCCTTGCCCACCATCGCGAACGCGAACGCACCGGTGATGTGGGTGGCGGCCCCCAGGCCCACGCCGCAGTCCAGCTTGAGCGCGGCATCCGCGCCCAGTTGAGGGCGCAGGCCGCAGACGGAGCCGTCGGCCTGCGGATACTTGACGTTCTCCAGCGAATACACCGCCTGCACGCCGAAGTAGCGATCGCGGTTCTTCGGGAAGTTGAACTCCGCACGGAGCTTCTTGCGCACGAGTGCGAGCAGCGCATCGTGTTCGGTACGCGACAGGTCGCGCAGACGGATCTGGGTGGGATCGGTACGCCCGCCCGCCGATCCGGAAACCACGATGGGCAGCTTGCGGCGGCGGCACCACGCGATCATCTCCACCTTCACCCGGAAACTGTCGCAGGCGTCGAGCACCAGATCGAACCCCCGGTCCAGCAATTCGGCCATGTTGGACGCGGTCAGGAACTGCGGCACGACGTCCACGTCGACCAGCGGATTGATCGCGCGGCAGCGTTCCGCCATCGCCTCGGCCTTGTTGCGACCGTACTGGCCCTCCAATGCAGGCAACTGCCGGTTGGTGTTCGACACGCAGATGTCGTCCGCGTCGATCAACGTCAGATGACCCACGCCCGAGCGCGCCAGCGCTTCCACCACCCACGAGCCCACGCCGCCCATGCCGACCACCGCCACGCGCGCAGCGGCATGGCGCGTCACTGCCCCCACGCCGTACAGGCGGTCGATGCCGCCGAAGCGGTCCTTGAGTTCTTTCTTCATGTCGCTAGTTTAAAGCGTGGCGCGAACCGTGACGCGCGTCGTACCATCGCGGCGTCAACCACATGGAGCCCGCCGCATGGCCAGCCAGCCCGAGATCAAGAAGCCTTCCGCCGCCTCACGTTACCTGTTCCTGTTCCTGATCGGCCTGGTGGTGGGCGCCGTCTGCACGGTGATGGCCATGCGAGCGTTGCAGGCACGACAGGATCCATTCCCGCACGCGGTGATGCACGTGATGGCCAAGCACTCCGGGCAGTTGTCGGACAAGGTGAAGCAGAATCGTTGCGCCGCGACCGACACGATTCCGCACGTACGCACGCTGCGGGCGATCGCCAACGACCTGGAGGTCGCTTTCCCGGACCTGGCCGACGACTCGCGCTTCAAGACCCACACCAGCCAGTTCCGGGCAGACCTCGACGCCGCCCTGAGTGCACCGCCGACCGATTGCGTCGCCGCCGGCGCAGTGGTGGAGAAGATCGGTACGGATTGCAAGGCGTGCCACCAGGACTTCCGCGGCTGACCGACGGCCGGCGTCTGAATCGCAACTGACATCCGGGCCGCTCATGCGGCCCGATTCTCATCATGTTCACGCGTTGCTGTGGAGCATGGTCATCGAACGGTTCCATCACCACGCGGGGCCGGCCATCCACAGGAGATTCCCATGAACATGCGCCTGCTCGTCATAGGCTTGACCGCCACCGTCGCGCTCGCCGGCTGCGCCAGCACTTCGCCGGGCTATGGCAGCGGTTATGGTGGCGGCTACAGCAACACGGCCCCCGCCAACCGGTACTGCGCGGATTGCGGCATCGTCGAACGCATCGATGTCGTGTCGTCGGGCCGCAGCGCACCGTCCGCTACCGGCGCGGTACTGGGCGGTATCGTCGGTGCGGTCGCCGGCCGCCAGATTTCCGATCGCACCGGCGGTAGCGAAGGCAACAAGAATGTGTCCACCGTGGCGGGCGCCGTCGCGGGCGCGGCCGCAGGCAACGCCATCCAGAACCGCACCACCGGCGAAACCTACAACGTGACCGTGCGGATGGATGACGGTCGCCGCGTGACCATCAGCCAGCGCGACCTGGGCGGCATCCGCGAGAACACGTACGTGCGTATCCAGAACGGTCGCGTGGTGCTGCGCTGATCGCGACCCCGACCCAAGGCAAAGAAAAAGCCCGGCATCAGCCGGGCTTTTTCTTGCGGAGCACGCGCCGAGGCGCGGTTCGGCGGTCAGGTCAGACGGGCTGCACGGCGTCCGCCTGCAGGCCCTTCTGGCCCTGCACGACGGTGAAGCTGACCTTCTGTCCTTCCTTCAGGCTCTTGAAGCCCTGGGTCTGGATGGCGCGGAAGTGCACGAACACGTCTTCGCCATTCTCGCGGCTGATGAAGCCGAAGCCCTTGGCATCGTTGAACCATTTCACGGTTCCGGTTTCACGATCAGACATCTACTTGCTCCTTGAAACGGGTGGTGGATACGCCTGCTGGGCGGCTGGTTGCAAGGAGGAAGCGAGGTACAAGGATGCAGCGGATCATGGATCTACCCCATCAGGCCACGATTCACGGTGACCTTGGCAACGGCAGCGGCCGCACAGTAACCCGGCATTTGGCAAAATGCAAACGCTTGAACGAGAAAGTCAACCCCCTTCCAACCCCTTGATTCACTAGGAGAATTGTTTGGATATCCAGATGCTCTACTACGCCCTGGCCGTGGTGCTGATCCTGGTGGGCATCGCGGGGGTGATCCTGCCCGCCCTGCCCGGCCTGCCCCTGGTCTTCGGCGGCATGCTGCTGGCTGCCTGGGCAGGCGATTTCCAGCAGATCGGCTGGGTCACGCTGGTGGTGCTGGGCCTGCTGACCGCGCTGTCCTTTGCGGTCGACATCTTCTCCACCGCGATCGGCGCCCAACGTGTCGGCGCCAGTCGCAAGGCATTGCTGGGAACCGTGCTGGGCACGTTTGCCGGCCTGTTCTTCATGCCTATCGGCCTGCTTGCAGGCCCCTTCGTCGGCGCGCTGCTGGGCGAACTGTGGCATGGCCGTGAATTCCGCCAGGCTACCAAGGTGGGCCTGGGCACCTGGCTGGGCATCCTCCTGGGCGTGGTGCTCAAGCTGGGTCTGGCATTCGCCATGCTGGGGCTGTTCGTGTTCGCCTGGATCTTCTGAAGGCCGCATCGTACGTGTCATCCACGCCGGCTGGCAGAATGTCGCCGCCCCCACCCTTCGAGTCCCTGCATGACGCACCCCACCCGTCTTCTGCCCCTGGTAATCGGAGTTACCTTTGCGCTGACCGCGCAAGCCCAGGACGGCTCCCATGCCGGCACGTCCGCCGAGGCCTGCTTCTCGCTCGAGAACGACGCTGCACGCCTGGCGTGCTATGACGCTGCGCTCGGTCGCACCGCGGCCGACACCCGCCAGGCCGACGAACAGGCGCTGGCTGCCAGGGAAGCCGAAATCCAGGCGCGTGCGCAGGCCCGTGCCGAAGCCAAGGCCGCCGCCGACATGGAGACCGGCCAGGATCTGCCCCTGAGCCAGCGCACACGCCGCCGCCTGGGCGCATGGTTCCGCACGGACGATCCGGCCGACGCCGACCTGATCGCCAATGCGGGTCGCGGCTCGCTGCTGGACAGCCGCTGGGAACTGGCCAAGGACTCCAAGCTGGGTGTTTTCCAGCTGCGCGCCTACAAGCCCATGTACCTGCTGCCCGCGTTCTGGACCAGCCAGGTCAACGAGACGCCCTCCTCTCCCAACCCGGACAACACGGTCACCGAACCGCAGGACCTGCAGGACATCGAGGCGAAGTTCCAGCTGAGCTTCAAGACCAAGTTCGCGGAAAACCTGTTCGGCGACAACGGCGACATCTGGGGCGCCTATACCCAGAGCTCGCGTTGGCAGGTCTACAACGGCGACGAGTCGCGCCCGTTCCGCGAGACCAACTATGAGCCTGAAGTGATGCTGGTGTTCCGCAATAACTACAGCATCGCCGGCTGGAAAGGCCGCATGGCCGGGATTGCGCTCAACCATCAGTCCAACGGGCGCAGTGATCCGCTGTCGCGCAGTTGGAACCGCGTCGTCGCCACCATCGGCCTGGACCGCGAGAACTGGGCGCTGGTGCTGCGGCCGTGGTACCGCGTGCCGGACGGCAACGACGACGACAACCCCGACATCGAGAACTACATCGGCCGTGGCGATGCGATGCTCACCTATGCGCGCAACGGCCATGTGTTCACGGTGCTGGGCCGGCATTCCCTGCGCGGCGGCGACGACTCGCATGGTGCCCTGCAGGTGGACTACGGGTTCCCGATCAACCGGAGCTTCCGTGCGCACGTGCAGCTGTTCCATGGCTACGGCGAGAGCCTGATCGACTACAACCACAAGGCCACCTACGTGGGCCTGGGCATTTCGCTGCTGGACTGGTACTGATGGACAACGTGACGATCTACCACAACCCCGCCTGCGGCACGTCGCGCAACACCCTTGGACTGATCCGCAATGCCGGCATCGAGCCGCAGATCATCGAGTACCTGCGGACCCCGCCGGATCGCGCCACCCTGCTGTCGCTGATCGCCGCGATGCAGGTACCGGTCCGCGACGTGGTGCGCGCCAAGGAACCCCTGTACGCGGACCTCGGCCTGGCGGAGGCCGGCGACGACACGCTCCTTGACGCGATGCTGGCCCATCCGGTGCTCATCAACCGGCCGATCGTGGCCACGTCGAGGGGAACCGCGCTCTGCCGGCCATCGGAGCGTGTGCTGGACATCCTCCCGCGGCCGCAACAGGGCGCCTTCGCGAAGGAGGATGGAGAACGTGTGGTGGATGCGGCCGGAAATCGCATCGTCTGACGTAAAATCGGGCGCAGGAAGCCACTCGACCTGCCAAGGAAGCACCATGCCCCGCCCGCGCCGTTCGTTCTTCGCCTACGCCTCCGCCCTGCTCGGGCTGCTCAGCCTGATGGCGGTGCTCTGCTTCCACCATCCCGAACTGCTGACCAGCAGGGAATTCCGCGCGGTCTACAACGAGCAGTTCGCGCGCCACCTGTTGCTGGTCGGCCTGGCAGCGGCCTTCGGCATGGGCACGCTGGCCATCCTGCGCGACCGCAACAAGCGCATCGCTCTGGTCGGCGTGGGTGGCGCCACGCTCGCCGTGCTGCTCGGCGGCACCAACGTGCAGTTCGATGCCATCGGCAAGACCCCGTACTCGCTGGGACTGGACTGGTTCGTGATCTCGCTGTTCTTCTCGGCGCTGGTGTTCGTGCCGCTGGAGCACTACCTGGGCAAGCGCCGTATCTCGCCGTTGCGACCCGGCTGGCGCACGGACGTGGGCTACTTCTTCATGAGCCACGTGCTGGTGCAGTTCATCCTGATCCTGGTGACGGCATCCACCTCGACCATCGCCGGGCTGGCGGCCTTCCCGGTACTGAAGGACGCCATCCAGTCGTTGCCCGTGTGGGCGCAGTTCCTGATCGCGGTGTTCGTGGCCGACCTGGCCCAGGCGCTGCTGCACCGTGCGTACCACAACATCCCGTGGCTCTGGCGCTTCCATGCCGTCCATCATTCCAGCCGCGAGATGGACTGGCTGGCAGGTTCGCGCATCCACTTCGTCGAGATCGTCCTGACCCGCAGCGCGGTGCTGCTGCCACTGCTGATCCTCGGCTTCTCGGCACCGGCGGTGAACGCCTACGTGATCCTGGTCGGCCTGCAAGCCGTGCTGGCACATGCCAACCTCGGCATCCGGTTCGGCGTGCTGGAGTATCTGCTGGTGCTGCCGCGCTACCACCACTGGCACCACGCGCGGCACAAGGACTACCTGGACGTGAACTACGCCATCCACCTGCCGCTGGTGGACATGCTGATGGGCACGTTCAAGCTGCCGCCGAAGCAGGAAGACTGGCCCGAGGAGTACGGCGTGATGAAACTGGAGACGGTGCCGCGCGGCATCCTGCGCCAGCACCTCATGCCGTTCCAGGGCGGACGGAAGTTCGACGAGTACGTGGACTGAGTGTCCGCTGTTGCCTGCTGTAGGAGCGACGTAAGTCGCGACCGCGCGCCACGACGGGCAGGAACGCTGCTCCAAGCGATGTATCCGAGGCGCGCCCCATTCGTGGCCACGGCTTCACGCTACTTCCCGATCCACGGTCGCGACTTACGTCGCTCCTACATTGGATCAGGTGCCGGTCACGTCCAGTCGGTCAGCCCTTCCCGTGCATAGACTTCCCTGAAGCTCGGCAGCGCTTTCATGCGCTGCGCGTAGGCGTGCAGCACCGGCCAGGTGTCGGTTGGCTTTGGCATGTTGCGCGACCAGCGCATCAGCATGGTCAGCAGGAAGTCGGCCGCGCTGCGCTGTGCACCCAGCAGGTAGGGGCCGTGGGCCTCCAGATGGTCCGCGACCTGTCCCCATGCCTTTTCCAGCTTCGCCCGGGCGTGATCCTGCGTGGCCTGGATGTTGGCCTCGCCTGCGATCTCATCCGAGTAGAACCACGCGCGGTACGCCGGCATCAGCGTATTGGCGCAGAACAGCATCCAGCGGTAGTACTGCGCGCGCTGCATGCTGGCGATCGCCGGCGCGAGCTCCGCGCGCGGGTGCGTGTCGGCGAGATGCATCAGGATCGCAGCGGTCTCGGTGATCACCTGCCCGTCCATCACCAGCGTGGGGACCACGCCGGCGGGATTGAGCTTCAGGTAGTCGTCGGATTTCTGGTCGCGCTTGTCGAAGTCCAGCTCATGAAGCTCATGCGGGATGCCCAGCTCGATCAGCAGCCAGTGCACGACCAGGCTGGCGGTGCTGCGGGAGTAGTAGAGCGTCGTCGACATATGGGCCGCCTGGTCGCGATCTAAAAGGGAATTGGTGCCGGTGCAGCCATGGCGATGCGCACTGGCGTAGCGCAGTGAGGGCAGGCTTGATCGAGTTGGAAAGCATCCAACCCCGCCAAGGCATGACCACACTGCACACAATGAAATCCAGGGTCGACACGTACGCGCACGCCAGCGGGCACGTACATCACCCCGCGCTCATCGGATTCGACCACCCACCATTGGCGCTTGATGTCATAACGCACAACGCCATGGATTTCGAGATCCTCAACGTCGTCTGATTCGTCGTAGGCCACCAATTCGAGTCCCTCCCTGAGGACGACGCCCGCATTGGAAAGATCCCGCAGCGAACCATAGGTATCCAGGACCACCGCGACGCGCCCCTGCGCTGGCCCACGAACCAAACCATTGAAGTCAGCGTAGATCCGGAGCGGATTCGCAGGCACTGGATCAGGCCACCACCACCGGAATCTTGCCTATGCGCGCCTGCCATTCCTTCGGGCCGGTCTGGTGCACCGAGGTGCCCTGCGAATCGACGGCCACCGTTACCGGCATGTCCTGCACGGTGAATTCATAGATGGCTTCCATGCCGAGGTCGGCGAAGCCGACGACCTTGGCCGCCTTGATCGCCTTCGAAACGAGGTACGCCGCGCCGCCGACCGCCATCAGGTAGGCCGACTGGTGCTTCTTGATCGCCTCGATCGCCGCCGGGCCGCGCTCGGCCTTGCCGACCATGCCCAGCAGGCCGGTCTGCGCCAGCACCTGTTCGGTGAACTTGTCCATGCGGGTGGCGGTGGTCGGGCCGGCCGGGCCGACGACCTCGTCGCGCACCGGATCGACCGGGCCGACGTAGTAGATGAAGCGTCCCTTCAGATCGACCGGCAGGGCCTCGCCCTTGTTGAGCATGTCGACCATGCGCTTGTGCGCGGCATCGCGGCCGGTCAGCAGCTTGCCGTTGAGCAGCAGCACTTCGCCGGGCTTCCAACTGGCCACGTCCTCGCGGGTCAGCGTGTCGAGATCGACGCGACGGCCCTTGGAAGCGTCGTAGGTCAGTTCCGGCCAGTCTTCCAGCGAGGGCGGGTCCAGCATCACCGGGCCGCTGCCATCGAGCGTGAGATGCGCGTGGCGGGTGGCGGCGCAGTTCGGGATGAGCGCGATCGGCAGATTGGCCGCGTGGGTCGGGTAGTCCTTGACCTTGATGTCGAGCACGGTGGTCAGACCGCCCAGGCCCTGCGCGCCGATGCCCAGCGCGTTGACCTTCTCGTACAGTTCCAGCCGAAGTTCTTCGGCGCGGTTGGATGCGCCGCGCGCCTGCAGGTCGGTGATGTCGATCGGCTCCATCAGCGATTCCTTCGCCAGCAGCATCGCCTTCTCGGCGGTGCCGCCGATGCCGATGCCGAGCATGCCCGGCGGGCACCAGCCGGCGCCCATCGTCGGCACGGTCTTCAGCACCCAGTCGACGATGGAATCGGACGGATTGAGCATCGCGAACTTCGACTTCGCCTCCGAACCGCCACCCTTCGCGGCGACGATCACATCGACCGTGTTGCCCGGCACGACCTTGACGTTGACCACGCCCGGCGTGTTGTCCTTGGTGTTGGTGCGCTTGCCGGCCGGGTCGGCCAGCACGCTGGCGCGCAGCTTGTTGTCGGGATGGTTGTAGGCGCGGCGCACGCCTTCGTGGACCATGTCCTCCACACCCATCGTGGCGTCGTCCCAGCGCACGTCCATGCCGATCTCGAGGAACACGGTGACGATGCCGGTGTCCTGGCAGATCGGGCGGTGGCCCTCGGCGCACATGCGCGAGTTGATCAGGATCTGCGCGATGGCGTCCTTCGCGGCCGGCGACTCTTCGCGCTCGTAGGCGGCGGCGAGGTTCTTGATGTAGTCGACCGGGTGGTAATAGCTGATGTACTGCAGGCCATCGGCGATGGACTGGATGAGGTCTTCTTGCTTGATCGAGGTCATGGGAGCGGAATGCCGGGGCTGCCGGTGGGGTCGCGGGCGGAAGCGGCCATTTTAGGCCAAAGTGATACCCCGGCTGGCTGTCACGCGCCGGCGCCCTCGCCCGTCTTTCGTCGCATGAACGCCGAAACCACCTTCGAAACCCACCGCTCCCGCCTGTTCGGGCTCTCCTACCGGCTGCTGGGCAGCCGCAGCGACGCCGAGGACGTGGTCCAGGACACCTGGCTGCGCTGGCAGCAGGCGGACAAGACCGGAATCCGCGACCCCGAGGCCTGGCTGGTCACCGCAGCCGCCCGGCTGGGCATCGACCGGCTGCGCGCCGCTCGGGTGCAGCGCGAGCATTACACCGGCCCCTGGCTGCCCGCCCCGTCGGAGATCGACGAATCCCCGACCCCCGAGCATTCGGCCGAGGTCGCCGAGCAGGTTTCGCTGGCCTTCCTCGCCGTACTGGAACGGCTGGGCCCGGAGGAGCGCGCGGCCTTCCTGCTGAAGGAGGCCTTCGACTACGACTACGCGCAGATCGCGCCGCTGCTGGGCCAGAGCGAGGCGAATTGCCGGCAGATGGTCCATCGCGCCCGCGAGCGCGTGCAGGCCGGTCGTCCCCGCTTCGATGTGGCGCCCGAACACCATCGCCATCTGCTGGAGCGTTTCATGCGCGCGGCGCAGCGCGGCGACCAGCCCGCGATCACCGCCCTGTTGAGCGAAGACGCGCGCCTGGTGTCCGATGGCGGCGGCAAGGCGGTGGCCGTGATCCGTCCGCTGCTGGGGGCGGCGCGCATCGCGCGGTTGTTCTGGGCGGTCTACCGGCGGCACGATCCAGCCATCGCGTGGCGGATGGGCACGGTCAATGGCGAACCCGCCATCCTGCGCTACCGCGACGGCGCGCTGGCAGCGGTGATGGTGGCCGTGAGCGATGGCGAACGCATCAGCGAGCTGTTCACCGTCGCCAATCCGGACAAGTTGGGCACGGCTGTCACGGCGAAGGACGGTGGCGCGTCCTGGTAGTGAAGGCGGCCACCGTGGCCGTCACGGAAGCACTGCCATGACCAAGAAGTTCCATCGCGTCGAGTATCCCAAGCACGTTCCCGAGGCGTTCCGCGGCCTCTACGCCGCAAGCACCGCGCTCCACAACGGTGCGCTGGGCAAGGAGTTCCTCGAACTCATCTTCCTTCGCGTCTCGCAGATCAACGGCTGTGCGTTCTGCCTGGACATGCATGCCAGCGCGTTGCGCAAGGCGGGCGTGGAGCCACGCAAGATCGACACCGTCGCCGGCTGGCGCGACAGCCGCTTCTTCGATGCCCGCGAAAGCGCGGCGCTGGCGTGGGCCGAGCAGTTGACCACCCTGCCGACGGGCGCCCCCGCCGAGGCCACGTACGAGGCATTGAAGGAGCACTTCGACGAGCACGGCATCGCCGAGCTGACCATGGCCGTGGCCACCATCAACGCCTGGAACCGGCTGGGCGTGGGCATGCAGCCGATCCTGCCCTGATCCGACGTGGCGTCGCGGGGCGGTGCATGCTCGCCCCGCACGCACCACGGCGGCACAATGGCGGCATGGAAGCCCTGGTCCTCATCCTCGATCTGGTCGGCACCTTCGTGTTCGCGCTGAGTGGCGCGACCATGGGGGTGCGCCGTCGCCTGGACATCTTCGGCGTGCTGGTGCTGTCCTTCGCGGCCGCCACCGCCGGCGGCATCATGCGCGACCTGCTGATCGGCGCCACGCCACCGGCCGCGCTCAGCGACTGGCGCTATCCGGTGACCTCGCTGGCAGCCGGCATCGTGACCTTCTTCCGCGCACCGCTGATCGAGAAACTCCACCATCCCGTACGCATGTTCGACGCGATGGGGCTGGCGCTGTTTGCCGTGGCTGGCACCCAGAAGGCGCTGGAATACGGCCTGTCCCCGCCCATGGCGGCGGCGATGGGCATGCTGACCGGCATCGGCGGCGGCATCCTGCGTGACCTGCTGCTGGCGCAGGTGCCGCTGGTGCTGCAGGCCGAGTTGTACGCGGTGGCCGCGCTGGCCGGCGCGCTCATCGTGGCAACGGGGCACTGGCTCGCCCTGCCTGCGGTGCCCTGCGCCCTCGTCGGCGCCGGGCTGTGCTTCGGCCTGCGCATGATGGCGGTGACCTATGGCTGGCACCTGCCGGTGGCGCTGCAGTCCGGTGGCGATGGCGAGCCGCCCGGTCCGCTGAAGTAGCCCAACGCCGGCCGCCTTGCGCCCAAGCGTGGCCCGGCGCCGACGAACCGTGCGGACCGCCGCGCCCGGTGGCGTTAGCATGGCGCCACCTGCGTCCTGATCGACACCATGGCCATCGCCACCTCCCATCCGCTGGACCTGCCCCGCCAGCGCGTCTTCTGGCTTCTGCACCTGTCGGGCTGGGGCGCCTACTTCGCGCAGGGCTGCCTGTATGCCGTCGCCCACGGCAAGCCGTCCGGCTACTGGGTGGTGCCCGCGACCGCCGCCACCATGGGCGCACTGGTCACGCTGGGCCTGCGCTTCCTGCTGAGGACCTACTGGAGCCTGCCGCCCCGCCAGCTGCTGGCATTGATGATTCCGGTGGTCCTGGCCAGCTCGGCGTTGATCGATTTCGTCACCCGTGAAGTCCTGGTCGACTTCTGCGAGACCTGCAAGCCGACCACCCGCCTGGAGTTCATCGCCTATTCGCTCGGCTACATCTATGTGGTGCTGGCGTGGGTCGGCGCGTACATGGGCATCAAGTACTACCAGCAACTGCAGGGCGAAACCGAGCGCACGCTGGCCGCACGCAGCATGGCGCACCAGGCGCAGTTGAAAATGCTGCGCTACCAGCTCAACCCGCACTTCCTGTTCAACACGCTCAACGCGATCTCCACGCTGATCCTGGACCGCGACAATGCCACCGCCAACCGCATGGTGCAGGGCCTGTCGTCGTTCCTCCGGCACTCGCTGGACAACGACCCGATGCAGCGCGTCACGCTGCGTCAGGAACTCGATGCGCTGACGCTGTACCTGGACATCGAGAAAATCCGCTTCGCCGAACGGTTGCGCATCGAGACCGATATCGACGAGGACTGTTGGCGTGCGCTGCTGCCCAGCCTGTTGCTGCAACCGCTGGTGGAGAACGCCATCAAGTACGCCGTGGCCAAGCAGGTCGCAGGTGGCCTGTTGCGCATCGAAGCCGAGCGGGACGGCGCGCAACTGGTGCTGCGCGTCACCGATGACGGGCCCGGCTGCGGGAGCCTGGAAGGCGACGAATTGCCGCCCGGCAAGGGCGTGGGCCTGCGCAATACGCGCGAACGCCTGAGCGTGCTGTACGGCGGGTCCGGTGGCTTCTCCGTACGCAACCTGGAGCGCGGCATCGAAGTCACCCTGCGCCTGCCGTTCGAAACCTCGCAGACGCTGGCGGACTGAGCCGATGGACCACGCCACCTCACTGCCCCGCCCGGCACGATTGCGCGCCTTCATCGTCGACGACGAACCACTAGCGCGGCGCGGGCTGGAAATCCGCCTGGCCGCGCATGCCGACATCGACATCGTCGGCCAGTATGGCGATGGCGCATCGGCCATCGCCGGTCTGCGCGAACACCGACCGGACCTGGTGTTCCTCGATGTGCAGATGCCGGGGATGGACGGCTTCCAGACACTGCGCGCGATTCCCGCCAGCGAGATGCCGCTGGTGGTGTTCGTCACCGCCTACGACCATTACGCCATCCGTGCCTTCGAGGCCTCCGCCACCGACTATCTGCTCAAGCCTGTGGACGATTCACGGCTGGCGCAGGCCCTGTCGCGCGTGCGCCAGGCGCGCGCGCAGCGCGAGGCCAGCGGCCATTGCGCCACCCTGCTCGGCCTGTTGGGCGAACTGAGCGGCCGTCCCCCCCTGCACCTGGACGACGCCCTCAAGCCCGATGCGCTGGATCTGCTGCGGCGCGAGGAAAAGCTCGCGATCCGCGATGGCGGCCGCACCGTGCGCGTGGACCTGCACAGCATCCGCTGGATCGATGCCGCGGGCGACTACATGTGCATCCACGTGGATGGCGAAGGCCAGACCGGCACGACCCTGATCCTGCGCGCCACCATGCGCGAGCTCGAGAAGCAGCTGGATCCGCAGCGTTTCCCGCGCATCCACCGCTCCACCATCGTCAACGCGCGCCGGGTGGTGGAGATGCGGCCGCATACCAACGGGGAAAGCTTCCTGCGGCTGGACTGCGGCCAGGAACTGAAACTGTCGCGCAGCCATCGCGACAAGCTGGCGGTGTTGCTGTAACCCGTTCTTCTGCAGGAGCGACGTGAGTCGCGACCGCACGGCTGCCATTGCCGTGGCACATGAAGCGCGCGAATCGATCTCGACATGCCGACATCGCGCCCTCTGTCGAGGCGCGGCGAAATCCGACGCGTGCGGTCGCGACTCACGTCACTCCTACATCAGTGCCAACCCGGCGTAACGCGGATTCTCGATCTTCGGTTCATCGCGCCCGCTCCACCACTTGCCGCAATACGGCACGCGGCATGACTTTCGGGCCATAACCATCACGGAAGACGCGCGCATCGTGCGCTCCGCCGAGACCAGAGCGGACCTGTACGATGAAACTCACCGAAGCCTCCCTGCGCAATCCCGCTGCCGTCGCGGTGGTCGTCGCCATGGTCTGTGCCTTCGGCCTGATGAGCCTGATGAAGCTGCCGCTGCAGCTGTTTCCCGACATCGAGCGGCCGCAGATGTCGATCCAGACCGGCTGGCGCGCGGCATCGCCGCAGGAGATGGAGTCTGAGATCGTCGAACCCATCGAAGCCGTGATGCAGGGCCTGCCCGGGCTGGAGGAAATCTCCTCCAACGTCAACGCGGGCAACAGCTTCATCAACCTCACCTTCGCCGTCGGCAGCGACATGGACGCGATGCTGGTGGAGGTGCTGTCGCGTATGAACCGGCTGCAGCCGCTGCCGCGTGATGCGACACCGCCCGTGGTGCAGGCGGGCGCCGACAATGCCAACAACTCGCTCACCTATTTCTTCGTGCAGAAGCTGCCGGGCACGCGCGGCGACATCCTCGACTACCGGCAGATGATCGAGGATCGCATCGTCCCGCGCATCTCCGCGGTGCAAGGGGTGGCCGGCGTCGAGATCAACGGTGGCGCCGAGGAAGAGCTGACCATCACCCTCAATCTGGAACGTGCCGCCGCGCTGGGCATCCAGATTCCCGATGTCGCCGCCGTCGCGGCGCGCGCCACCGATGTGTCCGGCGGCGTGGTGGAAGCCGGGCGGCGCGAGTACGTGCTGCGTTTCGCCGGGCGCTATTCGCCCGAGGCCCTGGGCGAACTGATCCTGGCCTGGCGCGATGGCCGGCCGGTACGGCTTGGCGATGTCGCACGCGTCGAAGTGAAACGGCCGGAGCAGCGCTTCTTCGCCTACCAGAACGGAAACCCCGCCATCGGGCTGCGCATCCTGCGCGAGAACGGGGCCAACGTGCTGGACACGCTGGATGAAGTGAAGCGCGTCGTGGCGGACGTTCGCGAACGGGAACTGAAGCCGCTCGGGCTGGAGATCGCGCAGAGCTTCGATGCCTCGGTGTTCATCAACCGCGCACTCGGCCTGCTGTCGGGCAGCCTCACCGTCGGCGTGTTGCTCGCGGTCGGCTGCCTGTGGTGGTTCCTGCGCGACGTGCGTGCCACCGCACTGATCGCGTGCGCCATTCCCATCTCGTTGCTGGCCACCTTCATCGTGCTGCAGCTCACCGGCCGCAGCCTCAACGTCATCTCGCTGGCGGGGCTCGCGTTCGCGGTCGGCATGGTGATGGATGCCGCCGTGGTCGTCGCGGAGAACATCGTGCGGCTGCGCGAGGAAGGCATGCCGGCAGCGCGCGCCGCCCTGGAGGGCACGCGCCAGGTGGGCGGCGCGCTGGTTGCGTCCACGCTCACCACCGTGGCTGTGTTCCTGCCGGTGATCTTCATGGATGACGTGGAAGGCCAACTGTTCGCCGACCTGGCGCTGACCATCTCCATCGCGGTGGGGATCTCGCTGCTGATCGCCGTCACCGTGCTGCCCGCCGCCGCCGGCAGCTGGCTGCGCACGCGTCCCGGCGATGCCACGCAGCACCGTGCCTGGTCGCGCGTCAGCGACTGGGCACTGCGTGTCACCGAGGGTCGCCCGCGTCAGCTTGCGTGGGTCGGCGCACTGGTGCTCGCGCCCGTGCTGCTGGCGACGCTGCTGATGCCGCAGATCGACTACCTGCCGCCGGTGAAGCGTGCCGCGGTGGATGCCTTCTTCAACTTCCCGCCCGGCATGAGCCCGGAACGCGTGAACCGCGAGATCGCCCCCGTGGTGCTTGAGCGCATGCGCCCGTACTTGGAGGGCGAAAAGGGGCCGCAGCTGAGCAATTGGTACCTCAACCTGTGGCCGGGTGGTGGTTCGCTCGGCGCGCGCGTGGTCGATCCCGCCGATATCGGCGAGCTGGAACGCATCGTGCGCGACGAGATCGTCGTCGGCTTTCCGGACACGCGCGCCTTCGCCAGCGAAGGCGAACTGTTTGGCAGCTTCGGCGGATCGGCACGCGCCATCGCCATCCACCTGCAGCACAGCGATGGCGACGCACTGGCCCGGGCGGCGGAAGCAGGACGCAAGCTGCTGTCGGAGCGCTTCGCCGGCGCCAACGTGCAGGCGTGGCCCAGTGCCGATGCCGGCACGCCGGAACTGCGGGTGAATCCGAACGACCGCCGCCTGGCAGAAGCGGGCTGGCGGCGGCCCGAGCTGGGCACCGTCGTACGTGCGCTGGGCGATGGCCAGTGGCTGGGCGAGCATTTCGACGGCGACCGACGGCTCGCCATCATCCTGCGCAGCGACCGCGCCGACGATGTCGAACGGCTGGGCGCCGCACCCCTGGCGACACCCCAGGGCGGCGTACTGAGCCTGGCCGAACTCGCACAGGTGGAAACGGTGCTCGCACCCAACCAGTTGCGCCGCATCGACCGTCGCCGCACGGTGACGCTGACCGTCGATCCCCCGGCCGTGATGTCGCTGGAAGAAGCGCTGGACATCGTCAATGACGAGATCGTGCCTGCCTTGCGCGACGGACTGCCCCCCGATGCCGCCATCCGGATTTCCGGCAGTGCCGACCGGCTCGGCGAAGTGGTGCGCAGCATGGGCACGAACTTCGTGATCGCGCTGGTGGTGCTGTTCATGCTGATGGCGGCGATGTTCAAGTCGTTGCGCGACAGCGCTTTCGTCATGGCGACCCTGCCGATGGCGGTGCTCGGTGGCGTGCTGGGCCTGCGCGTGCTCGACGTGGCGGCCGGACAGACCCTGGACCTGCTGTCGATGATCGGCTTCATCATGCTGCTGGGCATGGTGATCAACAACGCCATCCTGCTGGTGGCGCAGGCGCGCGAGGCCCAGGCGGGCGGCGCATCACTGGACGAAGCGCTGAAACAGGCCCTGGACCAACGCCTGCGACCGATCCTGATCGCGGCGCTGACCGGTGTACTGGGCGCATTGCCGATGGCGATCAATCCCGGCCCCGGCGCGGTGATCTACCGCGGCCTTGCGGCGGTCTCGGTGGGCGGCGTGGCGCTGAGCCTGCTGTTCACCGTGGTGCTGGTGCCCGCCCTGCTGCGGCTGGCTGGCACACGCGCTGCCCGCGCGGATGTACGCGACACCCCCGCCACGCCGCTTCCCTCCCCTGCAACCTGATCCCCTCCCCCTTCCTGGAAAACGACATGCGCACCCTGCACAAGACCCTGATCGCCGTCGCGCTGGCCGGCGTCCTCGCCCTGCCCCTGCTCAAGCTGGACGCCGATGCCAGCGCGCCGGTGAAGCCTGACGCACCGCCGGCCATCGTCAGCGTTGCCCCGGCGGTGACCGCGGAATTCGCGCCGCGCCACTGGTCGCCCGGCAGCGTGATCAGCCGGCAGGACGCGCGCGTCGCCAGCGAACAGGGCGGGCGCGTCGTCGAGGTGGTCGAGGTGGGCGAACGCATACGCGCCGGCCAGGCGCTGGCGGTGCTGGACGACACGGCATTGCGACTGCGCGAACAGGAAGGCCGCGCCGACCTGGCCCGCATCCAGGCCCAGCTCGATCTTGCGGCCCGGCAGGAACAGCGCTACGCGCAACTGGCCGCACAACAGAACATCGCGCGTGCGCAGTACGAACAACTGCGGGCCGATCGCGACATGCTGGTGCAGGAGCGTGCGCGCGCGCTCGCGCAACTGGCGCAGACGCGTCACCAGCGCGAGCAGATGGTGGTGCGCGCTCCGTTCACCGGGATCGTCGCCGAACGCCACACCCAACTGGGCGAATACCTGACCACCGGCGCGTCCGTGGCGCGCCTGGTGGACACGGCGTCGCAGGAAGTCCGTGTGCGTGCGCCGGTGGACCTGGCGCAGCACCTGGGTACGGGCACCTCGGTGCTCGTGCGCGCGGGCGACACCGAGCGCGCGTGGCCGGTGACCGCCCTGGTCCCGGTCGGCGACGAATCCTCGCGTCAGCTGGAACTGCGCATCGCCATCGATGCCACCCAGATGCCGGTGGGCAGCGCGGTGGATGTCGGACTTCCCAGCGCAGGCACGCGCAGCGTGGTCGCGGTGCCGCGCGACGCGGTGATGCTGCGTCGCGAAGGCGACTTCGTGATGCGCGTGGATGGCGCCGGCAAGGCCGAACGCCTGCCGGTGGAAACCGGCGCCGAAGTCGATGGCCTGGTGGAGGTGACCGGCGATGTGCGCGTCGGCGACCGTTTGATCGTGCGTGGCGGCGAACGCATCGAACCCGGGCAGGCGGTCAGCATCCAGCCGGCATCACTGGCGGTCGCGATGCGCTGAGCATGGTGCGAGGCGGCGCGGATCGCGGCTGGAGTTGTCCGTCACCTGGAGAGGTCCGGTCGAACGGGGTCATACCGCTTCCCCGAACAACTGGATACGGATGCACGGAGAACTTCCAGTCGCGATCCGCGTCGCTTCCCGATGATGCCCCTGACGCCCCTGTGGGAGCGACGTCGGTCGCGACTGGACAGATGCAATGCCTGATCGCGACTGACGTCGCTCCCACACCGCAGGCAGCCGCGCTTTCACCCCAAATCCATCCGGGGCAGGCACAATCCACGCATGGCCTCGTCACCCCCGCCCGCGGGCAAGCCCAAGGGCGCCGCCCCGCGCCCTGCCAACAAGCCCAACCTGCGTGAGCGCTTCGATGCGATGCGCAACCTGGTGCCCTTCCTGCGCCAGATCTGGCAGACCAGCCGTGTCCTGACCACCGCCAGCCTGGGCCTGCGCGTGATCCGCGCGCTGCTGCCCATCGTCACGCTGTACATCGGCAAGCTGATCATCGACGAAGCCATCCGCCTGGTCGGCGCCGGCGTGCCGCAGGAAGGCCTGATGGCCGCGTGGCGCAGCGGTGTGCTGGACCACCTGCTGTGGCTGCTGGCCGTGGAGTTCGCACTCGCGATCCTGTCCGACCTGCTGGGCCGCATGGTGAGCTATGCCGACGCCCTGCTGTCGGAGCTGTTCACCAACGCCACCAGCATCCGCCTGATGGAACACGCGGCCACGCTGGACCTGGAGGACTTCGAAGACCCGGACCTGCAGGACAAGCTGGACCGCGCGCGCCGCCAGACCATGGGCCGCATGAACCTGATGAGCCAGTTGTTCGGCCAGGTGCAGGACGCCATCACCGTAGTCGGCTTCGCCGCGGGCCTGCTGGTCTACGCGCCGTGGCTGATGGTGCTGCTGGCGGTGGCGCTGATCCCCGCCTTCATCGGCGAGGCGCACTTCAATGCGGTGGGCTACTCGTTGAATTTCCAGTGGACGCCG
This sequence comes from Pseudoxanthomonas sp. 97-1-1, assembly GCF_057773125.1. Classification (NCBI taxonomy): domain Bacteria; kingdom Pseudomonadati; phylum Pseudomonadota; class Gammaproteobacteria; order Lysobacterales; family Lysobacteraceae; genus Pseudoxanthomonas; species Pseudoxanthomonas sp. 97-1-1. The sequence goes on along the minus strand of NZ_JBYMTJ010000002.1, from coordinate 523,977 downwards.
GAGCGCCGGCAGCTGGAGTACATGCGGCAGATGGGTGCCAGCGTGGAAACCGCGAAGGAGGTGAAGATCTTCAATCTCCACCGCTTCCTGATCAGCCGTTATCGCACCCTGGCCGACAAGTTCTTCATCGCCAACCGCGCGCTGGCACGACGTCGCGCGGTCTGGGGCACGCTGCTGGCGGCGCTGGGCACGCTGGGGTACTACGTGGCGTACGGCTACATCGCCTGGCGCACGGTGCGCGGCGACTTCAGCATCGGCGACCTGACCTTCCTGGCCGGCAGCTTCCGCCGCCTGCGCCAGCTGCTGGAAGGCCTGCTGGTGGGTTTCTCGCAGGTCGCGGGCCAGGCGCTGTACCTGGACGACCTGTTTTCATTCTTCGAGATCGAACCCGAGATCACCTCGCCCGAGCATCCCGTCCCGGTACCGAAACCGATCACCCGTGGCTTCACCTTCGAGAACGTGGGCTTCCGCTATCCCGACGCCGAACGCTGGGCGGTGCGTGGTCTGGACTTCGAGTTGCGTGCCGGCGAAGTGCTGGCGCTGGTCGGCGAGAATGGCGCCGGCAAGACCACGCTGGTCAAGCTGCTGGCGCGCCTGTACGACCCGGACGAAGGCCGCATCCTGCTGGATGGGCGCGACCTGCGCGACTACGACATCGACGAACTGCGCGCCAACATCGGGGTGATCTTCCAGGACTTCGTCCGCTACCACCTGACCGCTGGCGAGAACATCGGCGTCGGCCAGATCGACGCCATGCACGACCAGGCCCGTATCCGCGACGCCGCCGCGCGCTCCATGGCCGACGAAGTGATCGCCGGGCTGCCCCAGGGCTACGACCAGATGGTCGGGCGCCGCTTCAAGAACAGCGTGGACCTGTCCGGCGGACAATGGCAGAAGATCGCCATTGCGCGTGCGTACATGCGCGATGCGCAGGTGATGATCCTGGACGAACCGACCGCCGCGCTGGACGCGCGCTCGGAATTCGAGGTCTTCCAACGCTTCAAGGAATTGTCGGACAATCGGACCGCGGTGCTGATCTCGCACCGTTTCTCCAGCGTACGCATGGCGGACCGCATCCTGGTCCTCAATGAAGGACGCCTGGAAGCCAGCGGCACCCACGAACAACTGCTGGCCGAAGGCGGCCGTTACGCCGAACTGTTCGAACTGCAGGCTGCCGGCTACCGCTGATTAAGTTCCCCACAGGAGATACGACGTTGCGCAACGCATCCCATCGACTCGCCACCGCCCTGCTTCTCGCGCTGCCCCTGGCTGCGTGCAATTCGCCCGCGAACGGTGAAGCCAAAGGCAACGCCACCGCCGCTGCGGAGCAGCCTGCGCCCGCGAGCCAGCCCGCGCAGACGCTGACCAGTGCCAAGGGCCAGGTCCGGGCCACGCAGGTGGCGGGCGGCCTGGATCATCCCTGGGGGCTCGCGTTCCTGCCCGACGGCAGCATGCTCGTCACCGAACGCAGCGGGCAGTTGCGCCGCGTCGGTGCCGACGGCGCGGTGTCCGCGCCGGTCACGGGCGTGCCCAAGGTCTTCGCCACCGGCCAGGGCGGCCTGCTCGACGTGGTGCCCGCGCCGGATTTTGCCACCAGCCAGCGTATCTACCTGAGCTATGCCGAGCCGGGCGACAACGGTACCGCAGGCACCGCAGTGGCTTACGGCACGCTGGCCGACGGCGCGCTCGCCGACGTCAAGGTGATCTATCGCCAGGAACCGAAGGTCGATGGCCCGAACCACTTCGGCTCGCGCCTGGTCTTCGATGATGCCGGCCACCTCTTCATCAGCCAGGGCGAGCGCAACAAGCGCGCGATGTCGCAGGAACTCGACAAGCTGCAGGGCAAGCTGGTGCGCCTCAACCTGGACGGCAGCGTGCCGCAGGACAATCCCTTCGTCGGCCAATCCGGAGCGCGTGCGGAAATCTGGAGCTACGGCCACCGCAACATGCAGGGCATGGCGCGCGACCCGCGCACCGGCACGCTCTGGCAGAGTGAGCATGGCCCGCGCGGTGGCGACGAGATCAACCTGCCCCAGCCTGGAAAGAACTATGGCTGGCCGGTCATCACCCACGGCATCAATTATTCCGGCCAGCCGATTCCGGAAGCGGTGGGCAAGGCGAAGGACGGCATGGAACAACCGCACCACCTGTGGGAGAAATCCCCCGGCGTGTCCGGCATGGCGTTCTATACCGGACGCCCGGAGAGCCCCTGGAACGACAGCCTGTTCCTCGGCTCGCTGGCCGAACGCAACCTGATCCGCCTGACCCTGGACGGCGACAAGATCGTCGGCGAAGAACGCCTGCTCAACGAGATCGGCGAGCGTGTGCGCGACGTCCGCGTCGGGCCGGACGGCAACGTCTACGTGGTCACCGACGAAGACGATGGCAAGATCTGGCGGGTCGAACCGCCGAAGGCGCCGTGAGGAGTAGCCAGTGATCAAACACCTCCTGCTCGCATTCGGATTGTGCTGCGCCCCTGCGGCGCACGCACAGGCAACGCTCGACTACACGCAAGCCAAGCAACGCGCGGATGCCGACGAAGCCGCGCTGGCTCCGGAGCAGGCGGCATCGCTGCGCGATGCGCAGGCCGTCGCGCTCGATGCCGGCGTCAGCGCATGCGCGACCCCCACGGCGGACACCTCGCCGTTCGTGATCGTGGCGGAGCTGGACGCCACCGGCAAGGTGGTACGCACGTGGCGGGAAGGCGCGACGCCCCTGGCGATCTGCGTGCAGAAGCAGATCGCGGGCAAGACGCTGTCGGCGCCACGGCGCGCGCCTTTCTTCACTTCATTCGAGTTGAGTTTCACACCATGAGCGACGGCAACGACATCAATGCCCTGCTGCGCGCGCGCCTGCCTGCCGGCGCGCGCCTGCAGATTCCGCCGCCGTGCCTGCTCGACATGCAGGGCGAGCCGGTCGCCTACGTGGAAGGCGAATCGCTGGCGATGCGTTTTCCCGTGCTGGCCCGCTACCAGAACCCGATCGGCCACATGCAGGGTGGCTTCATCGTCGCCGCGCTGGACAACACGCTGGGCCCGTTCTCGTACCTGATCGCGCCGCCCAGCGTCACGACCTCGCTCAACACGCAGTATCTGCGCCCGGTGACACCGGACATGCCGCACATCACCTGCCATGCGCGGTTGGTGGAACGCACGCGCAATCAATTGTTCCTCGCGGGCGAGGTGCGTGACGACGCGGGCCGCGTGCTGGTGATGTGCCAGGCGGTGTGCCAGATCCTCCCGCAGAAAAGCACCTGACCTGTTTGACCTACCTGCGCTTGAAGCCCCTCTCCCTGCGGCAGAGGGGTTGGGGTGAGGGCCAACGGAGTCAGCGCACGCCGACAACCGACGGCCTGACAACGTCCGCGACTCACCGAAAACGCTCACGCGCGATGAACCTGTTGCGTGCATCTTTCGGTGCGGGTCTGCTTGAGGTCACGCATGGTGCCGCTCGCTGCGGGTCCCTACTTTCTTTGCTTGTGCAAAGAAAAGTAGGCAAAAGAAACACCCCCGGCAGTCCGCCCGCCGCAAGCGGCGGGTGCGCAGTCCCGGCGGGAATTTCCGGAAGACACATCCTGTGTCATCCGGAAACGACGCACATCCCTGTGCGCCGCCCCTACGGGGTTTGACCCGCCGTGACTGCCGGACCTAAGGGGCCCCGAAGCTGGGCCGGGCATATCCGTAGAAAGTGCTTTGCTGTGGCTGTTGCTTTCGGGCCCCCATGAGGCACGGCGAGAGGGTCGGGTAAAACCCCCAGGGCGCCGCCATGGAGGGCGGCGTTTTCGTATGGCACAGGGATGTGCCTTACGAAAATTCCCGGCCCGCTCGCGAACCCGGAGCGAAGCGCAGGGCGTGCCGCCTGGGGTGTGTTTCTTTGCTTCTTTCTTTGCACAAGCAAAGAAAGAAGGCCTCTGCGGCGAGCAGCACCATGCCTGTCCGCCAAAAGAACCATCCCGCCAAGCCCAGAAACCTGAAACAAAGGCCCGCCCCTTGGACGCGCCCAAGGCCCGCACAGGCGATGGACTCCGTTAGCCCTCACCCCTACTCCTCTCTCCCACAGGGACTTCCTTCGGTCGCCGCAGGGAGAGGGGCTCAACTCAGCGCAGCTCGAACCTGTCCGCATCCAGCATCGCCGGGAACCGCTCCCGGTGCGCCGCCAGCGCCTCCGCCGAGATCGTCGACGTCGTCACTCCCTCGCCTGCCGGCAACTCCACCACCGGCTGCCCCAGGAAATCGATCACCGCACTGTCGCCGCTGTATTCGTGCCCATTGCCATCCGTGCCCGCACGATTGACCGCCGCGACGTAGCAGAGATTCTCGATCGCCCGCGCGCGCAACAGCGTCTTCCACGGATACGCACGCGCCGCCGGCCAGTTCGCGACGAATATCTGCAGATCGAAGTCGAGCTGGCCCGGGCGCTCCACGTCATAACGGTTGCGCGCGAACACCGGGAAACGCAGGTCGTAACAGACCAGCGGATTGATCCGCCAGCCCTTCCATTCCACCGTCAGCCGCCCGCTGCCGGCCGCATAACGCTTGTGCTCGTTCGCATAGCGGAACAGATGCCGCTTGTCGTAGTGCTGCAGCGCGCCGTCGGGCGTGGCGAACAGCAGACGATTGAACACCCCCTCCGACGTGCGCAGCTGCACGCTGCCGGTAACCGCGGCACCCAGGGTCCCGGCCTGCTCGCGGATCCACGCCACCGTGGCGCCGTCCATGCCCTCGGCCTGGTCGATGGCCTCGTTGCTGAAGCCGCTGGTGAAGGTTTCCGGCAGGATCACCAGATCGGTCTGTCCCGCGAGCGGCGCGATCAGCCCGCCGTAGTAGACGCGGTTGCCCGCCGGATCGTGCCAGCGGGTTTCGCCCTGGATCAGGGAAATGCGCAGGTCCTGCATGGTGTCGGTATTCCTGATCCTGTCGAAAAGGACGTGCATTGTAGGAGGGGCTTCAGCCCCGACGCTTCTCCGTCAGCCTTTCGGATACTCCGGCAAAGGCGTCGGGGCTGAAGCCCCTCCTACAGGGCTCAGAGTTTCTTCAACCTTGCGATCGCCGCATCCAGCGTCGCCTCGTTCTTGGCGAAGCAAAGGCGCGCCAGGCGCTGGCCCGCCGGAGGCGTTTCGTAGAACGGCGACAGCGGGATCGCAGTGACACCGTGTTCCACGGTCAGCCACTTCACGAACTCGGTATCCGGCAGGTCACTGACGGCGGAATAGTCCACCAGTTGGAAGTAACCACCCGGCACCGGCAACGGTTTGAACTTCGTGCCCAGCAGCTGTTCGCGGAAACGGTCGCGCTTGTCCTGGTAGAACGCACCCAGCTGCTCGTAGTGTTCAGGCTCGTCGCGGATCATCGCGGCGAAGGCGAACTGCGCCGGCGCGAAGGTGCAGAACACGTTGTACTGGTGCACCTTGCGGAACTCCGCCGTCAGCGCCGGCGGTGCGATGGCATAGCCGATCTTCCAACCCGTGCAGTGGTAGGTCTTGCCGAAGCTGGACACCACGAACGCACGCGCGGCCAGCTCGGGGTAACGCAGGATCGACTCGTGGCGACGCCCGTCGAACACGATGTGCTCGTACACCTCATCGGAAATCAGGTAGATGCCGGTGCCTTCCAGCAGCGCGGCCAGTGCGCGGATGTCGGCGGCGTCGAACATCGCGCCGGACGGGTTGTGCGGGCTGTTGATGATCAGCAGGCGCGTCTTCGGGGTGATGGCCGCGCGCACGCGGTCCCAATCCACGGCGAAGGTCTGCGGATCCAGCGGGACATGCACGGCGCGCGCGCCGGCCAGGTCGATGGCGGGCTCGTAGCTGTCGTAGGCCGGGTCCAGCACGATGACCTCTTCGCCCGGGCGCACTACCGCATGGATGGCGTTGAACAAGGCCTCGGTAGCACCACTGGTCACGGTGATCTCGGTGTCGGGATTCACCTCGCGGCCGTAGCAGCGCAGCGCCTTTTCGGCGATGGCCTGGCGCAGTGGCGCCACCCCGGTCATCGGCGCGTACTGGTTGTGGCCGGCCCGCATGGCGGCATCCAGTTCGTCCACCAGCCGCGGCGGCACCGCGAAATCCGGGAAACCCTGCCCCAGGTTGACCGCGCCGTGCTCGGCGGCGAGCTGCGACATCACGGTGAAGATGGTGGTGCCCACCTTGGGCAGCTTGGTCTGCGGCTGGAACATCCCGGGTCAGGCACTCGATGAAGGGGAAGGCGGAGTGTACGCGCTCCGCTTTACGCGCGATGATGCGGCCATGGGCGACTCCCGCGATCCCGACGCCATCGACCAGGTTCCCGAGGCCGAACGGGCACGTCTGGCCACCGCCTGGGCAGCCGCGCATTACTTCGTGGCGGTAGGGCGGCAGGAATGGCTGTTCCGCACCGGCCTGACCGCGGCGGATGTCGAGCGGCAGATCATGGCGACCCGCTATCTGTTCATCACCGCATGGAATCCCCCGCCCGGCGACACCTCGCGCCCGCTCAATGACGCCGCGCAGGAACGCCTGCATGCCCGCGTGCAGGCGCTGGGCCTGTCCTTCCATCCCGCGCTGGGCTGCAACAGCCGGGGCGGCATGGTGGAACACGGGTGCCTGGTGCTGGATGCCACTCCGGAGCAGGCCGATGCCCTGGCCCGCGAGTTCGGCCAGGGCGGCACCCTGTTCTGGCAGGCCGGCGAGCCCGTCCGCCTGCGCATGATGTGGCCGCGACCGGCGCAGGCCGACGGCGACCCGCATACCGACTGGGTGGGGTGACGGACCGCGACCGTCTGTCGCAGGCGGCCGGACCGGCCCCTCCGTTTAGAATGGGCGATTGAGCCTCCAGGACACTCCAGCCTCCCGCCCGGGAACGCCCGATCCGATGACCGACGCCGCTCCCCGCCATCCGCCGTTGCTGGCCGCCCGCGCCTTGGCGTTCTCGCGCAATGACGAGCCGGTGTTCGGGCCGCTGGACTTCGCCGTGGACGCAGGCGAGGCGCTGCTGGTTCAGGGTGGCAATGGCGTCGGCAAGACCACCCTGCTGCGCGTCCTGGCCGGCCTGCTGCGCGCCGATACGGGCCAGATCGACATCGACGGCCAGCCCGCCGGCCCGGCGCGTCGCGCCCACGCGATGGCCTACCTCGGCCACCTGCCGGCACTGAAGGCGGACCTGAACGCGCTGGAGAACCTCAACTTCCTCTGCGGCCTGCACGGTCGCCGCGCGCGGCAGATGCCGGGCAATGCCCTGGCGATGGTCGGCCTGGCCGGCTACGAGGACGCGCTGGCGCGGCAGCTCTCCGCCGGCCAGAAGAAGCGGCTGTCGCTGGCGCGCCTGTGGCTGTCGCCGTCGCCGCTGTGGCTGCTCGACGAGCCCTACGCCAACCTCGACCTGGACGGCATCACCCTGGTCAACCGGATGATCTCCGCGCACCTGCGCGACGGCGGCGCTGCGCTGGTGACCACGCACGGCGCGTATGCCGCACCACCGGTGCAGACCCGCATGCTGCTGCTGGAGCGGGGAGACGCGTCATGAGTCCGATGGCTGTGTCCTCGAACCCGCCGCACCCCGCCCTTTCCCCCGCAAGCGGTGGACGGGGTTGCTTCCCGGGAGCTCGCGCATGAGCACCGCGCCCTCGCTCCTCCAGACCGCCCGCGCGCTGATCACGCGCGACGTGCAACTGCTGTGGCGCCGCCGTGGCGATGCACTGCAACCTGCCCTGTTCGCCATGCTGGTGGTCGTCTTGTTCGCACTCGGCCTGGGCACCGCGCCGCAGGCGCTGTCGAAGGTGGCGCCGGCGGTGCTGTGGGTCGCCGTGCTGCTGGCCGGCCTGCTGTCGCTGGACACGCTGTTCCGTGGCGATGCGGAAGATGGTTCGCTCGAACAATGGATCCTCGCGCCGGTGCCGCTGGCGTGGCTGGTGCTGGTGCGCGTGCTGACCCACTGGGCCACCACCGCCCTGCCCCTGGTGCTGGTGACGCCGCTGCTGGGCGAGATGCTGCACCTGCCGCGCAGCGACCTGCCGATGCTGCTGGCCACGCTCGCGCTGGGCACGCCGCTGCTGAGCCTGCTGGGCGCCGTGGTGGCCGCGCTGACGGTGGGCATGAGGCGCTCTGGTATCCTTGTCGCCCTGCTGGCGTTGCCGTTGTACGTGCCCGTGCTGGTGTTCGGCGCAGGGGCTGTGACCGCCAGCGCACAAGGGCTGGATGCTTCCGGCGCCCTCCTCTGGCTGGCCGCCGGCCTGCTGCTCTCGCTGCTGCTGGCGCCGCTGGCCGCCGCCGCGGCGATCCGCATCGCCCTGACCTGAAGACCGCCGCCGCATGAATCCTCTCGTCCGCTGGTTCCACCAACTCGGCTCACCGCCCTACTTCGACCGCTTCGCCGCGCGCTGGACGCCGTGGTGCTACCTGGCGGCGCTCGTGCTGTTCGGCGTAGGCCTGTGGCAGGCGCTGTTCGTGGTGCCGGCCGACTACCAGCAGGGCGACAGCTTCCGGATCCTGTACATCCACGTGCCCAGCGCGTGGATGAGCATGTTCGTGTTCGGCCTGATGGCGTTCTATGCCGCCATCGCGCTGGTCTGGCGCATCAAGCTGTGCGAGATCCTGGCGATGGCCTGCGCGCCCACTGGCGCTGCGTTCACCGTCATCACCCTGGCCACCGGCAGCATCTGGGGCAAGCCGATGTGGGGCACCTGGTGGGACTGGGATCCGCGCCTGACCACCGAACTGATCCTGCTGTTCCTCTATCTCGGCGTGATGGGCCTGTACGGCGCCATCGACGACCGCCGCAGCGCGGCGCGTGCAGCCGGCCTGCTGGCCATCGTCGGCGTGGCGCTGCTGCCGGTGATCCGTTACTCGGTGGTGTGGTGGAACTCGCTGCACCAGGGCCAGACCATCCGCGTGTTCGGCGAGTCCAGCATGGACGACAGCATGCTGCTGCCGCTGGTACTGATGGTGATCGCCACCAAGTTCTGGTTCGCCGGCTCGCTGCTGGCGCGCGCGCGCGCCGACAACCTGCACCGCGAAGCCGGCAAGGCCTGGGTGGCGAAACTCGCGTCGGACGGAGCCGCCCCATGAGCTATCTGGAATACGTCATCGGCGCCTACGCCGTGTTCGCCGCCGTGCTGGCCTGGGACTTCATCGCCCCGCGCCTGCAGGTGCGCCGCGAGCTGCGCGCCGCCCGCCTGCGCGTCGCACGCGACTCGCGCCGCAACGCCGCCCCCACCGACCTGGAACGCTGACCGATGAATCCCGTGCGACGCCGTCGCCTGCTGTTCGTGCTGCTCGCCGTCGTGGTGGCCGGCATCGCCACCGCGCTGATCGCGATGGCCCTGCAGCGCAACGTGGCCTACCTGTACACACCGGCCGAAGTGTTGCGCGGTGATGCCAAGCAGTCCCGCTTCCGGCTGGGCGGCATGGTGGAAAAGAACTCGTTCAAGCGCGAAGCCGGCTCGCTGACCTCGCACTTCCGCGTCACCGATGGCGACGCGCAGCTGACGGTGCGCTACGACAAGATCCTCCCGGACCTGTTCCGCGAGGGACAGGCCGTGGTCGCCACCGGCACCCTGCAGGATGGCGTGTTCGTGGCCGAGGACGTGCTGGCCAAGCACGACGAGGCGTACATGCCGAAGGAAGTCGCCGACAAGATGGGCAAGGCGCACCAGAAGCACGACGTGCCTGCAGCACCTGCGGGGTCGGCGAATTGATCGCCGCTGCCATCGCCGTTTCCCTTCTCCCCGCGCGCGGGGAGAAGGTGCCCGGAGGGCGGATGAGGGGCGCTTTTCCTGTCATTCGCCGTCCTCGTGCCCTGCGCTTGTTGACGCTTCCCGCGTGGTCGACACCCCACACCTCCGCTCGCCCCTCACCCGCCTTCGGCACCCTCTCCCCGCTGCGCAGGGAGAGGGACTCGAACGCACGACGCTCTCGAAGAGTGCAAACCGCCACACCCCTTCCCGACCATGCTGTTCCTCTCCTTCTCCCCGCCTGCGGGGAGAAGATGGCCGGAGGCCGGATGAGGGGCGCTTTTGCTTCCGTGCGTACAGGAATGGATGACTGATGCTGCCTGAACTCGGACAAATCGCGCTGATCCTGGCACTGCTGGTGGCGATGCTGCAGGCAGTGCTGCCGCTGGCCGGCGCGCAGCGCGGCAAGGCGTCATGGATGGAAGTCGCACGCCCGGCGGCCTACGCACAGCTGTGGCTGGTGATGCTGGCCTTCATCGCGCTGACGGTGGCCTTCGTGCAGCAGGACTTCTCGGTCAAGTACGTGGCGGGCAACTCCAACTCGCTGCTGCCGATGGTCTATCGCTACACCGCAGTGTGGGGCTCGCACGAAGGCTCGCTGCTGTTGTGGGCGCTGGTGCTGGCGATCTGGACCGGCGCCGTGGCGCTGTTCTCGCGCGGTCTTCCGGACGTGGTGATGGCGCGCGTGCTCGGCGTGATGGGCGTGGTCGCGATCGGCTTCCTCGCCTTCCTGATCTTCACCTCCAACCCCTTCATCCGCCTGCTGCCGTCGCCTGGCGAAGGCCGCGACCTCAACCCGCTGCTGCAGGACCCGGGGATGATCATCCATCCGCCGCTGCTGTACGTGGGCTACGTCGGGTTCGTGGTGCCGTTCGCGTTCGCCATCGCCGCGCTGCTCGACGGCCACGTGGACGCACGTTGGCTGCGCTGGACGCGGCCGTGGACGAACGTCGCCTGGGGTTTCCTCACCCTCGGCATCGCGCTGGGCAGCTGGTGGGCGTACTACGAACTGGGCTGGGGCGGCTGGTGGTTCTGGGATCCGGTCGAGAACGCCAGCTTCATGCCCTGGCTGGTGGGCGCGGCACTGATCCATTCGCAGGCGGTCACCGAGAAGCGCGGCGCGTTCCGTGGCTGGACGCTGCTGCTCGCCATCGCCGCGTTCTCGCTGTCGCTGCTGGGCACGTTCCTGGTGCGCTCCGGCGTGCTGACCAGCGTGCACGCCTTCGCCGCCGATCCCACCCGTGGCCTGTTCGTGCTGATCTTCCTGGGCGTGGTGATCGGCAGTTCGCTGCTGCTGTACGCCTGGCGCGCACCGCAGCTGTCCGAGGGCGAATCGGAGAAGTCGTACTTCGCCGCCAATTCGCGCGAGACGCTGCTGCTGGCCAACAACCTGCTGCTCGCCGCCGCCTGCGCGATGGTGCTGCTGGGCACGCTGTACCCGCTGATCGCCGACGCGCTGGAACTGGGCAAGATCTCGGTCGGCCCGCCGTACTTCAGCCTGCTTTTCATCGTGCTGATGGCGCCGCTGGTGGCACTGGTGCCGTTCGGGCCGATCACCAAGTGGCAGCGCGAGAACCTGCGCAAGCCGCTGGCCATGCTGCTGCCGTGGGCCGGGCTGGCGATCGCACTGGCCGTCATCGCCTGGTTCGTGGCGCCCCAAGGAAAGCTGAAAGCCGCCGCCGGCATCCTCGGTGCGGCGTGGGTTGGCCTGGGCACGTTGCGCTTCGTCTGGTCGCGCCTGCGCGCGAACGGCCGTTTCACTCCTGAGATGCTGGGCATGACGCTGGCGCACACCGGCATCGCCGTGTTCCTGGTCGGCGCGCTGCTGGTGGAAGCGCTCAACGTGCAGCGCGAACTGGCGGTGAAGCCCGGCCAGACGGTCGAGGTCGGCCGCTGGGGCTTCCACTTCCAGGGCGTCGATGAAACCCAGGGACCGAACTACCTCTCCGACCGGGGTCACGTGCAGGTACTGCGCGATGGCAAGCCGGTGACGTTGCTGCATCCGGAGAAGCGCGCATACGCCAGCGGTGGCCAGGTGATGACCGAGGCCGGCATCCGGCCCGGGGTGCTCGGCGATGTCTACGTCGCCATCGGCGAACCGCTCGGCGACGGCGCCTGGGCGCTGCGCGTGCACATCAAGCCCTTCGTCCGCTGGATCTGGCTGGGCGCCGCCCTGATGGCGCTGGGCGGCTTCGTCACCGCCGCCGACCGCCGGTTCCGCAACCACCGCAAGCCCGAGGCCAATGCCGCATGAGCAACGCGTCCGAACTCCCGCCGTCGCCGTCGCCGCCGCGCTCGCGTGGCGCGATGACCTTCGCGCTGATCATCATCGGCCTGTTCTTCATCGGCCTGATGGGCCTGCTGTACTACGGCGTGAAGCAGTCCGACCGTGCCGGCCGCGATGCCCTGCCCTCGCCGCTGATCGGCAAGCCGTCACCGGCCTTCGACCTGCCGCTGCTGCACGAACCGGGCAAGCGCGTGACCAACGCCGACCTCAAGGGCCAGCCCTACGTGATGAACGTATGGGGCAGCTGGTGCCCGGAATGCCGCGTGGAGCATCCCATCCTGACGAAGTTCGCGCTGACCAAGCGCGTGCGCTTCATCGGCTACAACCTCAAGGACGAGCGCCAGGATGCGCTGCGCTGGCTGGAGCAGTTCGGCAATCCGTACATGATGGTCATCGCCGACATCGAAGGCCGTGCGGCGATCGACTGGGGCATCTACGGCGCGCCGGAAACCTTCCTCGTCGACGGCAACGGCGTGATCCGCTGGAAGCACGTCGGCGCCATCGACCAGGCCATCATCGACCACCAGTTGATCCCCGCGCTGGAAAAAATCGAAGCCGGCCGATGAACGCCTCTCCGATGCTCCTGCTGCGCGCTCTGCTGCTGGCCCTGCTGGTCGCCGTCGCCGCGCCCTCCTTCGCCCAGGCCAGCGACCCCACGCCGCTGCAGTTCCGGGATACCGCCGAGGAAGCCCGCTTCCACACGCTGACCGCCGAACTGCGCTGCGTGATGTGCCAGAACCAGTCGCTGGCCGATTCCAACGCACAGATCGCGCACGACCTGCGGCGTGAGGTGCTCGACCTGATGCGCCAGGGCAAGGACGACGCGCAGGTGAAGCAGTTCCTGGTCGATCGCTACGGCGAGTTCGTGCTGTACAAGCCGGAGATGGCACCGGGCACCTACGTGCTGTGGTTCGGGCCGCTGCTGCTGTTGCTGGCCGGCGGCGTGTGGGTCGGCCGGATCGTCGCCAAGCGCGCGAAGCAACCCGCGCCGACCACCGACGACGACAACCAGGAGTGGTGATGACCACCTTCGTGATCCTCTCCATCGTGCTTTCCGCCGCCGTGCTGCTGGCGGTGCTGTGGCCGCTGTGGCGCGATGCACGCGGGCTGGTGCTGGGTGGCGTCGCCGCGCTCGGCATCGCCACGTTCGCGCTGTACCGCGTGGTGGGCACGCCTGCCGCGCTGTCGCCGCAGGCCACCGCCACGATGCCCACGACGCTGGACGATGCCGTGACCCAGCTCGAAGCCGAGCTCGCGAAGCAGCCCAATGAACCGGAAGGCTGGCGCCTGCTGGGCAAGTCCTACGCGGCGCTGCAACGTTACGACGATGCGCAGAAAGCCTTCGAGCGCGCCGTGCAGCTGCTGCCCACCGACGCCGACCTGCTGGTCGAAACCGCGCAGGCGCGCCTGTTCAACAATGCCGAACGCAAGCTCGACGCGCAGTCGATGGCACTGCTGGACAAGGCCATCGCCATCAATCCCGATCACCAGCGCGCGCTGTGGTTCCTCGGCCTCGCGCAGCGGCAGGAAGGCAAGCACGCCGAGGCGGCGAAGACCTGGGAGCCCCTGCTGGCCAAGGTCGACCCCAACACGGCCGCCACCCTGCGCACGCAAATCAACGAAGCCCGTGCCGACGCCGGCCTTCCGCCGCTTGCCGACACTGCGCCTGTCACCGACGCGGCACCTGCGTTACTCACCGTCACCGTTGAGCTGGCCCCGGCACTGAAGGACAAGCTGGCGCCGGGCGACACGCTGTTCGTGTTCGCCCGCCAGATGGGCGGCCCGCCGATGCCGGTCGCCGCCAAGCGCCTGCCGGTAGATACCTTCCCGGTGACCGTGCCGCTCGGCGACGGCGACAGCCCCATGCCCACGCTCAAGCTGTCGCAGCTGCCGCAGGTGCACCTGGTCGCCCGCATCGCAAAGGGCAGCGGCCCCGCCGCCCAGACCGGCGATCTGGAAGCCGCTGCCGTCACTGCCGACGTCAAGGCCGGCAACAGCTACACGCTGACGATTGATCGCGTGGTGCCGTAAGGCCACACCATACCGCGCTGCCGCTTCTCCTTCTCCCTGCGCAGCGGGGAGAAGGTGCCGAAAACGGATGAGGGCGCTCTTCGCGCAGAACCCTCCGCCTCGCGTTATTGAGGCACGTTGACCGCTGATCGTAACGCCGGCATCCCACTCCGTTCGCCCCTCACCCGCCCGTTGGGCACCCTCTCCCCGCTGCGCAGGGCGAGGGAAAGCGACGCGCTGCCGTGTGCTGTTCCCTTCTCCCCGCCTGCGGGGAGTGGGAAACAGCGCATCACGGCATTCAACATCCGCAACACCACGATGCACCGATGAAATGGCATCGCCCCGCCGCATTGCCTACACTGCGGCGATGACCGAATTCATCCCCCCCGGCACGCGCTTCCATCCCCTGCCCTCGCCGTTCCGCATGAAGCGCGGCGGTGCGCTGCACGGGGCGCGGATGGCGTATGAAACCTGGGGCAGCTTGAACGAGCGCCGCGACAACGCGGTGTTGATCGTCACCGGGCTGTCGCCGGATGCGCATGCGGCGCGCAATCCGGGCAACGAGGCGGAGGGCTGGTGGGAAGCGATGCTCGGCCCCGGCAAGCCGATCGACACCGACCGCTGGTTCGTGGTCTGCGTGAACTCGCTCGGCAGCTGCAAGGGCTCGACGGGCCCGGCCTCGGTGAATCCGGATACGGGTGGCCTGTACCGCCTCGACTTCCCCGAGCTGTCGGTGGAAGACGGCGCCAACGCGGCCTTCGACGTGGTGCGCGGGCTGGGCATCGAGCAACTGGCCTGCATCATCGGCAATTCGATGGGCGGGATGACCGCACTGGCCTACCTGCTGCTGCACCCGGGCGCGGCGCGCACGCACATCAACATCTCCGGCAGTGCGCAGGCGCTGCCGTTCTCCATCGCGATCCGCTCGCTGCAGCGCGAGGCGATCCGGCTGGATCCGAAGTGGAACCACGGCCGATACGACGACGAGACCTATCCGGAATCCGGCATGCGGATGGCACGCAAGCTGGGCGTGATCACCTACCGTTCGGCGCTGGAGTGGGATGGTCGCTTCGGTCGCGTGCGACTCGAATCGGACCGTCCGGACGAGGAGCCGTTCGGGCTCGAGTTCCAGGTGGAGAGTTACCTGGAAGGCCATGCGCGCCGCTTCGTGCGCCGCTTCGATCCCAACTGCTATCTCTATCTCAGCCGATCGATGGACTGGTTCGACCTGGCGGAATACGCCGGTGAGGACCGCGCCGATGGCGACGTGATGAAGGGGCTGGCCAGGATCCGCGTGCAGCGTGCGCTGGCGATCGGGGCGGCCACCGACATCCTGTTCCCGCTGCAACAGCAGCAGCAGATCGCCGAGGGGCTGACGGCCGGTGGGGCGCAGGCGGAGTTCCTGCCGCTGGAGTCGCCGCAGGGGCATGATGCCTTTCTGGTGGATTTCGAGCGGTTCGGACCCGCAGTGGCAGGGTTTCTGGCGGAGATCTGAGCCCTCGCTGTTCCCTTCTCCCCGCGCAGCGGGGAGAGGGTGCCGAAGGCGGATGAGGGGCGAGCGCGGCAAACACCCGTGCGCACACCTATCCGGTCTCCGTTCACCCCTCACCCGCCCGCTGGGCACCCTCTCCCCGCTGCGCGGGGTGAGGGAACGGCCAACCCATCCCGCACCGCACGACGCCCTCCCCGCTCCACGCGGCTAAAATGGGCCCACACTTTCACCGGGCTCGCCCCATGACCCTCGATTTCCCCGGCGCCGACAAGCTGATCGCGTCGCTGGACGCCGCCGTCGCCCTCGGCGATGACCGTGCCGTCACCGATGCGCTGCGCAAGTCGCTGTGCGAACTGATCTGCGACGAGGACGTGCATCTGCCGTCCTGCGTGCTGGAGCCGATCTCCGACCATTACGCGCGCCGCGAGCTGTACACCAGTCCGGAGCACGGCTACAGCGTGATCGCGATGACGTGGGGCCCGGGCCAGGGCACGAAGATCCATGATCATTCGGGCATGTGGTGCGTGGAGGGCGTGTGGCGCGGGCGCCTGGAGATCACGCAGTACGAGCTGGCGGAGCACGACGATGTGCGCTATCGCTTCGTGCCGGCGGGCACCATCGAGGCCGGTACGGGCTCGGCGGGGAGCCTGATCCCGCCGCACGAGTACCACACCATCCGCAACCCGAGCGACAAGGCGATCGCGGTGAGCCTGCATGTGTACCAGCGCACGATGGTCCGCTGCGGCATCTTCACGCCGGAGGAAGAGGCCGGCTCGGACGGCTGGCAGCGCCGGGGCGAGCGGTTGCTGGGGACGGACCAAGTCAACTGAGGCGTAACCCCTGCCCCTGTCGGCGGGGGCCGGGGTTCGGCTATACTCCGCGTCCGCGCCGAAGTGGCGGAATGGTAGACGCAGCGGACTCAAAATCCGCCGCCCTTAAAAGCGTGTGGGTTCGAGTCCCACCTTCGGCACCAAGATCAAACCCCGGGCTTCCGGGGTTTTTTCGTTTCTAGCCCCCCCCCCCCCGAATAGCTCACAGGAGGGGCCGAGCGAAACACCCAGCTCAAGACTTCAGATGTTGGGGTTCGCAAGCTCATCCCGACCTATCGTGTTGGCATAGCTACATGCCCTGACCCTTGTTTGCTTTTACCAGACTGCGGAGAATCTGACCGCGAGCGCTATCGAAAACAAGCCGAATATCACCACTTCCGCAACGGCAAGGGTAGCCGTCATTAGTCTCGCCAGGACCAAGATTACTCGACTCGCTGCAAACACCAAAGACGAAAGTCCTACATCGACCCAAAAATTTTGCTGATCCGCTCCAGTTGATAGAACTGGAGGTATTGTCATGAAAAGAGACAGGAAAAAAAGTAGTACCGCTGATATCGGCGCCGCCCTACCGAGAAGCAGCGTCTTTTTCTCACCAGTACCAGTCGACATATTTATCCCTCCAATCGGTCCGTTCCGGCCTCTTCACTTCGTGTGTGGGCGTGGACGACGTTTTGCTTTCAGCGCCCTTCGTCCCAGGAGGATACATCGGGTCACGCCTAGGAAGATTACCAAACTCAATCCCCCAATCATCAGCGTTCTTTGCTCCATTCTGGATAGCCCAACGCTTGAAGCTTTCTGCCAGCCCCAACTCCGGCGAAATGGAATTCCCAAAGCTGATCCCAGCTGCATTGCTAGAGAGGTCTTCTGGCGAGAATCCGCTCCTGTAACTATCCCCCCACTCCCTGCTCCACTGAACAGCCTCATTGGCAACCCCAGCCGCGCGCACAAACTCAGAGTTCAACCCATCGTCATAAACCATCGATGCGGTGCGCGCGAAGTGCCTCAGATCGACCCATCCAAAAGATTCCGTATAGAGGTATCTCTTGACATTAGTAGTCTTCGATTGACGCGCCTCTAAGCCCTTTAGATCCATGACGCCGAGTGCGTAATAGACAGTATTCCAACCTGTTGCATGGGCTTGGTTTGGCGCCCGTCCATCCGGATCAGTAAAGCGGTAAGGATTGTTGGCGGCATACCTATAACGATTGAACATCCCCACCGGATCGCCATCTGCTGTCACTGGATCCACCGACAGAAACAGCCCCACCTGCGGGTCGTAGTACCGCTGCTGCATATACGTCAGCCCGGTGGCCGCATCCTGCACATGCCCGGTGTAGCCGATGCCCTGGTAGTTGGGCTTGCCGATCACGGCACCGTAGGGCTCGTAGTCGTTCCGTTCGATGACGGTGCCGGCTTGATTGGTCACCGCGATCGGGCTGCCCAGCGCGTCGGTGTGCTTGAACAGCGATTGAAGAGACTGCGTTGAGTGCGTCCAGACCCTATCGGCGATCAAGCTCCCAGCGAGATAGATGTGCTCGAAATTCTTTCCCGCGCGATAGTCTTCCGTGTAGAGCACCTGCCCCGACTGACTGTACTGTGATGCAATCAAATTGAGAGACGTCCCCCAAGCATTAACACGCCGACCTTGGGCATCGTAGCGGTACCACTCTGGCCCACCGACAGCCCCGGTCGGACCATATGCTTCGCGCAGCCGATTGCCGTAATCGAAGGTGTACTGACTACCGTTCTTGTTGGCCAGATTGCCCTGCACGTCGTAGCCGAAGCCGATAGTGGTCGCACCCGCGCTGTTCTTGATGTTTCCAAGTCGATTCTGCGCGTCATAGACATACTCGGCATAGTCCTTCACCCCTGGAAGCTTCCAGGATTTCAGGTTGTCGATTGCATCGTAGGTGAAACGATGCCAGCAGTCTCCGCCAAACATGCAGGAGCCGGCATCAGTCAGGCGATCCAGACCATCGTAGTGCAGCCATCTGCTGTAGGTGCCGTCATTCCTTCCCGGCGTCTCATCGGCAATCACAGAGACATTGCCGTTGGGATCGTAGAAATAGCTCAAGTCGGAAACGCCACCACTACTCAGCACTCGCTGAGGTAGCTGGCGCGCATTCTGACCCATTGAATGCACGATGCCATTGCCATAAGTGAACTGGTTGATCGCGCCGTTGGGGTAATAACTTGCACCAGACGCGTAGTAGTAGCCGGACTGATCGCGCGCCTGAGTTGCCTGCCCTAACGCATTGGGGGCGTAGGTGATGACAAGACCGGTCGGGTAAGTTTGCGTGGCCAAGCTTCCGTTGGCGTCATAGCCATACCCCAGACCCCATACATACCAGTTCGGCTGATGAATCGACTCGCCGGTCAGCATGCGTCGCTTGTTGTAGACGTAGTCGCTTACCACCGGCGCCCCGCCTCCGGCGTCATTCCATACCGTCACCTGCGAAGGCAGGCCATCCGGCGCATAAGTCCAGAGCTGATTGCCTCGACCATCGGGGAATAGCAACTGATGCAGCCGGCTCCGAGCATCGTAGTACCGCGTGACCTTCCGCCCCGAATCCCGCCCAGCAATGGTGTCGCAGCTGGTCGTCCCCATCAGATGATGCAGGCCCGCTGCGCTCCATTGCAGATTCCCCGCATTGTCATAATCCATGATGGTAGCGCCCGTCTCGGGCTCCACCACTTTACAGAGTTGCTGGTACGCATCGTAGATGTAGTGCCGCCAAACCTGGGTGCTGGCATCGGCATTTCGACGCCGCAGAGCAGTGACTTTGCCATGCGGATCGCGATATATCTCCGTCGACGCGCCCTCCGGATGATCGATTCCGGCCGGGGAACCGTAGGCTGGCTGATCAAAAGCTTGGTAGATAGTCAGTGACTGTTTACCACGTGGATTGGTAACACGGGTCATGAAGCCAGCCAGGTACTCGGTCGTCGTCGTCAACAGGCTAGGCGACAATTCACTATCTTGGGATACCGATGTTACGCGTCCAAGCGCGTCGTAAATGGTGTGGACACCCTGGGATTCGTTGGGCCTATCGACACCTCGCTTGGGGTAGGACTGGAAGATCACCTTCCCATCATGGTCGTATCTTTTTACTACTTGTGACAGTGTGCCGCCGATGTCGGCGTAGTCTAGAGACTCCTCCAACACAGGCCGCCACATTGCGTCGAAGTAAGTATTTACGTGACGATCACCAAGACGACGACGCAGCGTCCAGTGCCCTGGCGCCAGCCCATGCTCGTCATGCGAGATTGGAGTGAAATAGAAGTACTCGGTGTTCCACGCCGTGCTATCGCCCGTTGGATACACGATGCTGGCCAGCCTGCCCATGGCATCGTAGCCGTAGCCAGTTGTGTAGCCGTTCTCATCGGTAACCGAGGTAATCCAGCCGTTGTCGTTGACCACCGCTGACTCCACCGCACCCGCAGGTGCTTCCGGTGTAGGCGGATACTGGATCACCTGCGGGATGCCACGCTTCCAGTTGTTGGCGGCAGTGACGTTGTTGTTGCCATCCTTGACTGTGGCCACCGTGCCATCGGCGTTATACGTCAACGTCTGGATGAGTCTGCCGGAGCTCGACTGCGTCACGGGTAGCGACGTCGCCGGATCAAAGGTCGTAGACGAAACCACGTCTCCATCGCATGCGGTACTGGCCGGGTTAGACAGAACACAGGCAACGCTCTCTGTTTGGCCCAATATCCAACCGGCCTGGCTATCCCGATAGGCCGTCACTTCGGTCTTCGCGTATGCATACGCGCTCGTGTTGAAGCGCTTTACGCGAAGCGGCCTGGCCAACGCATCGAACAGCTCTACCTGGTACTTGAAATCCACGCCGTCGCGGGTCGTCGTGGTGCTCAGCTGCGGACGGTGATACTCGGACACGAAACCATCGAAGTTCTCACGCAGGCTGTAGCCAAAGCGTTCCGGATAGACCTGCGGCGCCATGCTCAGGTCGAAGGTTGAAACCTGCACGTCCATGAGCGGCGTCGTGGTACTGCCCCGTTCCACCCGCAGAAGCTTGCCTTCGTTGTAGCGATAGCTGTTGCCATGGAAGTACTTGGTGCGCTCGTCATTGGGACCCAGCACCAGCGTTTCCGCGCGACCGGCACATGCGTCACTGGTGCAGATCGGTTCGCCACAGGACGTGCCCATCGGACACGGCGTCAACATGTCGCCGCCCGGATAGAACTGGTAGCTGATGTTGGGCGTGTAGGTGTAGTTCCACTCCGACGCCGTCAGACCCGGCCCTGTGATGCGCTTTTTCGTCAGCGAATACGCCTCGTAGGCAATCGTCCATTGATTGGTGTCGTCGTTGGTATTGGTGCCGAACTCGCCACCTACATCGAAGTTCTGGCATGCCACGGGCACGTTGCTGCGGCCGTGCCTCAACCACCCGACCGTAAACGTTCCGGCTGCACCTGAGGGATGCTGGATCGTTCCTGATACCTCCGTAGGACCGATCGGCCCGGAGAGACGCACGAAGCAATCACGCGTGGGCTCGTTCGCGGCACCCATCGGATACTGGATCGTCGCCGAGGTGAAAGGGGAAAAGCCGATCGTCCACTGCGCCCCATCCGGCTGTATGACAGCCGACAGACTTCTTCTCGTGCCGGCGGCGACGTACTGGTACGTCCAGGTACGTGTCCCCTGCACCACAGTGGCGATATGCCCCTGTCCATTGTAAGTGATGGCCAATTGACGCCCATCGCTGGACACGATGCCGGTCAGCCGACCGGGCGCATTCCAGGCATTGGTATACGTGTATTCGACCGTATTGCCGAAGCGATCCTGCACCTTGGTCGCATACAGCACGTTCTTGCGGCGCGCGATATTGCTGCCGCCATTCGCACTGCTCAGGTTGGGCTCGCGGTACTGGGCCATCCAGTCGAACCAGTACTTCGTGCCATCCGGCGTGATCGCCAGGAAGCCTTCACCCGTCGTGTTCTTGATGGTGGGCAGGCATGACACATAGGTCTGGCCCGTGGTCATCCAGTAGTAGGGCCCGCCTGTCGATGGCAGATAGGCGCCGGGGCGCACCTGGAGAAGCTCGCCATCCGCACCGGGCACATTGAGCGTGTTGCCTTGCCAGAAGTCCCAGACATTGATATCCCACACCGGCGAGGGAGGCGAGACCTGATGCGCAGGCGCCGAACAACGGCGTCCGGGATCGCCGGGCACCCGGCTCTGCCAATTGGAAGCAAACGAACCGCTGATGCTGGGCGCATCGATATCCCAGTCCGCCATCATCTGATCCGTTACGGTCTCGTATCGGTTCTGTACCGAGTAGGACCGGGAAATACCGACCGGCAGTGCGTTGTTACCCGGGATGGCCACATCGGTGGCCGTAAACGACAGCGACCCGTTCGCGAGATTGACCTGATCGCCGAACAGGTCGGATTTCAGCGCGGCTGCCTGCTTGGCGGACTCGACACGCTTGTCGTATTCGTCCCAGGGATACTTGGAGGGCGTCTGCGCGGATGCATCCAGCCCTGCGCCCGCTCCCAGCATCAACAGTATCCATCCCGCTGCCCACTTGCGCGCAGTCTCCATGACGCCCCCTGCCTTCTTCTCCTTGGCGGATCCCGTCATGGAATCCGCACCCCTGTCACCGAACATACCGTCGGCGTGCGACGGAAGAAAGTGGCGGCACCACGTAAATGCATGAAGTTGATGTCACGCCTGTAACAACGCCCCCCATCACTACAACCAGGCCTTCGATACAGCCCAAAACAAATGGGGCCATACGGCCCCATTTGCTCTGCGCTTACGCAACAAACATCGGCAACCCTCACCCCGACCCCCGCTCTCCTCCCCTGGCTCCCCCCTCCTCCGGCTCCACCCTCGCCCGCCTGCCTTGAACCGTACCGACAGCTGCTTGCGCAACGAATCCCGGCCTCCGCTCTTGCCCGCCAGCTTGAGCAACTGATAACCCTCCACGCTGTTCGACATGATGTCGCTGCCCAGCGCCATCTCGGCGGCCAGCATCCGCTGGTACAGGCGCATCACCAGTACCGTGCGTGCCCGAGGCGCCTCTGCCTGCTGGGCGTATGGCATCCCGAGTCGCAGCCTTTCGAGATGCGCCACTTCGTACCGGGGCAGCGGCTGCGGGTTAAGTTCGCGAACATCGGGTTCATCGCCACGGGAGATATCGCGCCCATCGCCATAGGGAAATGGCCCCGCCACACGTCTACCGTGGTGGATGGGCGCTATTCGCGGCCCGTGCACTGTCGGACGATGATCAAAGACCACCCGAATCCGTACATCCAGGCCTCGCTCCACGAGCTATCCGCTGCCCTGCATCGGTGTGCAGACCAACTGCAGACGGCGAATGGGACCGTAGAGCGCCAGGACGTGGCACACCTGCTCCTCGCCGTCGCCAAGCGCCTCGCCCCCAAGGACAAGCGCCTGGGAGAGCCGGCCAATCGCGTGCGTGCGGGTGCAGACGTCCTTACAGAGTTCTGGCCACGCTACGAACTCGAGAAGCGCGCAATTCGCTGGCACCTGTTCCACCAAGCCGCCGAGGCCGCCGGACTCACGCCTGCGGACTTCGGTGCGTACTTCACACTGACAGGGCGGCCCCTGACGGACCGCGTCCTGGAAAGCGAAGATGGCTACCGCGAAGCCCTGGATTGGATTGAAGAAGCCCGCCGTGCAGGTGACTGGGCCTCTCGCCAAGTTGAATAGAACCCCAGGTTGGGCCAGGAAACTGGGGGCAGAGTGCAATTGCTTCCGGACGACCGGTGAACCTCGCGACGCCGTAGCACCGCGCAGGCCGGGTGTCAGTCATCAGCCAAGCGCCCTCTAAGGCTCGCCCTGGAACACCAGCGTCACCTTGGGCCTCGCCGGGTCACCCGCGCTGTACTGCGTCTGCGGAAAGTCGGGATAGTCCGGGTAGCTCGCATGCAACGTGTCGTTGGACCGCCAACGCAGCTTCAGCGGTGCGTGGTCGAAGGGGGCATCGAACCCGGCAACGCCGGTGGAGGCCATGCACTCGGCCTTGCGCGAAGACTCCAGCACCGTCACCTGCGTGCGCCGGTAGGTGGTCAGGCTGCAGCCGCAATGGCGCAGCTCGGCTTTCAGCGTACCGTCGGGAGATGGCAGCGTGTCGACGTATTCGTCCACACAACCGCAGGCGGTCAGGCCGCATAGCAACACACACGAAACCACGACGCGGGACAGCTGCTTCATGACTGACCGACTCCCAGGCGACACGACACTCCTGCCCCCATCCTGCCAGCCATTCGCGCCATCGCAAAGCGCACAAAAAAAGGAGGCGCGCTGCGCCTCCCACCCTTAATTTATATAACGCCCGGGGGCTTGCGGCAAGGCCCGCCGCGGGCTGCAGTATCGCCGGCCTGTCGATATGGCAGGCCACCGGAACACCACCCCCATGCGCGATACCGAGATCTATTACCACGGCACCAAGGCGAAACTGGCGCCCGGCGACCTGATCGTCGCGGGCTGCACTTCAAACTTCGGAAAGCGCCGCATCGCCAGGTACATCTACTTGACCGCGATGCTGGAAGCAGCCACATGGGGCGCAGAGCTTGCGGCCGGCGAAGGCCGCGGACACATCTACATCGTCGAGCCGACCGGCCCGTTCGAGGACGATCCCAACCTCACCAACCAGCGCTTCCCGGGCAATCCCACCCGGTCATATCGGACGCGCGATCCGCTGCGTGTGGTCGCCGAAGTGAAGGGCTGGATCGGCCACACACCCGAGCAACTCACCACCATGCGCGATCGCCTGGCGGAACTGGATCGACAGGGCGTGGAAGCCATCGAGGACTGAGGGCGACTGCCTCCGCATAGCGCGCGGCTAGCGGAAAACACACGCCATAGCCTGTGCTGAACGAAGTGAAGCCCAACATCGCGCATCGTCCGACGCTCCGATGTTGGGTTTCGCAGGCTCAGCCCAACCTATCCCGCTGACCGCGCGCCTACCGCCTCACGACGCCGGATCGAACATGAACACCCGCAGCTCCTGCTCGCATCGGCACGCCTTCGCGATGCGCGCCGCCCAAGCGATGGCCTCCTCGCGGGATGGCAGTTCGAGTACGGTGAAACCGCCGTTGAGCGGCGGCGCCCACGGGTATCCGCCTTCGGCGAAAGCGCCATCGCCCGACACGAGCACCGGCGCCACGCTCTCGTCGATGCCTCCGCCGAAGACGTACACCCCCGCGACTTTCGCCTGCTCGATCACCGCGCGCGAATCGCGGCCGGCCGCTTCAAGTTCGTCGCCGGATACGACCATCGCAGCACTGGGAAAGGAAATCAGATACTTCATCGGGCGTCCTCTGCTGGGCGGGGTGATGGAACCGGTCGCACGTCGATCTACCCGCTGCGTGCACCGCTGCGGCGCTTGCCGAGATACGGCAGCGCGAACAGATATAGGCCCGTGAGCAGCAGCAACGCCAACGGCAGCAACGTGAACAGGCCGACATACAGTGCGATCTTTTCCTGCCCCATGACCAGCAGGTTGGCGATGACGGCCAGGGTGAAGGTGATGGACAGCCAACGATGGAACTGACGGATCCACGCGTTCCCGTTCATTGCGATCTCCTGTGCAAGCGACACGATGGCGTGGACGCTCAGTGCGCCGCGCGCCGGGACTCGATCATCTTCCAACCGTTCCCCGAGGGGTCGCGGAAGTTGGCATCGACATTGCCGTAGCGCGCTTCCGGCGCCTGGGTGAACTCCACGCCGTTGGCGCGCATGCGCTCGTACTCGGCGTGGCAGTCGTCCACGTTGAGCACCAGCGGCGGCATGGCGCCCTTGGCGACGATCCCGTTGACCGCCTGCGCGGTGGCGTCGTCCAGCACCGGCGGCTGCGCCTTGAACAGGCCGAGCTGCACGGATGGCTGGTCGGGATGCTGCACGGTCAGCCAGCGGTAGTCGCCGTTGCGTACGTCGGTGTGCACGCGGAACCCGACCTTGTCGACATAGAACGCCAGTGCTTCATCCTGATCGCGGACATACACACCGACCACCCCGATACCCTGACTCATGGAACCTCCTGCCTGGTTGAGGGCGCTTTTGTATCACCGCCCTCCTGCCGCCGCTTCTCCGAAACTGCGGTGGTGAGGCCGGGCCTGTAGGCAGCGCTGACATAGCAGTGCGGAACGCATTCCAGCGCGTGACGGGCGGCCTGTTCACGCGCACGCAGTTCGCCTGGGCTCTCGCCCGTGATGTCGCGAAAGGTGCGGCCGAACGTGCCCAGGCTGCTCCAGCCGGTCTGCAGGGCGATGTCGAGGATGGGCGTATCGGTGTCGCGCAGCAGCGCCTTGGCGCGCTCGATGCGGCGCGTCAGCAGGTAGCGGTGCGGTGGAATGCCGAAGGCTTCCTTGAACGAGCGCGCGAAGTGCGCTTCGGACACATGGCTCACGCGCGCGAGGCGTTGCACCGGCCACGCCTCGTGCGAGGCGGCATCCATCCGGTCCTTCGCGCGCAACAGGCGGCGCAGCAGATCGGGATCCTGGCCCGTGCGGCCTTGTACCGGCGTGCTCACGTGTCGTGTTCCATGGCTGGCGGTTCCCTTTCCGGCGTTTCCGGGCGCACGATACTCCACCCCGCGCCCTGCGCGCCCACCTGCCCAGGCGCCACGCCATGACCCGGCCTTCCACGCCCTACGCACCGATCAACTGCGAATTCCACGACGTACTGGAAACCACGGCGACCCGGCGCAGCACGGCATCGATCCGGTTCATGGATGAAGACGGCGTGCAGCAGCAACGCAATGCACGGATCATCGCGCTGTATGCGAACGGGGGCAGCGAATACGCCGAACTCGACACCGGCGAACGCATCCGCCTGGACCGGCTGGTCTCGGTGGATGGCGAAGTGCTGGCGGACTACACGCCGCCGACGTGAGCGGGAGCGCGCGTTCAGGCGCGCGGGGCTCAGGTGAAGCCCGCGTTCCTGTGCGGTGCTGCGTGCTCTGCGGTGTGCGTCGTCACGCGTCAGGAACGCCATTCATGCGAGGGTGACGCACACCTGAGGGGAAATCACCGTGTCCACGCGCATATCAGCACCTTTGCCGGATGGCTTCTCGTGGCGAGTGGAGGATCAACGACGAACCCTCGTCTGCCACGGCCAACCCATCGTCGAGATCGGCCCCGAACGACAGGGATGGATGGCCAGGATCCTGATCTCCGGCAAGGGCATTTCGCAGGAGCAGGTTGCGGTACGCTCGCTGGATGCCGGTTCGGGCTGGGCCGCACGCTGGATGCTGGAACGCCAGACCGCCCTGCTCCGTGCGGTCGCGGAACTGCCCCCCGCGTCCTGACGCAAGTGCTCGCCGGCCATGCCCGACACGTCGAAATCCGCCGCCCGAACCGATCAGCGCGAAGCTCCCGATTCCGATCGCGACGCCGCGCATATGGATCCCATGCCGGACAGCGGGACCGCTGACCAGCTTCCGGACATCGAAGAAAGGCAACTCAAGCGTCTGATCGATGGCGTCGTCGACTTCGCCATCTACATGCTGGACACCGAAGGGTATGTGCGCAGCTGGAATACCGGTGGCGAGCGCATCAAGGGCTACACCCGGGATGAAGTCATCGGCACCCACTTCTCGCGCTTCTACACCCCGGATGACATCGCCAGTGGCGCACCCGCGCGGGGACTTCGTATCGCACGGGCGGAAGGACGCTTCACCGCGGAGGGCTGGCGCGTGCGCAAGGATGGCTCCGCGTTCCATGCCAGCGTGGTGATCGACCCCATCTGGCAGGACGACGTGCTGGTCGGCTACGCGAAGGTCACGCGCGACATCACCGACCGCCTCGAACACCAGGAACGGCTGGAGCAATCCCGCGATGCCCTCCTGCAGTCGCACAAGCTTGAAGCCATCGGCAAGCTGACGCTGGGCCTGGCGCATGACTTCAACAACCTGCTCAACATCATCATCAACAGCCTGGAACTCGTGGATCACTACACGATGCAACCCAAGGCGAAGAAGCATCTGCAGGGCGCGATGCGGGCGGCGGAGCGTGGCGCGCTGCTCACCCGGCAGTTGCTGACCTTCGGCACCGGACGCGTGCTGGTGTCGGAACGGCATTCCGTGGCCACCGTCATCCACGATGCGATGGATACGTTGCGGCGCGCATGCCACGACGGCGTGACCCTGCATGCCCGCTTCGATGACGACCTGCCCGGGATCGATGTCGACCGCGAACAACTGGAGGCCGCCCTGCTCAACCTGGTGTCCAACAGTCGCGATGCGATGCCTGCCGGAGGTCACATCGCGATCACGGCGACGCTGCGAGACTGCGCGCTCCCGCACGCTGCGGATGCGCCACCCAGTCGCTTCATCTGCATCCAGGTCAGCGACAACGGCGAAGGCATTCCGGTGGAAGACCAGGCACGCGTGTTCGAGCCTTTCTACACCACGAAGGAGGTGGGCAAGGGCAGCGGACTGGGCCTGAGCCAAGTGTTCGGGTTCGCGCGCCAGTCCGGCGGATTCGCGGAACTGAAAAGCGCTTCCGGCGAGGGCACCACCGTTTCCCTTTGCCTTCCCGTCCCACGAGATTCCGAATGACCGACGCCAGACGCCTGCTGCTGATCGACGACGAAGCCGACCTGCTCGACATCCTCTCGGATGCGTTCGAGATCGCCGGGTTCGAGGTCGTGACGGCCATCGATGGCCAGAAGGCCATGGCATGCCTGCATGACGGGACGCACTTCGATGTCGTGATCTCGGACGTGGCCATGCCGGGCCACATCTCCGGCATCGATGTGGCCCGGGAAGCCGCTGCCCTGCATCCCGATGCCCGCGTGATCCTTGCCTCGGGCCATCCGCGCGCGGAACTGCCGCCGCTGCCGGACCGCGTGCGCTACCTGCCCAAGCCCTACCGGGTCACCCAGCTGCTGCAGACGATCAACGCTGCGGACTGAACACCGGGTCGCGGAGGCCTGCGCGCAGATATATTTCGTCCACCATGCACCGGGCTTGGTCGCCCGTGCCGTGCTTTCGTCGCGCGCGCATTGTCCGCCGCACCCTGCCCCGGCACGCTGTCCGCATGCCGCCCGTTGGTGGCGCGCCGACCGAAGGAGCCTCTCCGTGAAGACCCTCATCGCCCTGCTCGCCTGGTGCCTGCTGTTCGTGCTGTGCTGGCCGCTCGCCCTGCTGGCGCTGGTGGCGTGGCCGCTGGTGTGGCTGCTGTCGCTGCCGTTCCGTCTGGTGGGCATCACCTTCTCCGCCCTGTTCTCGTTCCTGCACGCCGTGCTGATGCTGCCGGCGCGACTGCTGGGCGGGCGTCCACGCGCACCGTTGGTGTCGGCATGAGCGTCGTTCGGTCGCGCATGGCGAAGGCCGCGCTGTCGGGGTCGATGGGCACCGTGCTGCTGTTCGGCGCGGTGGAATCCGCCGCTGCGGCCGAGCGCACGCCCGAACAGCTCACCCAGGTGATCGATGCACTGGATACGGCGGTGTTCGATACCTTCAATACCTGCGCCGATCCCGCGCAACTGGTGAAGCACGCCGCCTACTTCGACGAGGCCGTGGAGTTCTACCACGACAACGGCGGCGTCACCTGGACGCGCGAGGACATGATCGGCCGGACCCGCGACAACGTATGCGGCCACTATCGGCGCGAACGGGTGCCGGGCACGCTGGAGGTATTCCCGATCAAGGGCTTCGGCGCGATCGCACAAGGCACGCACCGGTTCTGCGCGCTGTCGTCCGGCACCTGCGAAGGCGAAGCCGACTTCGTGATGGTCTGGCGCGAACGCGACGGCCAATGGCAGGTCACCCGGGTGCTCAGCTATGCGCACCGCACGGCGGCGGCGCCCTGACTTCGCACTGGCTTCACACAGCCTCCGCCAGCTGCCCATCACCCCGGCCCAGCATGTCCCCGCGACCTCGACGGGGTCCCGGGAGAGATGACGATGACAAGCGACACCCTGCCTGACGCGACACACTGGATCCGCCTGCTGCGCTCCCTGGCGTGGGGTGGTGCCGCTGCACTGTTGCTGCTGCCCTGGGTGGCGATGCAGTTCACCGCCGACGTCGTGTGGACGGCATTCGATTTCGCACTGTTCGGCGCCATGCTGCTGACCGCCTGCCTCGCCTTCGAAGCCATGGCGCGGGTCGCGCGCGTGCCGGCCTACCTGGCCGCGAGCGTGATCGCGATCGGTGCGGCGTTCCTGCTGGTGTGGGCGAACCTGGCCGTGGGCATCGTGGGTGAACCGGAGGACCCGGCGAACCTGCTGTTCATGGGGGTGCTGGTGATGGGGGGCGTGGGCGCTCTCCTGGTCCGCCTGCAACCACGAAGGATGGCGCGCCTGTTGGTGGCCATGGCCCTGGCGCAGATGGCGGTGGGCGCCATCGCACTACTGATGCAGGCGCATGAGTCCGCGGTCTCCGTGCTGGCGGTTACCGGCCTCTGCACGGCCATCTGGCTACTGTCGTCCGCACTCTTCAGAAAGGCCGCGCGCTCGCCCATCGGCGCACCGTGATCCCGGCCACCGGCATGGCACACGTGCTGATGACCATTGCGATGATGGCATGCATGGGATGTGGTCGGGATCCCGCCTACATCGAGTACCACCCTGATGCGAATGGCGACAAGCCGGACATCTTCGAGTTGGGCCATGTGCAGGTCTGCACGCTTGAAGCGCGCGACCTCCCTGCCCTCTTCGATCAGGTTGATGCGTTCGCGCGGAGCCGATCGATGTATCTGCACGGGATCGCGGCCCCGGATGACCGTGTCCTCCTGGTCTACACGCGGGGTACGCCCATGCGGATCCACCTGATGGTCGAACGGCTCACGCAGGAACACTACCGGGTGGGAATCTCTTCGCACATGGGCGCCGGATGCGACGACGTCTGCCACCATGCCGTGCGGCACGATCTCTGTCCCTCCAACGCATCACCGCGCGCGCCCGTCATCAGCGCGGCTTCGAATGCCACAGCGCATTGACAATGATCCAGCGTCCATCGAACCGGCCCATGTGGAAGTGGTCCACGAACCACGGGGTCTCCAGGCGCACGGCGGCCGTCTCGGCGGTGACATCGAGCACGCGGCAGGTGCGGTTCCACGCATCCTTCGGCGTTTTCAGCACGCCCTGCCGGGTCAGGCTGACCAGTTCTTCCTTCGACATGCGGCGCAGGCCGAGGCGCTCGTCCGGCGTATCGCCGATCACGGCGCGCTTGGCCAGGTCCGGATGCAGCGCGCGCGCCACGCGCGCCGGATCGCCTTCCAGTTGGCCGTCGACGTAGTCGAAGCAGGTCGCCTCGATGGCGGCGAGCGTGGCGGGATCGGCTGCAGGCGCGGCCGGGGCGGAAGCACTGGCGGCAGCCAGGACGAGGGACAGCAGTGACATGGCGTTCGCCTTCGGTCGCGTCATCGATGGAAGGCGATCATGGGGGAGGTCCGCGCGCGGGACACGTGCCGGAAGTCCACGGAGGGCCGGCACTTACAGGTACGACGGCGATGCCGGCGGATGGTCCCAGTCGTCGTGGCGCCCATCCTCGTACTGCACGGGGATGGCAGCGAACCGTGCATCGTCCATTCCGTCCAGGGTGGCGACGTTGACCGCGTGGAACCAGCCGTTGAAGGGCGCCATCTCCAGGTATCCCTTGCTGAAACCGCGCACGCCGCAATGGCGGCAGAAGTAGTGGTGTACATGGCCGGCGGGCCATTCCGAAGCGTGGGCCTGGTAATCCGACAGGGCGTCGGCGCCGTGGAGCAGTCGGAAGCCCTCGTCGAGGGCGAACACCTTCCACATGCGCGTCTTCAGGCAGAAGCTGCAGTTGCAGCGACGCGTGCCGGCGGCGAGGTCGAGCTCGCACTCGAAGCGCACGGCGCCGCAATGGCAACTGCCGGTGTAGGTCTGCATGGGCTTCTCCTCCGGTCAGCCGGCGATGAGGGCGTCGGCGGGCGGTTCCTCGATGGGGCGCACTTCGCATTCGATATCCCATTCATCGCCATGCACGTCGAGGAAACGGCGGGTGTGGGCGATGGCGTCGTCGAGCGAATCGGCACGCAGGATGGCATAGCCGCCGATGACCTCCTTCGCTTCGGTGAACGGGCCGTCGGTGACCCGGATCTCGCCGAAGCGCGAGCGGACGCGGGCACCTTGCGCGGTGGGCAGCAGGCCTGCGGTGTCAAGCAGGATACCGGCGGCGGACATCTCGCCGATCAGCGCCATCACGTCGGTCATCAGCCGCTCGCTGGGCTGCTGGCCGGTGGTTTCGTCGATCCGGATCATCGAAAGGAATCGCATGGTCTGCCTCCCGGGGCATTGGACACTGACCTTGCGACGAACGGGCGCGGCCGAGATCGACAACGACAGGCGATCAGGGCAGCCAGAGTTTCTCCAGGTCGCGGAAACCCCACTTGGCGGGCGACTCCACGCCCACGATGCGCTCGCGCTCACCGGCCGTGGCCAGGTCCACGTCGACCCTCAGCAGGTGCGTGCGCGACTTGGCGGAATAGAACACCCGCACGCGCGGCGCCAGCAGCGTGGCCGGGTTCTGTTCCACCACCACCGCCAGCCGGTCGCTGGACAACCGCACCAGGGCGCCGATCGGGTAGATGCCGATGCTGCGCACGAACGCCTTCATCAGCATCTCGTCGAAATGCCCCTGCCAGCTGGCCATGCGGCGCAGCGATTCGGCCGGGTCCCAGCCGGCCTTGTACGGGCGATCTGAGGTGATGGCGTCGTAGACGTCGCAGATGGCGCTCATGCGGGTCAGCAGCGGCAGCTCCGCGCCGGACAGGCGTTGCGGATAGCCGCCGCCGTTGATCTTTTCGTGATGGTGGCGGGCGATATGCAGCACCGCTTCCTGGCTTACGCCGCCCTCGCGCAGCAGGCGTTCGCCGTGCACGGGGTGCTGGCGGACGATGTCGAACTCTTCGTCGGTCAGCTTGCCAGGCTTGTTCAGCACGTCCTGCGGCAGCATGGCCTTGCCCATGTCGTGCAGCAGCCCGCCCAGCGCCGCATCGCGCACCTGCTCCTCCGGCAACTGCAGCTGCCGCGCCAGCATGGCCATCAGCGCGCCGACGGCGACCGAGTGCAGGTAGGTGTAGCTGTCCGCGTCCTTCAGCCGCGCCACGCTGACCAGCGCCGTGGGGTGGCGATCGACGGAACCGGTGATCTCGTCCAGCAGCGGCAGCACGCGGCCGGCATCCACGCCGTTGCCCAGCCGCACTTCACGGAACATGGCCTCCACGGCCTCGCGCCCTTCGTCGCAGATGCGGCGTGCGCGGGCCAGCTCCGAGGCCAGACTGACGGTGTTGTCGTGCACGACGGGGCGGCGCCGCGCTTCCGCAGGTTCGGCGACGGGTGGGGCGTCGACGGTCCCGGGAACGGCCTCTTCTTCGCCTCCGTCCTCTCCGTCTCCCTGACTGCGCGACAGGTCGACCACCACCTGCTCCACGCCGCTGTCCTGCAGTTGCGCCAAGCGTGCCTCGTCCAGGACGAACGAGGTGCGCCAGAACGGGTGCTGCATCCACGGGCCGAGCAGCTTCTGCACGTACATGCCGGGCCGCAGCTCGGCAACGTCGACGGTTTGCAGCATGCACGGCTCCGGGAGTGGAGGGGTCCGGTATGCTCCCGCCCATCGGCCAGGCACGGCGGGGCGACCCCGTCAGCCCCCGGAACGATATCGGCACGGGAGGCCGCATGCTGAAGACCTATCGGGGAAGCTGCCATTGCGGCGCGGTCCGCTTCGAGGCGGACATTGACCTGACCCGGCCCACTTATCGCTGCAACTGCTCGGTGTGCCGGCGCAACCGGTTCTGGCCGGCCATCGTGATGCCGGACGCCTTCCGCCTGCTGGCGGGCGAAAGCGAGCTGGTCGAGTACCGGTTCAATGCGTTGCGCAACTCGCACCATTTCTGCCGCACCTGCGGCGTGCGGCCGTTCGGGATCGGCAACAACGTGCCGGACGGGCAGCGGATCTACGGCGTCAACCTGGGGTGCCTGGAAGACGCCACGCCCGAGGAACTGGACGCCGCGCCGATCACCTACGTGGACGGGGCGCACGACAACTGGCAGCAGGCACCGGCGATCACGCGCTACCTCTGAGCCGAGTGCGGTTGCTCGGCGGCTTCGTACTGGATCTCACCCGCGCGCATCACCCGCACCACGTCGGCCAGCGCCAGCACATCGGTGGCGGGGTCGTGCCCGGCAACGCCAGGTCCGCATCCACGCCCGGCGCGATGCGGCCGTCGGGCCAAGCCACCCCGGTCGCCTGCTCGATCACCCAGGTCTGCGCCCGCGCCGGCTCCGTGGTCACGCAAATGCCCCACAGGCAGCCCAGCACCCATCCCGATATCCGCCGCATCTTCCCTCCCGTCTGTCGGCCCGTCGGCCCCGACACCCCGTCCAGGTCAAGCGCGCGAGGCGTCGCGCCCGCCGACGGGTGCCGGGATGCCATGCCGATGTCACGCGGTTGCAACAGTCGCATGACCTTTTTGCTAGGCTGCGAAGATCGTCGCAACCGGACGTGCGCAGGGAGTTCCCATGAGCATTTCTTCCGAATATCTGGAAAACGTTTTCAACGATGCATCCTCGACGGCTTCGCCGCTGCGTCCCCGCCCACAGGTGGACCTGTGCCGGCGTGGCGAGATCCGTGCGGAGAAGTTCCTCGACGCCGCCACCGAAGTCTTTGCCGAGAAGGGTTACCAGCATGCGCGACTGAGCGAGATCGTCGCCCGCGCCGGAGGCTCGCTTGCCACCCTGTACCGGATCTTCGGCGACAAGGAAGGCTTGGCCAGCGCGATCCTCGAGCGCCGGCTGGACATGCATATCCACCTGCTCAGCGACCTCAACCTGACCGAGCTGCCCCCCGAACAGGCGCTGCGCCGGGTGGCGATCCGCATGGCACAGGTGATGGCGCGTACCGATTCGCAGGTGGTCTACCGCATCGTGATCGGCGAGGGACAATCCTTCCCCGCCCTGCGCGACTGGTTCCTGGACCACGCGGTGGCGTCCATCCGCGCCACGCTTGCGGACTATTTCGAACAGCAGGTGGCCGCCGGACGCATGCAACTGGCGTCGCCCAAGGCAGCGGCGGCGCAGTTCTACATGAGCCTGTTCGGCGACCAGATATTCCGGCTTGCGGCCGGCAGTCCGCAATTGCCGGATGTCGACACGCTGGAAGCCCAGGCGCTCGCGTCGGTGGAGCTGTTCCTGCAGGGCGCATTGCCGCGCTGACGGAACACCACGCCTTCACCGTTCCGTCCCGCCTTGCCTGCCAGCATGGCGTCGTCGTCACGGCGCGGGACAGGCATGGATCTCAAGAGCGGGTACCCCTTCTGGGCGGTCAGCAATGGCCTGATGCAGGCGTTCCCGCCGCTGGCGTCCGACCATCGCTGCGATGTCGCCGTGCTCGGTGGCGGCATCACCGGTGCGCTGATTGCGGATGAACTGGCGCGGCATGGTTTCGATGTCGCGGTGCTTGAGCAGCGGGACATCGGCTGGGGCAGCACGGCCGCCAGCACGGCGCTGCTGCAGTACGAAATCGACACCCACATGGTCGACCTGGCCAAGCGCTATGGCGAGGACGATGCCGCCCTCGCCTACCTTGCCTGCGCCGGGGCCATCGACCAGCTGCGCGAGGTCGCCGCGCCGTGGCGCGATGTCGGCTTCGCGCGCAACAAGAGCCTCTACTACGCCAGCCGGCGTCGCGACGTGCGGCCGATGGAAGACGAGCATGCCCTGCGCCTGCGCCACGGACTGGAGGTGGAACTGCTGTCGGCGGACCGGGTGCGGGAAGACTACGGCTTCGAGGCGGCAGCGGCATTGCTCAGCACCCAGGCCGCGCAGGTGGATCCCTACCGTCTGACCCACCGGTTGCTGCAACGCCTGCATCGCCAGGGCACTGCGGTATTCGACCGCACGCGCGTGACCGACCTGCATGCGACGTCGCGCGGCGTGACGCTGCGCACGGTGACGGGTTTCAGCGTACGCGCCGCGCATCTCGTGATCGCGGCCGGGTATGCCAGCCAGCACTGGTTGCGGCAGAACGTGGCGCGCAACCACAGCAGCTATGCGGTCATCAGCGACCCCTTGCCCGACGAGCAGCTCGGCTTCCTCCGGGACACGCTGCTGTGGGAAACCGCACGCCCCTATCTGTATGCGCGCAGCACCGCCGACGGTCGCCTGCTGCTGGGCGGCGAGGACGATGCCGTGGACATCCCGGCCAAACGCGATGCGCGCGTCGAGAAGAAGGCACGGACACTGCTGAAGCGGCTGCACCATCTGTTCCCGGAGTGGGAGGTCACGCCGGCTTTCTCATGGGCCGGCACGTTCGCCGAGACCGCCGACGGCCTGCCCTTCTTCGGCCCGCACAAACAATGGGGGCCGCGCGTGCACTTCGCCATGGCCTACGGTGGCAACGGCATCACCTACAGCATGCTCGGTGCCGGCCTGCTGCGCGCGCTGATCGAACGCCGCAAGCATCCGCTGTGGCCGTTGTTTTCCTTCGAACGCCTGGAACGGTGACCCGGGGCAGCGATGTTGCGCACCGTTAACGTGGCCGTCATGCGGCGATTACGCGGGAAGCCGCACGCTGGCCATTCATCCACACCGGAGCACCGTCATGCCCCGTGGCGACAAATCCGCCTATACCGGCAAGCAGAAACGCCAGGCGGAACACATCGAGGAAAGCGAACGCGAACGCGGCCGTTCAAAGGAAGATGCGGAACGCATCGCATGGGCCACCGTGAACAAGCAGGACGGTGGCGGCAAGAAGTCCGGTTCCGGTCGCGCGAAGCCCCACTGACCTAGGGAGAACGCGAAGGCCACCAGCCCTCGCCGGTCAGCGCGTAGCGGTCGGCGGCACGTTCGAAGGGATTGCGTACGCTGACGCCGCCGCACAGCAGGTACACCGGCAGGAACAGCGGGCCCAGCACCATGTACTGGTAGACGTGCGCACGCTCGTGGTCGCCCAGGCGGATAGGCGGATGCTGCATGCGGCCGGCGCGGTGTTCGTAGGTGATGCATTCCGCCTCCAGCGTGTCACCGGTGTGCAGGATGCTGTTGCCGAAAGTGATGGCGCCCCCCGGGCCCCACGGCCAGCGGTGGAACACCAGCGCGAAATCACGCCGGCTCCATTCGACACGTGCCCCGAACGCCATGCCGACAACGCCGGCAACGGCCCCGATGAGCGTGTTGGGAACGGCCCAGACGATGCCGAGCGCACGCGCGACCCAGAGCATCGTCGAGGCCACGGTTCAGTCCTGTTCGTTGGGCATCAACAGCCAGAGGATCAGGTAGACCAGCATGCCCGGAAACGCCGCGGACGCGATCGACACGATCACGAAGATCACCCGCAACAGCGTGGGGCTCCATCCATAACGGTGCGCAATGCCCCCCATGACGCCCGCGATCATGCGATCGTTCAGCGAGCGCGCGAAGGGCTTGGAAGTGGTGTTGTTCATCGCCGGCAACTCCCCACGGTTGTTCGCGGCCAGTCTATCGCGTCAGCGGCCGGGGCCGCCTGAACCACGCAGCGCGTCCAGCTTCAGCCTGAACCACGTCGCCGCCGGTTGCGCCGGTTGTCCCGGACAACGCACCAGGTAGGCACGCCCGCTCATGCTGCTCTTGCTGGCGGCGCGCTCGATGAACTGCTCGGCGGTATCGACCAGGTCACGCTTCAGCAGGTAGTCGTACTTGCGCTGCAGGTGCTTGCGCGCTTCCTCGCGCCCATGCCACGCGCCATTGCGCTGGAATTCGCAGGACGAGGCCGACAGCGCATCCATCAATCCCTGGATCTCGCGCTTGGCGGTCGCCGAAGGTGCAGAGAGTGCCGGGCCGACGACGGCGAGCAGAACGGCAGCGACGGTGCAGCGTGACAGCATGTGGTTACCCTACCGCAAGACAAGTGAAGCAAGCACGCCATTTTCTTTTGTGGGAGCGACGTGAGTCGCGACCGCACGGCCCGATGCTCCAGTATCCCATCGTTCGCCTACCGGTCGCGTTGCGACGCGTTCATCATCGCGATACCCGGGATCCATCGGGGCGCGCTCGCGACTTGCGTCGCTCCTGCAAAGAGCGCAGCGCGCGCGGTCAGCGCGCGCGCTGGCCCAGCCAGTGATGGATGGCCGAAGGCACTTCGCGTTGTGCACGACTGGACACGTAGATGCCGATGTGGCCCCCCTTGAAGCTCAGTTCGGTGTAGTCGGCGGTGCCTACCACGTCCTTCAAGGCACGCGACGCATCCGGTGGCACCAGATGGTCCTGTTCGGCATAGATGTTCAGCACCGGCATGTCGACGAAGCCCAGGTCCACGGCCTCGCCACCGATCTCGATGCCCCCCTTGATGAAGCCGTTGCGCTGGTAGAACTGCTTGATGAACTGGCGGAAGGCCTCACCCGCCAGGTCAGGCGAATCGAAGATCCATTTTTCCATCCGCAGGAAATCCTCGATGGCGCGCTTGTCATCCAGGATGTCGACCAGTCCGACGTACTTCTGCAGGTTCAGCCGGAACGGTTTCAGCATCAGGTAGCAGGCATTCATCATGTCCGCCGGCACATTGCCCAGCGCATCCACGAACAGGTCCACGTCCAGCTCGCGCGTCCAGTGCGAAAGCATGTTGTCCGGCGTATGGAAGTCCACCGGCGTGACCATGGTGATCAGGTTCTTGACCTTGTCCGGGTGCAGCGAGGCATAGCACAGCGAGAAGGCCCCGCCCTGGCAGATGCCGAGCACGTTGACGGCATCGCGTCCGCTGCTGTCGCGCAGGTGGTCCACCGCACCGTCGATGAAGCGGTTGATGTAGTCGTCGAGTTCGAGATAGCGGTCCGAGCGGTCCGGATAGCCCCAGTCGATGACGTAGACATCCTCACCCTGCGCCAGCAGGCCCTTCACCAGCGAGCGGTCGTGCTGCAGGTCCACCATGTACGGCCGGTTGACCAGCGCGTAGACGATCAGCAGCGGGACCTTCGCGGTGGGGGCCTTCTCGCCTATGAAGCGGTACAGGACCACTTTGCCATCGCGCCAGACTTCCTGCTTCTGGGTGGCCCCGTAGTGCACATCCTCCACCTCCGGCAGCGTGTGCAGGCCGGCGGAGAGCTTCTGCGTCAGTGTGGTGGCTTCGTGGGCCAGGGCCTCGGCGGTGAAGTTGAGCGGTCCGTTCACTTGCGGCTACCCCGCTTGGTCTTCCTGCCGGTCTTGGGCGCGTCGACGGTCGCGTCCCGCGCGGCGTTGCGTGCCACCCAGTCCTTCATCGATACGACCGAGGTCGACGGTGGTTTCGCACGCGCCGTGGGGGCAGGTTTTTGGGGGGCAGGTTTCGCCGCGACCGTCCTCGGTGTTTTCCTGGCGGGCGCCTTCTTCGTCCTGGCTGGCGTCCGCGTGGCCGCCTTGGCCACCGCGGGTACGGGTTCCTTGCGGGTGGGGGCCGGCGCCGCCGCAGCGACGGCCCGGCGTGCGCGTTTCTTCGGCGCCGTCTTCTTGGCGACGACGCGTTTTTTCGGCGCGGCCTTCGCTGGCGTGCGGCGGGGAAGCGTGCGCGCCTTCGCGGCTTTCGGCTTTGCGGGCGCGGGCGCTGGGGCCGGTTCCGCGGTGACGGGGGCTTCGACCGGCGCAGGCACATGCCGTGCCTCGGCACGGCGCGCGGGCGAGACCTGCGCGCGCGTCAGCTTGCGCAGCGCGCGCTCGAGTTCGACGATCTTGCGATGCGCGGAATCGACTTCCGTCCGCGTCGGCATGCCGAACAGCGTGCAGACCTGCTCGACTTCGCGCTGCACGCCCAGTC
Organism: Pseudoxanthomonas sp. 97-1-1; assembly: GCF_057773125.1. Classification (NCBI taxonomy): domain Bacteria; kingdom Pseudomonadati; phylum Pseudomonadota; class Gammaproteobacteria; order Lysobacterales; family Lysobacteraceae; genus Pseudoxanthomonas; species Pseudoxanthomonas sp. 97-1-1. The sequence goes on along the minus strand of NZ_JBYMTJ010000002.1, from coordinate 484,929 downwards.
GCAGGCGCGCCTGCGCATTCGCCAGTCCACCATAGACGTGGCGGAAATCATCGGACATCGCGACCTGCGCATAGGCCTCTTCGGCCGCATCGATCCAGAGGTCGAACAATGCGCGTGCATTCTGCAACTGGCGGCCGGGCTCGGCATGCTGCTCCAGCTTGCGCTCGAAGCGCACGAACGCATCCTGCGCCACCTTCAGCATCAGCTGGTCGTAATCGCGCAGTTGCTGCTGGTAGTCCTTCTGCGCCTGCGCCAGGTGCTGCCAGCGTTCCTGGTGCTCGCGCGCCAGGCCGAAGGTCGGCAGGTGCAGCCAGCGGTCGCCATCGCGCTGCAGGCCTTCCAGCCAGGGCTGCATCTGCTGCATCCAGCCATCCATGCCATGCGCGCCACCCTGCATGCTGCGGAAGATGTCCGCGAACGGATTGCCGGCAGGCGTGGGCGTGGCCATGCCCAGCGCCTCGCGCCAGGCACGGCCGATATCGGTGGCGTCGTGGTCGCGGCCGGTGAACTGCGCGGCCACCTGCTGCATCTGGCCGAACCACTGGCTGGCCTGCCGCTGGAAGCGCCCGACCGCTTCGTCCACCTGGGGCTGGCCACCCGGCACCAGCTTCGACCACCAGTCGACGGTCTGCTGCCAACCCGGCACGGCGCCCGGCATGGACATGGTCGGCGCACCGCCGGCCTGTCGCAGGGCATCACCCCAGAGACTCCAGTACTGCTGGGCCACCGACTCGAAGTCGCCCGGCCACGGTGGAACGGAATTCGTCATGTGCCCTCCCTTCCCGACCGATTCTAGCCGCGGCAGGCGGCGCGTGCATGACGCACCTTCACCTCACGATCAGGGCTTGGGGATCCGCAGCGTCTTGCTGATCATCAGCGTGCCGGAAATGGCGTACAGCAACACCAGCGGATGCAGCTGCCACGGACCGAGCTTCAGCGCACCCAGCCACAGGTCGGGCCCCACATGGCCCAGGTATGCCGCGACCGCCAGCACGATGACCAGGGCCAGGCTGGTGGGAATGGGCGTGCCCTCGAAGAACTTCACCTTGTCGCCACCATCGGCGAGCGTCTCGGCGGTGACGTTGTAGCGCGCGAGCCGGCTGACACCGCAGGCGACGAAGTACGACAGCACCAGCCAGTCCCAGCCACCCTGCATGCCGCAGGCATAGGCCAGCGCCGCCGGCGCCACGCCGAAGGAGATCACGTCGGCCAGCGAGTCCAGTTCACGCCCCAGCACCGAGGCCTGCTTGCGCCAGCGGGCCACGCGTCCATCGAGGGCGTCGAAGATGAAGGCCAGCGGGATCAGCGCCATCCCGATCATCAGGTCGCGCAGGATGCCCTCCTGCAGGAAACGCATCGACGCGAACACCGCACCGGTGCCGCAGAAGGCATTGCCCAGCGTGAACCAGTCGGCCAGCTGGAAGTCGCGGATCATCGAAAAGTGTCGGGACATGGCGGCGTACGTGTCGGGCCAGTCTCAAGAGTAAGGCCAAGCGGGTGAAGGCGCCGCAGCATTCCTTCTCCCCGTGAACGGGGAGAGGGTGCCAAAGGCGGGTGAGGGGCGAACGGAGACCGGATGCGCGTGCGCCAGGATTGTTGCCGCGCTCGCCCCTCATCCCCCCTCCGGGTACCTTCTCCCCGCATGCGGGGAGAAGGATTCATCAGCGCGGAATCGCCAGCTGACTGAGCTCGACGCTCCCCGCGCCCCGCGGATTGGCATTGATCAGCGCATTCGCCGGCAGCTCCCGGCTTCCATCCAGCGTGGCGTTGACCTGGTCCAGCGCGGCATAGACGTACGGCAGCAGGGGCACGTACCGCGCGCCGTAGGCCGGCAGCGCCAGGAAACCGTCGAAATGCTGCGCATGCCGCACCTGCCAGTAGCGCACGTCGGGATTGGCGGCGCGCGCCGCTTCCACATACGGCGCGCTGGAGAACGCCGGCGGCACCAGCCCGTCGTCCAGTCCATGGATCACCACCACCGGACGGCGCGTGCGCGGGAAGCGCGCGGCGGTCTGCGCGATGCCGGCCTGCACGCGACGCGCATCCTCGCCGGTACCGGTCTGCAGCGCACGCAGGCATTGCAGCCCCGGCAGAGTGAAGTCCGGCGCGGCCAGCTTCGTGTCGACGATGCCCACCCCGGCACCCGGTGGAATGCCGCTGCCATCGGACCACCACGCGGCCCGCTCGGCGGCGCTGGCAGTGCGCGCCGTGAAGTCGGCGTTCTGCGCGGAGAACGCGAAGCCGCACGGATGCTCGGCCACGCCATAACGGCCGTACGCGGAGGCATACGTCACCGCCACCGCCCGCCACAGGTCGAAGCCCACGCTGAGCGCGCCGGCCACCAGCGCCTCGTCGGTCCAGCCGTTCGCCTTCAACTGCGCATGCGCCGATGCCGCCTGCGCCTTCGCATCCGCGCCACCGACCAGGCCGGCCGCTTTCAGCATGGCGCAACGCGCCGTCCACACCGGTTCCACCTGCCCGCGCAGGGGCGGCTGCGGCAGGGTGTCGGCCGGCAGGTGCAGCAGCGCGCACGGCATCAGCAGCGCGGCTTCCGTGGTGTAGTCGTACAGCGAACGAGCGCCCGGTGCATCCGCCGCAAGGATGTTCGGCTCGCCCGCGACCACCGCATCCAGCCACTCGCCTTCTTCCTCGCTGGCACGCAGCACGGCACCACCGCCATTGGAAATGCCGACGGCGATGACGCGTGTATTGTCGAAGCGGAATGGCGCTGCCTGCGGAAACGCCTGGTCCAGCGCTGCCAGCGCGAACTCCGCGGCCTGCTTCACGTGGCGGCCCCAGTCTGCTTCCGGGTTGTCCTTGGAATGCGCATGCTTGACGGCAACGCCGCCGGCACCGACCGGCGCATCCGGCACGAACGCCAGCGGATCGACGCCAAGTTCGCCAACGGTGCCGTCCTCGCGCGCGCCCTTCTGCTCATCCAGATCGAAGTAATCCGTGCCGGCGCCCTTGTCGGTGTAGGCCACGGCGCAGCCCTTGGGCAGGCCCCACGGCGCGGCGACCGCGATGGCGCCGTAGATGCCGCGCGAGCCGGACGAGGCGGTGACGACAACGCAGCGCCTGGTGGCATCGAAATCGTCCGGCACCTGCACCAGCACGCGGTGCGGCTGCGCAGCGCCGGGGACCTTCGCCAGCGCCGAATACTCGCGACCGGGTACTGCAGCCACGCTGCCATAGGCCTGGCCGTAGCCGCCCGTCAGCGAGAGGTCGGCGATGCCACGCCAGTTGCCCCAAATCGCGCGGCGGCGCAGTTCGGCGGACGTGGGATTGGCGGGATCGGCGAATGCGGGCGCCGCCATCGCGCGCAGGCCGTCGAGGCCCAGGCCCGCCGTGAGCAGGTCGTCGGTGCCGCGGTGCTCGGTGACGCGCTGCGGTTGGATCATGTGGGCCACGGCCTCGGGCTTGGGCGGCGTGCTGCTGCAGGCGGTCAGCGCCGCGCCGAGCAACAGTCCGCAGGACATTCGCAGGTTCGCATTCATGCGTGGAGGGCGCCCATGGTTCCGGTCATTGCCACGAAACTACCCTGTGCGGGAATCCCCGTCATCGTACTTTGGTACCACGAACCCGTCGCGCCTGCCTGCTACCCTAGCCGCAGCACGCAGGAGCCCCCATGCAACAGACCCATACCCTCCTCATCACCGGTGCCGCCAGCGGCATCGGCGCCGGCATCGCCGCGCAACTGGCCGAAGCCGGACGCCACGTGATCGTCAGCGACCTCAATCTCGACGCCGCCGAAACCGTGGCCACGCAGATCCGCGCCGACGGCGGTTCCGCCGAAGCGGTCGCCCTCGACGTGACGTCGCAGGAGAGCATCGATGCCGCCCTGGCGACGATCTCGCGCCCGGTCGATGTGCTGGTGAACAACGCCGGCCTGCAGCATGTCTCGCCGCTGGAGGATTTTCCCATCGAGAAGTGGGACTTCCTGGTGCAGGTAATGCTGGTGGGCGTGGCGCGCCTGACCCGTGCGGTGATGCCGGGCATGCGCGAACGCGGTTTCGGCCGCATCGTCAACATCGGCAGCATCCACGCACTGGTAGCCAGTCCGTACAAGAGCGCCTACGTGGCCGCCAAGCACGGCCTGGTCGGTTTTTCGAAGGTCATCGCGCTGGAAACCGCCGACACCGACATCACCATCAACACGGTCTGCCCCAGCTACGTGAAGACGCCGCTGGTCGACAAGCAGATCGCCGACCAGGCGCGCACGCGCGGCATCTCCGAGGCCGACGTGGTCAGCCAGGTGATGCTGAAGCCGATGCCGAAGGGCGTGTTCATCGGCCTGGACGAACTGGCCGGCATCACCGCCTTCCTCACCTCGCCCGCCGCGCGCAACATCACCGGCCAGACGATCGTGGTGGACGGCGGCTGGACGGTGCAGTGAAAGCCGGGAGTCGTGGACCGGAAGTGGAGAAGGGAAGCGCCTGTATCCGTTTTGTTGCCCCGCTCAAGGCAACCCGCTCGCTCGATCCACGATTGCCCCTCCCCGATTCCCAGCAACCCCCATGCCCAACCTGCTGATCGCCGATGACCACCCGCTGTTCCGCGCCGCATTGCGTGGCGCGGCGGCGGATGCCGTGGCGCAGCTGTCGGTGCGCGAAGCCGAATCGCTGGACGGCGTCATCGCCACGCTGGAAGCGCACGACGACATCGACCTGGTGCTGCTGGACCTGCACATGCCCGGCAACCACGGGCTCGCAGGCCTGGCCGCGATCCGCGCGCAGTTCCCGGCGGTCGCGGTGGTCGTGGTGTCGGCCAACGACGACCCCCGCGTGGTGCGGCGTGCGCTGGACCACGGTGCGGCCGGCTACCTGCCGAAGAGTTCCGGCCTGGACGAACTGCGGGATGCGATCCGCAGTGTGCTGGCCTGTGAGCAATGGCTGCCGGCCTCGCTGCGCGGTGCGGTCGCCCGCGCCCAGTCATCCGAACACGACACCGATCTCGCCGGCCGCCTGGCCAGCCTGTCGCCGCAGCAGTTCCGCGTACTGACGCTGGTGGCGCAGGGCCTGTTGAACAAGCAGATCGCGGATCGCCTCGACGTGCAGGAACGCACGGTGAAGGCACATCTGTCCGCGATATTCGACCGCCTGGGCGTGCGCAACCGCACCCAGGCCGGCGTGGTGCTGCGCGAGCTCGAGCTGGCGGATCCGGCGCGACATATCGAGTAATCCCGTACGTAGCATGCGGAGACAGTCCCTTAGTCCCCGACGTCATCCCAGCGCACGCTGGGATCCCTCTTGACTCCCCAGTTGCTTCACCTCGGCGTGCTGCCCGGCAAAAGCAACATGGGTCCCAGCGTTCGCTGGGACGACGAAACCCTCCGCCGCCCCTGGCCGTCATCCCAGCGCCTGCTGGGATCCCTCTTGACTCGGCAGTTGCTTCGCCTCGGCGTACTGCCCAGCAAAAGCAACATGGGTCCCAGCGTTCGCCGGGACGACGAAACCCTCTGCCACCCCTGGCCGTCATCCCAGCGCATGCTGGGATCCATCTTGACTCTGCATTTGCTTCGCTTGGGCTGTACTGCCAAGCAAAGGCAACACGAGTCCCAGTGTTCGCCGGGACGACGAACTCCTTCGCGTGGAACATGCAGCTGACGCGAGCCCCGACGAGGTGCGGTCATTTTTTCGCCACACACCTTGACAGCATTGCGCCGCAACGCCTGCTACCGCTTATCCACATGTTGATCGACAGACCATCCACACCGGGTGTGGACAACCCGGACACCGACCCGTCACCGCCTGGTCAAAAATTCGCCACACATCTTGACAGGCCCGCAGCACAAGGCGTCGACGCGGTTATCCACATGGTTTCCCAAACCCGATCCACACGGCATGTGGACAAGCCGGAGCGTGGAACATGCGACCGCCCTCTGTAGGAGCGACGTAAGTCGCGACCGTGGACCCTAACCTCCTGCGTTCCATGGATAGCAGGAACGAGGAGGAACATGCGTCGTAGGAATCAGCGCTCATCCAAGGTGCAGTGACCCCTTCGCATTCCGGTCGCGACTTACATCGCTCCTACAGGGTCAAGCAGCGAGGCCTTCAGATCCGCGAGTAGTCCCACGAGACCATGCGACCCTCGTGGTACGGCATGACGCCGTGGAATCCGCGCGGGTCGTCGTCGAACACCAGCGGCAGAAAGTGGCGGTCGCCGTCCCACAGCGGCAGGTCCAGGATCTTCTCCACCGGCACCCATTCCAGCGTGCCCTCGGGATTGGAGGCGAAGGGTGTGCCGCTGTAGGCCGTGATGACGAAGACGAACCCGAGCCAGTCCTCGCCTCGCTTGCCGAAGCCCGGCCAGCTGATCGTGCCGCGCAACGCCATTTCCTCGCAGTCGATCCCGGCCTCCTCGTGGATCTCGCGACGCATGCCGGCCACCACGTCCTCGTCCCGTTCGATCTTGCCGCCCAGGCCGTTGTACTTGCCCAGGTGCTGGTCGTCCGGACGCGCATTGCGATGGATCAGCAGTACCTGCGAACGATCGGGCGACAGCACATAGCCGAGGGTGGCGACGATGGGGGTGTAGGGCATGCGCGGGTTCCTGTGCAACGACCGTGCATTCTAGCGTTGGCTGTCGTGGGAGCGACGTGAGTCGCGATGGCCGCACCCGCAAACCCACTTCGCGACTTACGTCGCTCCCACAGCGGCGGACGCCCGCGCGGCCAACAACCGATCCAGCACCGACTTCAGCGCCAGCGGGCGCACCGGCTTGGCCAGCAGCGGCAGTTCCGCATCACGGACGGCACGGCGCACGGCATCGGTCTGGTCGGCGGTCAGGATCAGGCATGGGCGGTGCCCATGCGAGGCACGCAGGCGTTCGACCAGCGCGACGCCGGTATCGCCCGCATCCAGGTGGTAGTCGAACAACCAGAGATCCGCATTCCGTTCGCGCAATGCGGCATCGGCTGCTGCGCCATTGCTGGCGGTCGCCACGCTGCACCCCCAGCCTTCCAGCACCTGGCGCAGCGCAGCCAGTGCCGCGGGATCGTTGTCGACCGCCAGCACATGGCGACCGGCCAGGCCGGGCTTGCCGGCCAGCGAGGGCATCGCCGCAGGCGCCGTCACGCGCACCAGGTCGACCGCGAAGACGGCGCCGCGCCCCACCCGGCTGCGCAGCGACAGCGGTGCATCGAGCAGCACGGCGATGCGGTCCGCGATCGACAGGCCCAGGCCCAAGCCCTGCCCGGGCACATCGTCGCCGCGGCGGAATTCCTCGAAGATCCGGCGCTGGTCGGATTCGGCAATGCCCGGTCCCGTGTCCCACACCTCGATGCGTACATGCGTGCGGCGCCAGCGCACGCCGAGGCGCACGCCGCCGCGTGCCGTGTAGCGCACGGCATTGGCCAGAAAGTTCTGCAGGATGCGGCGCAGCAGTTGCGGATCGGTATGCACCCACGCGCGCGTCGGCACGGTGTCGAACGACAGGCCGCGCTCATGCGCGAGCACGCGGAACTCGGAGGCCAGCGGCTCCAGCACTTCCATCAGCGGCAGGTCGCGCGGCTCGGGCAGCAGGCCGCCGGCTTCCAGCCGCGACATGTCCAGCAGGCCGGTCAGCAGATCGGTGGTGGAATCCAGCGCACCGCGCACCTGCAGCGCCGTCTCGCGCTGCCGCGCCTCCGGCAACTGCTGCGACAGCGCGTCGGTGAACAGCTGTGCCGCGTGCAGCGGCTGCAGCAGGTCGTGGCCGATCGCGGTCAGGAAGCGGCTCTTCGCATCATTGGCGTGCTCGGCCTCGCGCTTGGCGGTTTCCAGCAGTGCGGTGCGCTCGACCACGCGCTGCTCCAGCGTCTCGTTGGCCTGCTTGAGTTCGCGCTCGGCCTGGCGTGATGCGGTGACGTCGGTGTAGGTAGCCACGAAGCCGCCGCCCGGCATGGGATTGCCGCGCACCTCCACGATGCTGCCATCCGGGAACACGCGTTCGGTCAGGTGCGGCGTGCCGGCGCGCATGAAGGCCAACCGCCGGTCCAGCGCATGCTCGTCGTGTCCGCGCTGCGGCATGCGCTGCAACGCCCAGCGGGTCAGGTCGGCGATGGGACGTCCGACCTGCAGCAGATCGGACGGGAAACCGAACATCTGCGCATAGCGCCGGTTCCACGCCACCAGCCGCTGCTCGCGGTCGATCACGCTGATGCCCTGGCTCATGTTCTGCAACGCGGCCTCCAGCACCTGCTGGTTGAAGCGCAGGTCCTGCGATGCTTCGCCGACGATGGCCGCCACCGTCTCCAGGTCGCCGGTTTCGCGACGTGCCGCATCCAGCAGGAGCCGTGCGGACGCAGAGCCCAGCACCGCCGACAGTTCGCGCTCGAGCCGGGCTTCGATGATCGCCGACACCGGTCCGTTGCGCGGCGCGTCGGCCAGCAGTTCCTCCACGCGCTCGCGCGGCAGGAAGCGCCTGCCGGCATCACGCAGCGTCTTCGCATCGAAGCCCCGGCTGTCGGCGCGGCGCGGCGCCGCACCGCGCCAGCTGGCCACCAGCAGCGTGACCACGGTACCTGCGAACAGGCTGACACCCACGGCGCGGCCCAGGCGGCTCCACCCTGTGAGGCCGAAGAAGCCGTCGGGCGACAGGCCAGCCAGACCGAACGGCCCCGTCTGCAGCCATGCCGGCGAAACGCCGCGTGCGTCCATCGCCACCGGCAACAGCAACAGCCATGCCCATATCAGGAACCCGGCCACGATGCCGGCAATGACGGCCCGCGGCGATGTCTGCGGACGCCAGATGGCAAATGCGAGCGCGGGCGCCAGCGTGGCCAATGCGGAGAACGACACCGCGCCCACATCCGCCAGCGCGTCGTTGCCCGCGATCAGGCGGCTGTACGCCCACGCCAGCAGCATCACCGCCACGATCCCCACGCGCCGTTGCGTCAGCACGGCCCCGCGCAGGTCGCGTCCGGTACCGCGCACCCAGCCGCCCCGCAACAGGCCCGGCGCCAGCCAGTGGTTGCCGATCATCAGGCTGAGCGTGAGCGTGCTGACCACCACCATGCCGGTGGCCGCGCTCAGGCCGCCAAGGAACGCCAGCAGCGCCAGGCCCTGGTGCCCCTGCGACAGTGGCAGCGCCAGCACGTAGAGGTCGGAGGGCACCGCATCGCCGAACATCGCGCCGCCCGCGCGCGCCAGCGGCAGCAGCGGTGCCGCCATCAGCACCATGTACAGCGGAAACAGCCAGCGCGCGGTACGCACGTGGCGTTCGTCCCGGCACTCCACCACGCCCACGTGCACCTGGTGCGGCAGGGTGAACATCGCCAGTACGCCCAGCGCCACCAGCGGCAGGAAGCCGTAGGTGGTGGAGGCAGGCGCCGGTGCCGGGGGCGGCACCTCCAGGTCGGGCAGGCCGAACCACACGAACAATCCCAGCGCCAGCATCGCCGCCAGCTTGAACAGCGACTCGAACGCCATCGCCAGGATCAGGCCGCGGTTGTGCTCCACCGCGCTCGCGCGGCGCGTGCCGAACAGCATCGCGAACACCGCCATCGCCAGGGCCACGTACAGCGCGCTGTCCTGCCACGCCGGCAGCGCATCGTTGCCCGGCGAACGGGTGAGCAGCGCGAAGCTCATCGCCACCGCCTTCAGCTGCAGCGCGATGTAGGGAACCAATCCGAGCGCGGCGATCAGCGTGACCGTGGCCGCCAGCCAGCCGTCCTTGCCCAGTCGCGTGGCGATCAGGTCGGCAAGCGACGTGGCATTCGACTCGCGCGCCATCCGCACCAGCCGCACCAGCAGGAACGCACCGAACACGTACAACAGGATGGTGCCGACGAAGGTGGGCGGCAGTGGCCAACCGTAGCGAGCGGCCTGGGTCACCGTGCCGAAGAACGTCCACGAGGTGCAGTACACCGCCAGCGACAGCGCATAGATGTACGGCCACTGCACCGCCAGCACGCGCGGATGGCGCTCGGCATACAGCGCGGATCCGAACAGCACGCCGAGCCACAGCAGGCCGGCCAGCACCACCATGCCGACGCTCAGCATGAGGCCCCCCGTGGCAGCGGCCTCAGCCGCGACCGTGGAAACGAAGCGTCCGGGAAGACGACCCGCCGCGCGGGCGGGCTGCGGCATGTCATCTGCCGCAAGGCGACGCGTTCATCGAGCATGCGGTCACGGCTGAGGCCGCTTCGACAAGAAGATACGGATGTCGGGCGAAGCATCGGCATGGGCCGGAGCATAACGCAGCAACGGCGGGCCTTCGCCCGCCGTTGCCGTTCCCGCATCATCACCGGTGTCGCGCTCAGAAATCGTAGCGCGCGGTCAGGCTGTACTGGCGCGGTGGACCGTAGAAGCCGGTCAGCACGCCGTAGGCCCCGATGTTGTAACCGGTGGTGCGGTATTCCTCGTCGGCCAGGTTGGAACCCTGCAGCGACAGGCTCCATGCATCGTTGACCTTCCAGATCACGCCGGCATTGACCAGACCGTAGCCCTCCTGCTTGATCAGCGGGCTCAGGTCGGTGGTGGGCCAGACTTCCGACTGGTAGGAATAGCCCACGCGCGCCGACAGGTTGCCGCCATTGGCCAGGTCCGTGCGGTACTCCACGTTGATCGCACCGGAGAATTCGGGCGCGTTGGTGAAATGCTGCGAGTCAGCGACATCGACCAGGACTGGCGGACGCGTCGTGGTGTACGTCAGGAACTCGTCGTACTTGGCATCCAGCCACGCGAGATTGCCACTGATCAGCCAGTTTGGGGTCGGCAGGAACTGATACTCGATCTCCACGCCATTGACGGTACCCTTGCCGGCGTTGGTGAAGTCACCGAAGAAGTTGTCATCGGTGCCATCCCCGTTGCTATCGAACGCAGTAAAGATGGAAAGCTGGATGTCCTCGTACTTGTTGTGGAACGCCGAGAGATTCAGGAACAGGCGCTGGTCGAGGAACGACATCTTGCTGCCGACTTCGAAGCTGTCCACCTGTTCGTCGTCGAACGGCTCGCCCGAACGCGGCACCGACGTGGTGTTGGCGCGGATGTTGTAGCCGCCCGACTTGAAACCGCGCGAGGCCAGGCCGTACACCATGATGTCCGGGGTGATCTGGTAATCCAGCGAGATCTTCGGCGAGGTGTTCTTGAAGTTGATCGTCTTGTCGAAATTCGCCGCAGTGCCCCACGAAGTGGCGTAGTCCAGGCCGGTGTAGAACCGGTTCAAGGCCACCGCGTGCTTGTCCTCATCGGTGTAGCGCACACCCACGTCCAGCTTCAGGCGGTCGGTCAGGTCGAAGGTCCAGTCCGCGTACAGCGCGATGCTCTTGGTGTTGACCACGCCCTGGGTGTCGCCGAACAGCGGATTGGTCAGGCTGTTCGCCAGTGCCGGGTTCCAGAAGTGGTTCAGCACCTGGCCGCCGGCATCGCCGTTGAACCAGTACAGGCCCATCACGCCGCGGGCACGGCCGCCGCCGTCGTAGTTCGCCTGCAGTTCCTGGCTGACCTGGCTGTCGCTGTAGAACGCACGCACGTCCACCAGCGTCAGCGGCGTGGTGTCGAAGTCGATGTTGGTCTCGGTGTCGGATTCGCGCTTGGCCGCTACGTACTTGAACGCCCAGTCGTCGTTCGGACGCCAGTTGACGGTCGCCGAGGCGCCCTTCATCTCGGTGTCGTTGATGTTCTTCATGCCGCTGCGGATGTCGTAGCGGTCGCTGGTCGGCGGATAGGCCGGGGCCAGCGGATTGGGGGCCAGCATCTTCGCGCCGCGCACGCCGGACTGGTCGTCCATGTAGTCGAAGGCGAACTGCACGTCGAAATCATCCTGCGAGAACGCACCCAGCTGCATGCGGAGCGCGTTGATCTCCTTGTCGCTGACCTCCTGGCCGGTATGGGTGTTCTCGCCGAAGCCATCGCGGTTCATGCTGGCCACCGACACGCGGCCACGCAGGCCGCTGTCCTGGCCACCGATGGACCCGCCCAGTGCCGCCTTCACGTCCAGCTGGTTGTAGTTGCCCACGGTGACCGAGGCGAAGCCGGTGGTTTCCTCCGGCAGGCCGCGCGAGATGTACTTGATCGCACCGCCGATGGTGTTCTTGCCGTACAGCGTACCCTGTGGGCCGCGCAGCACTTCGATGCGTTCCACGTCGAACACGTCCAGCAGCGCACCCTGCGGGCGGGCGATGTAGACGTCGTCCAGGTAGATGCCCACGCCCGGGTCCACGCCCCACAGCGGATCGGCCTGGCCAACGCCGCGGATGTAGGCGGTCACTGTGCTGGTGGAACCGCGCGCGGCATAGATGGTCAGGTTCGGCACCTGCGCGTCCAGGTCGCCGATGTCCTTGATCGCCATCTTGTCGAGGGTCTCCGCAGTGAAGGCGGTCACCGCCACCGGCACGTCCTGCAGGGTTTCCTCGCGCTTGCGTGCGGTGACCTTCACCGCATCGAGCGTGGTGGCGGACGTGGCTGGCGTTTTGGCGGCCGTGGTGCCGTCCTGCGCCCACGCCATTGGCGCGGACGACAACAGGACACAACCGATGGCCAGGCTCAGGTGCTTGCGCTTCATGGGTCTCCCCTCCTCCCGGGTATGACATGGCGGCGGACGGATGCCGCCGATTGAAGCGAACACTAGGGGGCGGGCCGCGCGGGCGGCATCGTACCTTCGTACAGTGGGCCGCCCGGCGTGCGGCTGCGGATACTCGCCGCACTTGCAAGCGGCGCTGGCCGAGGAGTAGTGGATGTCGTTCCTGATCGTGCTGGCCGCGCTGTGCTTCCTGATGTTCGTGGCCTACCGCGGCTACAGCGTCATCCTGTTCGCGCCCATCGCGGCGCTGGCCGCGGTGCTGCTGACCGATCCCTCGCTGGTCGCACCGATGTTCACCGGCCTGTTCATGGACAAGATGGTCGGCTTCCTGAAGCTGTACTTCCCGGTGTTCCTGCTGGGCGCGGTGTTCGGCAAGCTGATCGAGATATCGGGTTTCTCCAAGGCGATCGTGCAAGGCACCATCAAGGTGGTCGGCGCGCAGCGCGCGATGCTGTCGATCGTGCTGGTGTGCGCGCTGCTGACCTACGGCGGGGTGTCGCTGTTCGTGGTGGTGTTCGCGGTGTATCCGTTCGCGGCGGAACTGTTCCGCCAGAGCAACATCCCCAAGCGGCTGGTGCCGGGCACCATCGCGCTGGGTGCCTTCACCTTCACCATGGATGCGCTGCCCGGCACGCCGCAGATCCAGAACATCATCCCCACCTCGTTCTTCGGCACCACCGCATGGGCCGCACCGGTGCTGGGCATCCTCGGCGGCGTATTCATCCTGACCGTCGGCATGTGCTACCTGGAATGGCGCCGCCGCGTGGCCGCGCGCAACGGAGAGGGCTATGCCGGCAACGACGATCTGCGCAATGAACCGGAACCCTTCAAGGGCGACAGGCTCGCGCATCCGCTCATCGCCATCCTGCCGCTGCTGCTCGTCGGCGTGGCGAACTTCCTGTTCACCCGATGGATCCCCGGCTTCTACGGCGAAAGCCAATCGTTCGTGCCGGCGGTGATCGGCAGCCCGGCACCGGTGGTGCAGGACGTCTCGAAGGTGGCCGCCATCTGGGCCGTACAGGGCGCGCTGCTGGTCGGCATCGTGGCCGTGATCGCATTCGCGTGGAAGCCGGTGTTCGCCAGTTTCGCCGAGGGCACGAAGAGCGCCATCGGTGGCGCGCTGCTGGCGTCGATGAACACGGCGTCGGAATACGGCTTCGGCGCCGTCATCGCTGCCCTGCCCGGCTTCCTCGTCGTAGCCAACGCGCTGCAGGCCATCCCCAACCCGCTGGTCAACGAGGCGATCTCGGTGACCGCGCTGGCCGGCATCACCGGCTCGGCGTCCGGCGGCATGAGCATCGCACTGGCCGCGATGGCGGACAGCTTCATCGCCAATGCCAACGCGGCCGGCATCCCGATGGACGTGCTGCACCGCGTGGCCTCGATGGCCTCCGGCGGCATGGACACCCTGCCCCACAATGGTGCCGTCATCACCCTGCTGGCCGTCACCGGCCTCAGCCACCGGCAGTCGTACAAGGACATCTTCGCCATCACCCTGATCAAGACCACCGCCGTGTTCGTGGTGATCGGCGTGTTCTACGCCACGGGTCTGGTCTGACGCCACGCATGGCATGACCGGCCTGTGCGCGCGGTCGCAAACGCCGGGCGGCGCTTGGCCAATACTTCCCGCATTCCGGGGAAGTCAGGGAAATCCGCATGGCGTACTACACCGTCCCGTGGCGTCGGCTGTTCGCGCGTGGCCCGTGGCGACGCAAGGCCGTGGGCACGCGTGCACGCCTCGACGCCCGCGTCCAGGCAAAACCGTACGTCGCAGCGCCCGATCTTGGCGCCCAGGTCCGGGAACGCCTGAACCGCCTGTACGGCTGGAAGGGCGGCGAACGCGCCAGTCCGAAGGACACCACGCCCGCACCGGAGGCGGCAGCCGTGGCCGCACCCGGCGGTGGCCGCGTGATGATGGGGCAGTCGAACCCCTCCCTGATGACGATGGCGCGGCCGCCGTTCGCCGTGCAGGCGCTCAACAACCTCAGCTACGGCGCCACCGCCGCCAGCATCGCCGAATTCAACGCGCTGGGCAGTAGCGACCGCCAGCGCCTGGCCAACTACGTGGACTGGCAGCTCAACTGGGACGCCATCGACGACAGCGCCGTCACCAACCGGCTCACCGCCGGCGGCTACATCACCCTCAACAAGTCGCTGACCCAGCTGTGGGCCGACCACGTGGTGACGGACCCCGAGCACAACATCCGCATGCGCCCGGCCAATGAGGTGCAGCGCGCGGCCTTCGTGCGCGCGGTGTACTCGCGCAGGCAGTTGCGTGAAGTGCTGATCAACTTCTGGCACGACCACTTCAACGTGCTGGGTACCGACTTCAGCGTCGGCCCGGTATTCGTGCACTACGACCGCGACGTGATCCGCGCCAACGCCAAGGGCAATTTCCGCACGATGCTGGAAGGCGTGGCCCAGAGCACGGCGATGCTCTACTACCTGGACAACATCAGCAATTCGCGTTCGGGCCCGAATGAAAACTTCGCCCGCGAACTGCTGGAACTGCACACCCTGGGCGCTGAGAACTACCTCGGCTTCATGGACCCGTTCCAGGTGCCGCCCTGCCCCGAGGATCCGGCGTATCCCATCGGCTACACCGACATCGACGTGTACGAAACCTCGGCCGCCTTCACCGGCTGGTCGGCGAAGAACGGGCACTGGCAGTTCCCCACCGAGAACGACGGCACCTTCGTCTATCGCCAGTCGTGGCATGACGCCGGCCCGAAATTCCTGCTCGGCATGCTGATCTATCCCGAACAGCCCGCGCTGAAGGACGGTCGCGACGTGCTGGACCGGTTGGCCAGCCATCCGCGCGTGGCCAAGTTCATCTGCAAGAAACTGATCCGCCGCTTCATCAGCGACACGCCGAAGCAGGCGCTGATCGACAGCGCGGCGGCGATCTTCCGTGCCAACTGGCGCGCGCCGAACCAGATCGAACTGGTGCTGCGGCACATCCTGAACTCCGACGACTTCATCAACAGCTTCGGCCAGAAGAACCGGCGCCCGTTCGACGCATCGGTCGCGGCGATGCGGACGCTGGGCGGCGACTGGACGATCCGCCTGGACCACGGCCGCAGCGGCGATTTCATGTGGCTGTATGGCTTCACAGGGCACACGCCTTACAACTGGCCGGCACCCAACGGTTACCCGGACACGGGCCTGGCGTGGTCGGGTTCGAATTCCTTCGCGATGACCTGGCGCCTGCTGGGCTGGCTGACCGAAAGCAAGGACGGCGAGGTGCCGCTGCACCCGATCGTGGACACCACGCGCGCCAATGTGCCGGTCGCCAACTGGACCGCGAACACGCTGGTCACCTGGTGGTGCACGCGCCTGCTGGGCTACCAGCCCGAAGCCGCGCGCAAACAAGCGTTGGTGGCGTTCATGGCGCAGAACGGCGATCCGAACACCTATGTCATCACCGATACCAACACGTGGCAGGGCAGCGACCTGAAGCGGCACTACAACCACGAGCGCCTGCGCAGCCTGGTGGCGCTGATCCTGATGACTCCCGAATTCATGAGCCGCTGAGGCCCCGATGACCGACTTCCGACTGACCCGACGCGAGTTCGTCAAAGGCTGCGGCGCAGCCGCCATCGTCGGCACTGCGGGCGGCAGCCTGATGTTCGCCGATCCCGTCGATGCCGCCGTCAACAGCTACGACACCGTCGTGCATCTGTTCCTGCGGGGCGGCATCGATGGCCTGAACCTGGTCGTGCCGATCGACGGCGTGGACCGCGGCTTCTATGAGGAAGCGCGTCCCAGCCTGAAAATCGAGACCAGTGGTGCCTACGGAGCCTTGCCGCTGACGCTGTCCGGCGGTGCCGGCACCGGCTTCGGCCTGCACCCGTCCGCCAGCGGCCTGCGCGACCTGTGGAACGACGGCAGGATGGCCATCGTGCATGCCTGCGGCATGGCGACCACGGTCACCCGCAGCCACTTCGACGCGCAGCTGTACATCGACTTGGGCACGCCCGGGAAGTACGGCTCGCCGACCGGTTGGATGACGCGCGCCTGGGAAACCCGGCCCAACGGCACCGGCACCCTGCCCGCGCTGGGCGTCAGCGGCACGCAACCGGCGGGCCTGATGGGCGCGGTGGATGCGCTGACGATGAGCAGTCCGTCCGACTTCTCGCTCAACACCACGGCGTGGAGCTGGCAGCGCACGCGCAGCGATTCACCCAGCGGTCTGCGCGGCGTCAGCGAGACGGTGGCGTCGCTGTGGAATGGCCAGACGGGTCTCGAGACCAGCGGCCGCCGCGCCGACGGCGCGCTGCGCCTGATCGGACAACAGGGCTATGCCAGCCTGCCGGCCAGCTGGCCGACCGGCAACTTCGCGCAACAGCTGTGGACCATCGCGCAGACCATCCGCTTCAACCTGGGCCTGCGCTACGCGACGCTGGACCTGGGCGGCTGGGACACGCACGAAGGCCAGGGTACCGCCGGCAGCGGTTACCACTACTACCAGAACAAGATCAACGAACTCTCCGCCGCGCTGGCCGCGTTCTACGCCGAGCTCAACGGCACCGGCGAAATGGCGCGCGTGACGGTAGTGGTGCAGTCCGAGTTCGGCCGCCGCGTGCGCGCCAATGCCAACGGCGGCACGGACCACGGTTACGGCAACCCGATGCTGGTGCTGGGCGGGCCGGTGAACGGGCGCCGCTTCTACGGCAGCTGGCCCGGACTGAATCCGGAAATCCTCTCGCCCACGTTCGGCGACGTGCCCGTGACCACCGACTACCGCCGCGTGATGTCGGAAATCCTCATCCGTCGCATGGGCAACGCCAACCTCAGCCAGGTCTTCCCCGGCTACACCGGCTACGCCCCACTGGGCCTCATGCAGGGCACCGATCTGGCTCCGAAGTCGGAAGGTGCTGCGACCACCGCCACGTCGATCCCGTCGCTGGTGGTGCCGGATACCGTCACCGGCGCACCCACACCGGTAACGGCCATCGAACGCGCCGTCCCCGACTGGCAACGTCGCGGCCCGGTGGACCGGATGCTGGTGCGACGGGAGCGTTGAGGGCACAGCGCCCGCAGGTGGGGCGTCAGCCCCGATGCTGGCCGGTCTCGAACGGCAGGCACCCGCGCGGCGTACAAGCGCTCACGTCCGTCCGCAGCGTCGGCCTGCGGTGACGGGTCGGTCGGGGCTGAAGCCCCTCCTACAGGGACAGCGGCGCGCGCTCAGCCGTTGCGCGCGTGCCACGCCTTCAGCAACTCGGCTTCCTTGTCGCGGGTGATGCCGGCATTGAGCTTGGCCTGGCGCTCGGCCGGCAGGCCGCGGAACCAGGCCAGCAGGTCGGCAACGGTCGTTGCGAGCGGGCGGAAGGTCAGGCCCGCCGTGATCGCGCGCGCATTGCTGACCGCGCCGTAGCCGCCGTACTGCGAGTGGCTCGGCGACACCCAGATCGGCAGGCCGACCTGCTGCTGCTCGAGGAACTCGGGCGTCACGTGGGTCAGCGTCATGCCGCCGCCGGTCACGGCCTGGCAGCCATGCAGCAGGGCATCCATGCCGAGCGTGTAATCCGGGCCGCAGGCGTTGAAGGTGCCGGTGGTCTTCGCTTCGGCCAGGCGGATCATCCATTCGCCCAGGTCGCGGCCGTCGATGATCTGGACGGGATCGTTGCCTTGGCCGGGCACCAGTATTTCGCCGCCCTGCGCCACCCGGTGCGGCCAGTAGGTGAAACGATCGGTTTCGTCGCGCGGACCGACGATGTAACCCGGGCGCACGATGGTGACGTTCCTGCCGAACTGCTTGCGGGCTTCGGCTTCGCTCAATGCCTTCAATGAGCCATAGAGGTTCTCGATGTCGGCACGCAGGGTCTCCTGGGTTTCAGCCATCGCATCCTTGCCCTTGTAGACGGCGAGCGGCGAATCCTCGTTGATGCCCGGCTTGCCGCCATCGGCGTATACCGAAATGGTGGAGATGAAGAGGTAGTGCCCCACGTTGCCTTTCAGCACCTGGCCGGCATCGCGCACCCAGAACGGCAGGCTGGTGGGGTTGTCGATGCAGACGTCCCACGTGCGCCCTTTCAGTGCGGCCAGGTCGCCGGTATTGCGGTCGCCGTGCAGTTGTTCGACGGCGGCGGGCCATTCCGGCGACGGCCGCTTCCCGCGGTTGAACAGGGTGACCTTGTGCCCGCGCTTGAGCGCGTAGTCGACCTGGAACGGACCCGTGAAGCCGGTGCCGCCGAGGACCAGGATGTTCAGCGGCTTGGCTGCCTTCCCCACCGGCTTGCCCTCGCTGGCAGCGGAAGCGAAGGACGGCAGCGCGGCCGCGGCGGCGGCCAGCGCGCCCAGCTTGAACAGGTCACGACGGGTGGTCATGCGGATGCTCCCCAGCAACGGTCAGGAAAGCGACTAGATAGCACTGCCGCGGCCCGCAAACCCCTGCCGGAAGTCGTTGTGACTTCCTGTAAGCCGTCGACATGGGCGAGATGATGGTGTCGGCGAGCGCCCGGAATTCAGCGCACATCATCCTGCCCACTAGTGCCAAGTATCTTCCAGATAGCGCGGCCGGCAGGCCAGGTAGCCGCCGACCAACAGCACGCCGACGCAGGCGGCGAGGAACGCCATCGGCCATGACCAGCCGTGCGTGTATTCGTGCAGCAGTCCGAAGGCGAGCGGCCCCGCGCAGGACAACGTGTAACCCACCCCCTGCATGAAACCGGACAACGCCGCCGACCCCTCCGGCGTGCGCGTGCGCAGATTGATCATCGTCAACGACAGCGGGAACGTACTGGGCCCCAGGCCAAGCAACGCCACCCATAGGGCAGGTGCGGCCATCGGTGCGAGCAGCAGACCGGTGAACGCCGCCGCGTAGAAGCCCGCGCAGACCACGACCACGATGAAGGGATTGCGCATGCGTACCGCGATCAGCGGCATGGTGAGCGAGGCCGCCAGCCCCAGCGTGGAGAACAGTGCGACCATCGTGCCACCCAGCGCGGGCGTGCCCCCGGCCTCGACCAGCAGCTTCGGCAACCAGGTGAACATCGAGTACGTCACCAAGGAGGTCATGCCGAACATCAGCGCCATGCCCCACGCCACCGGCGAGCGCCATGCGCGACCCGGCGGTCGCGGCGCGGCCAGCTCGGGCGCTTCGTCGTCGACGGTGACGGCGGCATCGTGCGTGCGCGCCAAAGGCGAGGCCTTGCTGCGTTCCTGCCACAGCACCAGGCACCACGGTACCGCCGATGCGGCCGCAAACACGGCCCACAGGCCCAGCGAGATGCGCCAGCCGGCGACTTCCATTACCGGCACCGCGACCAGCGCGGGCAGGATGGTGCCCGCCTGCAGCACGGTGATGTAGAGCGTGCTGACAGTACCCACGCGATCGGCGAAGTAGCGCTTCACCAGCGGCGGCAGCACGATGTTGCCGATGCCCATGCCCGCCAGCGCGGTGAGCGAGGCCGCCACCAGCGCCGTCGTGTCGCCCGCCGCACTGCGCAGCAGCAGGCCGAGCATGGCGAGCAGCATGGCGAGCAACGCCGTCCGCTCCAGGCCGATGCGGTGCGCCAGTGCCGGCGTCGCCACACCGAACAGCGCGAATGCGGCCGTCGGCAGCATGCCGAACACTCCCGTCATCGTCGCGCCGAAGCCGAACGTATCGCCCAAGGTGTCGAGCAGCGGTGTGAGCGAGGTCACCGCGGTACGCAGGTTGAATGCGGACAGCACGATGCCGAGCAGCACCAGGCCACGGCCGGACCAGAGGGAGACTGGCGCGGCTGCGCGTGTATTCGTCGAATTCATGACGCCATTATCGTCGACGGCACGGCGGCATTCTTCGCGTGCATGAAGACGCTGTGTCCTGCGCGATCGCGCATGGCATGAATCTTTCTCCCCGCCTGCGGGGAGAAGGTGGCCGAAGGCCGGATGAGGGGCGACGAAGCCAACGCACTCAAAGCGACGGCGGGAACAACGAACAAGGCGATGGAAGAAGCACACTCGATGCGTTGCGCGCCATGAACGATCGCGGCTCCGGCTGCCCCTCACCCGCCTTCGGCACCCTCTCCCCGCCTGCGGGGAGAGGGAGGAGCCGCGCTTCTCAAGGTTCATGGGCGCGTCAAAGAAAAAGCGGGCCGAAGCCCGCTTTTCCGTATCGCGTCGCGATGTCGTGCGGCTTACTCGGCCGACACGCCCTCGCCTTCTTCCACGGCCTTGATCGACAGGCGGATGCGGCCCTGCTTGTCGACTTCCAGCACCTTGACCTTCACCACGTCGCCTTCCTTCAGCGCGTCGCTGACCTTCTCGACGCGGTCGTTGGAGATCTGCGACACGTGCACCAGGCCGTCCTTGCCCGGCAGGATGGTGACGAACGCACCGAAGTCCATGATCTTGGCGACTTTGCCTTCGTAGATGCGGCCCGGCTCGACGTCGGAGGTGATCTGCTCGATGCGGGCCTTGGCGGCCTGGCCGGCGGCGCCGTTCACCGAGGCGATGGTGATGGTGCCGTCGTCCTGGATGTCGATCTGCGTGCCGGTTTCCTTGGTGATGGCCTGGATCACCGAGCCGCCCTTGCCGATCACTTCGCGGATCTTGTCGGGGTGGATCTTGATGGTGATCAGGCGCGGCGCGAACTCGCTCAGCTCCTGGCGCGGCGAGGTCATCGCATGGGCCATTTCGCCCAGGATGTGCAACCGGCCGGCCTTCGCCTGCGTCAGCGCCTGCTTCATGATCTCTTCGGTGATGCCTTCGATCTTGATGTCCATCTGCAGCGCGGACACGCCGTTGGCGGTACCGGCGACCTTGAAGTCCATGTCGCCCAGGTGATCTTCGTCACCCAGGATGTCGCTCAGCACGACGAAGTCGTTGCCTTCCTTCACCAGGCCCATCGCGATGCCGGCCACCGGCGCCTTGATCGGCACGCCGGCATCCATCAGCGCCAGCGAGCTGCCGCAGACCGAAGCCATCGAGGAGGAACCGTTCGACTCGGTGATTTCCGAGACCACGCGGATGGTGTACGGGAAAGCTTCCATCGTCGGCATGACGGCGAGCACGCCGCGCTTGGCGAGGCGGCCGTGGCCGATTTCGCGACGCTTCGGGCCCATCATGCGGCCGGCTTCGCCCACCGAGAACGGGGGGAAGTTGTAGTGGAACAGGAAGTGGTCCTTCCACTCGCCGCCGACGGCGTCGATCACCTGGCCATCGCGCGCGGTGCCGAGGGTGACGGCGACGATCGCCTGCGTCTCACCACGGGTGAACAGCGAAGAGCCGTGCACGCGCGGCAGCACGCTGACCTTGGAGGAGATCGGGCGGACGGTATCCAGCGCACGGCCGTCGATGCGGACCTTGGTGGCCAGCACGGAACCGCGCATGGTCTGGTACTCGAGCTCGCCGAATTCCTTCGACAGCGCGCCGGCGCTCCAGCCATCGGCTTCGGCACGGCCGGCCAGCTGCTGCAGCACGTCCTTCTTGATGGCGGCGATGGCGTCGCGGCGCTGCAGCTTGTCGCGCACCTGGAAGGCGGACTCGAGCTGGGTGCCCACGGCTTCCTTCAGCGCGGAGATCATCGCCTCGTTCTTGGCCGGCGCAGACCAGTCCCAGTTCTTGGTACCGGCTTCGGTGACCAGCTCGTTGATGATGTTGATGACCTTCTGCATTTCGCGGTGGCCGAACATCACGGCGCCCAGCATCACGTCTTCGGACAGCTCGGCGGCTTCGGATTCCACCATCAGCACGGCGTTGGACGTACCGGCGACGACGAGCTCCAGCTTGGAGTCCTTCAGTTCGCTGACGGTCGGATTCAACACGTATTCGCCGTTGACGTAGCCGACCTTGGCGGCACCGATCGGGCCGTTGAACGGCGCGCCGGTCAGGGCGACGGCGGCGGAAGCACCGATCAGGGCCGGGATGTCGCCGTCGATTTCCGGGTTCAGCGACATCACCGTGGCGATGACCTGCACTTCATTGCGGAACTCTTCCGGGAACAGCGGGCGCAGCGGGCGGTCGATCAGGCGGGAGATCAGGGTCTCCTTCTCGGTCGCGCGACCTTCGCGCTTGAAGAAGCCGCCCGGGATGCGGCCACCGGCGTAGAACTTCTCCTGGTAGTCGACCGTCAGCGGGAAGAAGTCCTGCCCTTCGCGGGCCGACTTCGCCGCCACGGCGGTGACCAGCAGCACGGTGTCATCGAACTTGACGATGACGGCACCGCCCGCCTGGCGGGCGATTTCGCCGGTTTCCAGGGTGACCTGGTGCTTGCCGTACTGGAAGGTTTTGGTGATTTTTGCCACGTTGGTTCCTTGAGGTGCCTTGTGCGGGTTGGACCTCACGCGACCCTTGTCGCGTGCGGCTGGCCGGATGCGTCCGGCCGGTGGTGCTGTGCGGGGCGGGCCCGGTGCGGCCAGCGGATGCAGCGCATTCCGTTCCCTGAAATGCAAACCGCGGCGCATCTCTGCGCCGCGGTGGGGGGTATATCAGCGACGCAGACCCAACTTCTCGATCAAGGTCTTGTAGCGCTCGTTGTCTTTCTTCTTGAGGTAGTCAAGCAGGCTGCGGCGGCGGTTGACCAGCTGCAGCAGACCACGGCGGCTGTGGTGGTCCTTCTTGTGGGTCTTGAAGTGGCCGCTCAGGTGCTCGATGCGGGCGGTCAGCAGGGCGACCTGCACTTCCGGGGAGCCGGTGTCGTTGGCGCCGCGGGCGTTGTCGGCAATCACTTTCTGGGTATCGACGGACATGGTTTCTCTCTGTTGATGCGTGGCCTGCAGGAACGCGGGTGTCCTCCGCGCGCACCGCCTGGCTCGCCGTTGATGAAGCTGGGGAAATAAGGAAATGCCGGCGCGAAACCGGCGGCGTAGTGTAGCCGCGGGGGCCTTGTGAAACAAGGTTTTATTGACCGTTGCCGCCCTTGGTGGCGGTGCCGGCGACCGCCCAGGCGAACAATCGCTGCGGCGAGAGGGTGCCGTCGGCATCGACCGTGCCCAGCCCCAGGACGCGGCCGTCCTGCCCGTGGATCGCGACCGTGCCGTCGCGGGGGGGGTGTCCGCGCAGCTTCTGGCCCTGCGCCAGCCGGCGCGCATCGATGGCGTCGACGTCGACCCGGGGGAAGCCGGCCAGGCCAGCCTCGATGGGCAGCAGACACGCCTCGAGGGCGGCTTCCCCACCCTGTTCAGCCAGCGCCTGCAACGCGTCCAGGGAATACATGCGCGGTTGCCTGAACGGGTCGACCCAGAGACGACGCAGTTCGGCCACGTGGGCGCCGCAGCCCAGCGCCTCGCCCAGATCACGGACCAGGCTGCGCACGTAGGTGCCGGAACCGCACTCGACCCGCAGGGAGAGCCGGTCCGGCGCGATCCCGAGCACCTCGATGGCGTGGACATCGACGTCGCGTTCGGGCGCTTCGATGACGTCTCCGCGGCGGGCCTTGGTATAGAGCGGCTCGCCGCCCTGCTTGAGCGCCGAATAGATGGGGGCGCGCTGACGGATGCGTCCCTTCAGCGGGGCCAGCGCGGCGTCCAAGGTGGCGGCATCCAGCCGTGGCACCGCGCGTTCACGCAGTGGTGTGCCGTCGGCATCGTCGGTATCGGTGGTGGTACCCAGCACGGCGACCGTGTCGTAGGCCTTGGAGGATCCCAGCAACAGGCCGGCGATCTTGGTCGCCTCGCCGAAGCACAGGGGCAGCAGGCCGGTGGCGAGCGGATCGAGGCTGCCGGTATGCCCGCCCTTCTCTGCCCGGAACAGCCGGCGTGCGACCTGGAGCGCGGCGTTCGAACTCATCCCCTGCGGCTTGTCCAGCAGCAGCAGGCCATCCAGCGAACGGAACTTGAGCTTCGGCGGCGACATCGGAAGCGGGATGACCTTCTGTAGGAGCTGCGTAAGCTGCGACCGTGGCCTTGCCGCATTCGGATGACGTCCGGGGAGCCCTGTGCCGCTGTTGTCGCAGCGTCTACAGGAAACGCGGGGTCACTCGTCTTCCGGCGGGGGCGGCAGGTCGCGCAGCAGGTTCTCGATGCGCTCGCCGCGGTCGACGGAATCGTCGTAGTGGAAATGCAGCTCGGGTACGTGGCGCATCTTGACCCGACGCGCCAGTTCCATGCGCAAACCCCAGGCCAGTTCCTTCAGGCCTTTCACGGCTTCCACGGAACGCTCGGGCATCAGGGCGGTGACGAACACCTTGGCATGCGCCATGTCGCGGGTGACTTCCACGTCGGACACGCTGACCGACGGCAGGCCGTGCTCGCGCACGGCCTCGTGCACCAGCGTGCCCAGCTCGCGACGGAGCTGGGCGGAGACGCGGTCGGTGCGGTGGAACGACTTGGTCGGCATGTTCAGAGCGTGCGCTGCACTTCGATGCGCTCGAAGCACTCGATCTGGTCGCCCGGCTGGACGTCGTTGTAGGCCTTCACGCCGATGCCGCACTCGGTGCCATTGCGCACCTCGTCGACGTTCTCCTTGAAGCGGCGCAGCGATTCCAGTTCGCCCTCGAACACCACCGTGCTAGCGCGCAGCACGCGGATGGGCTTGTTCCGCTTGACCGTGCCCTCGACCACCATGCAGCCCGCGACCGCACCGAACTTGGAGCTGCGGAACACGTCGCGCACTTCGGCGATGCCGATGATCTCTTCGCGGATCTCCACGCCCAACAGACCGGAGGCCACCTGCTTCACCTGGTCGATCACGTCATAGATGATCGAGAAGTACCGCAGGTCCACGCCGGCGGCTTCGATGATGCGACGCGCGGAGGCGTCGGCACGCACGTTGAAGCCGATGACGGTAGCCTTGGAGGTGACCGCGGAGTTGGCGTCGGACTCGGTGATGCCGCCCACGCCGGAGTGGATGATGTTGATGCGGATCGATTCGTTGGACAGCGCGGTCAGCGAATGACGCAGCGCCTCCACCGAACCCTGCACGTCGGCCTTGATGATCAGGTTGAGGCTGAGCTGGCCTTCGCCCTTGCCCAGCTGCGCCATGATGTCTTCCATGCGGCTGCCGGCGGACTGCACCAGGCGCGATTCGCGGCGCTTGGTGTCGCGCTGCTGCGCCACGTCCTTGGCCAACCGCTCGTCCTCGACCACGACGAAATCATCGCCAGCCTCGGGCACGCCGGACAGACCCAGCACCTGCACGGGGATGGACGGGCCGGCCGACGGCGGCTGTGCGCCGGTTTCGTCGAACAGCGCACGCACGCGGCCGTACTGGACACCGCAGACCAGGTAGTCGCCCTTCTTCAGCGTGCCCTGCTGCACCAGCACCGTCGCAACCGGGCCACGGCCCTTGTCCAGCGAGGATTCGATGACCACACCGCTGGCGCGGCCGTCTTCGACCGACTTCAGTTCCAGCAGTTCGGCCTGGATGGAGATGGCGTCCAGCAGGTTGTCCACGCCCTGGCCCGTCTTGGCCGAGATCTCGACCATCTGGGTGTCGCCGCCGAAGTCTTCGGCGACCACTTCCTCGGCCAGCAGCTCGTTCTTCACGCGCAGCGGGTCGGCGTCGGACTTGTCGATCTTGTTCACCGCCACGATCAGCGGCACCTTGGCCGCCTTGGCGTGCTGGATGGCTTCGCGGGTCTGCGGCATGACGCCGTCGTCCGCCGCGACCACCAGCACCACGATGTCGGTCAGCTTGGCGCCACGGGCGCGCATCGCGGTGAACGCGGCGTGGCCCGGGGTATCGAGGAAGCTGATGACGCCCTTCGGCGTTTCCACGTGGTACGCGCCGATGTGCTGGGTGATGCCGCCGGCTTCGCCGCTGGCGATCTTGGTGCGGCGGATGTAGTCCAGCAGCGAGGTCTTGCCGTGGTCGACGTGGCCCATGATGGTGACCACCGGGGGACGCGCGACCTTCTCGCCCTGCTGCTCTTCCGAATGCGCCAGCAGTTCGTTCTCGACGTCGTTGGCATCGGCACGGACGGCCTTGTGGCCCAGTTCCTCGGTGATCAGCGCGGCGGTGTCGTGGTCGATGGACTGGGTGATGGTGGCCATCACGCCCATCTTGAACAGGGCCTTCACCACGTCGCCCCCCTTCAGCGCGAGCTTCTGCGCCAGGTCGGCCACGGTGATGGTCTCGCCGATCGCCACTTCGCGCACGATCGGCGCGGTCGGACGCTCGAAGCCATGCGCACCGCCGCCACCGCGGCTCTGCTCATGGCGGCGCGGCGGCTTGGGCTTGCCGCGCGAAGCGCCGCGACGGGCACGATCGGCGGCGGACAGGTGCAACTGGCCTGCGAAGCGGCTGGTGTTGTCGTCGTCTTCGACGCCGGCCACCATCGCATGCGAGCCACGGGTCTTGTGCTTGGCGGCCGCGGCATTGTTGCGGTCGTCGGTACGCGGCGGATCCTTGCGCACGACCATCTTGGGCACGTGGTGGCCCGGGGTCGCCGGCTTCGCCGGGCGCGCAGGCTCGTCACCGTCCACGGCGACGGCACCGGCGGCCAGTGCCGCTGCCTCGGCATCGGCCTGCGCACGCGCGGCCTCCGCTTCGGCACGCGCGGCGGCTTCTTCCTGCCGGCGACGCTCGAGCTCTTCGGCGCGCTTGGCGTCTTCCTGGGCCAGCCGCTGCTGTTCGTCGAGGTTGCGCTGGCGGGACTCTTCCAGCTTGCGCAGGATCTCGGCGCGTTCCGGATCCGGTTCGTTCTGCCAGTTGGTGCTGACGGATTCGGCGTCGGTCGGCTTCACGTAGGTGCGCTTCTGGCGCACTTCCACGTTCACCGTGGTCTTGCTGCGGCCGGCCGCGACGGTCACTTCCTGCACCTTGCGGCGGTTCAGCGTGATCTTCTTCGACCCGGCATCATCCGCGGCGGCATCGCTCTTGCCGTGGGAACGCTTGAGGAAGCCGAGCAGCTTCACTTTTTCCATGCTGGTCACGACCTGGTCGGGACCGCTGAAGCTCATCCCGGCCTCGGCCAGTTGCTCCAGGAGTTTCTCGACCGGCGTATTGACCAGTTCAGCGAGCTTGCGGATGGTGGTTTGCTGCGACATTCGGATCCTAGGTTGGGTGTTGCGCCCCCCCGGTGGTGGTGGGGCAACCCTTTTCAAGAGGGGGAATTCTAAGCCCTGCGGGTGCCAGGGCGGTGTTCATGGGTGGCTCATGCGCCGCGTCCCAGGCGAGCCCGGGCGGCGCTCATGCGCCGCGCTCCAAACGAGCAATCTCTTCGGCACGGGCGGCCAGGATCAGCGCCGCGGCGCGGCCCTCGTCCAGTCCCTCGATGCCGAATTCGACCACTTCGTCGGCGGCCAGGTCGGACAGGTCCTCGCTGGTACGGACGCCATGCGAGGCCAGCGCGAACGCCGTCTCTTCGTCCATGCCTTCCAGCGCCAGCAGGTCCTCGGCCGGGTGGTTCTCCTCCAGGCCCTCTTCCTCGGCCAGCGCCTCGTTCAGCAGGGCATCGCGGGCACGCGAGCGCAGCTCCTCGACGATGTCCTCGTCGAAGCCCTCGACCGCCAGCAGTTCGCCGACCGGCACGTAGGCGATTTCCTCGACCGTGCTGAAGCCCTCGGCGACCAGGATGGCGGCGATTTCCTCGTCCACTTCCAGCTTGTCCATGAACAGCTGGCGGGCGACGGCCTGTTCGGCCTCGCTCTTGGCCTGCACCTGGTCGGCGGTCATGACGTTGAGCTGCCAGCCCGTCAGGCGGCTGGCCAGGCGCACGTTCTGGCCGCCCTTGCCGATCGCCTGCGCCAGGCGGTCTTCCGCCACGGCCAGGTCCATCGAATGCTTCTCTTCATCGACGATGATCGACTGCACTTCCGCCGGTGCCATCGCGTTGATGACGAAGGTGGCCGGGTTGTCGTTCCACAGCACGATGTCCACCCGCTCGCCGTTCAGCTCGTTGCTCACGGCCTGCACGCGCGAACCACGCATGCCGATGCAGGCGCCGATGGGATCGGTGCGGGTGTCGTGCGCGAGCACGGCGATCTTGGCGCGGTCGCCCGGATCGCGTGCGCAGGCCTTGATCTCGACCAGGCCCTGGCCCACTTCCGGCACTTCCAGCTTGAACAGCTCGATCATGAATTCAGGTGCGGCGCGGCTGATGAACAGCTGCGGGCCGCGCGGTTCGTAGCGCACGTCGAACAGGTAGCCGCGGACGCGGTCGCCAGCGCGCAGCACGTCGCGCGGGATGCCCTTGTCCTTCGGGATGAAGGCCTCGGCGTTACCGCCCAGGTCCACGTAGATGTTGCCGCGCTCGGCGCGCTTGACCACGCCGGTGACCAGCTCGCCCACGCGGTCCTTCCAGGCATCGACCACCTGCGCGCGCTCGGCTTCGCGCACGCGCTGCACGATGACCTGCTTGGCGGCCTGCGCGGCGATGCGGCCGAAATCCGGGTTCTCGATTTTCTCTTCGATCCAGTCGCCCACTTCGGCGCCTTCGGCTTCGTCCTCGGCATCCATCAGGCGGATCTGGCGGTCCGGCGACTCCATCACCACGTCATCGGCCACCACTTCCCAGCGGCGGAACGTCTCGTAGCTGCCGTCCTTGTGGTCGATGGTGACGCGCACCTGCACGTCCTGGTCCATGTAGCGCTTCTTGGCGGCGGACGCCAGGGCGGCCTCGATGGCATCGAAGATGACTTCGCGCGGCACGCCCTTTTCGTTGGCCACCGCATCCACGACCAGCAACAATTCCTTACTCATTGATCACTCCGCGCGCGGCTTGCGGGCCGCCGGTTGGTTGGGTTTTTTCTTGGCTTTCTTGGCCGGTGCGCGCTTGGCGTCCCCAGCCTTGGCACCGGCCTTGCGGCCGCCACCGGGTTTCTCGGGCGCCAGGCCCAGCGCCGCCCAGTCGGGGACCAGGCGCGCCTTGTCGATATTATCGAACGCCACCGTCATTTCGGCGTCGTCCACGGTGAACACGATGTCCTCGCCTTCGATACGGCTGATCGTGCCCTGCAGCCGGCGACGACGATCCTGCGGCAGCTTGAGCACCACCTTGGCCGTCTCGCCCAGGAAGCGGGCGAAGTGGGCCAGTTCGAACAGCGGCCGGTCAACGCCGGGCGAGGACACTTCCAGCGTGTAGTTGCCGGTGATGGGATCTTCCACGTCCAGCTGCGCCGAGACTTCGCGGCTCACCGCCTCGCAGTCCTCGACGTTGACGTGGCGCGTATCGCGCTCGGCTTCCTGCACATCGATGTACAGGCGCAGCGTGGCGCTGCCGGGAGCCGGCAGGTACTCGATGCCCAGCAGCTCCAGGCCCAGGGCCTGGACCGTCGGTGCCAGCAGGTTGGCGATGTGGTTGGCCTTCTCGCTCACGGATTCGATGCCGGTGGTTTGGTAGTGCCGTGCGTATCGCTGAAACAAACAAGGGGCCCGATGGGCCCCTTGTCCGATACGCTGGATGTCGGTGCAACGACAGGAACATGCGTCGTTGCGTGCCCAGGTTTTTCGTCGGCCGCCTGTACTCAGGCGGCCTCGGACAAACATGGTAGCGGGGGCAGGATTTGAACCTGCGACCTTCGGGTTATGAGCCCGACGAGCTGCCAGACTGCTCCACCCCGCAGCAGAAGCGAAATTATGATGAATACGCCGGTGCATTGCAAGCCTTGCCGTGCACCAAGTTGAAACATCGCGTTCATGAGCCCCACCGGCGGCCCATTGCCGGTGACGTTGCCTGCAAACGTTGCCGGCGATCCGGCCTCAGCCGGCGAACGCCAGCTTGCACCACGCCATGATCGGATTCCACGCGACGCCCAGCGCGAGCAGCGCGAGCGCGTTCACGCCGAACACGATCGGCACCACGCGATCGGCGCGCGGCGGCGGAATCTCGCCCACCGGCTCGTCGAAGTACATCACCTTGATCACGCGCAGGTAGTAGAAGGCGCCGATGACCGCGCACAGCACGCCGACGATGGCCAGCCACAGGAAACCGCCGTTGACCGCCGCGCCCAGCACGACCAGCTTGGCCCAGAAGCCGAGGAAAGGCGGTACACCGGCCAGGGACGCCATCACGCACAGCACCAGGCCTGCCTGCCACGGATTGCGCGCATTCAGGCCCTTGAAGTCGTCGATCCTGTCGGCCTCGAAGCCCTGGCGCGACAGCACGATGATCGCGCCGAACGCCGCCGCCGACATGATCGCGTAGCTGATCGCGTAGAACAGTGCTGCCGAATACCCCGTCTCCCCGCCGCCCGCGAAACCGACCAACAGGAAGCCGACGTGCGACACCGTGGAGTACGCCAGCATGCGCTTCAGGTTGGTCTGCGCGATGGCGATCACGTTGCCGATCACCAGCGACGCCGCCGCCAGTCCCGCCAGCAGCCATTGCCACTGCGCCGCGGCCGGGCCCACGCCATCCTGCAGCAGGCGGAATGCCATGCCGAACGCGGCAAGCTTCGGTGCCGCACTGATGAACAGCGTCACCGGCGTCGAGGCGCCCTGGTAGACGTCGGGCAGCCACATGTGGAACGGCGCCGCGCCCAGCTTGAAGGCCACGCCCGCCACCATGAACACCACGCCGGTCAGCAACAGCATGCGCTGCTCACCGCCACCTGCCAGTGCCGCGCCCGTGGCATCGAAGATCGCCGGCAACTGCAGCGAACCGGTCGCGCCGTACACCAGCGACATGCCGTACAACAGCAGACCAGACGCCAGCGAACCCAGCACGATGTATTTCATCGCCGCTTCGGTCGCCAGGCCGTCGTCGCGGTTCAGCGCCACCAGCGCATAGGAACACAGCGCCAGCAGCTCCAGGCCCAGATAGACCATCACCAGGCTGCCGGCCGATACCATCACCATCATGCCGGCGGTGGCGAACATCACCAGTACGGGCGCCTCGCCCGGATACAGGTTGCGCTCGCGCAGGTACGGCCAGCCGTAGACCAGCGACAACGCGCTGACGGCGACGATCACGACCTTGCTGACATCGGCCAGCGTGTCGCGCACGAACATGCCGCTGAACACGCTGCCCTGCCCGCCCACACCGGTCGCCAGCATCCAGACCACCGCGACCATGACGACCAGCGCCAGGGCGTGGGTGATGACGCGGCGGGAGCTGTCGAGGAACAGGTCCAGCATCAGCAGCGCGAACGCGCCCGCGATCAGGGTGAGCTCCGGCAGCAGCGGCTGCAGGTCGGCGGCGGAGATGGGCATCGGCGTCGTCATGGTTCTTCCTTACAGCTTGCTGTTGGCGAGCTGCATCGCCAGTTGCGCGATCGACGGCTCCATCAGGTCCGTCAGCGGCTTGGGATACACACCCAGCGCCAGTACGCAGACGGCGAACCCGCCCAGTACCAACGCCTCGCGCAGGGACACGTCCTTCAGCTCGGCCACATGGGCATTGGCCACGTCGCCGAGGATCACGCGCTTGACCAGCCACAGCGTATAGGCCGCACCGATCACCAGCGTGGTGGCGGCGAAGAAAGCGATCAGCGGATGCTGCTGGAAGCTGGCCAGGATGACCATGAACTCGCCGACGAAGCCGCTGGTGCCGGGCAGGCCGGAGTTGGCCATGCCGAACAGGATGAAGAAGGCGCCGAACCACGGCATCGTGTTGATGACCCCGCCGTAGTCCTTGATCATGCGGGTGTGCATGCGGTCGTACAGCACGCCGACGCAGGTGAACATCGCACCGGAGATGAAGCCGTGGCTGATCATCTGCACCATCGCACCCTGCAGGCCCAGGCGTGCGCCGTCCAGGTTGCCGTAGTCGCGCACCAGGCTGAAGGCGATGAAGATGCCGAGGGTGACGAAGCCCATGTGCGAGACCGACGAATAGGCGATCAGCTTCTTCATGTCGTCCTGCACCAGCGCCACCAGGCCCACGTAGACCACGGCGATCAGCGACAGCACGATGACGAACGTCGCCCACTCGTGGCCGGCATCCGGCACGATCGGCAGGCTGAAGCGCAGCAGGCCGTAGCCGCCGATCTTCAGCGCGATGGCCGCCAGGATCACCGAACCGGCAGTCGGCGCCTCGACGTGCGCATCCGGCAGCCAGGTGTGCACCGGGAACATCGGAATCTTCACCGCGAATGCGATCAGGAACGCGAAGAACAGCCAAGTCTGTTCCTTCGCCGTCAGCGGCATCGCGTACAGGTCGGCCAGCTGGAAGCTGCCACCCTTGATGTACAGATACACCAGACCGACCAGCATCAGCACCGAGCCGAGGAACGTGTACAGGAAGAACTTCAGCGAGGCATAGATGCGGCGCGGACCGCCCCAGACACCGATGATCAGGAACATCGGAATCAGCATCGCCTCGAAGAACACGTAGAACAGGACCGCGTCGCTGGCGGCGAAGATGCCGTTGGTCAGGCCTTCCAGGATCAGGAACGCGGCCACGTACTGCGCCACGCGCTTGTTCACCGAGCCCCACGCGCCGGCGAGCGTCAGCACGGTGATCAGCGTGTTGAGCAGCAGCAGCGCCACCGCGATGCCGTCGGCGCCGAGGTTGTAGTGGATGTCGAAACTGGGGATCCACGCATGGTTTTCGACGAACTGCAGGCCCGGGTTGGCGTAGTCGAACCCGGTCAGCAGCCCGACGCTGAAGACGAAGGTCAGCACCGCCACCGCGAAGCCCAGCCAGCGGGCCGCATCCGCGCGGGCATTGCCCAGCGCGAGCACCAGCGCGCCACCCAGGATGGGCAGCCAGATCAGAACACTAAGCAGGGGCCAGTTCGACACGTTGTGTTATCCGTTGAGTTCTTCGCCAGGACGATCCGCCGGAGCGGCGGCGTCAGGTCGTTACTGCCAAAACTTGATGACGACGCCCAACAGCAGGATCAGGCCGACGATCATCGCGAACGCGTAGTGGTACAGGTAGCCGGACTGGGTCTTGCGCAGCAGGTGCGCGCCCAGGTCGACCAGCTTGGCCGTGCCGTTCACCGCCGCGCCGTCGATCACGTGGCTGTCGAAGGCGCGGGACGCCTTGCCCAGTTTCACGCCACCACCGGCAAAGCCGTTGATCCAGAGATGGTCGGCCCAGTACTTCTTGTCCAGGATATTGGTCAGGAAGGCGCCGACCGCGCTGTTGCGGACCTTGCCCGGCAGTTCCGGCTTGAACAGGTACAGGAACGTCGCGAGGACGAAGCCGCCCAGTGCCAACCAGAACGGCGGCATCTTCATGCCATGCACGGCGAACTCCCACGGACTGTGGAACTCTGCCTTCAACGCCATCACGGTGTCGCGCGGCGACAGGGCCAGATTCGGATCGATCCGCAGGAAGTCGATCGCGCCGAGGAAGAACGGCGTCGCTTCGTGGTGACCCGTCCAGTCGGTGCCGAACAGCATCGGACCGATGGTGAAGAAACCGATCAGGATCGACGGAATCGCCAGCAGCACCAGCGGCACCGTCACCACCCACGGGGATTCGTGCGGCTCATGCGCGCCGTGGTGGCCGTGATCGTCGTGACCATGGTCATCGTGGGCATGGTCGTGATGGGCATCGTGGCCATGGCCATGGTCCGCGTGCGCATCCCGGAAGCGCTCCTTGCCATGGAACGTCAGGTACAGCAGCCGGAAGCTGTAGAAGCTGGTGACGAACACGCCCAACAGCACCGCCCAGTAACCGTAGTTGGCGATCCACTCGCTCGGCCCCTGGTATCCCTGCGCGGCCATCACGCCCATCTCGGCCACTTCCTTGCCCACCTCGTGCGCCACGTGCTGGTGGTGCTTGGCGGCCTCGATGATGGTGTCCTTCGAGTAGAAACCGGAGAAGAACGGCGTCCCGACCAGCGCCAGCGTGCCGATCAGGCTGGTGATCCAGGTGATGGGCATGTACTTGCGCAGGCCGCCCATCTTCCGCATGTCCTGCTCGTGGTGCATGCCGATGATGACCGAGCCAGCCGCCAGGAACAGCAGCGCCTTGAAGAAGGCGTGCGTCATCAGGTGGAACACCGCGGCCGAGTAGGCCGACACGCCCAGCGCCACCGTCATGTAACCCAGCTGCGACAGCGTGGAATACGCCACGACACGCTTGATGTCGTTCTGCACGATGCCGATCAGGCCGGTGAACAGTGCGGTCGTCGCGCCGATGAAGAGCACGAAGTCCAGAGCCGTCTGCGACAGCTCGAACAGCGGCGACATGCGCGCCACCATGAAGATGCCGGCGGTGACCATCGTGGCCGCGTGGATCAGCGCCGAAATCGGCGTGGGGCCTTCCATCGAATCAGGCAACCAGACATGCAGCGGCACCTGTGCCGACTTGCCCATGGCGCCGATGAACAGGCAGATACAGGTCAGCGTGGCCATCGACCAGATCACCGGCTGGTCGAGCACCTGCCAGGTTTCGCCGAACAGGGTGAGCGCGCCGGACCAGACCGGCACGGCCTTGCCGGCCAGCATCGGCGAGTTCGCGAACACGGTGGCGTAGTCGAGGGTGCCGAACATCAGCAGCACGCAGCCGATACCGAGCAGGAAGCCGAAATCGCCGACGCGGTTGACCAGGAACGCCTTCATGTTGGCGAAGATCGCCGTCGGACGCTTGAACCAGAAGCCGATCAGCAGGTACGACACCAGGCCCACCGCTTCCCAGCCGAAGAACAGCTGCAGGAAGTTGTTGCTCATCACCAGCATCAGCATGCTGAAGGTGAACAGCGAGATGTAGCTGAAGAACCGCTGGTAACCCGGATCTTCCGCCATGTAGCCGATGGTGTAGATGTGCACCAGCAGCGACACGAAGGTCACCACCACCATCATCATCGCCGTCAGCTTGTCGATCATGAAACCGACGTGGCCGGTGATGTTGCCGACCTCGAAGAAGGTGTAGAGGTTCTGGTTGAACGGGGACGCACCCTGCGCCACCAGCTGGTACAGCACCCAGCACGACAGCGCACAGCTGGTCGCCACGCCCAGGATGGTGGCCGTGTGCGCGCCGGCGCGACCGACGAAGCGGCCGAACAGCCCGGCGATGATGCTGCCCAGCAGCGGCGCCAGCACGATCGCCAGCAGCACGTTCTTGGAAAGGAGGACTTCCATACCGGTCATCGGTGCATCAGCCTTTGAGCGTATCGACTTCGGCGACGTTGATCGTGCGCCGGGTGCGGAACAGGGTGACCAGGATCGCCAGGCCGATGGCGGCCTCGGCCGCGGCCACGGTCAGGATGAAGAACACGAAGATCTGGCCGGCGGCGTCGCCCAGTTCGCGCGAGAACGCGACGAAGTTGATGTTGACCGACAGCAGCATCAGCTCGATCGACATCAGCAGCACGATGACGTTCTTGCGGTTCAGGAAAATGCCCGCCAGGCTGATGCAGAACAGCACCGCGCCCAGTGCCAGCAGGTGACCGACCGTGATCATGGCGTGCCCTCCCCTTCGCCCGCCGGGGTGGACGGCGCTTCACGCACCGGCTTCTCCGCGGACATCTTGATGATGCGGATGCGATCGCTCGCCTTCACGCGCGACTGCTCGCCCGGATCCTGCGTCTTGATGCCGGTGCGCTTGCGCAGCGTCAGCATCACCGCAGCCACCACGGCGACGGTCAGGATGACGGCGGCGAACTCGAACGGCAGCAGGAACTCGGTGAACAGCGTGCGCGCCAGCCAGGCCGTGTTGGACACGTCGGCCGCGGCCGAGGCGGCGTTGTCCGGGAACGGCACCGCCATCCTCGCCTTGATGCCGATCAGCACCAGCATCTGCACCAGCATCACGACCGCCACCAGCAGGCCTGCGGGCAGGAACTTGACCCAGCCCTCGCGCAGCGCGTCGACATCGATGTCGAGCATCATCACCACGAACAGGAACAGCACCATCACCGCGCCCACGTAGACGAGGATCAGGGCGACGCCCAGGAACTCCGCGCCCACCAGCAGCCAGGTGCAGGCCACCGAGAAGAACGTCAGGATGAGGCACAGCACGGCATGCACCGGGTTGCGCACGCTGATCACCGCGCCGGCGGCGACGACCGCGACGGTGGCGAAGGCGTAGAAGCTGATCAAAACCCAATCCATTCTTTGGACCTCAGCGGAAGGCGGCGTCGGCGGCACGGCGTTCGGCGATTTCGGCTTCCAGCCGGTCGCCAATCGCCAGCAGTTGCGGCTTGGTCACGATGTTCTGGCCACGCTTGTCGAAGTGGTACTCCAGCACGTGCGTTTCCACGATCGAATCCACCGGGCAGCTTTCCTCGCAGAAGCCGCAGTAGATGCACTTGAACAGATCGATGTCGTAGCGCGTGGTACGGCGGGTGCCGTCCTCGCGCGGGGCCGAGTCGATGGTGATGGCCAGCGCCGGGCACACCGCCTCGCACAGCTTGCACGCGATGCAGCGCTCTTCGCCGTTGGGATAGCGGCGCAGCGCATGCAGGCCACGGAAACGCGGCGACTGCGGGAACTTCTCCATCGGGTACATCAGCGTGTACTTCGGCTTGAAGGTGTACTTCAGCGTCAGCCACAGGCCCTGCATCAGTTCCAGCAGCATCAGGCTCTTGAAGTAGTGCACAACCTTGTTCATTTACACACCCTTCTCGAACACACCGAAGAACACCAGCAACGCCGTCACCGCGATCCATGCGATGGTCAGCGGGATGAACACCTTCCAGCCGAGCCGCATGATCTGGTCGTAGCGGTAGCGCGGGAAGCTGGCGCGGAACCAGATGTACGCGCTGGCGAAGAACAGCACCTTCAGCAGCAGCCACGGCCAGCCGCCGGTCCAGATCCAGTTGATCCACGGCGATACGTCTGCGGTGATCCAGCCCTGCAGCGGGCTCAGCCAGCCGCCCAGGAAGAACAGCGACACCAGGAAGCTGACCAGGATCATGTTGGCGTATTCGGCCAAGAAGAACAGTGCGAACGCCGCACCCGAGTACTCCACCATGTGGCCGGCGACGATTTCCGATTCGCCCTCCACCACGTCGAACGGCGAGCGGTTGGTCTCGGCCACGCCGGACACCCAGTACACGATGAACAGCGGGAACAGCGGCAGCCAGAACCACTCGAAGAAGCCGGCGTTACCCGACTGCGCCATCACGATGTCGGTCAGGTTCAGGCTGCCGGCGGCGATCAGCACGCCCACCAGCGCGAAGCCCATCGCGATCTCGTAGCTGACGACCTGCGCGGCCGAGCGCATCGCGCCGAGGAAGGCGTACTTCGAGTTCGAGGCCCAGCCGGCGATGATGATGCCGTACACGCCCAGCGAGGTCATCGCCAGCAGGTACAGCAGGCCGGCGTTCGCGTTCGACAGCACCAGCTGGTAATCGAACGGCACCACCGCCCACGCGGCGAAGGCCGGCGCCAGCGTGATCAGCGGCGCCAGGATGTACATGGTCTTCTGCGCGCTGCTGGGCTGGATGATTTCCTTGAACAGCAGCTTGAAGACGTCGGCGAAGGCCTGGAAGATGCCCATGCCCACGTACATCGGCCCGTGGCGCACGTGCATCCAGCCGATCAGCTTGCGCTCCCAGACCACGTAGAACGCGACCGAGATGATCACCGGCATGGCGATCACCAGGATCTTCAGCACGATCCACAGCACCATGCCGATGTCGCCCAGCCCGAAGAACCACTCGCGCAGGGGGCCGACGGCGTTGATCAACAGCTCGTTCATGCGCTCACCACCGTGACACGTCCTGCGCCCAGCGGCGCGGTCGCGCCGTAGCCGCTCTCGATCCACGCGGCGCCCGCAGCGACGCGGGCATCCACCACCACCGGCAACGCGGCCGTGCCGATGCCATTGCCGACCTTGGCCATCTGCCCGTCAGCGACACCCGCAGCCTGCGCGTCGGCAGGGTTCAGGACAATGCGGGCGCCGACATTCAGCGGATGCGCCTGCAACGCTTCGGCACGACGGACGGTGCCGTCGGTGCGATAGATCGCCGCGCTGACCGCCAGTTCGAGACCCTGACCATTCACTGCCGGTGCCGCCGATGTCGCGATGGCGACAGGCTTCGTGTTGCTGATCGCTTCGCGCATCCCGGCGGCATCGGTGAACTCGAAGCCGGCCAGTTGCAGTTCGCCGCCGAGTGCACGCAGCACCGTCCAGCCCTCACGGGCCTCGCCCGGCAGCTTGCCGGCGGCCTGCGCGTGCTGGTCCTTGCCGTCCAGGTTGGTCAGCGTCGCGTCGATTTCAGGTAGCAGGCCGATCGGCAGGATCACGTCGGCCACGTCGCGCGTCGACTTGCAGGCGAAATGGCTGAACGCCACGACCTTCGCAGAGGCCAGCGCGCGGGACGCGGCCGGCGTATCGGCGAAATCGAGGCCTGGCTCGATCCCGTAAATGACATAGGCGCTGCGCGGCTCGGCGAACATGCCGGCCGCGTCGCGCGCGCTCGGCAGCACGCCGTGGCGCGCCAGGCCGACGGCGTTTGCGCCCTGCGGGATGCGGCACAGCGACGCGCCGGTCGCGGACGCATAGTCCGCCGCGGCGGCACGCAGCGAGGCTGCCTGCGGATGACTCTCGGCGATGCCACCGACGATCACGACCGCGCGGTTGCCGGCCTTGGCGACGTCGCGCAGCGCGGCGTCGTTCAACGCA
The DNA here is from genome assembly GCF_057773125.1 of Pseudoxanthomonas sp. 97-1-1. Lineage (NCBI taxonomy): Bacteria > Pseudomonadati > Pseudomonadota > Gammaproteobacteria > Lysobacterales > Lysobacteraceae > Pseudoxanthomonas > Pseudoxanthomonas sp. 97-1-1. The sequence goes on along the minus strand of NZ_JBYMTJ010000002.1, from coordinate 446,090 downwards.
GCACCGAGCTTCGACGGCGCGACGATGTGCTTGCCGGCGATGCTGAACGCGAAGTCGAAGTCGACCGGATTGACCACGTGCACCTTGGCGCCCTTGCGCACGGCCTTGCGGATGCGCTGGTGCAGCAGTGGCAGTTCGTGGCGGATGTTGGTGCCGAACAGCACGATGACATCGGCCTGCTCGATCTCCGCCAGCGGCAGCGCGAACGGTTCCGCCACCGCGCCGTCGGAGAAGTCGCGGTTGTTGATGCGGTGGTCCAGGTTGCCGGTCCCGAGGCCGTCGGCGAGCTTTGCCAGCAGGCCGCCCTCCTCGTTCGACACCGCCGGGTGCACCAGCACGCCGAGGCTGTCGCCCCTGTTCGCGCGCAGGATCTCGGCAGCGGCGGCCAGGCCTTCGGCCCAGGACACTTCGCGCCAGCTTTCATCGGGTGTGCCGCCGTTGACCTTCAGCAGCGGCTTCACCGCGCGGTCGTCGGCATACAGGCCCTGGTGCGAATAGCGGTCACGGTCGGACAGCCAGCATTCGTTGACCGCCTCGTTTTCGCGCGGCACGGTGCGCAGCACTTGGCCGCGGCGCGAGTGGTAGAACACGTTGGAACCCATCGCATCGTGGAAGCCGACGGATTCGCGCGCGATCAGTTCCCACGGACGGGCGCGGAACTGGAACACCTTGTTGGTCAGCGCGCCCACCGGGCAGACGTCGATGACATTGCCCGAGATCTCGGTGGTCAGCGGCTTGCCGTCGTAGGTGCCGATCTGCAGGTTTTCACCGCGATACATGCCGCCCAGCTCGTAGGTACCGGCGACGTCGGCGGTGAAGCGCACGCAGCGCGTGCACTGGATGCAGCGGGTCATCTCCGTGGCGACCAGCGGACCGATGTCCTCGTCCGGCACCACGCGCTTGCGTTCCTGGAAGCGGCTGACCGAGCGGCCATAGCCTAGCGAGAGATCCTGCAGCTCGCACTCGCCGCCCTGGTCGCAGATCGGGCAGTCGAGCGGGTGGTTGATCAGCAGGAATTCCATCACGTTGCGCTGCGACTTCAACGCCTTGTCGCTGCGCGTGGCGATCTTCATGCCATCCATCACTGGCGTGGCGCACGCCGGCGCAGGCTTGGGCATCTTCTCCACTTCCACCAGGCACATGCGGCAGTTGGCGGCGATCGGCAGCTTCTCGTGGTAGCAGAAGCGTGGAATCGGAATGCCCGCCTTGTCGGCGGCCTGGATGATCATCGAACCCTTGGGCGCGGCCAGTTCCTGTCCGTCGATGAAGACGGTGACGTGGTCCGGCGGCAGGTTGGGATTCACGGGCTGCGCACTCACGCGGCCACCTCCAGGTTGGAACGGACCACCGTGCCGTCCCGCTCGTCGTCGACGAGGAAACGCTTGTTGACGATCGCGTATTCGAATTCGTGCCAGAAGTGGCGCAGCATGCCCTGCACCGGCCACGCGGCGGCCTCGCCGAACGCGCAGATGGTGTGGCCTTCGATCTGTCCTGCGGCCGCTCGCAGCGTCTGCAGGTCCTCAAGGGTGGCCTTGTGCTCAGCGACGCGGGTCAGCATGCGGTACATCCAGCCGGTGCCCTCGCGGCACGGCGTGCACTGGCCGCAGCTTTCCTTGAAGTAGAAGCGCGCGATGCGCTGGCACGCACGCACCATGCAGGTGGTGTCGTCCATGACGACGACGGCGCCCGAACCCAGGCCGGAGCCGGCCTTCTGGATGCTGTCGTAGTCCATCGTCAGGCCCATCATCACCTCGCCCGGCAGCACCGGCATCGAGGAACCGCCCGGAATGACGGCCTTGAGCTTGCGGCCTTCGCGCATGCCACCGCAGAGCTCCAGCAGGTCGGCGAACGAGGTGCCCAGGCGGATCTCGTGATTGCCGGGACGCGCAACGTGGCCGGAGACCGAGAAGATCTTGCAGCCGCCGTTGTTGGGCTTGCCCAGGTTCATGAACCACTCGGCGCCGTTGCGCACGATGGCCGGCACCGATGCGTAGGTTTCGGTGTTGTTGATCGTGGTCGGCTTGCCGTACAGGCCGAAATTGGCCGGGAACGGCGGCTTGAAGCGCGGCTGGCCCTTCTTGCCTTCCAGCGACTCCATCAGCGCGGTCTCTTCGCCGCAGATGTAGGCGCCCGCGCCCAGCGCGTTGTACAGGTCGATGTCGACGCCCGAGCCGAGGATGTTCTTGCCCAGCCAGCCGTGCTTGTAGGCCTCGGCGGTGGCTTCTTCCAGATGCTCGAAGGGTTCGTGGTGGAACTCGCCGCGCAGGTAGTTGTAGCCCACGGTGGAACCGGTGGCGTAGCAGGCGATCGCCATGCCCTCGATCACCGCGTGCGGGTTGTAGCGCAGGATGTCGCGGTCCTTGGCGGTACCCGGCTCGGATTCGTCCGAGTTGCAGAGGATGTACTTCTGCATGTCGCCCTTGGGCATGAAGCTCCACTTCAGGCCGGTGGGGAAGCCCGCGCCGCCGCGGCCGCGCAGCCCGGACTGCTTGACCATTTCGACCACGTCGGCCGGCGGGATCTTCTCTTCGATGATCCTGCGCAGCGCAGCGTAGCCGCCGGTCTTCAGGTAGTTCTCGTACGACCACGGCTTGTCGAAATGCAGCGTGGTGTAGACGGCCTGATGCTCCTTGGGAGCGGGGCCGACCGGGCCGTAGCCTTCGGAATAGTGGGAATGGCCTGCCATGCGCTTACTCCAGCCCGTCCAGCAGCTCGTCGACTTTCGCCGGCGTCAGCTTCTCGTGGTAGTGGCCGTTGATGACCACGACCGGCGCGCCGCAACACGCGGCCACGCACTCTTCCTCGCGCTTCAGGTACACGCGACCATCGGCGGTGGACTCGCCCAGCTTGCAGCCCAGCTTCTTCTCGGCGTGGGCGACCAGGTCCTGGGCGCCGTTGAGCCAGCAGCTGATGTTGGTGCAGAAGGCCACGTTGTTGCGGCCGACTTTCTCGGTCTCGAACATCGAATAGAAGCTGGCCACCTCGTACGCCCACACCGGCGGCAAGTCGAGGTACTTGGCGACAGCGGCGATCAGCTCGTCGGTCAGCCAGCCCTCGTTCTGTTCCTGCGCGGCATGCAGGCCCTGCAGCACCGCGGAGCGCTTGCGGTCCGGCGGGAACTTGGTCAGCCAATGATCGATGTGCGCGCGCGTCTTGTCGCTCAACGCCACCAGCGGATCGACGTTCTGCGCCGCCTCGAAATTACCCGTGGCCCTCATCGGTCCACCTCACCAAAGACAAGATCATAGGTACCGATCATCGCAACGACGTCGGGAAGCATGTGGCCGCGCACGATCTCGTCCATGGAGGACAGGTGCGCGAAACCCGGGGCGCGCAGCTTCACGCGGAAGGGCTTGTTGGCGCCATCGGACACCAGGTAACAGCCGAACTCGCCCTTCGGCGCCTCGACGGCGGAATAGGTCTCGCCGGCCGGCACGCAGTAGCCCTCGCTGAAGAGCTTGAAGTGGTGGATCAGCGCTTCCATGTCGTCCTTCATCTCCTCGCGGGAGGGGGGCGCGACCTTGAAGTTCTGCACCATGACCGGGCCGGGATTGGCCTTCAGCCACTTCACGCACTGCTGGATGATGCGGTTGGACTGGCGCATCTCGGCGACACGGACCAGGTAGCGGTCGTAGCAGTCGCCGTTCACGCCGACCGGAATGTCGAAATCGACCACGTCATACTTGGCGTAGGGCTGCTTCTTGCGCAGGTCCCAGGCGATACCCGAACCACGCAGCATCGCGCCGGTCATGCCCAGCGCGCGCGCCTGCTCGGGCGAAACCACGCCGATGCCGACGGTGCGCTGCTTCCAGATGCGATTGTCGGTCAGCAGCGTCTCGTATTCGTCGACGCGCTTGGGGAATTCGTTGGTGAAGTCTTCAAGGAAGTCCAGCAGGGAGCCTTCGCGCGCCTGGTTGAACTGCTTCAGCGCCTTGCCCTTGCGCCACGGCGATTCCTTGTACTTCGGCATGCGGTCCGGCAGGTCGCGGTACACACCGCCGGGGCGGTAGTACGTCGCATGCATGCGCGCACCACTGACCGCTTCGTAGCAGTCCATCAGCTCCTCGCGCTCGCGGAAGGCGTACAGCATCACTGCCATCGCCCCGAGGTCGAGCGCATTGGAGCCGATCCACATCAGGTGGTTCAGGATGCGGGTGATCTCGTCGAACATCGTGCGGATGTACTGCGCGCGCTCCGGTGCCTCGATGCCCATCAGGGTCTCGATGGCCCGCACGTAGGCGTGCTCGTTGCACATCATCGACACGTAGTCCAAGCGGTCCATGTAACCGATCGACTGGTTGAACGGCTTGGACTCGGCCAGTTTCTCGGTGCCCCGGTGCAGCAGGCCCACATGGGGATCGGCACGGACGATGGTCTCGCCGTCCATTTCCAGGATCAGGCGCAGCACACCGTGTGCGGCCGGGTGCTGCGGGCCGAAGTTCAACGTGTAGTTGCGGATCTCCTGCCTGGCTTCGGCAGGATTGCTGGCGAACGCGGCGCCGGATTGCGGATTGCTCATGCCTTGCCCTCGCGCGCGGCGGCTTCGCCGGCGGCGGTCTGGTAGCGCGCGTCGTCGCGGATCACGCGCGGCACGCCGACGCGTGGCTCGACCGAAGTGACCGGCTCGTACACCACGCGCTTCTTCTCTTCGTCGTAGCGGACTTCGACGTTGCCGATCAGCGGGAAGTCCTTGCGGAACGGATGACCGACGAAACCGTAATCGGTCAGGATGCGGCGCAGGTCCGGATGACCTTCGAAGATGATGCCGTACAGATCGAATGCCTCGCGCTCGAACCAGTTCAGGCCCGGCCATACGTCGCACAGCGACGCGACAACCGGAAGACCGTCATCCGGTGCGAAGCAGCGCACGCGGACGCGACGGTTGTGCTGGTACGACAGCAGGTGCAGGACCACCGCGAAGCGGTTGGGCTGCGAGGCACCCTGCGGGCGCTGCTCCCAGTTGAAACGTCCCGGGCCGAAACCCTCCACGCCGCGACTGAAGCCCTCGGAGGACACATCGGCTGTGTCCCATTCGGTGCTGCCGTAGCCCAGGTAATCGACGCCACTGACATCGACGGCCTGTTCGAAACCGAACTCGTCGCGCAGCGCCAGACAGACGGCGTGCCAGGAGGCGGACGGCACTTCCAGCGTGATTTCGCCGCGCGGCTCGGCCACGCTGACCGTCGCGTCCGCGAAGCGGGCGCGCAGCTGGTCGGTGAAGTTTGCAGCTTGCTCTGCCATGGGGCGTGGCGTGCTCTGAAGGGGGATGTCGGGGGAAGCAGGAATCAGCGTGCGATGGTCTGCGTGCGCCAGATCTTCTTCTGCAACTGGAGGATGCCGTACACCAGCGCCTCGGCCGTGGGCGGGCAACCGGGTACGTAGACGTCCACCGGCACGATGCGGTCGCAACCGCGCACGACGGAGTACGAGTAGTGGTAGTAGCCGCCGCCATTGGCGCAGCTGCCCATCGAGATCACCCACTTCGGCTCGGGCATCTGGTCGTAGACCTTGCGCAGCGCGGGGGCCATCTTGTTGACCAGCGTGCCCGCCACGATCATCACGTCGGACTGGCGCGGCGACGGGCGGAACACCACGCCATAGCGATCCAGGTCCAGGCGCGACGTGCCGGCGTGCATCATCTCCACCGCACAGCACGCCAGGCCGAATGTCATCGGCCACATCGAACCGGTGCGCGCCCAGTTCATCAGCGCATCGACGCTGGTGGTGACGTAGCCCTTTTCCAGCAGCGGGTTGTCGCCTTCGGGGCGCAGGATGTCGTCCACCCGCCCTTCCGGGATCGGGTTGTTCATCAGACGGTCGACGGTCTGGATCACTCCCATTCGAGCGCTCCCTTCTTCCAAACGTAAATGAAGCCGAGGAACAGCATGCCCACGAACAGGCCCATCGTGACGAGTGCACGCGGGCCCAGCTCCTGGAACACCAGCGTCCACGGAACAATGAAGATGATTTCCAGATCGAACACGATGAACTGGATGGCGATCAGGTAATAGCGCACGTCGAACTTCATGCGCGCGTCTTCGAAAGCCTCGAAGCCGCATTCGTACGGGGACAGCTTCTGCGCGTCCGGACGACGCGGCCCCAGGAAGCGGCCGGCCACCATCAGCGCGATGCCGATGCCGGTGGCGACGATCAGGAACAACAGGGTGGGCAGGTAGTTGGCCAGCACTCGCTTGTCTCTTCTTGTCCTATCCGCCGGCGCGCATGACTGCGGCTCGGCATGAATGGGGCTTGCATCGCCCGCCCGGCCACGGTGTGCGCCGCGACCGACCCTTTGGCGACGCCGCCCGGGCCCACCTTCCGCGGGAGCCCTTCCGCAACACGTACCGGGCGCCCGATGAATCGCCGGGATTGTAACGGTTCGTGAACTCGCTAGTAAACGATTACCCGCGCATATCGCGCTTGTCGACAAAAGAAAAAACCCGCCGGATGGCGGGTTTTTCGCTGCGGGAACGACATTCATGCCGACCCGCTGTATTGGTGCCCAAGAGGGGACTCGAACCCCTACGACTTTCGTCGCTACCACCTCAAGGTAGTGCGTCTACCAATTCCGCCACCTGGGCAATCAAACCTTTGCGCAGCGCTTCGCGCACCCCGCCATTGTAGCCGGGCTCAGCCGCCCTGCGGCGGTGTCGCCGGCGCCTGTTCGCCTGCGGGCACTGCATCCTGCGGTGCGGCAGGCACGGTGCCGGTCGGTGCGGGAGCCTGCTGGATCGGCGTGCTGGGCACGGTCGACGGCTTCGGCAGTTCGCCCGCGGGAGCAGCGGGTGCCGCCGGCAGCTGCGACATCACGCCGAGATTCTGCTGCGTGGTCGGACGCGCGCTGTGCGTGGCGTACCACGCCATGAACAGACTGATCCCGAAGAACACGATGGCAAGCCACTTGGTGCTCTTGGACAGGAAGTTGGACGCGCCGCGCGCGCCGAACACCGTGCCTGAAGCGCCCCCGCCGAAGCCGGAACCGGCCTGGGCACCCGAGCCACGCTGCATCAGCACCAGCGCGATGATGGCGATGGCCACCAGCACGTAAACCACATTCAGGATCAACATCCACTGCATCGGAATCAGTCTCAACCGGTTGAGTCGTCCGGCCCGCGAGGGTCCGGTCTTGCCAGGGGCTACCCCCGACCGGCCGCCGCCTGCGCGATGGCCAGGAAATCCCGGGCGACCAGTGAAGCACCGCCCACCAGCCCTCCATCGACATCGGGCTGCGAAAACAGTTCCGCGGCGTTGTCGGGCTTCACGCTGCCTCCGTACAGGAGGGTCAGCGAATCGGCGATTCTAGCATCGCGTGCGGCCACTTCGCCACGGATGAAGGCATGGACGGCCTGCGCCTGCTCCGGCGTGGCGGTCAGGCCAGTGCCGATGGCCCAGACGGGCTCGTAGGAGATCACCGCATCGGCGAAGGCCTGCGGTCCGGCAAGGTCGAACACGGCTTCCAGCTGCTTGAGGATCCGGAACTCGGTCTGGCCGTCCTTGCGCTGCTGCTCGGTCTCGCCCACGCAGAGCACGGGGATCAAGCCGGCGTGCTTGGCCGCGACGAACTTGCGCGCCACGAACTCGCTGCTCTCGTTGTGGTACTGGCGGCGCTCTGAATGACCCACCAGGCCGTACCGCGCGCCCACGTCGACCAGCATGGAGGCCGACACCTCGCCGGTGTATGCGCCCTTCTCGTTGCTGCTGACGTCCTGCGCGCCGAACGCGATACCCCGGTGGCCGTAGTCTTCGATCAGCTCGCCCAGGTAGGGCAATGGCGGCAGGACCAGCAGGTCCACGCCGTCCAGCGGGAGGCCGGCGACCAACTCGTCCATCAGCGCGGTGGCGAAACCGCGATTGCCGTGGAGCTTCCAGTTCCCAGCCACGAGCTTGCGGCGCATAAGACCAATTCCTGTCCAGTTCGGGGCCGCGCAGTCTAGCGGATGTTTGCCGTCGCACCTACCCGCCACGTTATCGTGCTCGCCGACCCGCCCCTCCCGATCAGGATCCGTCCATGCCAGATGCCTCCCCTGCCCAGTCCCCCGGCTATGCACTGGTCACCGGCGCCTCCAGCGGCATCGGCGAGCAGATTGCGCGCGAATATGCCCGCCGTGGCGTCCCGCTGGTGTTGACGGCCCGGCGTGCGGAACGGCTGCAGGCGCTGGCGGAGGAGCTACAGGCGCAGGTGCCCGTGGAAGTGGTGGCCGCCGACCTGGCCGACCCTGCGGCGCCCGCCGCGCTGGCCAGCGAACTGGAGCAGCGCGGGGTGAGGGTCCGCATCCTGGTCAACAACGCCGGCTATGGCCTGCCGGGACGCTATCGCAGCAGCGACTGGTCCGATCACGCGGCATTCCTGCAGGTGATGGTGACCGCAGTCTGCGAACTGACGTGGCGCCTGCTGCCGTCGATCCGGGCCTCCGGCGAGGGTCGCATCCTCAATGTCGCCTCGTTCGCCGCCCTGATGCCGGCCGCCGACGGGCAGACGCTGTATGCGCCGGCCAAGAGCTTCCTGGTGAAGTTCAGCGAAGCGCTGGCGCTGGAGAATGCCGAGCGCGGCGTCAAGGTGACCGCATTGTGCCCGGGCTTCACCTATTCCGAGTTCCACGATGTCACCGGCACCCGCGCACGCATGCGCGTGTCATCGACGATGTGGCTGCAAGCGGCCGACGTGGCGCGGGCCGGCATCGACGGCAATGAACGTGGCGCGGTACTGGTGGTGCCGGGATGGCGCTACCGGTTGCTGCACGCGATCGCGAAGCTGCTGCCGTACCGGTGGGCGATGGGGCTGATGGCACGCAACTCCCGCAAGGTGCGACCGCTGGACTGAGCGACCAGCCCAAGGCGCTCGTGCAGGGCGCCTGGCAATCTGCGGGAGCGGGCCATCCTCCGACGCTTCTTGCCTGCGCGGCGCTCCTACTTGAGCTTGATCTCGCGCAGGCGCTCTTCCAGATAACCCTGTGCCGTGATCGGCTCGGGATAGCGCTTCGGATTGTCCGGCGTGACCGTGGACGGCAACACGTCGATCAGGAAGTCCGGATTCGGGTGCAGGAAGAACGGCACCGAATAGCGCGGCTGGCGCGCCTGCTCGCCCGGCGGGTTGGTCACGCGGTGCGTGGTCGACGGGTACACGTGGTTGGTCAGGCGCTGCAGCATGTCGCCGATGTTGACCACGATGGTGTCGGCGTCGGAGGTGAACGGCACCCACTCGCCCTGCTTCGACTTCACTTCCAGGCCCGCGGCGCTGGCACCCACCAGCAGCGTGATCAGGTTGATGTCCTCGTGCGCGCCGGCACGCACGTTCGGGATGTCGTCGGCGGTGATCGGCGGGTAGTGGATGGGGCGCAGGATCGAGTTGCCGGAATCCGTCTTGTCGGCGAAGTAGGTTTCCGGCAAGCCGATGTGCAACGCCAGCGCCGACAGCACGCGCGAACCCAACTGGTCCAGCGCCTGGTACAGGCCATAGCCGTGCTCACGGAAGCCGGGCACTTCGTCCGGCCACAGGTTCGGCGGCATCACGTCGCGGTACTTCGAATCGTCGGGAATCTCGCGCCCGATATGCCAGAACTCCTTCAGGTCGAAGTGCTTGGAGTCCTTCGCGGTCTCCACGCCGAACGGCGTGTAGCCGCGCGCACCGCCACCGCCCGCCACGTGATACTGCTTCTTTGCCTCGTCGGGCAGTGCGAAGAAACGCTTGAACACGTCGTAGGCCGCATCGATCTGCGCTTGCGGGATGCCATGGTTGCGGATGCCGGCAAACCCCCATTCGCGGTAGGCCGCGCCCAACTCGGCCACGAAGGCCTCGCGGTCGGTGTCGAAACGGGTGATGTCCAGGGTGGGGATGCGGGCACTCATGCGGTTCTGCTCCAACAGGTGTGTTGCGCGGGAGCGCCATTGAAGCGTTCCCGCGCCAGGTGTTCATTGATCAGGCTCAAGCGGCGGCGGCAGCCCGCACGGCCTCGGCCAGGGTTTCCAGCGTGTCCTTCACCAGCGCGTCGTCATCGGCCTCGACCGTCACGCGCACCACCGGCTCGGTGCCGGAAGGGCGCAGGAATGCCCGGCCGCGGCCCGACACCGCCGCCTGCGCCTGCGCGAGTGCGGCCTGCACACTCGCGGCCTCGGTGGGTTTGGCGCCGTTGGCCAGCTTCACATTGATGGTCTTCTGCGGCAGCATCGCCAGGCCATCGAGCGCATCACGCAGCGAGACCTTGCGACGCCTCAGGGCTTCCAGCACCTGCAGCGCGGCGATGATGGCGTCGCCGGTGGTGGTGCGGTCCAGGCACAGCAGATGGCCTGACGCTTCACCGCCGAGAACCGCATTGCCTTCCACCAGTGCCTGGTGCACGTAGCGGTCGCCGACCTTGGTGCGGACGAAGGGAATCTCGAGCTTGGCCAGCGCGCGTTCCAGGCCGTAGTTGGTCATCAGCGTACCGACCACCGGGCCACGCAACCGCCCGCTCGCCTGCCAGTCACGCGCCAGCAGATAGATCAGCTGGTCGCCGTCGACCGGCGTGCCCTGCCCGTCGGCCATCAGCACCCGATCGCCGTCGCCATCGAAGGCGATGCCCAGATGGGCACCGGACTCGCGCACCTTCGCAGCCAGGCTGTCGATGTGCATGGAGCCCACGCCGTCATTGATGTTGACGCCGTTCGGCTCGGCGCCGATGGTGATGACGTCGGCCCCCAGTTCGCGGAACAGCAGCGGTGCGATGTGATACGTCGCGCCATGCGCGCAGTCCAGCACCAGCTTCAGTCCCTTCAGGTCGAAACGGCGCGGCACGCTGGCCTTGCAGAATTCCATGTAGCGACCGACCGCATCACGGGTGCGGATCGCCTTGCCGAGCTTCTCGGATTCGGCGGTGAAGAACGGCGCATCCAGCGCGGCTTCGATGGCCAGTTCGGTGGCGTCATCCAGCTTCTCGCCTTCGGCCGAGAAGAACTTGATGCCGTTGTCGTAGTGCGGGTTGTGCGACGCGCTGATCACGATGCCGGCGTCGGCACCGAGCGTGCGGGTCAGGAAGGCGACCGCAGGCGTGGGCATCGGGCCCATCAACTGCACGTCGGCGCCGGCGGCGACCAGGCCGGCTTCCAGCGCCGCTTCGAACATGTAGCCTGAAATGCGCGTGTCCTTGCCGATCACCACCACCGGACGCGCATCGCCGGCGTTCTGGCACAGCACGCGGCCCAGCGCGTTGCCCAGGCGCAGCACGAAGTCGGCGGAGATCGGGCTGGTGCCCACGCGGCCACGGATGCCATCGGTGCCGAAATATTTGCGGCTCATGCGGTCACCAGGTCGCTTTGTTCGGGCTTGGGCTGTCGCATCATCAACGCCAGCAGGTCGGCCAGGCGGTCACGGAGCTCGCGGCGGTCGCAGATCTGGTCGATGGCGCCGTGCGCCACCAGGAACTCCGAACGCTGGAAACCCTCCGGCAACGTCTCGCGCACGGTCTGCTCGATCACGCGCGGGCCGGCGAAGCCGATCAGTGCTTCGGGCTCAGCCAGGTTGATGTCGCCCAGCATGGCGAAGCTGGCCGACACGCCACCCGTGGTGGGGTGTGTCATCACCGAGATGTACGGCAGGCCGGCCTCGCGAAGGCGGCCGAGCGCGGCGGAGGTCTTGGCCATCTGCATCAGCGAGAACAGGCTTTCCTGCATGCGCGCGCCGCCGCTGGCGGAGAAGCACACGAACGGCGAGCCGATCTCCAGCGCCTTCTCGGCGCCGAGGGAAAAACGCTCGCCGACCACCGAGCCCATCGAGCCGCCCATGTAGGCGAAGTCGAACGCGCTGGCGACCAGGTCACGGCCCTTCAGTGTGCCCTGCAGGGTGATCAGCGCATCGCGCTCGCCGGTGCTCTTCTGCGCGGCCTTGATGCGGTCGGCGTACTTCTTCTGGTCCTTGAACTTCAACACATCGGTCGGGCCCAGTGCCGCGCCGATCTCGCGCGTGCTGCCCGGGTCGAACAACGCCGCCATGCGGGCGCGGGCGCGGATCGGCATGTGGAAGCTGCACTTCGGGCAGACCTCCAGGTTCTCTTCCAGCTCCGGGCGGTACAGCACCGCGCCGCAGCGGTCGCATTTTTCCCACAGGCCCTCGGGGACGCTGCGTTTGCTCTTGCCTGCGTTGCCTTCGGTGCGGATGCCCGACGGCATCAGTTTGCTGAGCCAGCTCATGCGTGGTCTTGCTGCCTGCCCCGGGAGGGGCCTGATGGATTAGCGCGGCAGTTTAGCTCAGTCGTCCATGCACAGCCGTACGGTGCTTCAGCCGTCCATTGCCGCGCGCAGCGGGGCCAGGAAGGCGGAGGCTCGGGCCGGTGCGTCCGCGCCCGCTTCGGCCAACGCCGCGACCAGCGCGCTGCCGACCACCACGCCGTCTGCATCGGCAGCCATCGCGGCTGCACTGGCCGCGTCCTTGATGCCGAAGCCGGCCACCACCGGCACACGGGAGTCCACCCGCAGCTGCTTCAGGCGCCCGCCCGCCGCGCCGATGTCCAGGCGGTCGGACGCGCCCGTGACGCCGGCAAAGCTGACGTAATACAGGTAGCCCTGCGCGGTATCGCACAGCATCCGCAGGCGTTCCGGCGAGGTGGTCGGCGACACCAGTGCGATCAGTGCCAGGCCATGCTCGTCGAAGATGGCGCGCGTCTCGCCGGCTTCTTCCGGCGGCAGGTCGACCAGCAGCACGCCATCCACGCCGGCGGCGACGGCCTCCCGCGCGAAACGCGCCGGGCCATGGATCTCGACCGGATTCAGGTAGCCCATCAGCACGATGGGCGTGGCATCGTCCTGCTGGCGGAACACCTCCACCGCCTCCAGCACGTAGCGCAGGCCGGCCCCTCGCGCCAGCGCGCGCTCCGAGCTGCGCTGGATGACCGGACCGTCGGCCATCGGGTCGGAGAACGGCACGCCCAGCTCGATCACGTCGGCACCGGCAGCTACCAGCGCATGCATCACCGGCACGGTGGATTCCAGCGAGGGGTCGCCAGCGGTGATGAAGGGCACCAGGGCCTTGCGGTTGGCGACCTTCAACTCGGCGAATTTGTGTTCGAAACGGGACATGACGTGCTCACGGTGCTGGATGGGTCGGCCGTTGCAGGAGAGGCTTCAGCCCGACCGCTTTCGGAGTCCACGGTCGGGGCTGAAGCCCCTCCTGCAGGGTTACAGGGTGATGCCTTCGCGCGCCGCGATGGTGTGTACGTCCTTGTCGCCGCGGCCGGACAGGTTGCACAGCACCAGCTGGTCCTTCGGCAGATCGCGTGCCAGCTTGATCGCCTGCGCGACGGCGTGGCTGGATTCCAGCGCGGGCAGGATGCCCTCGGTGCGGGTCAGGCGATGGAACGCCGCGAGCGCCTCCTCGTCGGTGACACCGACGTACTCGGCGCGCCCGCTGTCCTTCAGGAAGGCGTGCTCCGGCCCGACGCCCGGGTAATCCAGGCCTGCCGAGATCGAATGGGTTTCGATGATCTGCCCGTCGTCGTCGCAGATCACGTAGGTGCGGTTGCCATGCAGCACGCCGATGCGCCCTGCCGACAAAGAGGACGCATGGCGACCGGTCTCGATGCCGTCGCCAGCCGCTTCCGCACCGACGATGCGCACGCCCGAATCGTTGAGGAAGGCATGGAACAGGCCGATCGCGTTGCTGCCGCCGCCCACGCAGGCGGTGATCGCGTCCGGCAAGCGGCCGTAGTCGGCCAGCATCTGCACCCTCGCCTCGCGGCCGACGACCGCATTGAAGTCGCGCACCATGCGCGGATACGGGTCCGGGCCGGCGACGGTGCCGATGATGTAGAAGGTGTCGTGCACGTTGGTCACCCAGTCGCGCATCGCCTCGTTCAACGCGTCCTTCAGCGTGGCCGAGCCGCTGGTCACCGGCACCACGGTCGCGCCGAGCAGCTTCATCCGGTAGACGTTGATCTTCTGGCGCTCGATGTCGGTCGCGCCCATGTAGACCACGCATTCCAGGCCCAGCCGCGTGGCGACGGTGGCGCTGGCCACGCCATGCTGGCCGGCACCGGTCTCGGCGATGATCCGCTTCTTGCCCATCCGGCTGGCCAGCAGGGCCTGGCCGATGGTGTTGTTGATCTTGTGCGCGCCGGTGTGGTTCAGGTCTTCGCGCTTGAGCAGGATCTGCGCGCCGCCCACTTCCCGGCTCAGGCGCTCGGCGTGGTAGATCGGACTGGGGCGGCCGACGTAGTGCTTGAGGTCCTTGTCGAAGGCAGCGATGAAGGCCGGATCGATCCGCGCGGCGTCATAGGCGGCCGCCAGCTCCTGCAGCGGCCCCATCAGGGTCTCGGCGACGAAGCGGCCTCCGTGGCGACCGAAATGGCCGGCGGCATCAGGGTAAGCGTGGTAGTCGGCGGGAGCAGGCATGGGCGGCAGGACAGTCTTCACGGGCTGTCACTCTAGCGCACAGGTCATCAACGGAAAAACGATGAAATATCATCGATCCGTGACTTAAACTCACGCAATGTCACGTTCCCTGCCACCCCTCAACGCCCTGCGAGCCTTCGAGGTCGCCGCCCGCCTGGGCAGCCTCAGCCGGGCGGCCGGCGAACTGCATGTCACCCACGGCGCGATCAGTCGCCATATCCGCACACTGGAGGATGCGCTGGGCCGGCCGCTGTTCGTCCGTGAAGGGCGAGGCCTCGCGCTGACTGCCGATGGGCAGCGCCTGCGCGACCTGGCCGGCGACGCATTCACCAGCCTGCAGGCCGGCTGGGGCGCGTTGCAGCGCGAACGAAGGCCGGCCGCGTTGGTGCTGGGCTGTCCCGGCAGCCTGCTTGCGCGCTGGGTGATCCCCCGGCTGGAACGGCTGGCGACCGACCTGCCGGACCTGACGCTGCACCTGTCCGCACAGGAAGGCGGGATCGATCTGGCCACGGCCGGCCTGGACGCGGCCCTGCTGCTGGGCGAGGCGCCATGGCCTTCGGCATGGCAGGTGCGGACGCTGGCGCCCGAACAGATCGGTCCCGTGCTCAGCCCCCACCACGCGCGCTTCGCGGCGCTGCGTGATGCTCTGCCATCGGCATTGCGGGACGAGCCCCTCCTGCACACCGTTTCGCGACCGCAGGCGTGGCCGCGCTGGTTCGCCTCCCGGCAACTGCCGGACGCGCCGCGCCTGGGCACCGGCTTCGACCACCTCACCTATCTGCTGGAGGCCGCCATCGCGGGCCTGGGCGTCGCTATCGCACCACGCGAACTGGTGCAGTCCGATCTCGACAGCGACCGCCTGGTGGCGCCCTGGGGGTTCGTCGACACCGGGGGCGAGTGGGCGCTGTGCAGCGCACGCGGCAATCCTGATCTGCGCATCGCAGCGCTGGCCGACTGGCTGCGCGCGGAACTCGCCTAGCGCCTACGGCGAAGGCCGGGCGTCCGCCACGCGCACTGCGTCGACGAAGCGCCGCATCCTGTCGGCATCCTTGATGCCGGGGCTCGCTTCGATGCCGCTGGACACATCCACGCCCCAGGGACGTGCCGTGCGCAACGCCAGCCCCACGTTCTCCGGCGACAGGCCACCCGCCAGCAGGAACGGCTTGTCGGTGGCGACCGGCATGCGCCGCCAGTCGAAGCGCTGGCCACTGCCGCCCTGCTCCCCCGCGGCATGACCGTCGAACAGGAACCCCTGCGCGCCGGGAAACGCCGCGAGGGTCGCGAAAGCGCCATCGCCCTGCCCGCCCATCGCGATCGCCTTCCAGAAAGGCAGACCAAACGACACGGCGAAGGCATCGTCCTCGGCACCGTGGAACTGCAACACGTCCGGTTGCAGCGACTCGACGATCTGCTCCACTTCACCCCGTGGGTTGTCCATCACCAGGGCAACGACCGCGATCTCGTCAGGCACCAGCTCGCGCAGCATGCGCGCCTGGCCCAGCAGCAGGTGGCGCGGGCTGCGTGGCGCGAACACCAGCCCCAGGTAGTCCACGCCCAGTTCGATGGCGAGGCGGACATCCTCGGCGCGGGTGAGGCCACAGAACTTGATGCGGGTATGCATGGTGGGCGCAGGCGATCAGGCGAGGGAGAAGCGTAGCCGCTTTCGGCAGGCCCCGTGGGGGCACACCCGGGTGCGGCGCTTTCCGCGATCCGGCACACCAGCGTCGCGCGGAAGGGCACTGCTACAGCGTGCTGGCGGAGCTGCCCGGTACGTCCTGCAACGTCACTTCCGCAGGCATCTTCCACTGGGGCGGATACAGCGGACTGACGAAGACCAGCCCATCCGGAGGCGCCGTCGGGCCGGCCACCGTGCGGTCGCGCCCGGCCAGCAGTTCGGCGATCCAGCCTTCGGGCCGTTCGCCACGCCCCACCACCAGCAAGGAGCCGACGATGTTGCGCACCATGTGGTGCAGGAAGGCATTGGCCTGTACGTCCACCACGACACGCTCGCCATGGCGCGTGACCGAAATCGCATGCAGGTTGCGCATCGCATGCGGGGACTGGCAGTGGACGGTGCGGAACGCGCTGAAGTCGTTTTCACCCAGCAGTACCTGCGCGGCACGATGCATCGCGCCATCGTCCAGTGGCATCCGTTCCCAGCTGAGGTACTGGCGCTCCAGCGCGGGGCGCGCCAACCGGTTCACGAGCGTATAGCGGTAGCGGCGCGCGCGTGCGGAAAAACGGGCGTGGAAGTCCTCCGCCACCGGCTGGCACCAGCGCACACACACCGCAGGCGGAAGCCGCGCCGTCGTGCCGAGCAGCCAGCCTCGGGGGTCGCGCGCGGCATCGCTGTCGAAATGCACCACCTGGCATTGCGCATGCACGCCCGCGTCGGTGCGGCCGGCGCAGATGGTGTTCACCTGGGCATTGGCCACCGACGACAGCGCGCCCTCCAGCGCCGCCTGGATGGTGGTGGTGTCGTCCGGCGTGCCGGACTTGCTCAGCCGCTGCCAGCCCAGGAATCCGCCGCCGTCGTATTCGACGCCCAGCGCGTAACGCATCAGCGCATCACCCGGTCATCCGATCTCGCGCAGCAACTGCAGCGCTTCATCGCGGGCGGCGGTGTCGCCACCGGCGGCGACTTCGTTCAACAGGTCGCGCGCCGTGACCACATCGCCCAGGTCCAGGTAGGCCACCGCCAGTTCCAGCCGCTCGCGGCCCACGGGTGCCGGGGCAGGCGTCGCGACGGCGGCGGGCGCACCGCCGGAATGCCACGTGGGACCGGCCGCGACCGGTGCCGGCTTCGCCGCCGGCCTGGACGGCGCAGCCGCCGGCACGATCACGGGTTGCAGCGTCGGGCTGGGCGCTGGGTCCTCCACCGGAGCCGTCGGCATTCCCGCCGCGAGTTCGACGGCGCGGCTGACGGCCGGTGTCTCGCCGAACACGCCGCTGCGCGGTGCCGGCGCTGGCGACAGACGCTTGCGACGCTGTGCGAAGCCCCATGCCAGCGCGCCTGCGAACAGCAGGCCGAAGCCCGCCCACGCCCACACCGGTACGCCGCCATCACTGCCATTGCTCTGCGCCAACCGCTGCTGGGCGGCGGCGAGATCGCTGTCCTTCATGGCCAGCAGTTTTTCCTGCTGTGCCTTGAGTTTCTCCAGGTCCGCGACCTGCGAACGCAGTTCCTGCACTTCCGCTTCGCGCGCGGCCAGGTCTTCCTTCGATTGCTGCAACTGCTCGTTCGCCAACATCTCGCCCTCACCACCGGCGTTGAGGCCGGACTGCGTTCCAGAACCCGACGTGCCCGTCGCCGCGGGCGCAATTTCCAGGCGCGCTTCCGCCACCTGGGGCGCGGGCGACGCAGACGCCGGAGCAGGCGCCATCGGTTCGACCACGGCCGCTGGCTGCGGGATCGGCGCGCGCGCGCGCCGCCACTCGGCGATCTGGCTGCGCACCAGCGCCGCCGCTTCGCTTTCCAGGATCGTCTGTGCCTCGGCCGTTTCCGGCACGCGCAGCACCGCGCCCTGCTTGAGCAGGTTTACGTTGCCATTGATGAAGGCGTCGGGATTGGCGCGCAGCAGTGCCACCATCGCCTGGTCCAGGGTGTAGCCCTGCTCGCGCGCCAGTGGCGCCGCGATCTGCGACAGCGATTGGCCCCTGCGCACCGGCGCCAGCGTGTCGCCCGGGGAAACCTGCGGCGCGGGTGCGGCGGTGGCCACGGGCTCCGGCGCTGCACGCACCGGCGCCTCGGGAGCCGGTTGCGCCACGGGTGGAGGTTCCGGCGTCGCCACGACGACCGGCTCGACCGCTCGGCTGATGGTGTCCGAGGGCGCCGCCAGAGGCGCGTCGATCACCGGCTGCTCGGCAGCCGCCAGCGTTCCTGGCGCACTCACGAGCGCGGAGTATTCGCGTACCAGCCTGCCTTGCCCCCAATCGACCTCGATCAGGAAGTTGACTGCCGGCACATCGACCGGCGTGCGGCTGGTGACGCGGACCACGGGGCGCCCCGCATCATCCAGCGCGACGGTGAAATCCAGTTCATTGACCAGGCCCTGTGGCCGCGGCAGGCCCACGCGCTCGAATGTCACCGGCGACGCCAGGCGCGCGCTCAGCTGTTCCAGCTCGCCGGGCTCGCTGGAAATGATCGGAATCTCGGCCAGCAGAGGCTGTCCGGGCTGCGATTTGACCTTGATCTCCCCCAGGCCGAGCGCGAGGGCCACGTTGCTCAGCAACGCGAGCCCCAGCCCGATCATGCCGGCCAGCAGGAGTCTTGCCGCCCGAGGTCTGTGCTTCGGTTTCACGGCCCTTCCCCATGTTTCCCGGCCACGACTATAGCCGCTCAGCCGTTTTTCGCCACCAGTTCCGCCACCTGCACGGCATTCAGGGCCGCGCCCTTGCGGATGTTGTCGGACACGATCCACAGGTTCAGCCCGCGCGGATGCGAGATGTCCTCGCGGATGCGGCCCACGTAGACGGCGTCGGTGCCGGAGGCGTGGGTGACGGGCGTGGGATAGCCGCCAGGCGCGCGGTCATCGACGACTTCGATGCCCGGGGCGGCTTCCAGCAGCGCGCGCGCCTCGGCGGCGGTGATCTTGTCGCGGGTCTCGATGGCCACGGCTTCGGAGTGCCCGTAGAACACCGGCACGCGCACCGCCGTGGGATTCACCTGGATGCTGTCGTCGCCGAGGATCTTGCGCGTCTCCCACACCAGCTTCATCTCTTCCTTGGTGAAGCCGTTGTCGAGGAAATCATCGATATGCGGGATCAGGTTGAAGGCGATCTGCACCGGGAAGCGCTGCGGATCCGGGTCCTGGAAGTTGAGCAGCGCGCCGGTCTGGCGGCCAAGCTCTTCCAGCGCGGAACGGCCAGCACCGGACACCGACTGATAGGTCGCCACGTTGATGCGCTCGATCCCGTACTTGCGATGGATCGGGGCCAGTGCCACCAGCATCTGCATGGTCGAGCAGTTCGGGTTGGCGATGATGCCGCGCGGGCGGTTCTGCACCTGCTCCGGATTCACCTCGCTGACGACCAGCGGGATGTCGGCGTCGTAGCGGAACGCCGAGGAGTTGTCGATGACGACGGCGCCTGCCGCAGCGAACTTCGGCGCGAACTCCTTGGAAATGCCGCCGCCTGCGGAGAATAGCGCGATGTCGATGCCGGCGGGATCGAAGGTGGCCAGGTCCTGCACGGTGATTTTCTCGCCGTTGAACTCGACGGTGCTGCCGGCGGAGCGCTCGGAGGCCAGTGCGACGAGCTTGCCGACGGGGAAGTTGCGTTCGGCCAGGATGGACAACATGGTTTCGCCGACGGCGCCGGTGGCGCCCACGACGGCGATGTTGAAGGTTCGGTTCTGGTTGCTCATGGATGGGTTTTCGCGAAGAAAGGAATGAAGACAGCAGACACGTGTTGGCTGTGTTCGGGGAACCTGCGGGCGTGCCTCAGGCTCCCTGTCGTTTGGCGATGATGGTTTTGGTGGTGCCGGCAATGGCCAGCGCATCCGGATTGACCGGCGTCGGCGGATTGCCCGCATCCGGGCCTTCACCGAGCGCGGCGATCAGATTGTCCACCGCCAGCGAGACCATGGCACGGCGCGTGGCCAGGCTGGCGCTGGCAATGTGCGGGGTCAGCACCACGTTGCGCAGCGCCAGCAGCTCCGGGCGCACGGCCGGTTCGCCTTCGTAGACATCCAGCCCTGCAGCGGCCAGCCGGCCGCTGGCCAGCGCGTCGGCCAGTGCCACCTCATCGACGATGCCGCCACGCGCGATGTTCACCAGCGTGGCCGTCGGCTTCATCTTCGCCAGCGCCGACGCGTCGACCAGATGGTGTGCCTGCGGCGAGTACGGCAACACCAGCATCACGTGGTCGGCCCGTGCGAGCAGGTCGTCGAAGCCGGCGTAGGCCGCGCCACACTCCTGCTCGATCGCCTGCGGCAGGCGACTGCGGTTGTGGTACAGCACGCGCATGTCGAAGCCACGCGCGCGCCGTGCGATGCCCTGCCCGATGCGACCCATGCCCACGATGCCCAGTGTGCTGCCATGCAGGTCGGCGCCAAGCAGCGTACCGAACGACCACTGCTGCCACTGCCCGTCACGCAGCCAGCGCTCGGCCTCGGTGATGCGTCGCGCGGTCGCCATCAGCAGCGCGAAACCGAAGTCGGCGGTGGTCTCGGTCAACACCTCCGGGGTATTGGTCGCGACGATGCCCGCCCGTGTCAGCGCATCGACGTCAAGGTTGTTGTAGCCCACGCCGACGTTGGCGATGGCGCGCAATTGCGGCGCATCGGCGATTTCCCGGAGGCCGATGCGTTCGTTCAGCGTCACCAGCGCACCCGCGCTGTCACGCAATGCCGCGGCGATGGCCTGCGGCGTGTACTCGGTGACTTCTGCCGTCGAACGTATGTCGAAGTGCGCGGCAAGCCGTCCGACGATATCGTCGAACAGCGGCTGCGACACCCAGACACGCGGCCGCGACTCAGCCATCGACGCTGCCGGGAATGTGTGGCGGCACTTCGCCCACGTCGCCGCATTGCGCGCGGTGGCGCAGCGCCTGGTCCATCAGCACCAGCGCCATCATCGCCTCGGCGATCGGCGTGGCGCGGATGCCGACGCACGGGTCATGGCGGCCGGTGGTGATGACGTCCACGGTACTGCCGTCCACGTCCACCGTGGCGCCGGGCAGGCGCAGGCTGGAGGTGGGCTTCAACACGATGGAGGCGGTGACCTGCTGGCCGGTCGATATGCCGCCGAGAATGCCGCCCGCATGGTTGGACAGGAAGCCCGCTGGCGTCATCAGATCGCGATGCTCGGTGCCCTTCTGGGTGACCGCCGCGAAGCCGTCACCGATCTCCACGCCCTTCACGGCGTTGATGCTCATCAATGCGGCCGCCAGGTCGCCGTCGAGCTTGCCGTAGATCGGCTCGCCCCAGCCGGCCGGCACGCCATCGGCAACGACATTGACGCGTGCGCCGATGGAATCGCCCGATTTGCGCAGCGCGTCCATGTAGGTTTCCAGCGCCGGCACCTGCGCGGCATGCGGCCAGAAGAACGGATTGTCTTCCACCGCGCTCCAGTCGAAACCGTCGGGGGTGATCGGCCCGAGTTGCGACAGGTAACCGCGCACCATCACGCCGTACCGCTGCAGCAGCCACTTCTTGGCGATCACGCCGGCGGCCACGCGCATGGTGGTTTCGCGCGCGGACGAGCGCCCGCCGCCACGCGGGTCGCGGATGCCGTACTTCTGCCAGTAGGTGTAGTCGGCATGGCCGGGACGGAACTGCCGCGCGATGTCCGCGTAGTCCTTGCTGCGCTGGTCGGTGTTGCGGATCAGCAGCGCGATCGGCGTGCCGGTGGTGCGGCCTTCGTAGACGCCGCTGAGAATCTCGACCTCATCGGCCTCGCGGCGCGCGGAGGTGTGCCGCGACTTGCCGGTGGCGCGGCGCTCCAGGTCGTGGCGGAATTCCTCCGGCGCAATCTCGAGCCCCGGCGGGCAGCCGTCGACCACGCAGCCGATCGCCGGCCCGTGCGATTCGCCGAACGTGGTGACCGTGAGGAGTTTTCCGAAACTGTTGCTGCTCAAGCGCCGCTCCGCGGATGGGAACTATCGGTGCCGGGCCTTCAAGCATCGCATACCGGCCACCCTATTGTGCAGTGCGCCAACGCCGGCCGCGACGGTTGCAGGCGCAACCGCTGCGCGTGCAGCGCGGGGTCCCGGCGCGTTATTTTCGCGTGGCGGCGAGCGCGGTGATGCGCGCGTTGTGGCGGATCAGCTCCGCGCATTCGACGGCGAAGATGCCCATCTGCCCCACCTTGAATTCGATCCAGGCGAACTCGACGTCGGGCAGCAGCTTCACCAGCGCACGCTCGGACTCGCCCACTTCGCAGATCAGCAGGCCGTCCTGGCTGAGGTGCAGCGGCGCATCGCGCAGGATCTTCAGCACCAGGTCCAGGCCGTCGTCGCCTGCCCGCAGGCCGAGTTCCGGCTCGTAGGAGTATTCCTTCGGCAGCGCGTCGGTCTCGTCGTTGGTGACGTAAGGCGGATTGGTGACGATCAGGTCGTAGTGGCGGCCGGTCAGGCCGCCGAACAGGTCGGACTTGATGAAGTGCACGTTGTCGGCATGCAGGCGCGCCTTGTTCTCGGCCGACAGCGCAAGCGCGTCGTCGCTGATGTCGACGCCGTCGACCTGCCAGTCCGGGTTGTAGTGGCCCATCGCGATGGCGATGCAGCCCGAGCCCGTGCACAGGTCCAGCGCGCGGTTCACTTCGCGGCCGCCCAGCCAGGGCTCGAAGCCCGATTCGATCAGCTCGGCGATCGGTGAACGCGGCACCAGTGCGCGCGCATCGCTCTTGAAGCTCAGGCCCGCGAACCAGGCTTCGCCGGTCAGGTAGGCCACCGGAACGCGCTCATCCACGCGGCGCTCGAACAGCCCCAGGATCTTCGCTTTCTCCGCCGTCGTCAGCCGTGCCTGGCCATAGGCCGGGCCGAGATCGGGTGGCAGGTGCAGGGTGTGCAGCACCAGGTGCGAGGCTTCGTCCAGCGCATTGTCGTAGCTGTGGCCGAAGGTCAGGCCGGCGGCGTTGAAACGGCTGGCGCCGTAGCGGATCAGGTCGATGATCGTATGCAGTTCTGCGGCGACGTCGGCGGTCATGGCAATGCTTGTGAAGACGCCGGGACGGCGAAGGCCGCCGATTATAGGGGCTGCCCCGGTATCATGGCGGCCTTCATGCCGCGCCCATGCGGCTCCGGCCCGCCGGCCGTGCCCTCCTCCTCGTGGGAATCCCACTGCATGTTCAACAAGAAGATCGGCCTCATCCTTGTCCTGGCGCTCGCCGCCGGCCTGGGCCTGCTGGCCGCACAGAAGTTCTTCGGCCCCGTCACGCCGGCCACGCAATGGCCGGCCACACAGACGGTGACCCTGTTCCCGCAGGCGCGCCCGCTGCCACCCTTTTCGCTGCGCCAGTCCGACGGCACCCAGCTGGCCGACGGCGAGCTGAAAGGCCATTGGACGCTGGTATTCCTGGGCTTCACCTTCTGCCCGGATGTCTGCCCGACCACGCTGGCCGAACTGGCCCAGGCCCAGGCCCAGTGGAAGGACCTGCCCGACTCCACCCGCCCGCGCGTGCTGTTCGTCTCCGTGGACCCGGAACGCGACACGCCCACCCGCATCGGCGAGTACGCGCATGCCTTCCATCCCGACACGATGGCCGCGACGGCGGATGTCCCGACGCTGGAGAACTTCGCCAAGTCGCTGGGCTTCGTCTTCATGAAAGTGCCCGGTGACGGGTTCGAGCAGAATCCGAACGACTACAGCATGGACCACTCCTCCGCGATCGGCGTGCTGGACCCGCAGGGACGCCTGGCTGGCCTGATCCGCCCGCCGTTCCAGCCGAAGGCGATCGCCGCGGACATGCGTGCGCTGACCGAGGCATCTGCGAAATGAGCCTGCTGACCTCGCTGACCTACGTCCTGCCGCACCGCCTGCTGTCGTCGCTGGCGCGCCGACTGGCGTATTCGACGTCGCCCGGCACCAAGCAGTGGCTGATCGACACGGTGACGCGGAAGTTCAACGTCGACCTGGGCGAAGCCGCCGAGCCCGATCCCAAGGCGTATCCCAGCTTCAACGCCTTCTTCACCCGCGCGCTGAAGCCCGGTGCGCGCGTCGCCGACGCCGATCCGCGCGCGCTGCTGATGCCGGCCGACGGCCATATCAGCCAGTGCGGTCCCATCGAGGACGGCCGCATCTTCCAGGCCAAGGGCCAGTCGTTCACCGCCGCCGAACTGCTGGGCGATGCCGCGGCCGCGGAACCGTTCCGCAACGGCCTGTTCGCCACCGTCTACCTGTCGCCGCGCGACTACCATCGTGTGCACATGCCGTGGACCGGCACGCTGCGCGAGACGGTGCACGTGCCCGGCCGCCTCTTCAGCGTGGGCACCGATGCAGTGGCGAACGTGCCGCGCCTGTTCGCGCGCAACGAGCGCCTGGTCTGCCATTTCGACACCGATTTCGGTCCGATGGTGTCGGTGATGGTCGGCGCGCTGCTGGTCTCCGGTGTGGAGACGGTGTGGAGCGGCGAAGAGATTCCCGCCTACGGCACCGCGATCACCCGCAAGGACTACCGCGGCAAAGACATCACGCTGGAGCGTTTCGCGGAGATGGCGCGCTTCAACTACGGTTCGACCGTCATCGTGCTGTTGCCGCCGGGCGTGGCGACGCTGTCGCCGGAGCTGAAGGCCGAATCGCCGGTGCGTCTTGGACAGGCGCTGGCACGTCTGACCGCCTGATGGCGGACGCCGACCGTGTTGCGACGCGCGCCTGCTCAACGCCGCCTCGCCGCAGGACGTCGGACATCCGTCGGCTCCGTCAACGATTCCCGGAGCGAAGGTATCCCTGCTCTTCAAGCAGCGCGATCGTCCTGTCCCGGCCATACCCCTCCAGCTTGTAGCCCGCCGTCACGATGACAGGGACGCGCTTCGCATCGAGCCGGTGCAATTCCTGGCGATGCACCATCGACGTGTCGGCAGGCCGCTCCACGTAATCCACTCCCAACTCCCGCAGCAATCGGCGTGTCTTTTCGCAGCCGCCACAGGCTTGCAGGGAATAGAACGCGACCTGGCCAGGGCGCACGAGATAGAGATCGTAATCGCCACGCGTGACGACGAGATCGTTCGATTTCGCAAGTTTATGGGCGCTGTAGACGCGCCCCGCACCCAGTCCCACCAGAAGGGCCGCCGCGACCACCGCGAGTGGAAGCATCTTTTTCATTTTCACATGCACCTCCCTACGCCGCGGGGCCATCCCCGCGGCGTGTCGCTGCCGGATCAGGGGACTTCGCAGTTACCGCAGGTGATGAAGCGGCATGTGTTCAGGCTGGTACGACACTGGGCGGGCGTGTATTGCCCGCCCTGCATGCAGATCCTGTAGGACTGATCGCATGCCAGCCAGCATTCGGTACACGGATCGTCTGCCTTCGACGTGAATGAGAACCCGAGCACCAATGCAGCCGCGCATGCAGACGAAAGCAGGAACGTCTTGATAGACATGACTATCTCCTTGTGAAGGGTGCGCTGACGAATCAGCAGTGCATGTGTACTCCTGCCCCTCACCCACGAATGCGCGCAGGCGCACATTTCACAGGCGTCACATGGCACCCGCACGCTGTCGCGATCGGTTCATCCATTTACGTACAGGCGTTTACGCCCCGGGAAGGAGCAGTGACACGAAAGACGCATGCACGGGAACAGACAATCCGCGAGATACACGACGCGATGCTTCGCCGACACCCGAATGGGTATCGCTTGCCTCCATGGTCACCGGAACCCGGGATTACTTCCTGCAACTCTCCAGCGTCAATTCCTGCCCCGGCCGCACCGAGTAGGCCGGCGCCTTCAGCCTGTTGGCCTGCGCCAGCTTCTTGAGGTCGCACTGGAAGCGCTGCGAGATCCGGCCCAGCGTATCGCCCTTGGCGACGCGGTACTCGCGCGCCTGCTCTTTCCTGGGTTCCGCCGGCTTGGGTTCACCGGTGGCGACCGTGGTCGGTACGCCCGCCACCGGCGTCACGTCGCCCACCGCAACGCTGCCTGTCAGCCGCGTGCGCCGGATCGCGGCGGCGGGATCCGCATTGACCAGCGTGCGAGCCAGTTCGGCGCGCGGGCCGCTGACGCAATGACGGTTGTAGAGGCCGACGATGCGCGTATTGGCCTTCAACGTGGTGCCGGCCGGGATCCAGCTTTCCGGCTGGTAGCGCGGATTGAGGTTGCGCAGCGTGCGCATGTAACCCTCGCGCGTGCCGCCGTTGCCCAGGCAGATGGTCAGTTCGTAGATGGATGCGTCGCGCGCCAGCTTGAGCGGTGCCGGCTGCGCGTTGACCTTCGGGAACTCGAGGCCGTACTGGCGCGGGTGCAGGAACAGCCACGCCGCCGCGATCACCATCGGCACGTAGTCGCGCGTCTCGCCGGGGAACTGGCTGTAGACCACGTCGTCCCAGAAACCCAGGCCGCTGTTCTCGCGATAGACGCGGGCCGCCCGGCCTTCACCGCCGTTGTAGGCCGCGAGCGCCAGTTCGATGTTGTTGTTGAGGCCGCGCATGCGCTCGTTCATGTATTCCGCACTGGCCTGGCCGGACGCATACGGGTCGTAGCGCGTATCGAAGCCGCTCGCATCGCGGCCGAGTCCGAAGCGAGCACCGGTGTGGAACATGAACTGCATCGGGCCCGCCGCGCCCGCGCGCGAAGTCGAATGCACGCGGCCGTTCGACTCCTTGGCCATGATGCCGAACAGCAAGGCTTCCGGCAGGCCACTGCGCTCCCACGCGGGATACAGGTCCGAACGCATGTTCTGGTAGTTCTCGTAGCTGTCGATCAACGCCGGGCGCATGTCGGTCAGCCAGCGGCGGATGCCGGCCTGGACCGCCGGGTTGTACTCCACCATGCGATCGAACGCGTGCCGCTGGTCGTTGAGCAACGCCGTGGTGCGGGCCGTCTCCGGCACCGGCGTGCCCGCCGGAATGGCGTGGTCGGTGCCGTCGTCCAGCGCATCGATCGCTTCGCCCTCGCTTGCATCATCTTCACCCTGCGCATCGGCATTGCCCTTGAGCAGGCGCTTGTACGTTGCCAGCAAGGTGGGCACCTGGCAGCCGCGCTGCTTGATGCAGGCATCCAGCACATCCTCCATGTCCTCCAGCGCCGCGTCACTCTCGCTGGCGCCACGCGGATCGCTGTTGGCCACCAGCACCAGGCCATCGCGGTAACGTTTTTCCGCGGCCGCCATGCGTTGTTCGAGCGCGTCGGCGGCGGCGCGGTCACGCGCGGACACCCGTTGGGCCAGTGACAGGGGCGAGACCAGCAGCAGGGAAAGGGCGGCCGCAACGGGCCAATAGCGCAGACAGGAAGGAACCGCAAACGACATCAGGTGAGCATCCAGAGTGTGAGTCGGGAGGGTAGCCCCCGCCGTGCGCCCCGGGCAAGGTCGTACGTCATGGAACGTTTCCCCCGATGCAGCATCCAGCCGCTAGAATCCGGGCACCATCACGCGAGGTTGAACATGGATCCCATCCTGCTGGGCAAGGGCGTCACGGACGACATTCCGGTCACGCTGCAACCGAAGTTCGGCAACCGGCACGGTCTGGTGGCCGGCGCGACAGGCACCGGCAAGACGGTCACGCTGATGACGCTGGCCGAGGGATTCTCGCGCATGGGTGTACCCGTGTTCATGGCCGACGTGAAGGGCGATGTGGCCGGCCTGGCCGCTGCCGGCGACGGCAGCGAGCGTGTCATGCAGCGCGCGAAGGACATCGGCATCGCCGACTACACCCCCGGTGCAAACCCGGTCATTTTCTGGGACCTGTACGGCAAGCTGGGCCACCCTGTCCGCACCACGGTCAGCGAGATGGGCCCCACGCTGCTCTCGCGCATCCTGGAACTGAACGATACCCAGAGCGGCGTGCTGGACATCGTGTTCAAACTGGCCGACGACCGCGGCCTGTTGCTGCTCGACCTGGAAGACCTGCGTGCACTGCTGGGCCTGGTTGCCGCCGAGCGCAAGGACATCTCCACCAGTTACGGCCTGGTCAGCACACAGTCGGTGGGTGCCATCCAGCGCGCCCTGCTTCGGCTGGAACAGGAAGGCGGCGAGATGTTCTTCGGCGAGCCGGCGCTGGAACTGGCCGACCTGATGCGAACGAACACCGACGGCCGCGGCGTGATCGGCATCCTGGCCGCGGACCAGCTGATCCTGAAGCCGCGCCTGTATTCCAGCTTCCTGCTGTGGTTGCTGTCGGAGCTGTTCGAGACGCTGCCGGAAGTCGGCGACCTGGACAAGCCCAAGCTGGTATTCGTCTTCGACGAAGCGCACCTGCTGTTCGACGATGCACCCGCTGCCCTGCAGCAGCGCATCGAGCAGGTCGTGCGCCTGATCCGCTCGAAGGGCGTGGGCGTGTACTTCTGCTCGCAGTTCCCCGACGACGTGCCGGACAACATCCTGGGCCAGCTGGGCAACCGCGTGCAGCATGCATTGCGTGCCTTCACCCCGCGCGATCAGAAGGCGGTCAAGACGGCGGCGGAAACATTCGTGCCGAACCCGAAGCTGGACGTGGCCCAGGCCATCTCCAAGCTGGGCACCGGCGAAGCGCTGGTGTCCACGCTGCAGGACAAGGGGATTCCGGCACCGGTGCAGCAGACGATGGTGTCGCCACCCCGCTGCCGCATGGGGGCGATCAACGAGAGCGAGCGGCAGCAGGTGCGCAACGGCAGTCCGGTGGGCGGCAAGTACGACACCGCCATCGATCGCGAATCTGCTGCCGAGATGCTGGCCAAGCGTGCGGAATCGGCGATGGAAACCGCGAATGCGCCCGCCGCGAAGACCGAGAAGGACGACCCGGATGCCGGCGGCTTCGGCCAGACAGTAAAGGATGCGGTGTTCGGCACCAAGCGCCGCCAGGGCATGATCGAGACGATGGCCAAACAGA
Organism: Pseudoxanthomonas sp. 97-1-1; assembly: GCF_057773125.1. Classification (NCBI taxonomy): domain Bacteria; kingdom Pseudomonadati; phylum Pseudomonadota; class Gammaproteobacteria; order Lysobacterales; family Lysobacteraceae; genus Pseudoxanthomonas; species Pseudoxanthomonas sp. 97-1-1. Next base: position 417,270 of record NZ_JBYMTJ010000002.1, on the reverse strand, counting down.
CCACCCGCACCATCGGCACCAAGCTGGGCAACCAGATCGTGCGCGGCATCCTGGGCAGCATCTTCGGCGGGCGACGCTGATCGCATGCGCATGAAGTGGTTTTTCGTCATGCCGGGCATCGCCCTGTCGCTGGCGGCTTCGGCCGCCAACCCGACACCGGCGACCTTCGCCGGTCCGTTCTTCGGCAGCCTGCCGTCCACCGGTTGCGTGATGCAGAACGTGCTACTGGACCTGCGCGCCGACGGACGCTACACCCTGCAGGCGCATTGCCAGGACGACCTGCAGGCTGCGCCGACACACGCCGGCCGCTGGTCGGTGACCTGGAACGGCACCTGCGTGCAGCTCACGCCGGACGATGATCAGCCGACGCAGGAATTCGCGATCCATGACGACGACCTGCTGGCGCTGACCGCAGGCAGCTGCATCGAACCGGTCGACGATCCCCGCGGGCGCACGCTGCGGCGCGCGGACACCGCCGGGGATCGCTGACGTGTCGCGCTGGCGCCCGCCGGGCGAGAAAAGCACCGCCCTGATCACTCGCGAAGGCCACGATCGCCTGAAAGCGGAACTGGACGATCTGTGGCGCGTCAGGCGCCCTGAAGTGGTGAAGGCGCTCGCCGCCGCCGCCGCCGAGGGGGACCGCTCGGAGAATGCGGAGTACACGTACCGGAAGAAGCAGCTCGGCGAGATCGATCGTCGCGTGCGCTATCTGAGCAAGCGGCTGGAAGCGCTGCGCGTGGTCGACACCGCACCCAGCGATCCGGAAGCCGTGTTTTTCGGCGCCACCATCGAGCTGGAAAACCTCGCCAGCGGCGAAGTCTCGCGCTACCGCATCGTCGGACCCGACGAGACCGACGTAACCCTCGGCTGGATCAGCATCGACTCGCCACTGGCACGCGCACTGCTGAAGAAGCGTGTCGATGACGAGTTCGCCGTGGAGCTACCCGGCGGCATCACCCACTTCGTGCTGGTGGATGTCAGCTACCCGGGCTGATCTTCACAGCGGTCGCGGGTAGACGCGACCATTCCGCAACGGCCGGAAGTAGTCGCCCTGCGCATAGAACGTTTCACTCTGGTCCGAGTGCCATCCCGGGATGCCGGCCAACGGCAGGGGCCGCAGGTCCGCCGGAGTGACGAGGATCGCACCGGCTGAAATCGCATCGGCCACGCGCGCGACACCGTCGACCGGATCGCCCAGCACCACCAGGCACTTGCCGACCAGCAGGCGCCCCGGCACCAGCATCTGCTCCATCAGCGCATGCCCCACCACGGCAGCCACCACGATGTCGCCGCTGCGCCAGCGCCCGGCATCCGCATGGAACAGCGCCGCCCAGTCGTGTCGGTCCCACAGATCCAGCAGCACCGGGTCACGCACCTGCACGATGACACCGGCTTCATCGAACTGGGTCAGCGCCTGCTGGGCAGGACTGCGCTCACGTGTCCCCATTCGTGCGATATGTCGGCACTGCTGCTGGTTGAGGGCGTGCTTGAGGGCCCGGTGGCGCATCCAGACCATGGCATTGAACAGGTCGTGCCAGTTCTCTGCGCGCGTTGCGATGCGCCCTTGTGCGATGCGTGCTTCGTAGTGCAGCCCGTCGGCGAGCAGGGTCGCGTCCTGCATCACGAAGCGATGCCCCGACGGCGGCATCCGCGCATTGAGGGCTTCGGTATCCGGCCATCGCGTGGCCGTCATCAGGTCCAGGTGCTCGCCATACCCGCCGAACACGGGATGCCGGAAACACGCGGCATCCACCTGCTCACGCAAGGGTGCGACAAAACGACGCCGGCCATTGCCCGCGTGTGCTCCTGTCGCTGGCGCGGTCACAGCACCTTGAGATCGAGCGGCGTGCCTGCCGTTCCGGCGATGGCATCACCGATCAGGTCGTGTTCGTCGCTCTCGGTGATCTCGACGTCGACGAACTGGCCGACGCGCAAACCCAGCTCGCCGCCATTCTGGATGTGCACCAGGCCATCGATCTCCGGCGCATCGGCCTTCGAGCGCGCCACGGCGATGTCGTCTTCGATCAGGTCGACCAGGCACTGCTGCACGGTGCCGATCTTGGCCTCGAGACGGGCGGCGGAGATCTCCGCCTGCTTCTCCATGAAGCGCGCCAGGCGCTCCTGCTTGACTTCTTCCGGCACCGGATCCGGCAGCAGGTTCGCGGCGGCGCCTTCGACCGGCGAATAGGCGAACGCGCCGACGCGATCCAATTGCGCTTCGTCGAGGAACTGCAGCAGTTCTTCGAACTCCTGGTCCGTTTCCCCCGGGAAGCCAACGATGAACGTCGAGCGCAGGGTGATGTCGGGGCAGATGGAACGCCAGCGCTTCACCCGCTCCAGCGTCTTGTCGACAGCACCCGGGCGCTTCATCAGCTTGAGGATGCGCGGGCTGGCATGCTGGAACGGGATGTCCAGATACGGCAGCACCTTGCCTTCGGCCATCAGCGGGACAACGTCGTCCACGTGCGGATAGGGATAGACGTAGTGCAGGCGTACCCAGGCATCGAGTTCGCCCAGTCCTTCGCACAGTGCCTTCATGCGCGTCTGGTACGCCTTGCCGCGCCACTCGCGCTCGGCGTACTTCACGTCGACGCCGTACGCGGAGGTGTCCTGCGACACCACCAGCAGTTCCTTCACCCCGCCTCGCACCAGGCGCTCGGCTTCGCGCAGCACGTCGTCGACGGGACGCGACACCAGGTCGCCGCGCATTGACGGGATGATGCAGAAACTGCAGCGGTGGTTGCAGCCTTCGGAGATCTTCAGGTAGGCGTAGTGCCGCGGCGTCAGCTTGATGCCGTAGTCCGGCACCAGGTCGACGAACGGATCGTGCTTCGGCGGCAGCGCCGCATGCAGTGCTTCCATGACGCTCTGGTAGTCCTGCGGGCCGCTGATCGCCAGCACATCGGGGTACTGCTCGCGGATCTGCTCCGGGCGCTTGCCCAGGCAGCCGGTGACGATGACCTTGCCGTTCTGGTTCATCGCCTCGCCGATGGCGTCGAGCGATTCGGCTACGGCGGAGTCGATGAAGCCGCAGGTGTTCACCACCACCACGTCGGCTGCGTCATAGGTCGGCACGATGTCGTATCCCTCCACACGGAGCTGGGTGAGGATGCGTTCGGAGTCGACCAGGGCCTTCGGGCACCCCAACGATACGAATCCAACCTTTGGCGATGTATGTAATTGATTCATAAGATATTTCTCGGGATTTTGAATCGACTCATGGAGCATTTTTCCTACCGAAATAAGATCAGCAGGACAATCGCCCATCAGATTGATTCAAAACAATTTTCTCGGATTTCTTGGGTGCCTAGAGCCCTGGTCGATTCAACGGCTGCGAGAATTGCCGACTTCGGGCGGGCAATGGATACCCACAGGCACCCAGCAGCGACCCTCAAGGGGGCGGCATCGTACCAGCAGCGCCGGTTATTGACTTGGTTATAATTTGATGCAAGATTTGTCGTCGCCGCCACCGCGAAGACGAACATGACACTCCCAGACCGCGCGACCGTGGAAACCGCCCTAGCTCCTCTGGAGCCAGTCCTGACTGATGCATTTCTGCGTGCTTGGAAGGACTGGCGGGGCACGCCATACGCAGGCCACTGGCAGAAGCGTGGTCGCGCCAACTTCGTATGGGAGCAGGCGGTCCACTACGCCACGGTCGCAATCTCCCAAATGTCGAACGTGAAGGTTGTGCCGAAGAATCATTCGTTCCACTTCTTGGTGGACGGCAAAGTGGCGTTCCGACTCAAGAAGGCCGACAGCTCGGGCTTTACCAGTAACTACCCCACACAAGAAGCCCTGTGCTTCCATGATCCCCAGCTCCCTCTTACAGGGGTCTCATCCGCCCAGCGCGTGGAAGTGACCTACGTACTAGACAAGACTGGCACGAGCATCAGCGACATCGCTGTGGTCGCCCGGAACGGCAAGAGTGTTGAATGGACGTATTCCCTCTTGCGCCAAGAATCTGTTGTCGCCCTGCCCAGCAATCAGCCAGACTCCGCTCCTGCAAAGAACAGCGCGTCCACTGGCTTGGTGCGCCCGAAGACGCAAAAGAAGAAACAAGACGAGGCAGCCGATACCGGCAAGCAGTAATGGTTACTTTCAATAAGGAAATTCTTCGCACGGTGCGACAGGCCCGCGGCAAGAGCCAAGCTCAACTCGCTGACGAGGCGAGCGTGTCGCAGGCCGCCATCTCTAAAATGGAGGCAGGGTTAATCACGGATCCAGCGAGCGAAGTAATAGAGCGAATCGCCAAAGCAGTCGATTTTCCGAGTAGCATTTTTTTTGAGCCAGATCGAGCATTCGGCTTGCCCATAAGTTTGCACGGCAACGCCATGTACCGCCGCAAAGCAAGTACGGGAAGTCGGGCACTGGAAAAGCTCGAAGCAGACCTAAACATCAGGCTGATGCATGTGCGGCGCCTGCTTGCAGCAGCTGAATTCAGCGGTGAGCTTCCGCTGCCGGCCCTTGATGTGGATGCATATGACGGCGACGTCGAACTCATTGCTGAGATGGTTCGTCGCACTTGGCTCATCCCGAACGGCCCTCTCTACGATCTCGTGTCGTACATCGAACGCGCTGGCATCATTGTCATTGAGTGCGACCTTTCCTCCATTGGCGTTGATGGCCTGACAATCCGGACACTGGGCACTCCGCCTTGTATTTTTATCGATATGAGCGCCCCGGGAGATAGGCAGCGCTTCACTCTTGCCCACGAGCTGGGGCATCTCATCATGCATAGCGTGCCCTCGCCCTCGATGGAGGATGAGGCAAACAAATTCGCCAGTGCACTACTGATGCCGCGCCGCGACATTCGACCATACCTTCTTGACCGAATTAGTATCGAGAAGCTGGCTTCACTGAAGCCAGTTTGGCGCGTTTCAATGGCCGCGCTGCTTATGCGCAGTCAGTCCGTTGGAGCCACGTCAGACGCACAGGCGCAATACCTATGGCGGCAGATGAGTGCATTGGGCTATAGGCGGGCGGAACCCGAGTCAGTTGCTGTACGACGAGAGCCTGCCAAGGTGCTGTCGGAAATTGTTGATCTACACCTTCGCGACTTGGGGTACAGCATCGCTGAACTATCTAGTGCATTGCACATCCATCCCTCCGAAATGTGCATGGCCTACGGCATTAAACCACTCGATGACCGGCCTGCACGCCATCTGAAGGCGGTGCAATAGCGATACAAAGATCCGGAATTTCCGGGTTGGGGACACTCTAGCGTTTGAATTTCAATGAACAATCACGGATAGGAGGTTCTACGACATGGCTAGATGCACAGCACCAACCAGAGGACATCGCACCGCCAGCGGAGCAGCGGAATGTCCCGCATGCGGCGGCCGCTCTCGCGGATATGGATCGTATTCCTCCTATTCACCACCCTACTCACCGCCCTATTACCAGTCAGGGAGCAGTGGCAGCTCGGGAGGCCGTAGCAGTGGCGGCGGGTCTGGCGGCAATTCAAGACCGCGCTGGTCGCGAGCAGGTTCTCCTACGGTTTACACGCCGGCAGAAGTGCGGACACTCACGCCCGTCCGCGAAAGCTTTGAAAGACGAGCGACGGTACCCGATCTCCGAGACGTCTTCCTATGTCATGCGTGGGATGACCGGAAAGGAGCTGCGAAAGAACTCCACGATCAGCTTGAGTCCCACGGTGTCTCCGTGTGGTTCAGCGAGAAGGACGTCCTGCTCGGCTCGTCGTTGCTTCGTGAAATCGATAAGGGGTTGGCGAAGTCGCGAGTCGGGATCGTGCTTGTGACCCCTGCGCTGCTAACCCGTGTCGCGGCAGAAGGCATCGCTGACAAAGAACTTTCAGCCCTCTTGGCGCGTGACTTGCTCGTTCCCATTGTGCACGACACGACGTATGAGGCTCTCCGCGAAGTCAGTCCTCTGCTCGGCTCACGGAGCGGCTTGAACACTGCAGAGGAGCCGATGGCAGGCATCGCGGCTAAGCTCGCGGAGCTGGTCACCCTCTAGCTCTTGCATCTGCTGAATCGGCCTTACCAAAAACCCCAGAAATTCTGGGGTTTTTTTAGTTTTCGCCGCGTCCGACTGGCGGAAAACCGCCCGAATCTACGCAAAATATGTCAGGGTCAGCCGAGGCTGACGAAGCCCACCTTGGGGTTCTGCAGGGACATGGGGAGTACGGCGGCGGCATGTACGGGGCGCGGATTATAGCCTCCGGCCACCGGCGGCCAGGGCTGGAGCGTTCAGCCAGCCCCGGCACACAGCCCCGCCGCGCGCGCCCTACACTGTCCCGTTCCCCACGACCGGACCGCATGCATGGGCTACTGGACCCATTTCGATTCCCCGCATGGCCGCATCCATGCCTGGCGGGCCGATCCTCAGGGAACACCGCGCGGCGCGCTGGTCGTGGTGCAGGAGATCTTCGGCGTCAATCCGCATATCCGCACCGTGGCCGAAGGATTTGCGCGCGACAGCTATGTCGCGCTGGCACCTGCCTACTTCGACCCGGTCGAGCACGGCGTGGAACTGGACTACGATGCCGACGGCATCGCGCGCGGCAAGGTCCTGATCGGTGCATTGGGCCTGGAGCGCGCATCCGACATCACCCGCGCCGCGGCCGATGCGCTGGCGGGCCAGGGCAGGATCGGCAGCGTGGGCTATTGCTGGGGCGGTACGGTCGCGCTGCTCGCCGCGCTGCGGCTGGGCCTGCCGTCTGTCAGCTATTACGGCGCGCGCAACCTGCCGTTCCTGGGTGAGACGCCCCGCGCAGCGGTGATGTTCCATTTCGGCGAACAGGATGCCTCCATCCCACCGGACATGGTGCAGGCGCATCGCGACGCCCTTCCGCAGATGGCCGTGCATACCTACCCCGCCGGACACGGGTTCAACTGCGACCTGCGCGCCGACTATGATCCCGCCAGTGCCCAGAGGGCGCGCCAGCGCACGCTCGATTTCTTCAGGACCCACCTTTCATGAGCGACTTCGTCCTCGACCCGCGATTGGCCGCCGACAGTGTTTTCATCGCCGACGGCCCGCTGTCGCAAGTCCGGCTGATGGACGACATGCGTTTCCCCTGGCTGGTGCTGGTGCCGCGCGTCGCAGACGTCACCGAATGGCTGGAACTGGACGGCGGCCAGCAACGCCTGTTGCTGGCCGAGATCAATCAGGCGGGCCACCTGATCCGTGCTCAGGATGGCGTGCAGAAGCTCAACATTGGTGCACTCGGCAACATCGTGCGGCAACTGCATGTCCACCTGGTCGGACGGCATGAGGGCGATGCGGCATGGCCGGGGCCGGTGTGGGGCAGCGGCGCGGCGGTCCGGCACGCCCCCGGGGCATTGGCTGACGAGGTTGCCCGCTGGCAGCAACGGCTGCGATGAGCGCCCCCCTGATCGAACTGCTGGGTGACGATGCGCTGCTGGTGCGCTTCGGCGATGGCATCGACGGCGCCACCAACCAGCGCGTGCATGCGCTGGCCCTTCATCTGCGCCGCCTGGCACCCGCATGGCTGCGCGACCTGGTGCCGGCCTACGCCAGCCTCGGCGTGTTTTTCGACAGCGCGTACATGCCGGGCGAGGATCCCCGTGAGGTGATCGCGCAGGCCGTGGCCGGGTGGTCGGATCCGCCGTCGCCCCTCGAGAATGCGACGCCTACGCTGCACGAAGTTCCGGTGTGCTACGGCGCCGGTTTCGGCGAGGACCTCGCAGCGGCCGCACGTGAACTCGGGCTGGCGGAAGCCGAGCTGATCGCGCGCCACAGCGCACCGCTCTATCGCGTCGCAATGATCGGCTTCGCGCCGGGATTCCCCTACCTGCTGGGCCTGGATCCCGCGCTCGCGCTGCCGCGACTGGCGACGCCGCGCGCACGCGTACCCGCCGGTTCCGTGGCCGTGGGCGGCGCGCAGACCGGCATCTATCCGCATGCGAGCCCCGGTGGCTGGCGCCTGCTCGGACGCACGCCACTGGTGCTGTTCGATGCGCTGCGCGATGCGCCCTCGTTGCTGCTGCCGGGTGATGAGGTCCGCTTCGTGCCGATCGATGCGCAAGCCTTCGCCGCGCTGGCGGGTGCCGCATGAGCCGCTGGGAAGTGCTGTCACCGGGTGTGCAGACCACCGTGCAGGACCAGGGCCGCACCGGCTGGCGTCACCTGGGCGTTGCGCGCGCCGGCGCACTGGATCCGTCTGCGCTCGCACTGGCCAACCGGCTGGTCGGCAACGCGGAATCCTGCGCGGGGCTGGAGATCGTGCTGCAGGGGCCACGCCTTCGCCTGCCCCGCCCCTCCCTCATCGCACTGGTGGGCGCACACGTGCAGGCCTCGTGGAATGACCTGCCTTTGCCGATGGGTCGCCCCATCCATCTACCGGCCGGAGAGCTGAAACTGGGCGCGGTCCGCGACGGCGCGCGCGCCTGGCTGGCGATGACCGGCGGCATGGATGTCGCACCGACGCTGGGCAGCCGCAGCACCGACCTGCGCGGCGGCTTCGGCGGTCATGAAGGGCGTGCTTTGCGTGCTGGCGATCTGTTGCCTTCCGGCAGCGCACAGGCTGCCGCTCCGCAGCCGCGGTTTCCTGCCTGGTGGATAGATCCCGACGATCCGTGGACCGTGGATCGGCACGTGCTGCGCTATGTCCCGTTGCTCCACGCAGCAGCGTCGGCGCTCGGCACGCAGCGCTGGCGCGTCCATCCGAACAGCAACCGGCAGGGTCTTCGACTGGACGGGGCACCGCTTGAAGCCCAGGACGGCAGCGGCATCTCCGAGCCGGTGGCGGTCGGCACGCTGCAACTTCCTCCCGACGGGCAGCCGATCCTGCTGCTCGCCGATGCACAGACGGTGGGCGGTTACCCGCGCCTGGGCCATGTGATTGCCTGCGACCTGGGCCGGGCGGCCCAGCTGCGCCCCGGCGAATCCGTCCACTTCGAACCTATCGACCTGCGGCAAGCCCGCGCACTCGCGCTCGGGTACCAGCACCGGTTGGCGCGATTGCGGCTGGCCATCGCACAACGCCTGTAAGCCTGGGGTACGCTCAACGCATGCACGCAACGCGCGACATCGATTTCAACTGCGACCTGGGCGAGGACTGCGGGGATGATGCCGCGCTCCTGCCCTTCATCAGTTCGGCCAGCATCGCCTGCGGCTTCCATGCCGGGTCGCCGCTCACCATGCAGAAGACAGTAGCGCTGTGCCTGGCCAACGGCGTGGCGATCGGCGCGCACCCGTCGCATGCGGACCGCGACAACTTCGGCCGCATTCCGCATGCGATCGAACCCGCCGCCGCGTATGCGCTCACCCTGTACCAGATCGCGGCATTGGATGGCTTCGTGCGTGCCGCCGGGGGACGCCTGCACCACGTCAAGCCGCATGGCGCGCTGTACAACCAGGCGGCGCAGGATGCGGCGCTCGCGGGCGCCATCGCGCAGGCCGTGTGCGACCACGATCCCGGCCTGGTGCTGTACGGACTTTCCGGCAGCGCGCTTACTGCCGCCGGTGAACGACGGGGCCTGAAGGTGGCGCATGAAGCCTTCGCCGAGCGCCGCTACGAATCCGATGCCAGCCTGACGCCGCGCACCCATGCCGATGCATGCCTGCCTTCCGTCGAAGCATCGGTGGCGCAGGTCACCCGGATGTTGCGGGAGGGTGCAGTGGTCTCTCGCACCGGACCTCCAGTACCCCTGCAGGCCGACAGCATCTGCCTGCATGGCGACCGCGCCGACGCCGCGGCCTTCGCGCGTGCGCTGCGCGAAGCCATCCAAGCGGCCGGTTTCGCGGTACGCAGCATGGAGCGTCGCGCATGAACTACTGGCCATTGCTGGGCATCGCGGTGGTGGTCGCGGGCTTCGTGCTGCGCTTCAACCCGGTGATCGTGGTGGTCGGCGCGGGCCTGGTCAGCGGCATGGCCGCCGGCAAGTCGATCTCCGAACTGCTGGCCTTGCTGGGGGAAAGTTTCGTCTCCAATCGCGCGCTGCTGATGTTCGCGCTGACCCTGCCCACCATCGGACTGCTGGAACGCGCAGGTCTGCGCGAGCACGCGCTGCGCTGGATCGCGCAGTTGCGCGGACTGACGCTTTCGCGGCTGCTTGCGGGTTATCTGCTGGTGCGCCAGGGGCTGAGCATGGTGGGACTGATCGACATTGCCGGCCATGCGCAGACCGTGCGCCCGTTGCTGGCCCCCATGGCCGAATCGGCCGCGGAAAAGACCCGCGCGCCCCTCCAGCGCGAGGAAGCGCAACGCGTGCATGCGATGGCCGCCGCCACCGACAACATCGGCCGGTTCTTCGGTGAAGACGTGTTCCTGGCGTTCGGGGCGGTGCTGCTGATCCAGGGCTTTTACGCCCAGCACGGCATCGCGCTGGAGCCGCTGCAGATCGCGCTGTGGGCGCTGCCGACGGCGATTGCCGCGTTCGTCATCCACGCGGTGCGCATCGTGTTGTTCCAGCGCGGGCTGGATCGCCACGCTGTGCCGAAGGAGCGCAGCGATGCTGTCGATTGACCAGTTCTACCTGCTGCTGGCGGCCTTCCTGGCCTACGCAGGGTGGCGGAACCTTCGCCAGCACCGGTATGCACACGCCGCGTTCTGGGGCCTGATCGCGCTGCTGTTCGCGGGCGGCGGGCACGTGCTGCGCGCCAGCAAGGCCGGCGACCCGCTGCCCGCGCAGCTGGCCGGTGCCGCGGTCATCGCGCTCGCCCTGATGGCCACGCGCATGCGACGGGAACCGCAGGATGAAGCGCCCGAAGCCGAGCGCCTCGCCTCCGCGCTGCGGCTGGGACATCGCCTGTTCCTGCCCGCGCTGCTGATTCCCGCGCTGACCATCCTGGTGGTGGTGGCGGGGCCGCACGTATCGCTTGGCGGAACACCGCTGTTCGCTTCCACCGGCCTCACGCTGACCGGGCTGGCATTGGCCTGCACGGTCTCCGCGCTCGCGGCGGTGGTGGTGACGCGCCAGCGTGCGTTGCAGGCCGCGGACGAAGGCCGGCGGCTGCTGGACACGTTGGGCTGGGCGGCGCTGCTGCCGCTCGTACTGGCGACCCTGGGTGGCGTGTTCGCGGCCAGTGGCGTGGGCGAAGCGGTGGCATCGCTGGTCTCGATGGTGATCCCCGCCGACAGCCGCATGGCCTGCCTGCTGGCCTTCGCGCTGGGCATGGTGGTGTTCACCGTGATCATGGGCAATGCGTTTGCCGCATTCCCGGTGATGATGGCCGGCATCGGCCTGCCGCTGCTGGTGCAACGGCATGGTGCCGACCCGGCCATCCTGGGGGCGATCGGCATGCTGACGGGCTACTGCGGCACGCTGCTGACGCCGATGGCCGCCAACTTCAACATCGTGCCGGCGGTGCTGCTGGGGCTCGACGACCAGTACGGCGTGATCCGCGCGCAGGCCGCCACCGGACTGTGGCTGATGGGCACCAACGTGCTGCTGATGGCCTGGCTATGTTTCCGCTGATCCTCTGCCGCCGGGATATCCGATGATGATGACGCGCACTGTGCTGCTGACCGGCTTCCAGCCGTTCGGTGGTGAACAGGTCAATCCCAGCTGGCAGGCGGTGTCCGCGCTGCACGGCACGCGCATCGCCGGGCATCGTGTGGTGGCGCGCGAGTTGCCGGTCGCGTTCGGCGCGTCACTGAAAGCGCTGCGCGCCGCGCTCAGGGACATGCGCCCTGCGCTGGTGATCTGCGTCGGCCAGGCCGGCGGTCGCGCGCAGCTCTCGCTCGAGCGCGTGGCGATCAACATCGACGATGCACGCATTCCCGACAATACGGGCCAGCAACCGGTCGATGTGCCGGTGGTCGCGGAGGGTCCGGCCGCCTACTTTTCGACGCTACCGGTCAAAGCGATGCGCCACGCGCTGAACGCAGCGGGATTTCCAGCGGAGGTTTCGCAGACCGCCGGCACCTACGTCTGCAACCACGTGTTCTACGGACTAATGCATGCGCTGCGGCGCCAACGCATCGTCCGCGCGGGCTTCATCCACATCCCCTACTCGCCTGCCCAGGCATCCATGCATCCCGGCACACCCAGTGTGGCGGTGGAGACGGTGACCGAAGCGCTCCGTCTTGCCGTGAAGGTGGCGCTGAATACACGCATGGATGCCCGCCTTGCGGCCGGCGCGGAGCACTGACGCGACGACGTTCTATCAGTTGGCGCGGATGACGCGCGTGCCCGCGATCAGGTCGTGCAGACAGCGCTGGTCCTGGCGGAAGATCATCAGCGAATCGACCAGCACGTACAGCATTCCCAGGCACGGGATATTGGCGATGGCTTGCGTCGGCAGGTAGCGCTTCACCAACAGGTCCACCAACGAAGGCTTGTTGCCCTGCAGATCGACGATCCTGACGGACAGCAGCTTCTTGCCCCAGGTCTGGCCCGTCGCGTGCAAGGGGTAACCCTGGATGAGCACGAACACGACGAAGCCAATCACGGCCCATAGCAGCGTCGTACCAAACGGCATCAGCCCGAGACCACCGGACCGTCCCGCTTCGAATGCCGCCTGCCAGTAGCCTCCGACAAACATCAGCGGCACGATCGCCACGAGCCCGATGCAGCCATCGATCAGCACGGCGGCCAACCGTAGCCAGCGCAAATCGGAATCCGGTGCCCCCGCGCCGTGCGGACCGGCAACATCGGCGTCGGGAGCGTGGTAGGGATCTTGCGGCATCTGCGGCGGTGTCTGCATGCTGATTCCTTTCAACGTGATCGAGAGACGCTCAGGTGCGCGGCAGCGTCACGCCGGTCTGGCCCTGGTACTTGCCGCCACGGTCCTTGTAGCTGGTCTCGCAGACATCGTCGGCGTCGGACTGGAAGAACAGCATCTGCGCCACGCCTTCATTGGCGTAGATGCGTGCCGGCAGCGGCGTCGTGTTGCTGAACTCCAGCGTCACGTGGCCTTCCCATTCCGGCTCCAGCGGGGTGACGTTGACGATGATGCCGCAGCGCGCGTAGGTGCTCTTGCCCAGGCAGACCACCAGTGTGTCGCGAGGGATGCGGAAGAACTCCACCGTGCGTGCCAGCGCGAAGCTGTTCGGCGGGATGATGCACTCGTCGGCTTCGATGTCCACGAAGCTCTTCGGGTCGAAGTGCTTGGGGTCGACGATGGTGGAATTGATGTTGGTGAACACCTTGAATTCGCGCGAGCAGCGCACGTCATAGCCGTAGCTGGAGGTGCCGTAGCTGACGATCCGTTCGCCGTTGACTTGCTTCACCTGCCCCGGCTCGAACGGTTCGATCATGCCTTGCTGTTCGGCCATGCGGCGGATCCAACGGTCGCTCTTGATGCTCATGCAAATCCTGGTCTGGGGGCAAAGGTCGCGCGGGCGGCGCGCGACGGACGGGGAATTGTAGGGCGGGCCCCGGCCCGCCGTCTTCGGCTGGCCGCTAGACCAGCGACGAGGCGATGGGCACGGTCGCCCGCGGCCGCTGCGCCAGCGTGGCCGCCATCACCCGCGCCGTCTGCCGGTAGGCCTGCGCGACGGGCGAGTCCGGTGCAGCCACCACGACCGGCTGGCCGGCATCCCCCTGCTCGCGGATGGCGATGTCCAGCGGCAGCGAGCCCAGTAGCGGCACCCCGTACTGGGCCGCCATCCGCTCGCCGCCGCCTTGACCGAACAGGTGTTCGATGTGGCCGCAGTTGGAGCACGTATGCACGGCCATGTTCTCGACGATGCCCAGCACCGGCACTTCGACTTTCTCGAACATCTTCAGCGCCTTCTTCGCGTCCAGCGTCGCGATGTCCTGGGGCGTGGTCACGATGACGGCCCCCGCGACCGGGATCTTCTGCGCCAGCGTCAGCTGGATGTCGCCGGTACCCGGCGGCAGGTCGATCAGCAGATAGTCCAGATCGCCCCAGAGGGTGTCGTTGAACAGCTGCATCAGCGCCGACGTGGCCATCGGTCCGCGCCAGATCATGGGGGTGTCCTGGTCCACCAGCAGCCCGATGGACATGGCCTCCACCCCGAACGCCCGCATCGGCTCGATCGATTTGTTGTCCGGGCTGTCCGGCCGCCCCGACAGGCCCAGCATGGCCGGCACGCTGGGTCCGTAGACGTCGGCATCTAGCACACCGACCCGCGCCCCGTCGGCAGCCAGCGCCAGGGCCAGGTTCACCGCCGTGGTGGATTTCCCCACCCCACCCTTGCCGGAGCCGACCGCGATGACGTTGCGGACGCGGGGGTGCGGGGACAGGGCGCCTTGGACGGCGTGGGAGGCGATGCGGGAGGTGAGCGACAGGGAGGCCAGTCGCAGCTGCCGCGCAGCCAGAGCCTCCACAACCTGCGACTCGATGCCGCTCCGCATCCCTTCAAGCGGAAATCCGGCCAGCAGGGAGACCTCCTCCCCGGAGGACCCGGAGGAGGCGCTCCAACGGAGGCCTATGTTCAGCTCTGCCGGCATTCCAGGCAGCGTGATTTGAGACAGGTATTCCACTTTCAAGCCAGCTCCTGGATAAAATTGTGACGTAGGTCACGTTTACAACAGTAACGCCTGTAACATGTTTCCGTGCTATGGGCATCCGCGTTAATCCCATGTTAACGTCGGGTCACGAGGACGTTTACGTGCGGCTGGGGCTGAAGGATCAGTCCAGTGGGGGCCGCATCCATTGACAGTTTAGGGGATTCACCACATGTCAGTTCGCAATACGATTGCGCCCAAGCGCAGCCGCCTCAGCGCGGCATTGATCACTGCTCTAGTCATGCCGTTCGCGGGCACCGCGATCGCCCAAGAGGCCGGCTCCACTCAGCAGTCTTCGCAAGCGACGTCCACGCTGGACAAGGTCACGGTGACCGGCTCGCGCATCAAGAAGGCCGAAATCGAGGGTCCCGCCCCGGTCACGGTCATCACGGCTGAAGACATCGAGAAGCAGGGTTTCTCGACCGTCTACGACGCTCTGAACACGCTGACCGAGTTCACCGGTTCGGTGCAGAACGAACTGAACCAGAACGGTTTTACCCCTAACGCCAGCTTCCTGAACCTGCGCGGCCTCGGCCCGGGCTACCAGTTGGTCCTGGTCAACGGCCGCCGCACCGCCGACTACCCGCTGCCCTACAACAGCCAGTCGAATGCGGTGAACCTGGCCAACATTCCCGCAGCAGCCATCGAACGTATCGAAGTGCTGTCGGGAGGCGCGTCGGCAATTTACGGCTCCGACGCTGTGGCCGGTGTGGTCAACATCATCATGAAGTCGAACTATGAAGGCGACATGGTCACCTTCCGCGGCGGCACCACCACCCGCGGTGGCGGCGACAGCGGTCGCGTCCAGTGGGTCGGTGGCAAGACCGGCGACAACTGGAGTGTGACGTACGCGGCCGAGTACCTCACGCGCGAAGAAATCTTCGCTTCGCAGCGCGACTTCATGGACTCCTACCGCGACGATCCCTCCGTCGAGCCGCAGAACGCGCTGGCAACGATCGGCTTGCGCTTGCGCAACCGTTCCATTGGTACGGGCCTCAACGCGTACATCTATCCCACCGGCGACACGCCCGCTTCGGCTTGTGCGCGCTTCAGTGAGTACGAGCTCGAAGCCCGCGGAACCTGCGGCTACTTTGGCTATCCCGCGACCCAGCAGATCCGCAACTCCGACGAGAACCTGAGTGGTTATCTGTACGGAACGTATGATTTCGACGGCGGCCTGCAGGCCTTCGCGCAAATCAGTGCGTCAAGCGCGGACGCTAAGATCGCTTCTGCAACGCAGTTCTGGCAGTCCGGCCTGGTTTACGACGCCACCCGTCGTGCCATCCTGGACTCGCAGCGCATCTTCACGCCGAGCGAGTTGGGTGGATTGGGTGCGCAACAGACGACCGTCAGCGAACGTTCGTTCGACGTTGCGGCCGGCTTGAGGGGCACCCTGTTCAACGATCGCTTCGACTGGGAGGCGGCGATCTCGCACGCGCGCTATGACCTGGAGGTCAAGCAGCCGCGTTTCCGCGCTAATGCAATCCGCGAGTACTTCCTGGGACCGAACACAGGCCTCTTTCAAGGTCCGTATCCGGTCGTCAATTTCAACGTCAATCGCTTCTTCACGCCGCTGACGGGTGATACTTACCGTTCGCTGATCACCACAGTGGGCACCGATGCCGAATCCGAAGTGTCCCAGGCGTCGTTCACGCTATCCGGCGATCTGTTCGAACTGCCGGCGGGCGCACTAGGCATAGCGGCGACGATCGAAGCTGCCAGCCAGAAGTATGATCTGCAGAACGACCCTCGCATCGCGCCCGACTACACCGGTCCCGACCCGATCTACAACCTGACGGGCACCGGCGGTGGCGGAGATCGCGACCGATACGCACTTGGCGTGGAGTTCAGCATCCCGGTCTTCGAAACGCTGAAGATGAATCTGGCGGGCCGCTACGACAAGTACGATGACATCACCGAGGTGGACGGCGCCTTTACCTGGTCTGCCGGCCTCGAGTTCCGCCCCGTCGACAGCCTGCTGATCCGCGGCAGCTACGCCACCAGCTTCCGCGCACCGGACATGCACTATGTCTTCGCGAAGGAATCCGGCTTCTTCACCACCGTGCTCGACGAGTACCGTTGCCGCCGCGACGGCCTGAACCCGGCTCCGCCGGCTGGCAGTCCGAACCCGTGCGGCGCCGCTGCATACACCTACAGCGTCTTCGGTACTCGCAGCGGCAGCACGGAGCTGCAAGAGGAAGAGGGACGTTCCGCAACGCTTGGCGTCGTGTGGGACGTGACGGACAACATGTCGATCAGCGTCGATGCCTACCGGATCAAACTGGAAGGCGCTGTCAGCGACATCTCCACTAGCTACCTCATGCGGGAAGAGGCGGCGTGCCTGCTCGGTACCGATCGCAACGGCAGCACCGTCGATGGCACCTCGGACGCTTGCCGGTTCTTCACCAGCCTGGTGACGCGCACGGGCGTGGATGCAATCAACGACGACGAGATCGATTCTTACCTGTCGTTCCCGTTCAACCAGTCGATGCTGGAAACTTCTGGCATCGACGCGAAGTGGCGCTATCAGCTGGATACCGATCGCCTGGGCGACTTCAATTTCGGCCTGGGCTGGACCCACGTGCTGAAGCTGGAAGAAGAAGAGTTCCCCGGCAGCGGCATTCGCAACATCCGCGATGACAAGCAGTTCTTCAACTTCCGCAGCCGCGTCAACTGGGAAGTGAACTGGGAACGGGACGATTGGAACGTCAACCTCAACGGCTATCGTTGGGGCTCCCTGCCGAATTGGGCGGAGACGGGTCGCATCGGTTCCTACGTAATCTGGAACACGCAGGTGTCGAAGAAGATCACCGAAAAGGCAACGGTCGGCATCGCGATCAACAACGTCCTCGACGAGCTGGCTCCTGAAGACGATACGTTCAATACGTATCCCTTCTTCTGGCGTGCCTACAGCCCAATCGGGCGCGAAGTTTTCGTCAGCTTCAGCTACAAGTTCAACTGATCAGTGATCATGATTGGCAGGAGCCCGGCGCAAGCCGGGCTTTTGTTTGGTAAACGTATCGAATCGATCGGCACTTAGGAATTCAGGAGAAGTCCGTGAAACGCAAGAATGCCCTCATGATCACCCTCTCGTTGGTGATGTCTTTTCCCTTGAGCGTCTCGGCCGCACCACAGCTGGCGCCCATCAGGGATTTCGTCAGTCATCCGGCATACGGCACCGTCAAGATCTCGCCGAATGGTGAGTACTTGGCCATCACCGTGGATAAGGGCGAGCAGGACGTGCTCGCCGTCATGCGCACCAGCGACTTGAAGCTGGTCAAAGTCAATCAGTTGCCCGACAACAAGAGCGTAGGCAGTTTCTACTGGGTCAGCCCGGACCGCCTGATGTTTAACGCAATCAAGAAGCTGGGCGGCTACGCGCAGCCCTTCAATACCGGCGAGTGGTTTGCGGTGAACGCCGACGGCAGCCAGCCGCGCCCGCTGATCTTCTACGGTACCCGCGATGCGACCCAACGCGGCAAGACCGTGGGTTCGGAGCGCTTCTCGCTGCTCGATACGCTGCGCGACGATGACCAGAACGTGATCATGCAAGCGACGAGTCCGCGCTCGTCTGAAGGCGTCGGCACCGAGGTCTACCGCATGGACACCCTGAGCGGCCGCCGTGTCTCGCTGGGTCGCGCGCCGAAGGAGAACTGCAGCATCGCGCTGGACGCCGACAAGGAGCCGCGTTTCGCCGTCTGCTCGTCCAGCAAGGACGAAGAAGGCGAATACGATGAGCGCACCGAGCTTTACCGGCGCGACGACAAGGGCTGGACGCTGGTCAATGCCTCCAAGTCCGGCGGCAAGCACCTGTCCGTGATCCGCACGACTGTGGCTGGCACCGTGTATGCGGAGCAGGACGACGGCAAGGCCCCGGCCGCCGTGGGGACGCTGAGCACGGCGACCGGCGAGTTCACTCCGCTGTTCCAGGACAAGGTCGCCGAGGTCTCCGACTACATCTGGTCGACCGACGAATCCACGCTGGTCGGCGTGGTGACCGAGGCCGGCGCTCCCGCCGTGAAGCTGATCGACGAGAATAGCCCGGACGCCGAACTCTATGCCTCGCTCGCAGGCGCTTTCGAAGGGCAGATGGTCGACTTTGCCAGCCAGACGCAGGATGGCAAGAAGATCATCGTCAGCGTATACAGCGACAGCAACCCCGGCGAGCTGTATCTTTACGACCGCGACACGGGCAAGGCGCGGTTCCTGATGCAGCGCAAGCCGGAGCTGGACAAGAAGAAGATGGCCTCCGTCAAGCCGTTCAACTTCACATCGCGCGACGGCAAGCTCATCCACGGATACCTCACCCTGCCCCATGGCTCCAACGGCAAGAACCTGCCGCTGATCGTCAATCCCCACGGCGGCCCGATCGGCCCGCGCGACAATTGGGGCTTCAACTGGGAAGCGCAGTTGCTGGCCAGCCGTGGCTACGCCGTCCTGCAGGTGAACTATCGCGGCTCGGGAGGCTACGGCAAGGCGTTCCAGGACGCCGGCCACCTGCAATGGGGCCAGGGGATCCAGAACGACATCGTCGACGCGACCCAATGGGCCATCGGCCAAGGTTATGTCGACAAGGACCGCATCTGCATCTACGGTGGCAGTTTCGGCGGCTACTCCTCGTTGATGGCGCCGATCCGCGCACCCGGTCTGTTCCAGTGCACATTCGGTTATGTCGGCGTCTACGACGTGGACATGATGTTCAAGAAGGGCGACATCCCGGAGCGCGAATCCGGCCAGCGCTACCTCCGTCGTACCCATGGCAGCGACACGAAGTCCTGGGCCGAGAACTCGCCGGCGCGTCGTGCCGGCGAAGTGAAGATTCCGGTCTACCTTGCCGCGGGTGCCCGCGACGTACGCACACCGCCGGAGCAGACCGAGTTGATGAACAAGGCGCTGATCGCGGCCGGCAATCCGCCGGAAGGTATGATCATCCAGTCGGGCGAAATGCACGGTTTCTATGATGTGGAGAACCGCGTGAAGCTATACACGACCATGTTGGAGTTCTTCTCGCGCCACATCGGCGGCACCGTCACGGTCGGCTCTCCCAATCGCACCAACTGAGCATCACGTGGTTTCGTCAACGGCCGGCCCCACGAGGGCCGGCCGTTTATTTATCGTCGTCCCATCGTGACTTTCGATACAGGCAGTCCCGCGATCGAATTCACAGAATGGTCGGCACGCTCTCGGGGAAAAGGATGTTCATGAAGCCGCTGAAAACCGTGATGCTGCTTGCCGCACTGCTCCTGCCGACAACGGCGATGACATCGTTGGCGCAGAACGCTGCTGCACCGGACCCGACCCAAGACAGGTTGATGCTGTCGGCCGGCTTCCTGTCGGCTCACCCGGACCTGCGGTACCGGCTGCTCGGCATGGAGGAATTCAAGCAAGGGCGGTACGAGGATGCGCTGAAGTTCTTCCAGCGCGCCGCCTTCTATGCCGACAAGCCCTCGCAAGGCATGGTGGGCGAGATGTTGTGGAACGGTCAGGGCGCCCCCAAGGATGTGGCATTGGCCTATGCCTGGATGGACCTCGCCGCTGAACGCGGCTATGCAGGATTCCTCGGGCTGCGCGAGCGTTACTGGAACGCGCTGAATGAGACGGAGCGGCAGCGCGCAGTGCAAGAAGGTGCCGCGGTATACGCCAAGTATGGCGATGCGGCGGCCCAGCCGCGCATCGCGACCACCCTTCGGCGCGAGCGGCGGAAGATCACCGGCAGCCGTACCGGGTTTGCGGGCAACGTGCAGATCTACGTGCCGGGGCCGAATGGTTTCGAACAGATCGACGGCAGCAAGTTCTTCGACGAGAAGTACTGGGACCCGAAGCAGTACCAAGCTTGGCACGACAACGTCTGGATGAAGCCCCGCATCGGTCGCGTCAGCGTGGGCGACCTTGAGCAACTCCCCGCCCAGCAACCCGCCTCCCGCATCCCGGACGCCAAGCCTGACGTCGATGCCACCGAGCCGGAGACGCCTGAACGGAACGAAAGCGAGCTGGGGACGCGGAAGGACGGCTGAGTCCTTCCATACCCCACCGGATGCGGTATAAAGAGGCCACCCCGCCGATCCTCGTCGGCGGGTCTGACCGACATCCCTGGGAGGGGAACATGCGCAAGACCCTGTTGGCCGCCTGCCTGGCCGTTCCGTTGCTTGGCCTGTCGCTGTCGGCCGCCGCTGCCGACGCGACCGGGCGCTGGAAGACCATCGACAGCGATACCGGCAAGCCCAAGTCCATCGTGGAAATCACCCGTGCCGCCAACGGTACGCTGAGCGGCCGGATCATCGAGCTGCTCAATCCGAGCAAGCCGAATCCGGTCTGCGACAAGTGCAAGGACGACCGCAAGAACAAGCCCATCACCGGCATGGAGATCATCCGTGGCATGAAGGCCGACGGTGCCAACGAATGGAGCGGCGGCACGATCCTGAAGCCCGACGAAGGCAAGGTGTACAAGTCGAAGATGGAACTGATCGAGGGCGGCAAGAAGCTGGAGGTCTCCGGCTGCATCGCCTTCATCTGCAAGTCGCAGACCTGGATCCGCCAGTAACCGCTGTTCCAGCAGTGCTGCGGGCCCGGTCATGCCGGGCCCGTCGCGTTCCGGGCGCAGGAAGGGCGCGCACCGGTCCATGCGATAATCGCGGCCCCCCGTCGCGAAGCACCCCATGAGCCGCACCGCCCTCGTCACCAACGCCCTGCCGTACGCCAACGGACCGCTGCACCTCGGTCACCTGGTGGGCTACATCCAGGGCGACATCTGGGTGCGGGCACGGCGCATGCGCGGCGACACGGTCTTCTTCGTCTGTGCCGATGACACCCATGGCACGCCCATTATGCTGGCCGCCGAGAAGGCGGGCGTCACGCCCGAAGTCTTCATCGCCGGTATCCAGGCCGGGCACGAACGCGACTTCGCCGCCTTCGGCGTGGCGTTCGACCACTACGACTCCACCAATTCGGTCGCCAACCGCGAGCTCACCGAAGCGTTCTATGGGCGCCTGGAGGCCGGTGGCCACATCGCGCGCCGCAGCGTCGCGCAGTTCTACGACCCGGCCAAGGGCATGTTCCTCCCGGACCGCTACATCAAGGGCATCTGCCCCAACTGCGGTTCGGGCGACCAGTATGGCGACAACTGCGAAGTGTGCGGGGCCACCTACGCACCGACGGAGTTGAAGGAACCGAAATCCGTGCTGTCGGGCGCCACCCCCGAGATCCGCGATTCCGAACATTACTTCTTCGAGGTCGGCCGCTTCGAGGCGTTCCTGCGCGAATGGCTGGCCGGCGACGTTGCACTGCCGGGCGTCAAGGCGAAGCTGCGCGAATGGCTCGATGCGGAGGGTGGCCTGCGCGCCTGGGACATCTCGCGCGACGCGCCCTACTTCGGCTTCGAGATCCCCGGCGCGCCGGGCAAGTATTTCTACGTGTGGCTGGATGCGCCGATCGGCTATCTGAGCAGCTTCCGCACGCTGTGCGCGCGCCTGGGCATGGACTTCGACCCGTACCTGAAGGCGGGCACCGACACCGAACTGCACCATTTCATCGGCAAGGACATCGTCAACTTCCACGGCCTGTTCTGGCCTGCCGTGCTGCAGGGCGTCGGCCTGCGCGCGCCCACGCGCCTGCACGTCAATGGCTACCTGACCGTGGATGGCGCGAAGATGTCCAAGTCGCGCGGCACCTTCATCATGGCGCGTACCTACCTGGACGTCGGCCTGGAGCCGGAGGCGCTGCGCTACTACTACGCGGCCAAGTCCGCGGGCGGCGTGGATGATCTTGATCTGAACCTGGGCGACTTCATCGCACGCGTGAACGCGGACCTGGTGGGCAAGTTCGTCAACCTGGCCAGTCGCTGCGCCGGCTTCATCGACAAGCGCTTTGGCGGGAAGCTGGCGGACGTGTTGCCGGAACCGGCGATGTACCAGCGCTTCGTCGACGCACTCGGCCCCATCACCGAGGCTTATGAACGCAACGAGCCCGCCACCGCACTGCGTCTGACCATGGCGCTGGCGGACGAGGCCAACAAGTACATCGACGACGAGAAGCCCTGGGTGATCGCCAAGCAGGACGGCGCCGACGCCGGATTGCAGGCCGTCTGCACGCAGGGCCTGAACCTGTTCCGCATCCTGGCCGCCGCGCTGAAGCCGGTGCTGCCGCGCACGGCGGCGGAGGCCGAAGCCTTCCTCAGCGCGCCGGTGGTGGTATGGGGCGACGTGACTGCGCCGCTGCTCGGCCACACCATCCAGCCCTACTCGCCGCTGTTCACCCGTATCGACCCGAAACTGATCGACGCCATGACCGACGCCTCCAAGGACACCCTGGCCGCACCCGCACCTGCCGTAGCGGAGAAGAAGACGGAAACGAAACCCGTGGCGACGGCGGAAACCCAGGGTGCCGCGAGTGTCATCGGCATCGATGACTTCGCCCGGCTCGACCTGCGGATCGGCAAGGTGCTGGAATGCGGTTTCGTCGACGGTTCCGACAAGCTGCTGCGCTTCCTGCTGGACGCGGGCGACCTGGGCCAGAGACAGATTTTTTCCGGCATCCGCACCAGCTACGGCGAGCCGGAGAAGCTGGTGGGTCGCAACGTGGTGTTCATCGCCAATCTCGCCCCGCGCAAGATGCGCTTCGGTGTCAGTGAGGGCATGATCCTGTCGGCCGGTTTCGACGGTGGCGCGCTGGCGCTGCTGGATGCGGATGCCGGCGCCCTGCCCGGCATGCCGGTGCGCTGATCCGCGAGGCCGCGCCACGGCGATGAACGCCGATCTGGTCGAACGGCTGGACCGCCTGCTGCCGCAGACCCAATGCGGCCAGTGCGGCTATGACGGATGCCTGCCGTACGCCCAGGCGATGGCACGTGGCGACGCCCGCGTGGACCATTGCCCGCCCGGCGGCGATGAGGGCGCGCGAGCCCTCGCCAGGGTGCTGGAAGTGCCGCCGCTGCCCTATGATCGCACGCGCGGCACCCACAAGCCGGCCATCGTCGCGGTGGTGGTCGAAGCCGACTGCATCGGCTGCACGAAGTGCATCCAGGCCTGCCCCGTGGACGCCATCATCGGCGGTGCCAAGCACATGCACGTGGTGATCGATCCGCTGTGCACGGGCTGCGAACTCTGCGTGCCTGCGTGCCCGGTCGACTGCATCGTGATGGAGCCGGTCCAGGCGCCCTGAGTTCCAGGCGGGTCAACGACCGCCTTTCGCGCATGCCGAGCACACGCGCTCGACCGCATACCCCTGCGCCTTCAATTTCTCCACCACGCCATCCTTGCCCAGCAGATGCAAGGCGCCGACGACGACCAGCGCATCGTCGTCGCCGGGCTGGGTGAGGATCTGCCGGATCTTCGGCACCCACGCGTCGTTGCGGTCCACGTTGATGCGCTGGTACAGGCGCGGGTACTGGCGCTTCATGTCGGCTGTCATGCCGGCCCACAGGCCTTCGGCATCGCCGCGACGCCAGGCCTGGTGCAGTCGCTCGGTTTCCGCCGACCCCTTGTCGGCCTGTTCCAGCGCTTCGGTGACGAACTGGCGCTGCTCGCTGGCGTCCATACCGTCCAGCACGCCGATCTGTTCCTGCGCACGTTCCAGCCCGCCGGTCGGCTTGCCGGCGACCTTGGCCTTGTCCATGAAGTGGTTGTCCAGGCCCAGCTTCGGATCCAGTCCCTGCTTGGTCATCTCGACGATGCTGATGGTGAGACCGACGAACCAGGGCTCGAAACCGTTGAAGGTAGCCAGCGGCACACCGTTCTTGCCGGCCCACGCGTCAAGCCGGGTCCATGTCGCCGCGTCCAGGTCCTGCTGGAGCGTCTTGCCATCGGTGCGCATGGCCGCCTGCATCATCAGCTGCGGCAGCGCCGGGGATTGCATTTCCTCGGGCGACAGTTCGAACAACAGTCGCTCGGCATCGGCGAATGCGGCGTCGACGTCGACGGAAAGCGGATAGTCGCTGGTCCGCAGCAGGTGGAACGAGCCGAGCAGGTAGACCGCGTTGTCCTTGTCGGACACCTTCCACAGCAGCGGTACGGGCGCTCCCGTCACCTTGGGGGCGTCTGCCGCCAGCACGGACGCGCTGCCCAGCAGCCCGGCCAGCACGAGGGTTTTCAGCGAACGGCGCAACAGCATCGGATCCTTCCTTTCAGAGCACTTTGATGGGCTTTGCATATGCCTTTTCACCTGCGTCGACCAGCAGGTCGAGCCGGTTCTCCGCCGGTGGTAGCGGACAGGTGGCGTACGGCGTGAACGCGCACGGCGGGTTGTAGGCGCGATTGAAGTCCAGCACCACCTTGCCGTTGCTGGGTCCGTCCGCATCGAGGAAACGGCCTGCAGGATAGCTGCCGTGCCCGCTGGTGCGGTCGGCCAGCACGAAGAACAACGGCCCCTGGGGCGGACCCAGCGCTTCGAGCCGGAACGTCTTGCCATCGCGTTCGAATTCGACTGCGCCGGGATTCGGTGACTCGTTGGTCACGCCGATCACGTCCACGATGGTCAACGTCTTGCCCGGCGGGTGCGCGATGTAGCGCCCCTCCACGCGCCAGGCTTCCTGGATGGGCCAGTAGTCCAGTCCCACGAACTGCGTACGCGACTCGGCATCGGCATGCTTCACGCGCAAGGCGTGCCGTCCTCCGCGTTCGATGACCGACAGCGTGCCCTTGGCTTCATCGAATCCGACGGTGCTTGGCGAAGGATCGCGATCACTCTGCAATTCCACGCGCCCCTTCAGCGGTTCGCCGTCGAACGTCAGGTCGACACCGCGTTCGGGCGTGAAGAAGATGCGGCCTTCCTGCTGGGTCAACATGCCCATCTTCGCCGGGCCCACGG
This sequence comes from Pseudoxanthomonas sp. 97-1-1, assembly GCF_057773125.1. Taxonomy (NCBI): domain Bacteria; kingdom Pseudomonadati; phylum Pseudomonadota; class Gammaproteobacteria; order Lysobacterales; family Lysobacteraceae; genus Pseudoxanthomonas; species Pseudoxanthomonas sp. 97-1-1. The sequence goes on along the minus strand of NZ_JBYMTJ010000002.1, from coordinate 392,062 downwards.
CGAGCTTGATGCCACTGGCCGGTCCGCTGCCGAGGAAGTGCGATTTCAGTTCGATCCAGTGCAGGCCGACGAGGCTGGTCCAGCCGTCCGGTGCCACGAGCTCATTCTTCCGCTGCTCGCGCCAGGCGGTGTTGTCAGCCAGGAAGCCGGCATCCACGACCTTGCCGGTCGTCGCGCCCTTCCCGCCATCACCCCCACACGCGGCCAGCAGGCCCAGCAGCATGGCCATCCCCAGCCATCCCGTGTTCTTCCCCATTTCAGCGTCCTCGCAGGAACCAGCGGTCGATCTCGCTCAACGAAAAGCGCGTCCAGGTCGGACGGCCATGGTTGCATTGCCCGGAGCGCTCGGTGATTTCCATCTCGCGCAGCAGTGCATTCATTTCAGGCAGCGTGAGGCGCCGGTTGGCACGCACGGCGCCGTGGCAGGCCATCGTCGCCAGCAGTTCGTCGCGCGCGGCGGCGACGCGCCGGCTTTCGCCATGCTCGCGCAGGTCCGCCAGCACGTCGCGCAGCAATGCCTCCGGCTCGGCATTGGACAGCAGGGCCGGGATGCTGCGCACGCTCAGCGACTGCGGACCGCTGCGGGTGACATCGAACCCCAGCGCAGCGAGCGTGGAGGCCTCGCGCTCGGCCACGTCCGCCTCACGCTCGGCCACCGCCAGCACCAGCGGCACGAGCAGCGGCTGGGTCCGCAGGCCGATGCTGTCGTGCGCGCCCTTCAGTTTTTCGTAGCCGATGCGTTCGTGGGCAGCGTGCATGTCCACCACGATCAGCCCGTCGGCGTTCTCCGCCAGGATATAGATGCCATGCAGCTGCGCGATGGCAAAGCCCAGCGGAGGAATGCCTTCCGCGTCGTTCGCCGGCATCACCGGCATGGATGACGGGGAATACATCGCCTGCGAGTCCGGGGACGTCGTGGGCGCGGACGCATAGAGCGCTGCGTATGCCGCCGGCGCTTCGGCCACGTTGAGTCCCAGCGGAGACTGCTGCGTGGGCATCCATGCAGAAGGCACGGACGTGGCGGATTGCGAGGCAAACGGTGCCGCAGCGCCGCCCTGCGGCACCATGCCCGCCCGCGTCTCCGCCAAAGCTTCATGCAGCGTGCGGTAGACGAAGTCGTGGATCAATCGCGTGTCGCGGAAGCGGACTTCGTGCTTGGCCGGGTGGACGTTCACGTCCACACGCGTGGGATCGAGCTCCAGGAACAATACGTACGCAGGCTGGCGGCCATGGAACAGCACATCCTGATAGGCCATCTTCACCGCATGCGCGATGTTGCGGTCGCGCACGGAACGTCCGTTGACATAAACGTACTGCTGGTCGGCGCTGGCCCGTGAGTAACCGGGCAGCGCGATCCAGCCATGCAGGCGCAGGCCGGCGGCGGCATGGTCCACGCGCAGCGCGCTGCGCGCGAACTCCTCGCCCAGCGTCTCGCCCAGCCGCGCAAGCGATTCCAGTTCATCGGCCTTGTAGCGCCGCGACGGACGCCCGTTGTGCGACACCCGCAGTTCGATGTCGGGGCGCGCCAGCGCCAATGACCGCAACCACTCTTCGATGTGGCCCATCTCCGTGCGTTCGGCACGCAGGAACTTGCGCCGCGCCGGCACGTTGTAGAACAGTTCGCGCACTTCCACCGTGGTACCGACCGCGTGCGGCTTGGGCGCCACTTCACCGACCTTGCCGCCTTCCACCTGCAACGAAGCGCCATGCTCGTCCTGCGCACGGCGCGACGTCAGCGCAAAGCGGCTGACCGAGGCGATCGACGGCAGGGCCTCGCCACGGAAGCCGAGCGTGGCCACCGCCTCCAGGTCGTCGAGCGAAGCGATCTTGCTGGTGGCATGGCGCGACACCGCCAACGGCAGTTCGTCCGGCGCGATGCCGCCGCCGTCGTCGCGGATGCGGATCAGGCGGACGCCGCCCTCTTCCAGGTCGATGTCGACGCGGCGAGCGCCGGCATCGAGCGCGTTCTCCACGAGTTCCTTGACCACGGACGCGGGGCGTTCGACGACTTCGCCGGCGGCGATCTGGTTGATGAGGGTATCGGGGAGCTGGCGGATCGGCACGTGCTGGCGGCGCTGGCGCGCCGTCCCGGGGAATTCAGACGTGATGATAGCCGAGCGCTTGCGGGATCAGGGCGCGCCGGCAGCACCACCGGCGGCGACGGTACGCGCCTCGGCTTCCGCCTGCGCGCGCGCGGCGAACAACGTGCCAGGCGGCGGCTGGCGGGTGAAGTAGGACTGGATACCCTCCAGCACGGCGCTTGCCACCTTGCGCTGGTGGGCCGGGTCGAACAGGCGCTTCTCCTCGTCCGGATTGGAGATGAAACCTGTCTCCACCAGCATCGCCGGCATGTCGGAGTTGCGCAGGACTTCGAAGTTGGCGAACTCGATCTGCGGCTTGTGGGTCTTGCCCAATCCCTTCAGCGAGGTCAGCACGTGCCCTGCCGCGTCCTGCGACGCTTTCATGTGGCCGCTCTGGGCGAGATCCAGCAACACGTTTGACAGCGTGTCCTTGGTCAGGCGCACACCGCCGACCAGGTCGGAGGCGTTTTCCTTGTCGGCCAGCCAACGCGCGTGCTGCGACGATGCGCCGCGCAGGGACAGGACGTATACCGACGAACCCCACGCACTGCGGTTTTCCGCAGCATCCGCATGGATCGATACGAACATGTCGGCCTTCGCGCCACGCGCCTTGCGGGCACGTTGCGGGCGTTCCACGTAGACGTCGGTATCGCGGACCAGGTAGGCCCTCATGCCCGGCGTGGCATTGATCTGCCGGGCCAGTTCCTTGGAAATGGCGAGCACTGCATGCTTCTCGTAGCGGCCACTGGGGCCGATCGCGCCCGGATCCTGGCCGCCGTGACCGGGATCGATGGCCACGACGAGCGGCCGCGTACCGGCAACGAGGCTGCTGGAAGGCTTCGGAGCCTCCGGCGCGGGTGCGGTTCCGGTCGCCGGCGTGACGGCCGAGCCAGGTACAGGGGCCGGCTGACCGGTGGCGATGGTATAGGCAGGACGCTCGCCGCCCACCGTGGATGCCGGCGCGGTGTTCGGGATCGGCTGGCCATTGAGGATGGCCTGCGGCGAGGGCGTCGTGGCGGCACTCCCGACCGTCGTGGGTGCCGATGGTGCCGGCACGGGTGCGGAGGGCGCACTTCCCGCCTGCACCACCTGCGCGGTCAGCAGCGCGGTGGCGCGGGCGGCATCGGCCTGCGGCGAGGCAGTCGATGCGGCTGTCGACGCGGCCGTGGTCGGCACCGTCGTTGCCTGCGTGGGCGGGGCCGTCGGCGCCAGGGCCGTGGATGCGGGCATGCCATCGCCGGGCCATTCGATCACCAGGCGCGAGTTCCCACCGGCCTGTTCCATGCGGGGCTTCAGCGCGGCAACCGGCGATGCCAGGTCGAACACGATGCGCAGGGTGGTGGGATCGGGCTGGCCGGTGCGGACTGCCCGCACGATGCCCGCAGGCACGGGCAGACGCAGGCCTGCCTTCGCTTTCGAGGCCGGCAGGTCGACGACCAGCCGGTCCGGTGCTTTAAGGGTCAGGGTCTTGTACTGCCCGGCGCCCGCAAGCTGGATCTCCGCCCGTGTGCCGGTGCTGCCCTGGCTCAGGCTGACGGCGGTGACTTCACCCGCACGCAGCCCGCAAGGCGCCAACGCCAGCAGGCCCGCGAGGGCAAGGCGCAACGCGGCGGCGGTCGTGGTGGGCATCCCCGGGATCATGCCGCGGATTCAAGCACCATCGAGTCACGAATGCAAGGCGTTTTCCCTTAATAATCCGTGACCTGCCGGATGTTCCTAACCAGTCTGGAGAGATGGCGCATGCAACTGCGTTGCTTCGGCCAGCCGGAACAGCCACTGCTGCCCTGCCTCGGACGACGCGACAAGGCGCGCCGAGCGCCCCTCTCCCTCCACGTCCAGCTGCACCTTCAGGTCTGCCTGCGGCAGCGCCGCAATGCCACGCTCGGGCCATTCCACCAGCCAGAGCACCGCAGCCCCTTCATCCAGGCCCAGAAATTCGAGTTCACCGGCATCGCCGATCCGGTAGAGATCCAGATGCCAGGCTTCGCCACTTTCCAGAGGGTAACGCTCGACAAGTGTGTAGGTCGGGCTGCGTATCGCGCCGGTCACACCAAGCGCACGCAGCAGGGCGCGTGCGAGAGTCGATTTGCCCGCGCCCAGGTCACCCTGCAGGTGCACTACGGCGGGTTGCGGACGGGTGCGGGCAAGCGCGTGGCCCAACGCTTCGGTGGCGTCGCTGTCGGCGAGAAGGATGTGCATGCGGCGATTCTAAGTGCTGGCCGGTGTCGGGTGACGCGTGTGCGCGCGTCAAGGATTGGCCAATCGGCGTATGTGGGGAAACAGATCCCCGGGCAGCAGGCCGCGTTCGCCATCCCACGCCGCTGCATCACCCGCCAGCGCATGCAGCAACGCACCGGCACTCGCCGCATCGAACGCGGACAGGCCCTGCGCACGCAATGCCGCGATGACGCCCGTGAGCACATCGCCCATCCCGCCCACCGCCATGCCGGGATTGCCCGCATCGATCACCCGCGGCATCTGGTCGGGCGCGGCCACGATGGTGCCTGCGCCCTTCAACACCACGACGGATGCATGGCGTTGCGCGATGGCTGCCGCAGCGCCGAATCGATCCCGCTGCACGTCCGCCGTCGTGCAACCGAGCAATCTCGCGGCTTCGCCAGGGTGTGGTGTCAGGATCGCGTCTTCCAGTGATTGCGGCGTGTCGGCCAGCAGATTGAGTGCGTCCGCATCGAGCACCAGGGGTTTCTCACTGCGCACGGCATGCTGGAACAGGGCTCGCCCCCAGTCGTGCAGCCCGAGTCCCGGCCCGATGGCGACGACGTGCGAGCGCGCCAGCATCGGCACCAGATCGCTCGTCGACTCCGCCGCCCGCACCATCGCTTCCGGCCTGCGCGACAGCAATGCCGCGACATGCCCCGCGCGCGTCGCCACGCTCACCAGGCCGGCACCCGTACGCAGCGCGGCCTCCGTGCACAAGGCGATCGCACCGCCACTGCCTTCATCGCCGCCGATACACAGTACGTGGCCGGACTCTCCCTTGTGCGTGTTGCGGCGGCGCGGCAGCAACCAGCGTGCCAGCGCATCCTGCTGCAACAGCGACGCCTGCGCCTGCACGCCGTCATGCGTGTCGGCAGGCAGGCCGAGGTCATCCAGCGCGAGTACGCCGGTGTATTCCAGCGCATCCCCTGTATGCAGGCCCGCGTGCCGCACGATGAACTGCAGGGTGCGCGTGGCCACCACCGCAGTGCCGGGCACGCTGCCTCGATCGGCGTCCACGCCGCTGGGAACGTCCAGTGCGAACACCGGCGCCACCTGCGTGTTGACCGCATCGATCACGGCCTGGACGTCCGCATCCGGTGCGCGCGACAGTCCGATGCCGAACAGCGCATCGATCACGATGTCGCCCTTCGGCAACGCGCCATCGAACAGCGTTACGTGCCCGCCGGCCGCCACGTAGTCGGTGCAGGCACGCTGGGCGACGGCATTGCCCGGCACGTGCGCGGGAAGGTGCACCACTTCGACGCGCCGGCCCGCGCGATGTGCGTGCCATGCAAGCACGTAGCCATCGCCGCCGTTGCTGCCCGGACCGCACACCACGACGATGCGCTGGGCCTCCGGCCAGTGCAGCAACAGGTGCTGCCAGGCCGCCTGCCCGGCACGCTGCATCAGCACGTAGGGATCGTCCCCCAGCGCATGCGTGGCGCGCTCGTCCAATGCCCGCGCGGCAAGCGTGGAATGAAGGGGCAAGGTGCCGGACATGGCCGGATTCTAGGACTGGCCGGGGTTGCAGGGAAGTGAATGCGGTCCAGCCACCTATAATTCCCGCATGTTCCATCCCGGCCCGACGACGCCCTCACCCGACCCGCATGCGCTGGCGCTCCGTGTGCGCGCACTCGCGCGCGAGTTCGGCTTCCAGCGCTGCGGCATCGCCGGCATCGAACTCGGCGACGACGAACAACACCTGCGCGACTGGCTGGCGCAGGGCCTGTATGGATCGATGGCGTGGATGGCACACCACGGCGACAAGCGCGCACGGCCACAGGAACTGATTCCCGGGACGTTGCGCGTCATCTCCGTGGGACTCGACTATGGCCGGAACGACAGCGACGATGCCTGGGACACGCTGCAGGACGGCACGCGCGCCTATGTCGCGCGTTATGCGCTGGGCCGTGATTACCACAAGCTGATGCGCAACCGCCTGCAGAAGCTGGCCGAACGCCTGCAGCAGGAAGTCGGCGCGTTCGGCCATCGGGTGTTCGTGGATTCAGCGCCGGTGCTGGAGCGCGCATTGGCGCGCAATGCGGGGCTGGGCTGGATCGGCAAGCACACCTGCCTGATCGACAAGGACGGCGGCTCGTGGTTCTTCCTCGGCGAGATCTATGTCGACCTGCCGTTGCCGGTCGATGCGCCCGCGTCCGCGCACTGTGGCACCTGCACGCGCTGCATCGACGTGTGCCCGACACAGGCGATCACGGCGCCGTACCGGCTCGATGCGCGCCGCTGCATTTCCTACCTCACCATCGAGCATGACGGCGCGATTCCGGAAGAGCTGCGGCCTGCCATCGGCAACCGTATCTTCGGCTGCGACGACTGCCAGCTGGTGTGTCCGTGGAACAAGTTCGCCAAGCGTACCGACGAACCCGACTTCCGCGCACGCAACGATCTGGACGTGGCCACGCTGCCACAGCTCTTCGCGTGGGATGGCGATGAATTCCTGCGCCGCACCGAAGGCTCGGCGATCCGTCGCAGCGGGCATGAGCGCTGGCTGCGCAACATCGCAGTGGCACTGGGCAATGCGCCGGCGACGCCCGACGTACTCGCCGCGCTGGAAAGCCGACGCGAGGACCCGTCCCCGCTCGTGCGCGAACACGTGGCATGGGCCCTGCACAGGCACCACGCCGCGCAGGAGCAACACGAGTCGCGACCGCACGAGTGAAGCGGACGCGGGGCATGCATCATGCGAACGGACACGGAAGGTCGTTCGTGCGGGGCCGCATGCTCTGCGATCCGTGTGATCCATCGTCGATGGCGCTTCATTCGTGCGGTCGCGACTCACGTCGCTCCTACAGAATGGATGCGTCGATGCGCAGCGCCTTCAGCCGCGCGCGGCGATCTCGGCCAGCAGCGCCCGGGTCACCGGATCCTTCACCTCGGTTTCGCCCTTGAGCGCCGGCAGCAATCCGTTGGCCAGCTGCTTGCCGAGTTCCACGCCGAACTGATCGAAGGCATTGATGCCCCACAACACCGACTGCGCGTACACGCTGTGTTCGTACATGGCGATCAATGCGCCCAGCGACTGGGGTGTCAGCGCATCCAGCAGGATCAGCGTACTCGGACGGCCGCCAGCATAGCTGCGGTGCGGATCGTCGCTGTGCTGGCCATTGGCGAGCGCCTCGCTCTGCGCCAGCAGGTTGGACAGCAACGCGCGGTGGTTCTCCGCGTAGGGCGCGTCGCTGTTGACCGTGCCGACGAAATCCAGCGGCACGATGCCCGTGCCCTGGTGCAAGGCCTGGAAGAAGCTGTGCTGCACGTCCGTGCCCGCGCCCCCCCACCACACGGGCACCGTATCGACGCCCACCGGGCTGCCGTCCAGCTTGACCGACTTGCCCAGGCTTTCCATCACCAGCTGCTGCAGATAGGCCGGCAGCAGCGCCAGGCGCTGGTCGTAGGTCATCACGCCCTGCGCCGCATGGCCGAGGACGTTCCTGTTCCACACGGCCGTCAACGCATGGCGCACCGCGATGTTGCCGGCCAGCGGGGTGCCGATGACGTGTGCATCGAACGACGACGCGCCCTCGAGCAGCTGTTCGAAACGGTCGAAACCGATCGCCAGCGCGATCGGCAGACCGACCGCCGACCACAGCGAATAACGCCCGCCGACCCAGTCCCACATCGGCAGCACGCGTTCGGCCGCGATGTCGAATGCAGCCGCCGCACGCTCGGGATTCGCGCTGACGGCATAGAGCCGTTCGCTGCCGCCCAGCCAGTCGCGCAGGATGGTGCCGTTGAGCAGCGTTTCCTGCGTGCCGAACGTCTTGGAGATCAGCACCGCCGCGGTGCGTGCCGGATCCAGCGGCGCCAGCGTACGCTGCGCGGCCGCGCCATCCACATTGGACAGGAAGTGCACGCGGAAACGACCCGGCAATGGATCACGCAGGGCATCTGCCACCAGGCGTGGCCCCAGGTCGGAACCGCCAATGCCGACGCTGACGATGTCGGTCACGTCGCTGCCTTCCAGCTGCGACATCAGCGCCGCCATGCGCTGCCGGACATCCACTGCCGACGCATGCGCCTCGCGTGCGACGACGGCATCGGTGTGCTGTCCGCGCAAGGCGGTATGCAGTGCCGCGCGGCCTTCGGTGACATTGACCTTCTCACCGTCGAACAGGCGCCGGAACGCACCAGCCAGGTCGGCGGCACGCGCCTGCTCGAGCAGCGCCTGCCATGCCGGCGCATCATAGGACTGGCGCGCGAAGTTGAAGTACAGCGGCCCATTGCGCACGGCGTGCTGTGCAACGCGATCGGGCTCGCGCGCCAGCAACTCACTCAGTGGGCCCCCACGCAGGCGCGTGGCGTGGGACTGCAGCGCATCGAAACCGGTGGTCATGTCAGGCAGCCTGCTTGGGGATGCTGCGGTTGGTGTGGGTGATGCGGTTCTGGCCGTCCACGTAGACGAGCGTGGGCTGGAACCGGTCGGCTTCCTCTTCGCTCATCGAGGCGAACGCGGCGATGATCACCAGGTCGCCCACTTGCACGTGGCGCGCGGCGCCGCCGTTGAGCGAGATGATGCCGCTGCCCTCGTCGGCACGGATCGCATACGTCGAGAAGCGGGCGCCATTGGTCACGTCCCAGATATGCACCTGTTCGAATTCCCGGATGCCGGTCGCGTCCAGCAGCAGACCATCGATGGCGATGGAGCCTTCGTAGTTCAGCTCGGAATGGGTGACGGTGGCGCGGTGGATCTTGGTCTTGAGCAGGCTGAGGTGCATGTCGGCGGCAAGGGGGACGGGAACGCGAAGTTTAGCCGCTCGTGCACGCCATGGCGTGCATGCCCGTGCAACACCGCGTACGGCGCCGGACTGCCTGCGCCGTCAGAATTCCAGATTGTCGATCAGGCGGGTACGCCCCAGCTTGGCGGCGATCAGCGCGACCTTCGCGCCCTGTTCGCCATCCTGCGGCTCGCTCAGGTCGTGACGGCGGACCACGGTGTAGTCGACCGCGTAGCCCACGCCGGCAAGGTGCCGCGCGGCGTCGGACTCCACCTGCGCACGTGATTGCCCGGCCAGCAGGCCTTCACGCATCGCGATCAGGGTCCTGCGGATTTCCGCGGCACGCGGCCGCTCGTCCGCGGACAGGTACTGGTTGCGCGAACTCATCGCGAGGCCATCCGCCTCGCGCACGATGCTGCCCGCCAGGACCTGCACGGGGAATGCGAGGTCGGTGACCATCTGCCGGATCACCGCCAGTTGCTGGTAATCCTTCTTGCCGAAGGCGGCGACGTCGGGCAGCACCTGGTTGAACAGGCGACTGACCACCGTGCATACCCCATCGAAGTGACCGGGCCGGTGCGCGCCTTCCAGCACGCTGCTGACGCCGGGCACATGCACCTTGGCCGCCAGTTCGACCCCGAACGGGTACATCGACTCGACCGTCGGCAGCCACAGGACATCGCAGCCGGCGCCTTCGAGCCCGCTCATGTCCGCCTCGGGCGTGCGCGGGTACCGGGTGAAGTCCTCGTTGGGTCCGAACTGGGTCGGATTGACGAACACACTGGACACCACGCGGTCGGCGTACTGTCGCGCCAGCATCACCAGCGAGTAGTGGCCCGCATGCAGGTTGCCCATGGTGGGCACGAAACCGACACGCAGGCCCTGCTGCTTCCATTCCCTGACGCGTGCACGCAATGCGTCAAGCTGGGTAATGGTCTCGATCATCGTGGCCCCTGTGGCGTGTCGTTGCGCGCAGCGCGGTCAGTAGGAATGGGCGTCGTCGGGGAACGCCCCGCTGCGCACCGCGTCGGCATAGGCGCGCACCGCGCCCGCGACCGAACCGCCATCGGCAAGGAAATCCTTGACGAACTTCGGACGCCGATGGCCCGTGTCCAGGCCGAGGAAATCGTGCAGCACCAGCACCTGCCCGTCGCAGCCGGGGCCGGCGCCGATGCCGATGGTGGGAATGGCGATGTCGGCGGTGATCGCGGCCGCCAGCGACGACGGCACGCATTCAAGCACCAGCATCTGCGCCCCTGCCTCCGCCACGGCGCGCGCATCGTCGCGCAACTGCGCGGCGGCCGCTTCACCGCGACCCTGTACGCGATAACCACCGAACTTCAACACCGACTGCGGCGTCAGGCCCAGGTGCGCGCAGACCGGAATGTCGCGCTCGACCAGGAAACGGATGACGTCGAGCTTGTGCCCCGCGCCTTCCAGCTTGACCATCTCGGCACCCGCCTGCAGCAATGCAGTCGCGGCGTCGAGCGCGCGCTCGGGCGTGGCATCGGACTGGAACGGCAGGTCCGACACCAGTAGCGCGCGGGTCAACCCACGCGCCACCACGCGGGTGTGGTAGGCGATGTCGTCCACCGTCACCGGCAGCGTGGAGTCGTGGCCCTGCACCACCATGCCCAGCGAATCACCGATCAACACCAGGTCGACGCCATTGGCATCCATGACCCGGGCGAAACTGTTGTCGTAGGCCGTCAGCATCACCAGCTTGCGGCCCTCGCGCTTGGCGTCGGCGAGGGCGGGAACGGTCCAGGGCTTGCTGTCTGCGTGCGTGCTCATAGCCCCGCATTATCCACTCATAAGGGATGGATGTTGGACATTTCCAGCACGGACACAGCGTCCCGCGCGTCGCCGTAACCGGGGATACGGGCGTCCGGCATGACCTCCAGCAACGGAACCAGCGCGAATGCGCGCTCGTGCAGGTGCGGGTGCGGCACGCGCAGGCCGGGTTCGTCGATCACTGCATCACCGTAGAGCAGCAGATCCAGATCCAGCGTACGCGGACCCCAGCGTTCGCCATCGATCCGATGACGGCCGAAATCCGCCTCCACCGCCAGCAGCAGATCGAGCAGCGCGCGCGGCGGCAGGCGGGTCTCCAGCAACGCCACCGCATTCACGAAGTCAGGCTGGTCTTCCCTGCCCCACGCCGGCGTGCGGTAACAGCGCGACATCCGGCGCACCGCCACGTCTTCGCGTTGCCCGAGCGCGATCACGGCCTGTCGCAACGTGCCTGCGGCATCGCCGAGATTGGCTCCCAGGCCGATGCAGGCCTGGACCATTGTCTTCATTCGGGCGACGAAGCCGTGCTGCGGGAACGGCGACGGCGACGACGCTTGGACGCCGGCGCACCTTCTTCACCGAAGGAATCGCCCGGCACTGCGACGCCGAGCGCAGCCGCGAGTTCTTCGCCGGATTGCGTCTGTGCATCACGCCAGAACGCGACGTCCTCGGCGTGTTCGGGCGATGCCGCGAGCCTCAACGCAAGGAAGTCGAATGCCGCGCGGAAACGCGGATGCGACAGCAGCCGTGTGACGCGCTTGCGCTGGCGGTTGCCGAAGCGGGTCTGCAACAACCAGATTTCCTGCATGGGCAACGAGAAGCGGCGCGGCAGCGCCACGGTGTTCAACTGATGCAGGGTGACGCGGTCGGCGGCGCGTCGCTGGGCTTCTTCGGCATGCACGCCCTGGGCCTGCAACCCCATCAGGGCGCGGCAGTACGCCGGCCAGAGCAGCAATGCGAACAGGAAGGCAGGCGATACGGGCTCGTCGTTGGCGACGCGCTGGTCGGTTCCCGCCAGCCCCGCCATCACCATCCGGCGAAGCGCACCGCTGCGGTTGGATGCCAGCGCTGCCGCGGTCTCGGGGAAGAGCACCTTCAGCAAACCGAAGTGCTCAAGCCCTTCGAAACTGGCGACCGCATGGCCGGACAGGAACAGCTTCAGGATTTCCTCGAACAGGCGGGCGGGCGCGGCTTCCGAAAGCAGCGGCGCCAGCCGGCCGATCGGTTCGGCGGTCGCTGCTTCGATCTCGAAATCGAGTTTCGCCGCCAGCCTAACCGCGCGCAGCATGCGGACCGGGTCTTCCTGGTAGCGGAGTTCCGGCTCGCCGATCAGTTTCAGGCGCCGCGCCATCACGTCCTCGAAGCCGCCCACGTAGTCGCGCACGGAGAAGTCGTCGATGGCGTAGTACAACGCATTGGCGGTGAAGTCGCGGCGCACCGCATCGTCTTCCACGGTGCCGTACACGTTGTCGCGGACGAGGCGGCCGTTGTCCATCTCGCGGTCGCCACTGCCGTCATCGACGTTGGCGCGGAAGGTGGCGACTTCGATGATCTCGCGACCGAACACCACGTGCGCCAGGCGGAAGCGGCGCCCGATCAGGCGGCAATTGCGGAACTGCTGGCGGACCTGCTCCGGCGTGGCATCGGTGGCCACGTCGAAATCCTTGGGGTGGCCGCCCACGAGCAGGTCACGCACCGCGCCGCCGACCAGGTAGGCCTGGAAGCCGGCATCCCGCAAGCGGTAGAGCACGCGCAGCGCATTCGGGCTGATGTCCTTGCGCGAGATGGTGTGCTGGTCGCGGGGAATGGTTCGCAGAGCAGTGAGCGGCGTAATAGCGGCGGTTCCATGCAGGTGGGTCGCACGGCTGCCAGGATGATTGCCCTGGGCCGGGTCGCCGCCTATACTAATCCGCTGAGCCGGTTTCACCAAAAACGCTCCCTTCGTCTAGAGGTTAGGACGTGGCCCTCTCAAGGCTAAAACAGGGGTTCGAGTCCCCTAGGGAGCGCCATCCGGCACAGGGCCACGGGTTGAGAACCATGGCCGGTGAATCGACTCGAGACCCCGCTCCGGCGGGGTTTTGTGTTTCCGCTGCCCATGCCATCGCCCCATTAAAGACTGTTTAATCGCTTCCACCTAGCATGGGGCCCCCGCCATCCCCGAGGGTCGCCCGTGTCGCGCCTGCTCCTGGTTGAAGACGATCGCATGCTCGGCGACGCACTGGCCGCCGCACTGGCACAGGATGGCTGGTCCATCGATCGTGCCGAGGATGCGTCCGCGGCGCGCCTCGCCCTGGTGGACCATGGCTACACGGCGGTCCTGCTCGACCTGGGCCTGCCTCGCGGGTCCGGTCTGGACGTGCTGGCTGCGCTGCGCCAGCGCTACGACACCACACCGGTCCTGATCATCACGGCGCGCGACCAGCTGAGCGACCGCGTCCGCGGCCTGGATGCCGGTGCCGACGACTACATCGTCAAGCCCTTCGAAACCGGCGAACTCAGTGCGCGCCTGCGTGCCGTGGTGCGGCGGACCCAGGGGCGCGTCGCACCGGTGCTGCGCCACGGCGACATCGTGCTGGACCCGGCGGATCGTTCGGTCCGTCAGCAGGGCCGCCCGATCAAGCTCGGTGTGCACGAGTACCGCACCCTGCTGGCGTTGATGGAACGGCCCGGCCGCGTGATCGCGCGCGAAACACTGGAGTCGCTGGTCTATGGCGGCGACGGGGCGATCGAGAGCAACACCATCGCGGTGTACATCCACCAGTTGCGCAAGAAGCTCGGCGACGGCGTCATCGCCACCGTGCATGGCTTCGGCTACCGGCTGGGAGAGAGCGAATGAGCCACCATTCACTGAAAGCCAAACTGTTGCTGGCCGTGATGACGCCCCTGGCGTTGGGGTGGGCGTGCTGGCTGGGCGGACAGCACCTCCAGATGACGCGGCAGCAGCAAGGACACGAAGACCAGTTCCTGCAGGAGGTAGCCGAGCAGATCCTGCTGTCGATGCCGGCCAACCTCGACGCACTGAGTGAAGGGCCGCGCCTCAAGTTGCCCACGCGCGCCCGCTCCACCCACAGGAAGTTCGAAACCTTGCGCTACCAGGTGTGGATCCTCGGCCGGCGCCATCCCGTGGTGCTTTCGGCCGGCGCACCGACCGAGCCGCTGCGCGCCGATTTCGAACCGGGATTCGTGGTCAGCCAGGTGGGCGGCGAACCGTGGCGCGTCTATGCCATCACCGATGCCAGCGGCCGCATCCAGGTGCAGGCCGGCATGGCGCAATCCGCCATGCGTGCGGAACTGGCCTACTGGGTGAAGATCAGCCTGTGGAGCGGGATCGGCATCCTGCTGGTACTGGCCATGACGGTGGGCCTTGCCATCCACTGGAGCCTGAGGCCGATGAACCGCCTGCGCCGGGACATGGCGCAGCGCGAGGCACACGATCTCGCACCGCTGCCGTCCACCGGTATGCCGCGGGAGATCCGGCCGCTGGTGGATTCGTTCAACCTTCTGCTCGAACGCCTGTCGCACGCCATGCGCGGCGAAAGGCAGTTCCTTGCAGACGCCGCGCACGAACTGCGCACCCCCCTCGCCGCGCTGCTCACGCAGACCCAGGTGGCGCTGCGCGCCGGCACCCAGGCCGACGCACATGCGGCACTGGAGCAGTTGGCGCAGGGCATCCAGCGCACCTCGCGGCTCGCACAGCAGTTGCTCGACTCCGCTCGCGTGGATGCATCGCCCCTGCGCGAAGACCGCCCCGTCGTCGCGCTGCCCGACGTGGTGACGATGGTGGCGCGCGAGTTCGAATCGATGGTATCGCGACGCCAGCAGACCCTTGCGATCCACGCCGAGCCGGCCAGCGTCCTGGGCGACCTGGACGATATCGGCATCCTCGCCCGCAACCTGCTGGACAACGCCGTGCGCTACAGCGGAGAAGGCGCCCGCATCGAGATCGCCTGCGGCATGGACCCCGATGGCGCGAGCGCCTGGCTGGCGGTCCGCGACAACGGTCCCGGCGTTCCCGCCGAGGAGCGCGAGCGCATCTTCGAACGCTTCTTCCGTGGCAGCCATGGCAATGGCGAGCGCGGCAGCGGCATCGGCCTTTCGCTGGTCCAGCGCATCGCGCGTGCACACGAGGCGATGATCACGGTGAGTGACGGCATCGCCGGCCGCGGCTTCGGTTGCAGGGTCGGCTTCAGCGCGGCCCAGGACGCCTGAGCCGCGCGGCATACCTCACTCGCTGCGCCACCACGGATGCGTGCCTTCCGGTTGCCTGACCACCAGCGGCTGGCCGATCACGGGGGTGGTGATGTCCACGCCTGCCTGCCGCGACAGCGTGTACAGCGTTTCCATCGGTTCGCTCCAGCCATGGAAGGCCAGGTCGAAGGTGCTGTTGTGGATCGGCAGCAACCACTTGCCGCGGAGGTCAAGATGCGCCTGCAGGGTCTGCTCGGGCAGCATGTGGACGTCCTGCCAACGGCGATCATAGGCACCACACTCCAGCAGCGTGATGTCGAAAGGCCCCATGCGCTCGCCAATCGAGCGGAAGCCGTCGAAGTAGCCCGTGTCGCCACTGAAGAAGATCCGCAGGTCGTCCGATTCGATCACCCATGACGCCCACAGCGTGGCATTGCGGTCGAAAGGCGTGCGGCCGGAAAAGTGCTGCGACGGCGTCGCGGTGAAGCGCACGCCCTGCAGCGCGACGTCGCCCCACCAGTCCAGTTGCCGGACCTTCTCGCGCGGCACGCCCCAGCGCACCAGGCGGTCACCCACGCCCAGCGGGGTGAGGAACACATCCGTCTTGGCTGCCAGCGCACGCACTGCGTCGCGATCGAGATGATCGTAGTGGTCGTGCGACAGCACCACGGCGGAAAGGTGCGGCAGTTGCTCGATGGTCAGCGGCGGCGCGTGGAAACGCTTCGGTCCCGCCCACTGGACCGGTGACGCACGTTCGGAAAACACCGGGTCGGTCAACCAGAACCGCCCGTCCAGCTTCATCAGCACCGTGGAATGCCCCAACCGGTACAGCGTGCCGTCCGCAGCGTGGTCCAACTGCGCCGCCGTCAGTGCCTGCACGGGGATCGTGCCGGCAGGCACCGTGCCCGCCGGCTTGCCGCCGATGAGGAAATCCCACCAGAGCTTGCCGGTCTGGCGCCAACCCAGCGGGCGTGGCTTGCGTACGTTCTGGAATCCATCCTCGCCGAACTGGGGCGATTGCGGATACGCCACCGTGCTGCAGCCCGACAGGCCGGCATACCCGAAGGCGGTGGCGGAAACGCAGGCGGCCGCGACCAGGCGCCGCAAGTGCCTGCGCCCTTTTCGGGGCTCCGGGCGGAGTGGATGGCTTCTCGGCACGTCAGTCATGCTGCTGGTCCTGCAAGGTGGGGAACACGTACTGGATCATCGTCGCGGCACCGGCGTGGCCGGGCAGCGCGATTTCCCCGCTGCCTTGCGCCAGCGGCACCTGCCAGCGCAGGTCCACGCAGCCGAGCGTTTCGGCCATGCGACGGGCCTCGGCGAGCAACGCGACGGCGACTCCCGATGGGCGCTCGCTCGCCGGAACGAACAGCGATTCCAGGTTGAAGTAATACGCGCGCTCGATCATCGAGAAGCCCACCGTGGCGAATGCATGGCCGATGGGTTCACCGCCCCGCTCCGCCATCCAGGCCCATGCGCGCAGAGGCGGCTCGAACAACGCTTCCATCAGTTCGAGCACGCCGCCGACGCGCCTGCCAGGCACACGCGACAGTTCGGCCGTCTGGCGGTCGCACAGTTGCATCAGCGCGGCAGCCTGGGTGCGCGACACGCGTCGTATCAGGACGTCGTGATCGACGGGCACGTGTGCGCCCGCCAGTTCATCCGGCGTCGGCAGGTACGCTGCGGGCATCGGACCCGGCACAGGTTCCACGCCGGCATGGGGGGATCTGGAGAACATGGGGTCGCTCCGGTGGGGGAAAGGACAACTGCGTTTCAGAACCCGCGCGACACGCCGATGAAGAGGGAAGCGCTGCGGTCCTTGTCCGCCTCGACCAGCGGACTGTCCTGCAGGGCGTCGGGCAACGCGCGGTACTCCAGGTTGCCCAGCAACGCCCACCGCTTGGCGAAGGGATGGATCAGGGTGAGGCTGGCGCGGGGCACTGTCGCGGCACCCGGACGGTAGGCGACCACGCCGCGTGCGACCTCTTCATCCAGCGTGCCGTAGTAGTAGTCGGCCATGTCCGCCGACAGGCGCATCGCGCCGATGGAAGGGACCAGGGTCGTGCGCCCCAGCGTCACCGGATAGCTGTAGTCCAGCGCGATGGAGTAGCCGTCGCTGGTGCCGGTGACATCGACGCGTGCATCCAGATCGAGCTTGCCGGCGGTGCCTTTCCAGCTCGCGCCCACACCAACATCGACACTGTCGTCGCGATCTTCCAGCAGATCGCGGTCCACGCCGCGCCGCGCCAGTTCGGCCCTGCCGAAGTCATCGGCATCGATGCCGTCCAGGCGTCCGGCGACGAAGGCACGGAATTCGAAGCGATCGTCCTGGTAGGCTCGGTAGCCGAACGCCGCACCACGCAGGTAGAAGCGGTCACCGTCATAGGCGACATTGGGCAGCAGGCGCGTCCGGGTGCCCTCGCCGGCGTATTCGCTGTCGCGGTGGACGACCGCCAGGCCGGCGCTCCAGCGCGACGACAGCTGGTCATGCGCCTGTTTGTCGGTGCGTTCGACGACCTGTGCGGCAGCGGAGAGCGGCAACAGCAACAACAATGGCGTACAGGCGCGCAACGCACTCATGGAGACCTCGCAGGTGGGGGACCGGACATCCGGCCCACCCATGCTCCCGCACGCTCTTTAAGAACTCCTTAAATCCTTCAGAGATGGAAGATCCCGCGGCGGACCGCAATGGTGACCGCATGCGTGCGGTCGTTGGCATCCAGCTTGGCGAGGATGTTCTTCATGTGCGCCTTCACCGTTTCCTCCGCGATGCCGAGGTGGTGGGCAATGCGCTTGTTGCCGTTGCCGTCCGCCACCTGCCGGAGCACTTCGATCTCGCGCAGGGTCAACGCGTCATCCGACGCATGTTCGGCGATGCCGGACGCGATCTCGGGCGGGATGCACCGGCGACCTGCATGCACGTTGCGGATCGTGTCCACCAGTTCGCGGCGCAGCATGCTCTTGAGCAAGTATCCCGACGCACCCGCCTTGAACGCGCGCAACGCCTGCGCATCGCCCTGGTACGTGGTCAACACCACGACCCGTGCCTCCGGGAATTCGCGATGGATCGCACCGATGGCATCCACGCCATCCATTTCCGGCATCTGCAGGTCCATCAACGTCACGTCCGGGCGGCAGTCGCGGAAAACCTGCAGGGCCTCGCGCCCATTGGCGGCCTCCCCCACCAGTTGCATGTCGGATTGCCCCTCGATCACCGCCGCGATGCCTTCACGCAGCAAGGGGTGATCGTCGACGGTGAGGATACGGATGGGCATTCGGACTTCGGCCTGGACGGGCGCCACGCAATCGGCGGCGCAGCGATCCTTGCACGATACGGGCGCAGCCTCCGGACAGGCAACCCGCCCCCCAATCGGGGGATCCACCCGTCGCCCGATCGGGGCTTATGCGCCATGTGCCGCGTGAGGACCATGACGTACAAGCCCTGCGCCATACCCCTGTCCGCAGGCGCCCCCCCACCGCCAACACCCGAGGACACTGCCGTGGATGGCTCCCCGTCCCTGTTCCCTCTCGCGTCGACGCTTGCGCATTCCACATCAGCCGGGATGTACGCGGACAATGTGCCGGCCCCGAGAGGCCTTGGCGCGCGCGCACTCGCACGTGCGCTTGACCACATCGAACGCCATATCGGCGACAGCCTGACGTTGACCGACATCGCGGCTGCGGCCTGCGTCAGTCGCTTCCACTTCGCCCGACTGTTCCGCGTCAGTACCGGCCAGAGCCCGATGGAATACGTGCTGGCCAAGCGCATCGCCCTGGCCAAGGCGCAACTGGCGCGCGGGCCGCAGAAGATCTCCGCCACGGCCGCCTCGCTGGGCTTCTTCGACCAGAGCCACTTCACCCGTACCTTCCGTCGGATGACGGGCTACTCGCCGCGCGAGTTCCGCCACCTGCACGCGCCGATAACCCGGCACGGGTAACCCTGCCCGGCATCGCGGCGCGATCGCCGCATTCCTCCGTCCTCCACGGGAGCCGCACGATGGCCAAGGTCCTGATCCTCTACTACTCCGCCTACGGGCATATCGAAACCATGGCCCATGCCGTGGCCGAAGGCGTGCGCGCGGGCGGCGCCAGCGCGGACATCAAACGCGTGCCGGAACTGGTGCCCGAGGAGGTCGCGCGGACGTCCCACTACAAGCTCGATCAGCCCGCCCCGGTGGCGACGATCGCGGAACTCGCCGATTACGACGCGATCATCGTCGGCACCGGCACGCGCTTCGGCCGCATGTCCTCGCAGATGGCGAACTTCCTGGACCAGGCCGGCGGCCTGTGGGCCAGGGGGGCGCTGCACGGCAAGGTCGGTGCCGCGTTCACCTCCACCGCCACCCAGCACGGCGGGCAGGAAACCACGCTGTTCTCCATCATCACCAATCTGCTGCATTTCGGCATGGTGATCGTGGGGCTGGACTACGGCTTTGCCGGTCAGATGAAACTGGATGAAGTCACCGGCGGCTCGCCCTACGGCACCACCACCATCGCGGGCGGCGACGGTTCGCGCCAACCCACGCAGAACGAGCTGGACGCCGCGCGCTACCAGGGCCAGCGCGTCGCCGAGACCGCGATCAAGCTGCACGGATGAGGTTCGCGGGCAGCGCGCACGCCGATGCAAGCCAGCGTGCGCGTGCGCGCGCCACAGTGGTGCGATTCCTACCCCATGCCCGGAGCCCGCCATGCCCACCGCCACCCCCGCCGCCGGCAAGACCCTGCTCACGCCTCACGACCACACGCTGGTCCTGATCGACCACCAGTCGCAGATGGCCTTTGCCACGCACTCCATCGACGTGGCGATGCTGCGTAACAACGTTGCACTCGTCGCCAAGGGCGCGGCCGGCTTCGGCGTTTCGACACTGCTGACCACCGTGGCCGAGAAGTCGTTCTCCGGTCCGCTGTTCCCGGAAATCCCCGAAGCCTTCCCGAATGCGAACGTGCTCGACCGCACCACCATGAACTGTTGGGAAGATGCGGCGGTCATCGCGGCGGTGAACGCCTCCGGAAAAGGGCGCATCGTGCTCGGCGGCCTGTGGACCAGCGTGTGCATCGTCGGGCCGGCGCTGTCGGCGCTGGACCAGGGCTTCGAGGTCTACGTGATCGCCGATGCCTGCGGCGATGTCACCGCCGAGGCGCACGAACGCGCCATGCAGCGCATGGTCCAGGCGGGCGTCCGCCCGCTGACCAGCGTGCAGTACCTGCTGGAGCTGCAGCGCGACTGGGCACGCAGCGCGACCTACGACCTGACCACCGGCATCGCCAAACTCCACGGCGGCGGCTATGGGCTGGGCATCCAGTACGCCAAGAGCATGTTCGGGGCGTCCGAAGGCGGCCACTGACGGGACGCCGCGATGACCGCCAACGTCGCGCAACGCGCAGGCCATGAGACTGCCCCGGCCGGGCTGCTGGTGCTGCGCCTGGCCGCCGGCGGTTTCCTCCTGCCGCATGGACTGGGCAAGTTGCTGGGCTGGTTCGGCGGGCCGGGGGTCGCCGGGTTCGCGGCCGAACTCCAGCACTTCGGCCTGCCTTCCGCCGCGCCATTGCCTTTGCTGCTTGCCGCACTGCAGACCCTGCTCGGACTGATGGTGCTCGCGGGTGCGTTCACGCGCATCGCGGCCCTCGGCTCGGCGGCGTTCCTCGGCGTCACCGTGGCGCTGAACCTGTCGCACGGCTGGTTCTGGATGCACGGCGGCATCGAGTACCCGCTGCTGTGGCTGTTGGTGAACCTCGCGGTGGCATTGACCGGGCCGGGCGCATTGTCTTTCGATGCCCTGCGCACCGCACGATCGGGGTTCGCGCATGGCCGTTGACGATACGCGCCGCCACCTGCTGAAGACTGCGGCGGCGGTTGCCGCACTGGCTGCACTGCCCCGCGATGCCCGATCCGGAGAACTTCTCGTGGCCGACCTGATCCTGCGCAACGCCCGCATCACCACGCTGGATGCGGCACAGCCTTCCGCCAGCGCGATCGCCTTCGCCGACGGACGCATACTCGCGGTGGGCGACGAGGCCCACGTGATGGCGCACGCCCGCGACACCACGCGCATCATCGATGCCGGCGGACGCCGGCTGATCCCCGGCCTCAACGACAGCCACACGCACCTGATCCGCGGCGGGCTGAACTACACGCTGGAACTGCGCTGGGACGGCGTGCGCTCGCTGGCCGATGCCATGGCGATGCTGAAGACCCAGGTGGATCGCACGCCGGCGCCGCAATGGGTGCGGGTGGTCGGCGGTTTCAGCGCGCACCAGTTCGCCGAAAAGCGCCTGCCCACGCTGGAGGAGATCAACGCGCTGGCGCCGGACACGCCGGTCTTCCTGCTGCACCTGTACGACCGCGCCCTGCTCAACCGCGCCGCGCTGCGTGCGGTGGGCTACACGAAGGACACCCCTGATCCGCCCGGAGGCCAGATCCAGCGCGACAAGGCGGGCAATCCCACCGGGTTGCTGCTGGCCAAGCCGAACGCGTTGATCCTGTACGCGACGCTGGCCATGGGGCCGAAGCTGCCGGCCGAGTACCAGCTGAACTCCACGCGCCACTTCATGCGCGAGTTGAACCGGCTGGGCATCACGTCGGTGATCGATGCGGGCGGCGGCTTCCAGAACTACCCGGAAGACTACGAGATCATCCAGAAGCTGCACGCGGACGACGAACTGACCGTACGCATCGCCTACAACCTGTTCACCCAGAAGAAGGGGCAGGAACTGGCCGACTTCCAGCGCTGGTCGGGCATGCTCTCGCCGCGCCAGGGCGACGACATGCTGCGCCACAACGGCGCGGGCGAGATGCTGGTGTTCTCGGCGGCGGACTTCGAGGATTTCCGCGAACCGCGTCCCGAATTACCGGCCGGCATGGAAGGCGAGCTGGATGACGTGGTGCGCCTGCTTGCGGAAAAGCGCTGGCCATTCCGCATCCATGCCACCTATGACGAAAGCATCACCCGCGTGCTCGACGTCTACGAACGCGTGAACCGCGAGGTGCCGTTCGATGGCCTGCACTGGATCATCGACCACGCCGAGACCATCTCGCCGCGCAACATCGACCGCGTGCGCGCACTGGGCGGCGGCATCGCCATCCAGCACCGCATGGCGTTCCAGGGCGAGTTCTTCGCCGAACGCTACGGCAGCGACGCGCTGAAGCACACGCCGCCGGTGCGCCGCATGCTGCAGGCGGGCGTGCCGGTCGGCGCGGGCACCGACGCCACCCGTGTCGCCAGCTACAACCCGTGGGTGGCGCTGTACTGGCTGGTCAGCGGGCGCACGCTCGGCGGACTGCGCATGTACGGCGACGACAACCGGCTGGAACGCGAGGAGGCGCTGGCGCTGTGGACCCGGGGCAGCGCGTGGTTCTCCAGCGAACAGGACCACAAGGGACGACTGGCGCCGGGCCAGTTCGCCGACGTGTCGCTGTTGTCCGCGGATTTCTTCAGCGTGCCCGAGGCCGACATCCCCGACATCACCAGTGTGTTGACGGTGGTGGGCGGACGCATCGTGCACGGCGACAGACCGTATGCCCCGCTCGCACCCACCTTGCCACCCCCGATGCCGGACTGGTCGCCGGTCAACCGCTTCGGCGGCTACCAGGGCGGCACCCTGGCGCAGGCGACCGCAGCGATATCGCATGCACATGGCAAGCACTGCCAGGTGCATGAGCACGGCCATGCCGCACACCACGCCACCCCCACGCACGACCTGCGCAATTTCTGGGGCGCGATGGGTTGCTCCTGCTTCGCGTTCTGACCGATGGCGACGCCCGCACCCGTCGGACCCTGGTCACCGCTTCAGCAACCGACATTCCGCGCGCTGTGGCTGGCGATCCTGGTCGGCAACATCGGCACCTGGATCCATGATGTCGCCGCCGCCTGGGTCATGGCGGAAACCACCGGTTCGCCGCTGATGGTGGCCGCGGTGCAATCCGCCACCACCCTGCCCGTCGTGCTGCTGGCCATCGTGGCCGGCACGCTGGCCGACATCGTCGACCGGCGGCGCTACCTGATCATCGCGCAGCTGTGGATGCTGCTGGTCGCCAGCACGCTGGCGGTGTTGGCGCACCTGGACATGCTGCGGCCGTGGACGCTGGTGGCGCTGACGTTCGCGCTTGGCATCGGCGCGGCGATGGCGATGCCCGCGCAGCAGGCGACCACGCCCGAGCTGGTTCCGCGGCCGATGCTGGGGCCGGCGGTGGCGCTGGGCTCGTTGAGCATGAACATCGCGCGTTCCATCGGACCTGCGCTCGGCGGCCTGATCGTGGCGCAGGCCGGCATCGCGTGGGCGTTCGCGGTGAACGCGTTGAGCTTCCTCGGCGTGGTCGTGGTGCTGTGGCGCTGGCGGCGCTCGCCGGCATCCTCCGCTTTGCCACCGGAAACCTTCGGCGCGGCGCTGCGCGCCGGGCTGCGTTATGCCGGGCAGGCCTCGGTACTGCAGTCGGTACTGGTGAAGGCCGCCTGCTTCTTCGTCTTCGCCAGTGCGTTGACCGCGCTGCTGCCCATCGTGGTGAAGCAGGAGCTGGGTGCCAGTGCGGGCACCTATGGCCTGCTGCTGGGCTGCATCGGCATCGGCGCGATCGCCGGCGCCATGCTGCTGCCGGCCCTGCGCACGCGGTTCGATCCCGACGCGATGGTGCTGGCCGCCACCGGCGTCTACGCAGGCTGCATGGTGGCGCTCGCCCTGCTGCGCAACATCCCCGCGCTGTATGTGGTTTCGCTGTTCAATGGCTTCGCGTGGATCACGGTGCTGTCATCGCTGCAGATCGCCGCGCAGACTTCGGTGCCGGCGTGGGTACGGGCACGCGCGCTGTCGCTGTACATCGTGGTGTTTTCCGCAGGCATGGCGGTGGGCAGCCTGGGCTGGGGCGCGGTCGCGCAGGCCTACGGAACGCCGATGGCGCTGATCGTGGCGGCGATCGGCACGGTGATCGCTGCATTGGCCAGCTGGCGGTTCAAGCTGGGCGAGGCCGCGCGCGTCAACGTCACCCCGTCCGGCCACTGGCCACAACCGGTGGTCGCGGGTGATGTCGGCGGTGACCGCGGTCCGGTACTGGTGACGGTCGAGTACCGCGTGGATATCGCACGGCGCGAGGAATTCCTGGCCCGCATGCAGCCGTTGGGGCACGCGCGCCGTCGCAACGGCGCCGTGCAATGGGGCGTGGCCGAAGACAGCACGCAGCCCGGCACCTACCTGGAGTACTTCGTCGACTGCTCCTGGCACGAGCACCTGCGCCAGCACGAACGCGTCACCGAAGACGAGCGCGCCCTGCAGGATGCGATCAAGGCGCTGCTGGAAGACCCGACCCACGCACCCGTCGTGCGGCATTTCATCGGCGGTGCGCCAGGCAATCCCGTGCCAGCGCCATCGCAGGCGCCCGGAGGCATGGCATGAACCTGAAATTCCTCGCGGGCGTGCTGCTGGGCTTCGCCATCGGCTTCGGCTGTCGCTGGATGGGCATCCCGGTGCCGGCACCGCCGGTGCTGGTGGGCGCGCTGCTGGTGGTGGCGATGACGCTGGGGTATGTCGTCGCCGACCGTTTCATGGCGCGCCGCGAAGCACGCCACGTCGCCCACTGCGGCGGACCGACCGGCGAAACAAGACAGGGAGGACGCCCATGATGCTGACGTTGCTCGGCCTGGTGCTCGCGCTGGCCATCGGCATGGGCTGCCGCCTGCTGGACGTGCCGCTGCCCGCCCCGCCTCGGCTGCAGGGCGCGCTGCTGGTAGTCGCCATGACGGCAGGCTTCCTGGTCGCCGAGCGCATGCTCGCCTGAACGACCGCGTCCCGAGAACGGAAAAGGGTGCGCATCCGCGCACCCTTTCTGGTCGATGCAAGCGCCGCAGAGCCGCCTGCCTACTTCAACGGCGGCAGGTCGAATACCAGCACTTCCGCCCCAATGCCCTGGCCCACGCTGACCAGCGGCTCGCCTTCGTAAAGCAACGCATCGCCCGCCGACAGGGTACGGCCATTGACGGTCACTTCGCCGCGCGCCACGTGCACGTAACCCAGGCGACCTTCGGCCAGGCGCAGTTCCGCCGCTTCATCCCCGTCGAACAGGCCGGCGTACAGGCGCGCATCCTGATGGATGGAGATCGAACCATCGGCGCCGTCCGGGCTGACCACCAGCCGCAGGCGGCCCTGCTTCTCTTCGGCGGCGAAGCGCTTCTCTTCGTACGAGGGCGCCACGCCCTGCTTGTCGGGGATGATCCAGATCTGCAGGAAATGCGTGGTACCGGTTTCGCTGTAGTTGAATTCCGAATGCTGCACGCCGGTGCCGGCGCTCATGCGCTGCACGTCGCCCGGCACGATGCTGGAGCTGGTACCCATCGAGTCCTTGTGGCCCAGCGCACCTTCCAGCACGTAGCTGATGATTTCCATGTCGCGGTGGCCGTGTTCGCCGAAGCCGCGGCCGGCGGCCACGCGATCCTCGTTGATCACGCGCAGCGGACCCCAGTGGACGTGCTTGTCGTCGAAATAGCTCGCGAAGGAGAAGCTGTGCCACGAGTCCAGCCAGCCGTGGTTGGCGTGGCCGCGAGCGGTGGCGGGGCGCAAGGTGATCATGGCGGTGCTCCGGTGTGTGGTGAGGCGTGCAGCATGATCCTCAACACGAATGGGATAAAGCCAACAAAAACCAATAGGTCGTTCCATTAATGGAAATATAGGCCAGGCAACCTGAGTTGCGCCAAGCCTGCTGGAACGATCAGACAGGAAGCGCCGCAGCCCTGGCCGTCGCGCACGCGGACATTCCATGCATGCCACGCCCCGATCCGCGCGCAAGCGCACGGGGGCTGCCGAGAAACATTTCCATCCTGGATGACGCGGTGATTTAAACTTGCATGGTTTCCTTCGCTGCACATCCAACCTCATGCCCTTCGTCGTCACCGAAAACTGCATCAAGTGCAAGTACACCGACTGCGTGGAAGTCTGCCCTGTGGACTGCTTCCATGAAGGCCCCAACTTCCTGGTGATCGACCCGGACGAATGCATCGACTGCACGCTGTGCGAACCCGAGTGCCCGATCAATGCCATCTACCCGGAAGACGACGTGCCGGCTGGCCAGGAAGGCTACGTCGCGCTCAACGCCGAACTCTCCCGGGCATGGCCGGTGATCACCACGCGCAAGGATCCGCTGCCGGACGCGAAGGAATGGGAAGGCAAGCCGGACAAGCTGCCGCTGCTGGAGCGTTGACGGGCGCGCACTGCCGCACCATGCACATAAAAAAAGGCGCCGCGAGGCGCCTTTTTTCGTCATCCCGGCGAACGCCGGAATCCATGTCGCCTTTGCCGTGGCAGTCGGAGTGCACTCGCAGGATCAAGATGGGTCCCAGCGTGCGCTGGGACGACGGCAAACACCACTATCTCCGCCGCAGCGGGCTGCCCATCGGCCAGCTTGACCTCCAGCGCGGCGAGCAGCTCGACTGTCATCGGCAAGTTGGCGGGCCCGCCGCAAGCACATGGAAAAGGCGCCGTGAGGCGCCTTTTCGTCATCCTGGCGAACGCCGGGATCCATGTTGCCTTTGCCGTGGCAGTCGGTCGGAGTGCACACGCAGGATCAAGATGGATCCCAGCGTGCGTAAACGGGACGACGGCAGCACATCTTTCACCCCGCCGCAGCGGATTGCTCACCCGCCCAGCTTGGCCTTCAGCGCCGCCAGCAGCTTGGTTGCGGCCGGCGACGTGGCCGGCAGGCCGCGCGGATCGACTGCCGTCACGTAGGCGCCGGCTTCGACGCCCGACACCCGGACGAGGAAGCTGGCCCCCTCGTAGCTGACGTCGTAGGTGCCCAGCAGCTGGGCCCGGCTGGCGATGGTGACGCCCTCGACGCCGGCGAGCGCTTCGCCCACGCGGGTGAACGCTTCGTCACGGGTACCGGCGACGGTGAAACCACCCGCGGCTGCGGGTGCTGCGGCCGCCGTGGCCTGGCTGGCGGCAGGTATCTGCATGGCGCCACTGGTGTTGGGCAGGTTGAGGTCCGGCGGCACTTCCAGCGGACGCGTTTCAGGCGCCAGCGCGTAGTCGCCCTTCGCGCCCTTCTTGAACCATGAGCAGCCGGCGACGGAAACGACCAGCAGCACCAGGGCAAGCGGACGCACGAGGGAAGACGAAAGACGCATGAGGATCTCCTGGGTTCAGGCCGCGAGGATGTCGCGGTTGGATTGTGCTTCCAGCGCCTGCGCCATGGCGGCGAGACGATCGGCAGTATCGGTATGGATGGAGGACAGCGAAAGCAGCGGCAGGCGCAGGCCATCGCCGAAGCCTGCGCGCTGCAGCAGCGCCTTCACCGGGATGGGGTTGGATTCCACGCCGAGGAAGGCATAGATCTCCTGCAATTGGGCATCCAGTCCGGCGACTGCGGCCGCCTCGCCCGAACGGGCGAGGTCGCACAGGCGGCGGAAGGTGCGCGGCAGGGCATTCGAGCCCACCGAGATGAGGCCATCGGCACCGGCCAGCATGGCGCGGGAGGCCGTCGGGTCGTCGCCGCTCAGGACCGCGAAGCCCTCCTTCCGCAGCGCCAGCAGGGCCGCCATGCGTTCGGGTTCGGCGCGCGCTTCCTTGATGCCCACGATGTTCGGATGATCGACGAGCTCGGCCACCGTTTCCGGCAACAGATCGCATCCGGTGCGACCGGGCACGTTGTAGAGCACCACGGGCAATCCGCCCTGGTCGGCCACTGCCCGGTAATGCGCCACCAGCCCGGCCTGCGTCGGGCGCACGTAGGGCGGCGTGACGACCAGCGCGAGCTGCGCACCCGCTGCTGCTGCGCGTCGCGTGGCGGCAATGGTCTTGGCGGTATTCATCTGGCCGGTGCCGGCCAGCACGGGAATGCGCCCGCGCACGTCCTCCACCGCGATGCGCAGCAGTGTGTCGTATTCGTCGTCGGAGAGCGCAGCCGCTTCACCGGTCGATCCCGCCACCACCACGCCCTGCGTGCCTCCGTCCAGTTGCTGTTTGAGCAGCGAACGCCAGGCTTCCAGGTCGAGTTCGCCCGACGCCAGGAACGGCGTGGCCAGTGCGGTGATGCTGCCGGAAAGATGCAAGGGATGGCTCTCGGTGGGGTGTCCGGCGTCCGGAGGCGCCCATAAGCGCAGTTGGCCGGTTCGCCTGCAATGTCGGCCGCATGTTACTTGCGGGCTCAAAGGGCGGGCAAGTATGCTGCCTGCGTCGCCGGGACGCTGCCCGGCCGCCATTCAGCCTGACCGCAACGCCGGAAGCTCTCTTGACCGATTCCACGCCCCGGCCTTCGCCGACCGAAAACCACCTCCTGATCACCGCCTATACGACGCATCCGGAGTCGCCGCTTCTGTCGGTGACGCGCCGCATCGCCGACAGCGGCTGCAATCTGGTGGATGCCCGGCTGTCCACGGTGGGGCGCGACGTCTCCGTCACGGCGCTGGCGACGGGTTCGTGGGACGCGGTGGCGAAGCTGGAAACCATGCTCACGCGGCTCGAGCGCGACGAGGGCCTGAAGCTGGTGTTCTACCGCACCGGTCCCAAGGTGGTGCAGTCCAACCTGCTGCCCTACATCGTGGAAGTGGTGGCCGCGGACAAACCGGGCATCCTGTTCCAGCTGGCCGACTTCTTCGACCGCCAGGGCATCACCATCGAAAACCTGCAGAGCACGCGCTACCGCGCCATGCAGACCGGTGCGGAGATGTTCTCGGCGCAGGTGACCATCGGCGTGCCGGCCAACATGCACATCGCCGCGCTGCGCGACGACTTCCTTGAATTCTGCGACCATCTGAACCTGGACGCGATCATGGATCCGATGAAGTTCTGACGATGACGGCGAAAAGCGCGAACGCCCTGCCCAAATCGACACTGAAACTGCCGCTGGCCTTGTCCGGCGGCGAGACCACCACCCTCGCCGACCATGCCGGCCACTGGCTGGTGCTGTACTTCTACCCGAAGGACAGCACGCCCGGGTGCACCACCGAGGGCCTGGACTTCAATGCGCTGCTGCCGAAGTTCCGGAAACTGGATGCCACCGTGCTGGGCGTCTCCCGCGACTCGGTGAAGTCGCACGACAACTTCTGCGCAAAGCAAGGGTTCAAGTTCCCGCTGGTGAGCGACGCCGACGAAGCCCTGTGCAGGGCCTTCGACGTGATCCACGAAAAGAACATGTACGGCCGCAAGGTGCTGGGCGTGGTGCGCAGCACGTTCCTGATCTCGCCCGACGGCCGCATTGCACAGGAATGGCGCGGCGTGAAGGTTCCCGGCCATGCCGACGCCGTGCTGGACGCCCTGAAGGCCCACCAGGCCCAGTGACCGAATTCCCCTCCACCCCATCCACCATCCCGCGCCGCGGCGGGTCATGGTGGTTCGCTGCTGTCCGCGGAAAAGTCGCCCGTGTTCACACATCTTCCTCGATGAGGTTGCCCGAATGACCCGTAGCAAGCGTATCTATGTGTTGGACACCAACGTGCTGATGCACGACCCCACCGCGCTGTTCAAGTTCGAGGAACACGACGTCTACCTGCCGATGCAGGTGATCGAGGAACTGGACAACGGCAAGAAGGGCACGTCGGAAGCGAGCCGCAATGCGCGGCAGGTCAGCCGCTTCCTCAATGAACTGGTCGAGACCTCCGGCCTGGACAACGTGGCCGCCGGCATTCCGCTGATCCAGCCGAACAGCCTGCAACTGCGAGGCTCGCAGAGCGCGGGCCTGCTCCGCTTCCAGACCAGCCATTTCGACGCCGGCAAGAGCTTCGGCGCGGTCATCCCCGACAACGCCATCCTCGGCGCCATCCTCGCGCTGAAGGAGAGCGAGCCGGAGATCCCGGTGGTGTTCGTGTCCAAGGACATCAACCTGCGCATCAAGGCGGCGATTGCCGGGATCGTGTCGGAGGATTACGAGAACGACCGCGCGCTGGACGATTTCAGCCTGCTGTACACCGGCGCGGATCCGCTGCCGGAGGACTTCTGGCAGCGCCACGGCAAGGACCTGCGCTCCTGGACCGACAAGGGACGCACGTATTACGAAGTCACCATGACCGAGGGCGCAGGCTGGTACCCGAACCAGTACCTCTACCTGCCCGGTGATGACGAATCGGAGTTCCGCGTCAGCCGGGTGGAAGGCGACAAGGCGACGCTGCAGATCGTCGACGACTTCCGCCACAGCCAGCACGCGGTATGGGGCATCAATGCGCGCAACCGCGAGCAGAATTTCGCACTCAACGCGCTGATGGATCCGGAAGTCGACTTCGTCACCCTGCTCGGCACCGCCGGCACCGGCAAGACGCTGCTGGCACTGGCGGCCGGCCTGGCGCAGACGATGGACCAGCAGCGCTACCGCGAGATCATCATGACCCGCGCCACGGTCAGCGTGGGCGAGGACATCGGCTTCCTGCCCGGTACGGAAGAGGAAAAGATGACGCCTTGGATGGGCGCGCTGACCGACAACCTGGAAGTACTGACGCACAACCAGGAAGGCGGTGCGTGGGGGCGTGCGGCGACCAACGACCTGCTCGCCTCGCGCATCAAGATCCGCTCGATGAACTTCATGCGCGGGCGCACGTTCCTGTCGCGCTACCTGATCCTCGATGAGGCGCAGAACCTCACGCCCAAGCAGATGAAGACGCTGATCACCCGCGCCGGCCCGGGCACCAAGATCGTGTGCCTCGGCAACGTGGAGCAGATCGACACGCCGTACCTTACCGAGACGACATCCGGCCTGACCTACGCGGTGGACCGCTTCAAGAACTGGGCGCACAGCGCGCACATCACGCTGCGGCGTGGCGAGCGGTCGCGTCTGGCGGATTACGCGTCGGAAGTGCTGTAACGGCGTACGGCCGCTGCGCTCACCGGTCAGCGCAGCGGCCACACGCGAACCCGCCATGCACGATCCCTACGCCCCGACACACTACGCCTCGGATCCCGTCCTGCCGGACGCGGAGGCTACGGCACCGCACGGCATGCAATGGCGGCGCATCGTGCTTGCCAGCGCAGTGATTTTCCTGGCGATCGCAGTGTCGGCCGCCGTTTCCGCATTCTCCCTGTCGATGCTTGCACTACGCTTCGCAGACGGCCGGTGGCAGGACGTGGCGGACATCTCTTACATCGTCCAGAGCACGATCTTCGTTCTCGTCGCCTCGGCAGGCTACGGGTGGTTTGCCGCAGGCGTCAGGTATCGACGCCTCCTGCATGTACTGATCGCCTGGAGCCTGGTCCAGTTGGCTGCGCTCGCCGTTCTGCTTGTCGTTCGACCGGGCGGCCTCGGTCCTCCCGCTTGGCAGCCCTGGCTGCTGGAACTGCTGCCTGCGTTCGCCGGTTGGGCGCTGACGGGTCTGTGGCCGGGACGCGGCCGCCGCGCCACGCGCGTGGCTGGGTAACCCGGTCATGGGTCTGCACCTTCCCCGCTGGGTCTGGATCGGCGCCGTCCTGCTGGCGTGCGTGGCGGGGATGGTCAATGTCATCGGCTATCTCGGCTTCGAGCATCAGGCGGTCAGCCACCTGACCGGCACCACCAGCCTGCTGGGCGCGGCGATCGCGCATGGCGACCTGCGTTCCGTGATCCACCTGTGGGGCGTGCTGATCGCGTTCTGCGCCGGCGCGATGCTGAGCGGCCTGATCATCCAGGACCAGACGCTGAAACTGGGGCGTCGCTACGGCGTGGTACTGGCCCTGGAAGCGGTCGTGCTGCTCGCCGCGATTCCGCTGTTCAAGCAGGAACAGATCTGGGGCGCCCTGCTCGCCGCCATGGCGTGCGGACTGCAGAACGCGATGGTCACCACCTACAGCGGTGCCGCCGTCCGTACCACGCACCTCAGCGGCATGTTCACCGACCTCGGCATCGGACTGGGCCACCTGCTGCGCGGCATGCCGCTGCCGGTGCGCCGGCTGACCCTCAGCGGCCTGATCATCAGCGGTTTCCTCGCCGGAGGCGTGCTCGGCGCGTGGCTGTACCTGCGCCTGGCCTACGACGCGCTGCTGGTGCCCGCGATGCTCACCGGGCTCACGGGTATCGCGCACGTCGTATATCTGCATCGACGTTTCGTCGATACGGGCACGGAGCCGGTGGATCACGGCGTCGAACGCGGACCACCGGATTGATCCGTCCTTTCCCGGGTCTCAGTGCCTGAATCGCTCGCGTAGCCGGATCAGCGGCTTCTCCACCGCGAAATAGCTGGCGCAGGCCGCCAGGAAAGGCAGGACGATCGCCAACGGCAGCATCTCGCGGGCGAGCGGGACATTCCTGCCCAGGAAGATCTGTTGCCACAGATAGAGCGAGTAGCTGATCGTACCGATGAACACGGCCACCTGGCTGTTCAGCACGCGGTCGATTCCGGCATTGACCCGGAACACGACACCGAGCAGGCAGACCGCGATGGCGATGTTGACCAGCGTCGCACCCACCGGCAGGTAGAACGACGGCCACTCGGAGAACGACGCCGCCACCACGGCAACCAGCGCCGCGAGCGGATAGGCTGCCGCCGGAATCGCGCCCGCCAACCGCTCCTTGCCGAACCGGTGCACCAGCAGCGCTGTCAGGCAACCCGTGGCCAGTGAATCCGCCACGTACTGGAACTCTTCGTCGATCCCGATGCGCGCCTGCGGCCACCCCATCCACGCGACCACACGCACCAGCGGTGCCAGCGCGATGATGACCCCCACCACGACGGCGGCGCGCTTGCCCGACCACAGGAACAGCAAGGGCCAGAGCAGGTAGAACTGCTCCTCCACCGCCAGCGACCACAGGTGCCCCAGCGCCCATCCACGGTCGTGGTGGTAATCCATCGTATAGGTCAGCGCATGCAGCACGTCCCCGGGCTTCAGCGTCGCCCAGCCGATGGACGCCACCACGACCGCGCACGCAATGTACAGATAGGCTGCGGGGAAGATCCGGATCGTCCTGCGCAGGTAGAAGTCGCGCAACGAAACACGCCCCCGCCGGCTGCGTTCGTCGATCAGCAGCGTGGTGATCAGGAAACCGGAGAGCACGAAGAAGATCGCCACGCCGAAGCGTGCGATGTCGAGCACGAGCAGGTTCCTGATCACCACCGGGAACTGGGGAAGGCCGGCGGCGTGTCCCAGCAGAACCATGAGCACGGCGATCGCGCGCACGCCATCGAGCCCTGAAAGCCGTTTTCCCACGCCATCCCCTGTCGCCGTTCCCGGCACGCCCTGCGATACCCCCTAGACGCAGGATGCGCGCCAACGGGGCCATCCGGCGCGAGGCTGACGGCATAATGACCGCATGCGCTCACCTTCCACTGTCTCCGCCCTGACCATCGCCGGTTCCGATTCCGGTGGCGGCGCCGGCATCCAGGCCGACCTCAAGACCTTCGCGGCGCACCGCGTGCACGGCCTCTCCGCAATCGCTGCGCTGACTGCGCAGCACACCCGGGGCGTGACCGCGGTGAACGTGCCGCCGATGGAATTCCTGCGCGCGCAGCTGGATGCGTGCTTCGAGGACTTCGATATCCGCGCGGTCAAGCTGGGGATGCTGGCCACCGCCGAGGTGATCGGCACCGTGGTCGAAGCGCTCGTCCGGCACCGCCCCGGCACGGTTGTCGTCGACCCGGTGATGGTCGCCACCAGTGGCGCGAGGTTGCTGGAGAACAGCGCGCTGGACGCGATGCGCCGCCAGTTGCTGCCGCTGGCCGACGTGCTGACACCCAATCTGCCCGAAGCCGAACTGCTGCTGGGGCGCACGATCCCCGATGTGCAGGCGATGCGCGATGCGGCGCGGGACCTGCTGGCGCTGGGCGCGCATGCCGTGTTCCTCAAGGGTGGCCATCTGCCCGGCGACGGGGACGTCGTCGACCTGTATGCGGATGCGGAAGGCGTGGCGGAAACGGCACATCCGCGCCTCGCACTTGAAGCCCATGGCACCGGCTGCACGCTGGCGTCCGCCATCGCGGCCCGCCGGGCGCAGGGCATGGCGATGAAGGAGGCCTGCCTCGCCGCATCCGACTACGTGCACGCCGGGCTTCGGGGCGGCTACCGCCCGGGACGCAGCGACATCCTCGTGCTGGACCATTTCGGCGCCGCGCCCGTCTGATGGACGACATCGACATGCCCACGATTTCAGCGCAGGACATCCCGCTGACCACGCCCGACGGCCATGCGTATGCGTTGATGGCGCGCATCCCCGCGCAGGCGAACTCCGCCGTGCTGTGGGTCCCCGCCCTCGGCGTGGCGGCGCGGCATTACATGCCGTTCGCGGAGGGCCTGGCCGCGCGCGGCATGGCGGTGTTCGTGCACGAATGGCGCGGCAACGGCAGCAGCTCGCTGCGCGCGGACCGTCGCCACGACTGGGGCTACCGCGAGCTGCTGGGCACGGACCTGCCGACGAGTCATGCGGAACTTCGCCGGCAGCTACCCGATATGCCGCATGTGATCGGCGGGCACAGCCTGGGTGGGCAACTCGCGGCCTGCCATCTGGGCCAGCATCCCGACGCATTCACAGGGCTGTGGCTGGTCGGCAGCGGCACGCCTTACTGGCGTGCGTTCCCCGCGCCGCGCGGCTACGCACTGCCGTTCTTCTACCAGTTCGCGCCCTGGCTGGCACGCGCATGCGGTGCGCTGCCCGGTCGTCGCTTGGGGTTTGGCGGCGACGAAGCACGCAGCCTGATCCGCGACTGGGCACGCGTGGGCCTGAGCGGCCGCTATCGCGCCGCCGGCTTGCCGGCGGATCTGGAAGCCGGCATGCGCCAGGTCCAGGCACCACTCCATGGCGTGCTCTTCGACGACGACTGGCTGGCGCCGGAAAGCTCGCTGCGCGCGCTGGCGGCCAAGATGCCCGGAAGCCCGACCCGCGTCACCACGCTGCACCACGCGGCGCTGGGCACGCATGCGGATCACTTCGCCTGGATGAAGCAACCTGCCGCCGTGATCGACGCCCTGCTGTCCTGATCGCGGATCAGCAGCCCACGACGATGCTGTCGCGTCCCTGCGCCTTGGCACGGTAGAGCGCACTGTCCGCGCTGTTGATCCAGTCCGATACCGATGCGATGCCCGGATGCGCTTCGGACAGGCCGATGCTGACGGTGCAGCGCAGGCCGCGTGCGGAAAAGGCACAGGCGGCCACCTGCCGTCGCAGCCGCTCCGCCGCCACGATCGCTTCTTCCCAGCGCGTATCGGGCATGACGACGCCGAACTCGTCGCCGCCATACCGGCCACCCGTGTCCACATCGCGCAGGCAGGCCTTCAACAATCGCGCGAACTCTTCCACCACTTCATCCCCGACCGTGTGGCCGTAGCCGTCGTTGATGTCCTTGAAGCGGTCGATGTCGATCAGCACCAGCACCGCCGTCCGGCCCGAGCGCTGGAAGCGCTTGAGCTCGGTGGTGGCGGCATGCAGCCATTGCTGCCGGTTCATCAGCCCGGTGGCCGCATCGAAGCGCGCCATCTTCTCCAGCAGGTCCTTCTGCTGCCGCGCCTTGCGCGACAGCGAATGGGTGGCAACGCCGATCGCCATCGGATAGATGGCCAGGAACGGCAGGCAGGCCAGGACCACGGGGTAGCTGGTGTAGGGATCGAAGGCAAAACCCCACGCTGCGCTGGCCGCCAGGCAGGTCAGCACCATCGTGCCCAGCGTGCGGATGCCGAAGCGTCCACCGCCGATGATCACCTTGTCCATCGTCAGCATCACCGCCAGCAGCACGCTGGGCAGCGCATCGAAGTGCATGGCGGCGATCCAGAAGCCGCCCATCGCTGCATCGAAGGTCAGGTTCTGGAATTCGGCCTGGATGGGTTCATCGCGGCTCAGCTTCACCCGCAGGTAGGCCAGGTGCGGCCACAGGAAGCCATTGGCGACCAGCAGCGCCCACAGGGCGGGCGACGCCGAATGTTCGTAAAGCACG
The DNA here is from genome assembly GCF_057773125.1 of Pseudoxanthomonas sp. 97-1-1. Classification (NCBI taxonomy): domain Bacteria; kingdom Pseudomonadati; phylum Pseudomonadota; class Gammaproteobacteria; order Lysobacterales; family Lysobacteraceae; genus Pseudoxanthomonas; species Pseudoxanthomonas sp. 97-1-1. Next base: position 356,251 of record NZ_JBYMTJ010000002.1, on the reverse strand, counting down.
GCCGCCACGCATATCGCGCCCAGCCCCAGCCCCAGCGCGCGCATGCGGTACATGCGCAGCCCATAGCGTGAGCGGTTCTGTTCCGCCATGTCGCGTGCAGCGTCGGAGGACAAGCGGATCCAGGCGGTGGGAATTGAGCGGATTCTCGGCCAATCACGCGGGCGGTACCAGCCCGCGACACGACGCCGCGCCCCCGCTTATGCCAACCGGGTCACGTTCGGCGCATCGATCACGCCGCCGGGTAGCCCTGGGGATTCCGGGATTGCCAGCGCCACGCATCGCGGCACATCGCTTCCACCCCCAGCTCGGCCTGCCAGCCGAGCGCCTGCCGGGCCAACGAGGGATCCGCGTACACCTCCGCCACGTCGCCGGGCCGCCGTGCGACCACTTCGTAGGGAATGTCCCGCGCGGCCGCCTCCGCGAATGCCTTCACCAGCTGCAACACGCTGACCCCCTGGCCCGTGCCCAGGTTGACGGTCAGGTTGCGTTGCTCGCGGGCGAGGAAATCCAGCGCATCGGCATGCGCGCGCGCCAGGTCCATCACGTGGATGTAGTCGCGCACGCCGGTGCCGTCCAGGGTTGGCCAGTCACCGCCGAACACGCTCAGCCGGTCGCGGCGCCCCACCGCCACCTGGCAGATGTACGGCATCAGGTTGTTGGGGATGCCGTTGGGATCTTCGCCGATGAGCCCCGATGCATGCGCGCCCACCGGGTTGAAGTAGCGCAGGTTCGCGGCATGGAATCCCGCATCGCTGCGGCACAGGTCGCCGATGAGCTCTTCCATCACCAGCTTGGTGCGGCCATAGGGATTGGTGACCTGGAGGCTCGCATCTTCGCGCACGGGTACGCTGGCGGGGTCTCCGTAGACCGTGGCGGAGGAGCTGAATACCAGCCGCCTGACGCCGGCCGCCTGCATGCCGTGCAACAGGTTGAGCGTGCCACCGATGTTGTTGTGGAAATAGTCCAGCGGACGCTCGCAGGATTCGCCCACCGATTTCAGCGCGGCGAAATGCACGACCGCATCGAACGGCTGGCGTTCGAAGAACCGCGAGACGGCCTCGCGTTCGCGCAGGTCCAGCGGCTGGAAAGGCACCGGATGGCCGGTGATCTGCTGCAGCCGGGTCAGCACGCCCGGCGAGCTGTTGCTGAAATTGTCGGCCACCACCACATCGTGGCCGCGTTCCACCAGCACCACGTAGGTGTGCGCGCCGATGTAGCCGGCGCCGCCGCACAACAGGATCCGCATCTCGACTCCCCCGGTCGCAGGTCGCGCCATCTTCCCGATGGACGATTGCCCCTTGTTACGCAGGCAGCGGCACATTCAGGCCAATCCTGGCGCGTGTCCTCCCGGGCGTGCTTTGGACGTTGATCGACTCGACACCAGGCCGGGAACCGGGCGAACGCGCCCACCGCGCCACCGTATAGACTTCTCGACAGACGCGACACACAGGGGATCTCCACATCGATGAACGCACCACTGCCTACCCTGGACCAGGCCAGGATCGCCGTGATTGGACTGGGGTATGTCGGCCTTCCGCTGGCCGTCGCCTTCGGCCGCAGGTTTCCCACCCTCGGGTTCGACATCAACGGCAAGCGCGTGGCCGAACTGCGCGGGCATCATGACCACACGCTGGAAGTGACCGCCGAGGAACTGCGCGACACGCCGCAGCTCGACTTCAGCGACGATCCGGCCGCGCTGGCGGGCTGCAACGTATTCATCGTCACCGTCCCCACGCCGATCGACGACTACAAGCGCCCCGACCTGCATCCGCTGGAATCCGCCAGCCGCGCCGTCGGCCGCGCCATCGGCAAGGGCGCGGTCGCCATCTACGAATCCACCGTCTATCCCGGCGCGACCGAGGAAGTCTGCGTGCCAATCATCGAGCGCGAATCCGGGCTTGTCTTCAACCGGGATTTCTACGCCGGCTACAGCCCCGAGCGCATCAATCCCGGCGACAAGCAGCACCGGCTGGAGACGATCATGAAGGTCACCTCCGGTTCCAGCCCCGAGGTGGCCGACTTCGTGGACGCGCTGTACGGCAGCATCATCACGGCCGGCACCCACAAGGCCAGCAGCATCCGCGTGGCGGAAGCCGCCAAGGTCATCGAGAACACCCAGCGCGACGTCAACATCGCGCTGATCAACGAACTGGCCCTGATCTTCCACCGCCTGGGCATCGACACCCACGAAGTGCTGGAAGCCGCCGGCACCAAGTGGAACTTCCTGCCATTCCGCCCCGGCCTGGTCGGCGGCCACTGCATCGGCGTGGATCCGTACTACCTGACCCACAAGGCGCAACAGATCGGTTACCACCCGGACGTGATCCTGGCCGGACGACGCATCAACGACGGCATGGGCAGCCATGTCGCCCGCCGTGTGGCCAAGCTGATGGCCAAGCGCAACCTGCCCACGGCCGGCGCCAGGGTGCTGGTGCTGGGCCTGGCCTTCAAGGAAAACTGCCCCGACGTGCGCAATACGCGGGTGGTGGACATCGTGTCCGAACTGCGCAGCTATAACACTCAGGTCGACGTGCACGATCCCTGGGTCAATGCGGACGAAGCGCGGCACGAATACGGCCTGGAACTGGTGGCGGAGCCACAGGCCGGCCAGTACGATGCCATCATCCTGGCGGTCGCGCACCGGGAGTTCACCGAACGGGGCGCCGAAGGTGTCCGCGCACTCGGCAAGCCCGGCGCCGTGCTCTTCGACGTGAAGCGGGCCCTGCCCCGCCACGCCGTCGACGACTGCCTGTAAGCGACCCGACTCCACGAGACCCTGTTGATGCGCGTACTGGTCACCGGCGCTGCCGGCTTCATCGGCTCCCACCTCAGCCATCGCCTGCTCGATCGCGGTGACGAGGTGCTGGGGTATGACAACCTCAATGCCTACTACGACCCCACGTTGAAGGAGGCCCGCCTGGCCCGGCTCCTGCCGAAGGCAGGCTTCCATTTCGTGCGCGGCTCGCTGGAAGACCGCACGGCACTGGAAGCGGCTTTCGATGCGTTCAAGCCGCAGCGCGTGGTCAACCTGGCCGCCCAGGCCGGCGTGCGCTACTCGCTGGAGAACCCGCACGCCTACATCGACAGCAACATCGTCGGCTTCACCAACATCCTGGAAGCCTGCCGGCACCGCGGCATCGAGCATCTCGTCTACGCATCGTCCAGTTCGGTCTATGGCGCGAACCGGAAACTGCCGTTCGCGGTGGAGGACAGCGTCGACCATCCGGTCAGCCTGTACGCGGCCACCAAGAAGGCCAACGAACTGATGGCGCACACCTACAGCCACCTGTTCGGCATGCCCACCACCGGACTGCGCTTCTTCACCGTGTACGGCCCGTGGGGCCGGCCGGACATGGCGCTGTTCCTGTTCACGAAGAACATCCTCGAGGGCAAGCCCATCGATGTGTTCAACCACGGCCACCACAGCCGCGACTTCACCTTCGTCGACGACATCGTGGAAGGCGTGATCCGTACGCTGGACACCGTGCCCGGCCCGGATCCGGCGTACGACCCGCTGCTGCCGAACCCGGGATCGTCCAGCGCCCCATACCGCGTCTACAACATCGGCAACCACCAGCCCGTGCAGTTGCTGCGCTACATCGAGGTGCTGGAGGACTGCCTGGGCCGCAAGGCGGAGAAGCGACTGCTGCCGATGCAACCCGGCGACGTGCCCGACACCGAAGCCGACGTGGAAGCCCTGCGCCGCGATACCGGCTATTCGCCGACGACGCCCATCGAGACCGGCGTGCGCCGGTTCGTGGACTGGTACCGGACGTTCTACGCCGAGTAAGCCCGATCAGGAGCGCCGACAAGGCGCTCCGCAGTGGCCGGATTCCCCTGTCGCCGCCGTTGTTACCGGCATCAGCAACTCCAGGGGATCCTCCGATGAAACGCCTCTTTGCCGGCCTTGCCGCCACCCTCCTTTCCGTGCTGCTGACGTCGTGCGCCACGTCCTCCGGCAGCGAGACGCCACCGCCTGCGACAAGCACGCTGGGTACCGATGCGTACCACATCGGCGTGGACGACATCGTGCAGGTCTCCGTGTGGCGCAACCCGGAACTCGGCATCACCGTGCCGGTGCGTCCCGACGGCATGATTTCGGTGCCGTTGGTGGGCGACGTGCCAGCCGGCGGCCGCACCCCGGGGGACGTCGCGAAAGACATCCAGGAACGCCTGGCGACCTACGTGCGCGATCCGCAGGTGGCCGTGATCCTGACCGACCTGCGCAGCCACGAGTATCTGTCCCGGGTGCGCGTCACCGGTGCCGTCCGCCAGCCCGTGTCGCTGCCCTACCGCCCCGGCATGACGGTGCTGGATGCCGTGCTCGCCGCCGGTGGCATCACCGAGTTCGCGGCCGCCGACAGGTCCGACCTGCACCGCAAGGGCGCCGAGCAGACCCAGACCTATGCGGTCCGGCTTGACCGCATCCTCAACCGCGGCGACCTGAGCACCAACTACACGGTGTCGCCCGGCGACGTCATCACCGTTCCCGAGCGCACGTTCTGATGAGCCAGAGCAATCTTCCCGCGCGGCGCGGATACGCTGCGCCGGCCGCGCCTGCGGGCGCGCTGTCGCCCAACGAACTGGCCCCGATCCTGCTGCGCGAAGCACGTCGCCACCGCGTGGCGCTGGTCGGCATCTTCGCCGGCGTCGCCCTGCTGACGCTGGTGGTCGGATTGCTGGTGCTGCCGAAGAACTACACCGCCTCGACGACGATCCTGGCGCAGGAAAGCGACATCATCCAGCCGCTGCTGGAAGGCCGCGCGGTGGCGACCGGCGTCGTGGACCGTGCCGGCATGGCCCGGCAGGTGATCTACAGCCAGCGGGTCCTGCAGGATGCGCTGAAAACCGGCGGCTGGCTGGAAAACGTGCCCAACGCCGTCCAGCAGGACCGCCTGATGGAACAGATCAAGGGCCGCATCGCGATCACCAGCCCGCGCCCCAACCTGATCCAGATCACCTACCGCGACAGCGATGCCAAGCGCACCTACGAGGTGACGGAGCGCCTGAGCGACATGTTCATCAAGGAGAGCCTGGCGGCGAAGGAACGCGAAAGCCGCGAGGCCTACGAGTTCATCAACAAGCAGGTGCAGGACTACCACGCCAAGCTGCTTGAGGCCGAAGAGCGCCTGCGTGCATACCGCTCGGCCAACACCGACGCCCAGCCCGGCAGTGCGACCGATGCCAACACGCGCATCAGCTCGCTGCGCACCACGGTCGAACAGACCCGCATGGCGCTGCTCGAACAGCGTTCGCGCGAAGGCGCGATCGCCTCGCAGCTCTCCGGCGAATCGGCGGTCACCGCCGTGCAGACGCGCGAAAGCCTGTACCGCGGGCAATTGCTGGAACTGCAAGGTCAACTGGACCGCCTGCTGCTGAACTACACCGAGCAGCACCCGGACGTCGTGCGGGTGCGCCACCAGATGGCCGACCTGCAACAGTCGATGGTCAATGAGCAGAACCGTCGCGCCTCCGCGCCGCAGGGCGGGAGTCCGTTCGACGAAGCCCAGATGAACCCGCTGTACCAGGAGCTGCGCAGCCAACAGGCGCAGACCCGTCGTGAAGTGGCGGCGACCGCATCGCGCATGTCGATCGCGGAGTCGATGCTCAACGACGAACTCAACCGCAGCCGGCGCATCGCCGATTCCGAAAGCGCGCTGGCCGAACTCACGCGCGACTACGAAGTCAACCGCGACATCTACCAGGACCTGCTGCGCCGGCGCGAGAACGCCCGCGTCTCCATGCAGCTGGACCGCGAAGAACGCGGCCTGACCCTGCGCGTACAGGATCCCGCGACGATGCCGTTGCGCCCGACGGGCCTGCGCTTCATGCACTTCGCCATCGGCGGGCTGCTGATGGCGGTGGGCATTCCCCTCGGCCTGCTGTTCCTGCGCGCACGCTTCGATCCGCGCATCCGCTCGGCGCACCAGGTGCAGCGTCTCACCGACCGGCCGCTGCTCACCGTGGTACCGACCTACCACTCGCCGCGTGACCGTCGCCAGGAGTTGACCCGCAACGCGATGAGCGTCGGCATCCTCCTGGTCGTCGTGCTCGCGTATGGGCTCGTGTTCGGCCTCAAGCAGCTTGCCGCCTGAGGCCTCCGCCATGACCCATCACGCCACAATGGAAAAGCCAGTGACCCCGGACAACGACCGACTGCACGGCGTGCCCTACCGCGCCGATACCTCCCGCTCGCTGGCCCTGATGGACGAGCCCACGGCATTGACGCCACGCGAACTGGAAGAACGTCGCGTCATCCATCGCAACGATTCCGTGCGCGAACAGGCCGATGCGTTCCGCGAGCTGCGTACGCGGCTGCTCGCGCTGGGCGGCGAGCGCAACTTCGTCACCCTGGTGGCGCCGGTGAGCCACGGCTGCGGCGGCAGCTTCGTTGCCCGCAACCTGGCCACGGCGTTCGCGTTCGACGACACCAAGAGCGCACTGCTGGTGGACTGCGACGCGCTGCACCCGACCCAGCACACCGCGCTGCGCGTGGATGCCGGGCACGGCGGGCTGATGGATTACCTGGATGACAGCGACACCGATCTCGCCCGCATCCTCTACCGTACCGGCGTGCCGCGCCTGCGCCTGATTCCGAGCGGCCGCCAGCGCGAGATGACCGGCGAAGCGTTCAGTTCGTTCCGCATGCGCGCGATGATGGATTCACTGCGCAGCCGCTACCCCGACCGCTACCTCGTCCTCGACAGTCCGTCGGTACTCGGTTCGCCCGATGCGCGCATCCTCTCCGAGCTCGCCGACCTGGTGGTCCTGGTCGCGGGCTACGGCAAGGTCACGCCGGAGAAGCTGGAGAAGGCCATCGGCAGTTTCCCGGCCGACAAGGTGGCCGGCGTGGTGTTCAACGAAATCCCGTGAAGCAGCCAAGGAGCATCGGCATGCGCGTCACCCGCCTTCGCGTTTCCGCCATCGCGGCCTCCGTGCTGGCCACGTTCTCCGGCCACGCATTCGCCGCGCGGGTCGATTACACCGTGGACCTCGGCATGGAGCGCAACAGCAACGTGACGATGGTGCCGGCCGACCCCATCGAACAGCGCTACCTGCGCGCCGGCGTCGGCTTCAGCATCACCGAGAACATCTCGGCGCTGCAGCTGAGCCTGGACGGGCGCGCCGAGTACCGCGACTACGAGGACGACGTCTTCGCCGACACCGTCGATGGCACGCTCTCCGGCCGCATGAACTGGGTGGCCATTCCGCAGCGCCTGTTCTTCGTGGTGGAGGACAACCTGACGGTGCAGCCGGTGGACTCGCTGGTACCCGATGGCCCGGGCAACCGCCAGCAGGTGAACGTGTTCTCCGCCGGCCCGACGGTGCTGTTCAACTGGACGTCTTCGCTGCATGGGCAGGCCGAGCTGCGCTACGTGCACAGTGATGCCGAAGTGACCGACGAGTTCAATTCGCAGCGCCTCGCCGCCGCGGTCCGCACGATCAAGGAACTCTCGCCCACCAGCCGCGTGTCGTTGAACCTGCAGGCGCAGCGCGTGGACTTCGACGACGACATCGTGGCACGCGACTACAACCGCTACGACATCTACGGACGCTATGTCCGCACGCTGGCCAACTTCGAGCTCGGCGCGGACCTGGGCTATTCGCGCATCGACTACCGGCAGGGCGAGTCGCGCTCCGAGCCGCTGCTGCGCGCGGATGCCGAGTGGAACCTGTCTCCCCACAGCCAGCTGATCGCAGCCGTGTCCAGCCAGTTCTCGGACACCGCGACAGATGCACTGACCGGCATCCAGTCCGAGGCCACGGTGCCGGAGAACGTCCTGACCGGGGACGCGGTGGTGAATGCCTCACCGTACGAGGTCCGCAGCATCGACCTCGGCTACCGGTACACGGGCACGCGGTTGACCTTTTCCGTCACCCCGTACGCACAGAAGCGCGACTACGTGGATTCGGATACGTTCGACCAGAAGACGCGCGGCGCGCGCTTCGACCTGCAGTGGCTGATCCGTCGTTCGCTGACGCTGGGAAGCTACGCCACCTGGGAGCGGCTGGATTACACGCAGCTCAACCGCGAGGACGAGACCTCGCGCGTGGGCGCGAGCCTGGAATACCAATGGGCGCCCCGCTGGTCGGCGCGCCTGCACGCCGAGCGCTACAAGCGCGACAGCACCGACGTTGGCCAGAGCGTCTCGCAGAACCTGATCTACCTGAGCATCGCCTACTCCAACCGTTGAGGTGTCCGGCATGCGCGCCACGCCCTCCAGATTGAAGACGCATGGCATTCCCAGTGCGGTGTTGCTGACGCTGGCGCTGCTGGCAGCCGCCATCGGCCATTGCGGTGCAGCCGATGCACCGGAGGCGACCGCGGCGCAGGAGCCCCGCGCGACGCAGGCCTCCGCCGATGCGCCGCAGGCGACGGCCGCGTCGGCCTCCCCACCGGCAACGGCAGGGACCGACCAGTTGAAGATCGACCTGACGTTCGTCGATCGCAGGTCGCCGGAGTACGGCCGCTTCCGCAACTGGGTGGACACCGCCGTGTCGGGCAGCCCGGGCTATGCGTTCAGCGCCAGCGACGCCGCCCTGATGTTCCTGCTCAGCGGTGGCGAGAAGTACTGCAAGCTCGCCGTCCGCATGGTGGAAAAGGAAGTCGCTGAAGCCGAGGCGGCGATTGCGGCCGGTTCGCGCCCCGCGATCGCCGGCGATTCGTACCTGGAGGCCGGTCCCCGCATCGCGGACCTGGCCATGACGCTGCACGCCTGCACCAGCATGATCGATGCCGCGCAACGGCAGCGCTGGTCCGCCCTTGCCGAGCAGGCGGTGTGGAACGTCTGGAACCCGGGCCGGGCGCAGTGGGGCGGACGCAGCCACGCATGGACCGGCTGGTCCATCGACAATCCCGGCAACAACTACTACTACAGCTTCATCGAAGCGACCATGTACTGGGCGCTGGTCAGCGGCAGCAAGACCTGGATGGACGAGCTGAAGACACGCCGCCTGCCGCCGTTGAAGGCGTACTACGCCGAACTGCCGGGCGGCGGCAGCCGCGAAGGCACCGGCTATGGCGCTGCGCAGATGCGCCTGTTCGGCCTTTACCGCCTGTGGAAGGACAGCACGGGCGAGGACCTGGCCGCGGCCAGCACGCATGCGCGCGACAGCATTCCGTACTGGATACATGCCACGGTGCCCACGCTGGATCGCTTCGCGCCGATCGGCGACCAGGCACGCAGTTCGATACCCGAACTGTTCGACTATCACCGCCGCCTGGTGCTGGAAGCGCGCCAGCTGACGACGGATGCCGATGCGCGCGCGATGTCGTCGTGGTGGCTGCGCAGCATCTCGGTGCCGCGCATGAGCCAGGGCTTCAACAGTCGCTATGACCTGTTGCCGGCCGGCGATGGCGGCGATCCGCCCCCGGCCTTGGTCTACCACGCTGAAGGTGCCGGCCACCTGTTCGCGCGCAGCGACTGGGGCAAGGACGCGATGTGGATGTCGTTCGTCGCCGGCCCCTACAACGAGAGTCACGCGCACCAGGAACAAGGCGGATTCACCCTGTTCGCACGCGACTGGCTGGCGGTGACCGAGAACATCTGGAGCCACAGCGGCATCCAGCAGGGCACGCCCGTGCACAACGTGGTGCGCTTCGAACGCGCCAATCCGGACGCGCAGCAATGCGCGGCGCCGCGAGGCGACACCGTGGTACACCAGTGCGAAACACCGCGCTCGCGCTCCCGTGTGACCGTGACGCCGCGGCCCGATGGCGGCATCACCGCGACGGCCGACCTGACCCCGGTGTATCGCGACAATCCGGCCCTGGAGTCCTGGCAGCGGCGCATCGAGTTCGGTGGCCGCAAGCTGCTGGTGCAGGACGATTTCCGGCTGGGCACGGGGACCCGTGCGATCTTCCAGGTCAATGTCCCGGAGCGCCCCACCGTCCAGGGGAACGAAGCCATCGCCGGGCGGCTGCGCATCCGCGTGCTGGAGCCCGCGAATGCGACGCTGCGTGTCCACACCTGGAGCGACGATGACGCGCAGGAGTTCAGGCGCGGCTGGCGGGTGGATGTCTCGGGCGGACAGACCGGCTACAAGGTGGAACTCAGCGAGAAATGACCCGGGTCGTAGCGGGCGACGCAAGCGCCGCAAACAGTGCGGCGCGTCGCAAAGCCGTCCTCACGGGCCCGTGACCTCCCCTGCCGCCGGCTGAACCAACCTGCGTTTCTGTGACCCAGCCCGTCCGTTTTGACGGAAGCCCCACGTTATGATCCGCCCGCCGTTGCGCGGATCGCATGTAGCGAGGGGGCGCTGCAGCGGGTAGTCACCAGCCTCGAGGGCTGTCGTCTTCCAATTCGTTCGTGCGCGGTTTTCTTGCCAGGAGAACCCCTTTGTCGCGCACGCCCGCTTCCCCCCGCCGCACCCGCCGGTTGCCCATCGCCCTGTTCCTGGGCGCCGCATCGCTTACCGCCCTGACCGCTGCCAGCGCCGCCGGCGGCCTGTTCGGGCTTCGTGCCCAGGCCCTCGCATCCCACGCCTGGATCCAGGCCGAAGATGACTTCGCCGAGTTGCGCCAGGATACCCGCGACCACGTCCTGCGCTTCTGGACGCGCGCTTCAGCCAATACCCGGCTCGCCCGCCGCGCACGCGAACGCGCTGCCATCGGCACCCCCGGCACCAGCACGGCCAATCCCGTCGTCCTCACACCGGTTGCCCCCACCGTGGATTCAACCCCGGTCCTGAACAGCGGCGGACGGATCAGTTCGAACTCCTCCCGGCCACGGCTGGTGAACCTGCCCATGCCGGTGCCGGCGGTCGACAAGGCCTCTGCGGCCTACACCCGCTTCAAGGGCTGGGTGGATGCGGCCGTGGCCGGCAATCGCGGCTACGGCTTCAGTGCCGCCGAGGCCGCGCTGATGTACCAGCTTTCGCCCGAGGCCAAGTACTGCACGCTGGCTGTCAGCATGGTCGAGGCGCAGGTCAGCGCGGCGGAATCCGCGATCGCTTCCGGTGGCCGTCCTGCCGTGGCAGGGGATTCCTATCTCGAGGTCGGCCCGATGATCGCCGATCTGGCGTCCACCATGACCGCCTGCGGCGGCAGCATCACCGCCAGCCAGCGCACCCGCTGGTCCGCATACGCGGAACAGGCGGTGTGGAACATCTGGAACTACAACAACGCCCAATGGGGCGGTCGCAGCCATCCGTGGTCCGGCTGGTCGGTGAGCAATCCCGGCAACAACTACTACTACAGCTTCGTCGAAGCGACGATGTACTGGGCGCTGGCCAGCGGCAACAGCACCTGGTTCAACTTCCTCCGCGACAACAAGCTGCCTGCGCTGCAGACCTACTTCGCCCGGCTGCCCGGCGGCGGCAGCAGCGAAGGCACCGGCTACGGCACCTCGCACATGCGGCTGTTCTCGCTGTACCGCATCTGGCGCGATGCCACCGGCACCGACCTGGCCAACGCCAACAGCCATGCGTCCGACAGCATCCCGTACTGGGTGCATGCCACGGTGCCCACGCTGGACCGCTTCGCGCCGATCGGCGACCAGGCACGCAGTTCGGTTCCCGACATCTACGACTACCACCGCCGCCTGATGCTGGAGGCCCGTTCGGTGGCGACCAATCCGGTCGTGCAGAACCAGGCGACCTGGTGGCTCAACAACATCTCGATCGCGCGCATGGGCTCCGGCTTCAACTATCGCTACGACCTGCTGCCTGCCGGCACCACGGCCGCCGTACCGTCGGAGCTGGTCTACCACGCCCGCGGTACCGGACACCTGTTCGCGCGTACCGGATGGACGCGTGATGCGATGTGGCTGGCGATCGTGGCCGGACCCTACAACGAGAGTCACGCCCACCAGGACCAGGGTTCGTTCACGCTGTTCTCCGGCGACTGGCTGGCGGTCACCGCCAACATCTGGAGCCACAGCGGCATCAACCAGGGCACCGATGTGCACAATCTGGTGCGCTTCGTGCGCAATGGCACGGTGGCACGCCAGTGCGAATCCACCACGCGGGCCTCGACGCTCACGGTCAATCCCGGCAGCGGCGGCTCCTTCACCGCCGATGCCAACCTGACCCCGGCGTTCTGCAACAGCGACGCGGTCACCAACTGGCAGCGCAACTTCACCTTCGCCAACCGCCGCCTGACCGTCCGCGACAGCTTCAGCATCACCAGCGGCACCACCGCGACGTTCCAGGTGAACGTGCCGGTGGCGCCGACACTGGTGAACAGCCGCGAAGCCACGGCGGGCCGCCTGCGCGTACGCGTGCTGGAGCCGGCCAACGCGACGATCAACAGCAACTTCAGCTCGGGCAAGTACGTCGAGGATGGCGCGCGCTTCCGCATCGACGTGCAGGGCGGCACCACCGGCTATGTCGTCGAACTGAGCGAAATCTGACCTGCCCCGTCACGGGCAGGGGTGAGGCCGCCGCCCGCGCGCGCGCAGGCGGCGGCGCATGTCCAGCACGGGGATGGGCATGCAGCTGATCGACATCAGGCTGATGCGTTCCAGCGTGGGCCGTGCGACCAGCGCCGGCAACAGCAGGTGGCGTGCCGGCTGCAACCGGCGCGCATGGATCAGGTGGCGGGCGAACTCCGTGCGGATCACCCGCACCTTCCACGCCACCATCGCGGCAGGCAGCGACAACTGTTCGCCCAGCGTCTGCGCGTTGTGGATCTCCGCAGCGGCGCAGCGTTCAATGCGACTGGTCAGGCTGCCTTCCACCGGCGTGTAACGGCCCACCAGGCCAGAGCAGGCTCGCACCCGCCAGCCTGCGTGCGCGATGCGCAACCACAGGCTGTAGTCCTCGGCACCGATGAGCTCGCGCGCTTCGAAGAAGCCGCCCAGGGTATCGAAGACTTCGCGGCGCACCACGCTCATCGAGGTGCATATCCGGTTGCACCGCCACAGCAGGTCGAAATCCATCTCAGCCGGCAGCGCCAGGCGGTCCTCGCGCGCACTGCCATGCAGAAGACCGGCACGCGGATCCACCGCCAAGGGCATCTGTGCCTGCATCTTGTGCGGCAACCAGGTGTCGTCCGCATCCAGGAATGCCACCCATGCCGCCGATGTCGCGCGCACGCCCGCATTGCGCGCACTGGCGGGTCCGCCGTTGGGCTGTCGCAGCAGTTCGACGACGCCGCCATAACCCGCCACGATGCGCGCCATCTCGTCGCCATCGGGGGAGCCATCGTCCACCACCACGATCTGGCGCGGCGGCAAGGTCTGCGTCACGACACTGTCCAGTGCGCGCGCCAAAGTGGCAGCGGCCTGGTACGCCGGAATCACCACCGCGTAGTCCGGCACCGTCACGGGGGGAGACGATGCCATGGTCACGCCAGCCTTGAGACGGGACGTCGCTTGAGCAGCGCATGCGCGATGTAGTGCAGCATGCACCACGCCGACCGCGGCCAGGGCAGACTCTCGATGTCGCGGTAGATCCGCCACTGCCAGCCGGCGGCACGCAACTTGTTCGACGACACCGAACCTTCGCGGACGAGGTAGTACGCCAGCGGCCGCTCATCCGGCACGCGGTCGGCATGGCCGGCACGTCGCACCCGATCCAGCCAGAACACGTAGTCTTCATGCCCCATCTTCTGGAACGCCACCTCGCCCAGCGAGCGCTCGTAGATGCCGGTCAGGTTGCCGATGCGGTTGCTGTAGAGCATGCCGGCATAGTCCACGCGCGCCGGGGGCAGCACGGTCGCCAATGGCCTGCCATCCTCGCCCACGCGCTGATAGGCGGTGTAGCACACGCGCGCGCCGGTCCGCCGCATGTGTTCGAGTTGCAGGGCGAGCTTGTCGTGCGTCCACCAGTCGTCGCTGTCCAGGAACGCGACGTGGCTTCCGCGCGCGGCCTGCAACCCCCGGTTGCGTGCAGCCGCGACGCCCCCGTTGGCCTGGTGGATCGCCACCACGCGCGGATCGCGCGCTGCGTACTCGTCCATGATGGCCGGCGAACCGTCGCGCGAGCCGTCGTTGATCAGGATCAGTTCCAGGTTCGCGTGGCTTTGCTGCAGGACCGAATCGATGGACCGGCGCATGGTGGCCTGCGCGTTGTACACGGGCATCACCACGCTGACCATCGGCGCATCCAGCGGGGCGGCTGGCGTAGCGTCCGTCACGCGGCCGCCTGCGCCATCTTGCCGCCGGCCCAGGATGCGCGCGGGGCCGGCAACGCATAGTCGCGGTAGGCACCGGGATTGCCCTGCATGCCCGCCTCTGCGGCCTTGACGATGTTGTAGGCCTCGCGCGCGGTGACGTAATGCAGCACGTACTGCTTGCCATCGTTGTAGGCGGATTCGAGATAGTCGTGCATCGCATCGACCGGCGGACCGAGCAGCGTATCGATATCGCCTTCCTGCGTGCCGTGGGTATGGATCTTCACGAACAACCAGTCGGGCCTGCCCTGCACGTGCACGCCCGCGCGTACCCAGGCATCGACCCGTTGCGGCGTCGGCGGCTGGCCCCTGCGCACATCGGCATTCTCGATGCGCGGGATGATGCCCATGCGTCGATCCTTCCAGTTCAGGCCAAGCGGCCCCTGGATGAGCATCAGGTCGCCACTCGCCTGTCCGCCGACGCGGACCGGCACGCCCTGGTCGTGCGACTTCGGCGCGTGCGGATCGTCGGTGGCGTAATAGATGCTGTTGATGGTGCTGGTCTGGGTGTCGCTGGGTGCGGATGGCAGCGTGAAGTCCGCGTAGCATCCCAGCTCGCGCAGCAGGATCAGTTCGTTGTCCAGGCCGCACCACCGGCCATCGGGCCGCGAATTGTCCAGGCACCAGTTGCCGTGGATGAAGCCGAAACGGAGTTCGCCCGTGGCCGGATCACGCGGCAGCGCGCCATGGCGTTCGTGCAGCACGCGGCAGAAACGCGACATGCCTTCCTTGAAGTTGGCCTCGGTATCGTTGTCGTGGTGCAGGTGCACTTCGATCTCGCCATAGCCGTCGGAGCACAGCGCGGAGAGCTTGTCGAGATACTCCGGCACGTACTCCTCTTCGGGATAGAAGAAGCTGTGCTGGGGCGGCCGGCCATCCGCGTCCCGGTGGCGTCCGGCCAGCGTGCGGTAGTCACGGCACCAGCGGTCCACGCGCTCGCGCTGCGTCGCTTCATCCGCGCCATGCCACATGGGCTCGAAGTGGTCGACGAAGCAGAACATCACGTGCACGGGCCCTTCCACGGCGCGCATGCGCGGGCGCCGCAGGTAGTTGCCGATCCAGAGTTCCATGTTGCGCGAACGCAGCAACTTCCAGACCGCCAGCACGGTCGCCAGGATCACGACGGCCAGCCCCGCCAGCCACATCACACCGTCCAAGCATCCCCCTTCGTTACCGGCGCGTGGTCGCGCCATCGTCACTCCAGAAAACGCGACAACGCGGATGCACCGGCCACCCCATGCCGGGGTGCGGCAAGGTCAATGCACGTGCGGCAGGGCGCGCAGATCGAATCCCTGGGCTTTCCATGCCGGGATCAGGCGACGCAGCAGTTCGAGCGAATGGTCGCTGTCGTCGTGCATCAGGATGATGTCGCCACCGCGCGGCGGATGGCGCCCGATCGTCTCCAGCAACTCCGGCACGGGACGGCGGCTGTAGTCCAGGCTGTCATACGACCAGTAGTCGATGCGGTGCCGGCGCCCCACCAGCCGCGCCAGCATCGGTACGCTCAACACGCCGCGGGGTGGACGGAATGCGTGGCGTGCGCGGCCATCGATGCCCTGCAGGAGTTTCTCGGTGCGATCGATCTCTTCCATCTGCTGCCCCAGCGTCAGCGATTCGAAGACCGGATGCGAGTACGAATGGTTGCCCAGCGTGTGCCCTTCCGAAGCGATGCGGCGCGCGAGTGCGTCGTGCCGTTCCACCTCGCGCCCCACCAGGAAGAAGCTGGCCTTGGCATCATGCTCCGCCAGCAGATCCAGCAACGGCGGCGTATGGGCAGGATGCGGGCCATCGTCGAACGTCAGGTACAACGCGCACCGCTCCCCGCTCGGGCCGGCGGTCGACAGCCAGCCGTTCGGCAGGAAGCGCAGCAGTTTCAGGCGTCGTGGACGTGGATTCATGGCGATCGGGTTACCGGGAAGCGCAAAGTTTCATGAGATGCGTCCCTGCACGGCCATCGCACCGGATGACATGTCCTGGCCATCATCCTCGTAGAGGCCATGGTAACGCTCGGCCATGGTGCGGAACGAGGCTTCCGCCTGCGCCCACGCCTGCCCTGCCCGGCCCATCGTCGCGGCACGGTCGCCGCCGCGCAGCAGCGCGATCAACGCCGTGGCGAGCGCGGCCGCATCGCCCGACGGCACCAGCCGGCCGTTCACACCCTCGCGGACGATCTCGCGGTTGCCACCCACATCCGTGGCCACGATCGGAAGTCCGGCCGCGCACGCCTCCAGCAGCGCGATCGAATAGCCTTCGCTGGACGACGACAGCGCGAACACTTCCATGCCCATGAGCAGCCGCGGCACATCATGGCGGTCACCGAGGAACCTGACCGCATCCGCCAGTCCGGCCTGCGTAGCCTGCGCCTCCAGCGCCTCGCGCAACGGACCGTCGCCGACGATGGCGAGCACGGCTTCCGGCACCTGCATGCGCACCTTGGCGAAGGCGCGCAGCAACAACGCGTGGTCCTTCACCGGCTGCAGGCGCCCCACGGTTCCGATGATCCGGCTGCCCGCAGGCCAGCCAAGTTCGGTGGCAAGCGTCTGGCGTGCATCCGGGCCAGCGGAACGGAAGCGCTCCAGCCGGATGCCGTTCGGCACCGCCAGTAGGCCATGCCGCGGATGCACGCCTTCTTCGGCGAAGCGCTCGCGTGCGGCTTCGCATACCGCGACGGCGTAGTCGGTGAAGCGCATGCTCTGCCGGTACAGCCATTCCTGACGACCGCTGCGCGAGCGACCGCCCATGCCGTGGCGGGTGTTGATGCGGCACTTCACGGGCAAGCCCAGCGACGCCATCACCGCGTAGTAGTGCGCCATGGCGTTGTGCGTGTGGATGACGGCGTTGGGCGACTGCCGCAGCAACGCGCGTGCGCGACGCAGCGCGCGCAGGTCCAGGCCAGGCTGCTTGCCGCAGGCGTCCACCCGGACACCGCTGGCCAGCAGTTCCCTGGCCAGCAGGCCCAGCTTGAACAGGCAGATGACCCGGCACTGGTGACCCGCCTCGCGCTGGCTCGCGATCAGGTCCACCACGGTGCGTTCCAGCCCGCCCCGGTCAAGGTTCTCGACGAAATGCACGATCTCCACGCTCTTCCTACCCTCCAAGTTCCGACACGGTGACCCGCTGTTTGCCGCTGGGCGTCAGCGGGATCTCGTCCGTGAGGCGGAAGTTCAGGGCGACACTGTCGCCCACGACCTTGACCAGTTCGCTCCGCACATGCTCGATGATGCCGGCATCGAAACCTGCGTCCGGCACGATCAGGATCTCGAATGCATCCAGTTGCTTCTGCACCACCTGGTAGCGCCGGATACCGGTCGCGCCCAGGAAGGCATACACCACGTACTCGCCCGGCACGAACCGGCCATCGCGGGTGCGCAACGCATCCAGCTTGCGTCCATCCACGCGCGCGAGTCGCGGCAGTCCGCGTCCGCAAGCGCAGCGGCCATGGCCGGGCGTTGCAAGGTCGCCATTGACGTAGCGGAGTAGCGGCATGCCCAGGTTGTGCAGGTCGGTGATCACGAGTTCGCGCGGCCCTTCCCCGCCGGCACTTTCGCCATGGCCGAGTTCCACCTTGAGATGGTCCGCGTTGACGTGCAGACCATCGCGGTGCTCGCATTCGGCGGCGATCAGCATGAACTCGCGGCAGCCGTAGGTGTTGTAGGCCGGCGCGCCGAAGGCCTGTTCGATGCGCGTGCGCTGCGCGTCATGCAGCGCCTCGGCGGCACCCAGGATGCGCAGCGGCGCATGCACCCGGCGACCGGTGGCGATCAGCCAGTCCGCCATCTCCACGATGGGCGCGACGTAGGACACGATGGTTTCGGGCTGGAAACGGTCGATCGCATCGGCGTACTCCGCCATGCGCGTGCGGTCCATCTCGAAGGCATTGAGCATGCGGCGGTTGAAGGCGCCGTGGTACAGGAGGTCCTTGCGCTTCTGCGCGCCGAGCGGCGTGCCCCACAGGTAGAGGGTGCGCTGCCCCAGCCGTGCACCGGCCCATCCGTAGCCACGCCACATGATCGCGACGCGGCGCTCATAACTATCGCGCGTGTAGCCGAACTTCAGGGGTTCGCCGGTCGAGCCGCCGGTGGTCTTGTAGAGCAGGCCGGCCCGCTGCGGGCCGGCGATCAAGCGCTCGAAATTGGCGCGGATCGTGGGCTTGTCCAGCACGGGCAGCCGCGCGTAGTGCGCGGGATCGCGGATGTCCTCCGGCGCGGCAATGCCAAGCCCGGCCCAGGTTTCCCGGTAGTAGGGCACGTGCTCCCAGCAATGGCGCAGCAGGTGTTGCAGCTTCTGCCACTGGAGCGCATCGATCTGCTCCGGCGCCAGCCATTGCTGGCGCTCGTACTCGCGCAGGTACGACAGCGTCTTGCGCCCGCGCAAGCCGGATTCGTACGCGGGGAAAAGCACATGGCGGAACAGGGGTTCGTAGAGGCCCGTCATGAGGCGCCTTCCCCCGCACGTTCGTGGGCCCACGCCAGCAGGCGCGCGCCCATGCGCGGACGACCCGCGGCGAAGCGGCGGTGCAGCAGTTGCAGGTGCTCGATGTCATCGCGGCTCCAGCAGCGCAGCAGGAGCGTGAACAGCGCATACGACAGCACCAGCAGCACGCCCCCCAGCAGGACCGCCGCCCAGGGCACCAGATGCCCCCGCAACGGCCACGCCAGCGCCGCCGCCAGCGCGCCCGCCAGCAGCACGCGCCCCAGCGCGCCCCAGGCCAGCCGTGCGTGGCTGACCCGGATCGCAAGCGAGATGTACAACGTGGCGTTCACCAGGGCCACGGTGAGGTAACCGATCACCGCGCCCACCAGGGCGAAGTGCGCGATCAGCACGGCGGACAGCGTCAGCTTCAGCACGCCGCTGGTCACCGCCAGCACCAGGATGCTGCGCTGCCGGTCCGCGCTGACCAGCATGCTGGAGGCCCCCTGCGCCATCGTGGTCAGGCACGTGGCGAACAGGCAGGCGGAGAACAACGGGCCCGCCGCCCAGTATTCGGGCCCGTACAACAGGTGGATCACGTCGTCGCCGAACACCAGGCCGAACGCCATCAGCGGCGTCGCCAGCAGCGACAGGTAGTGCGTGGTGCCGGCGAAGCGCCGCGCCGCGACTTCCCTGCCCTGGCTGAGCGCGCTCGCCATCATCGGCAGCAGCAGCGCACCGAACACCCCCGGCACCAGCGCCGCCGCGCCGACCGCCAGCTGGTAGGCCACCTTGAACTGGCCGGCATCGTGACTGTCCGCGTACAGGTTGAGGAACATCACCTCCACCTCGCTGGCCACCAGGAAGCTGACCGACACGGTCAGCGCCGTCCAGCGCATGTGGTGGCCGATGCGCGCACGCAGTGTCGGCGGCAGCACCACGCCGGGCTGGCGTGGCGGAAGCAGCGGACGGATCTGCCGCAGCGACACCACGTAGAAGACGATGCCCGACAGCGAGAACACCGCCAGCAGCCATTCCACCGGCGCGTCCAGCTGCCACGCCGCGATGACGAGCAGCAGGTTGATGGGGGTGGACACCAGCGCCACGATCGCGGTGGCGCGGAAGTTCTCGAAGCCCTTCGCCACCCCGATGTTGAACATGTACGACGAGCGCAGCACCACGCCGAGGATCAGGAACCCCAGCAGCAGCGTGTGGTTCATGCCGGGCGCGACATGGTCGCCGGCGAAGATGAACAACGCGGCGCCCGCCAGCAGCACGAACAGCATGAACACCCGCTGCGCGCGCCGCAGGTAGGTGAGCACGTAGGGGATCTGTTCGAGGTGCCCGGATCCGCGCAGTTCGGCGATGAACTTGATCGCCGCACTGGCCGTGCCCGAGTTGGTGGTCGCCACGCCCATCGCCACCAGCCAGATCACCAGGCTGTAGGTGCCGAAACCCTCCGGTCCCAGGTGCCTGGCGATGATGATCGACGTCAGCATGCCCAGCACGTACTCGGTGTACATGCCCACCGAGGAGAACAGGGTGTTGCTGAGCGTGCGCGAGCGGGAGTTCATGCCAGGGCCAACAGGACCTTCACGGTCAGATACAGCCCGATAACGCCGATTACGGCAATAAGGGGCCAGCGGATGATGTCCCTGTCGAGCGAGAACTGCGGCAGGCTGGGGTACGTGGACCGCATGCGCGTGTAGTGGCCGACGACCAGCGCGACCAGCAGGTACAGGATGATCACGTAGCTGCGGCTGAGGAAGAACGCCGCCGTGAAGAAGCCGGTCAGCGACAACAGCAGGCTCAGGCTCAAGGCCTTGTCGGTCCTCCATTCCTTCAGCGCGATATCGTCGGGCACCTCGAGCGGCACGTCGTCGATGATGTCGTCGCCGCGGTTCACGATGGCCAGCATCATGCGGAAGCAGTAGCCCACGATCGCCAGCCAGACGGTGAAGCCCACGATGCCCGTTTCCGCGAGCACCAGGACGAAGGAGTTGTGCGCCGTCAGTTCATGCAGGTCCGAGTAGCCGCCGGCACCGATGCCGAACACAGGGCTGCCGATGAACATCTGGATGCCCTCGTACCACGATTCGACGCGTCCCATCGCGGAGGCTTCGGACACATCCATTTCCTGCATGCGCGAGGGCAGCATCATCAGCCCTCCCAGTGCGCCGGCGCCCATCAGGCCCGCCAGGAACAGGCCGCGCGTGCGCCAGACGTACACGCCCAGCATCGCCACCAGCGCCAGCAGCGTGCCGCGCGAATTGGTCAGGTAGCAGCCCCAGACCAGCAACACGATGGCGGTCCACCAGAACAGCCGCTTCAGCCCCAGCCAGCCACCCTGTGCGCTCAGATAGAAGGCCATCGGCAGGCACATCACGAACAGCATGCCCAGGTCGTTGGGGTCGTTGAAAATGCCCACGTACTGGATGCGCGTGCCCTGCGAGAGCTCGACGCCGGTCCAGCCGATGCCCGTGCTGGCCTGGTCGATGCCGTGCACCGCCAGCACCGACGCACACACGATGAACACCCCCATCGCCACCTGCATGCGCTTGCGCGTATCCACGGCATTGGCGAGCAGCACGTAGGCCAGCAGCACGGGGGCGAACACGAAGAACACGAACAGCGCACCGCCCGCCCAGCCGTTCACCACCTTGGACACCATGGCGATGAAGAGGAAGATCGGGATCAGCAGGTACTGCGGCTGGTTGAACGACTTGCGCTGCGAAAACACCCACAGGCCCGCCGCCAGCACCAGCGCGATGGACTGCAGGGGCGGCCCGGGCGATTCGGCCACCGCCGGGTAATCCTGTGGCCTGATCAGCACCAGGATCAGGTACACCAACAAGAAAAAGAACATGGTCCCCTGTCGCTCCCTGCCTCAGCCCGTGCGCAGCCGCGAGGCGTAGGTGAACAGCTCCGGCAGCGCCATCATCGCCTGGAACCACGGCATGTCCATGTGCCGTTCCACCGGCAGGCGGGGCAGCGAGAACTGCGTGCCCGGCCCGAGCCGGCCGACGCCGGCCACGTAACTGCATGCCAGCCCGAAGCCCGCTGCGCGAACCGCCTCGACCGTGTCGTGGTTGAACGCATCGGGCCCACCCACCGGATACGAGATGACGCGCGCGGGCACGCCCAGTTCGCGCTCCAGCGCGAGCTTGGATTCGCGTACCTCGCCCACCATGCGCTCCAGCGGCAGCTTCGCCAGCATGCGGTGGTCCACGCCGTGCGACCCGATCTCCATGCCGCCACGCTGCATCTCGCGCAGCTGGTCCCAGGTCATGGGCCGGCAATCCGGGTGACCCACCGCGCGCGGGATGCCCCAGGTGGTTTCCAGCCGGGCGACCAGTGCCGCCTGCTCGTCGTCATCCAGCAGCTTCACCCGGTACAGCAGGTCGGAAGCCTGTCGCCGGCGCTCCGCCAGCGTGGCTTCCAACCCCCAGTCGATACCCAGTTCGGGCACCTGCAGGCGCGCGCCGTCGGGCACCGAGCACAGCATGTGCACCAGCCAGTCGTACGCGTACGGCCGCCCGGAATCGATGTGGCCCGTGGACACGAAGAACATCGCCGACATGCCCAGGTCGCGCAGGCTCGGGAACGCGATGCGGTAGTTGTCGTCGTAGCCGTCGTCGAAGGTGACCAGCGTGGCTCCTGCGGGCAATGGCCTGCGGCGATCGAGATGGTCCAGCACCTCGTCGAAGCGCATCGGCACGAAGTTCGCCTTCAGGTGCTGCATCTGCTGGCGGAAGACGTCCGCGGACGCGCTGATCAACTCCGGATCGAAACTGAAACCCTTCGGGTCGGACGACTCCAGCACGCGGTGGTACGCCAGCACGCGCACTTCCCCGTGCGCCCCCGGCCTCACGCGCTTCAGCAATGGCAGCGCGCCCAGCCGATGGCACCAGCGTGCCAACAGCTGCCGGCGCCCCACGCGCGCCGCGACGCTCATCGATGATCCCCTGGTCATCATCATCCGCAGTTCGGCAACCTTGCCTGTGCTGGTGAATACGTAGAAAGCCGGCGCGCGCGGCCAGCCCCTGGACTGGCCGGATCGCGCCCCGGAACGCGTATAGCTGGGAAAGCAGACATCACGCGCCAAGAAGGCGCCGACGGCGATACAGGGGCGCGTCACCAATGTCGGACGATACCGACTTCGTCAGCATGTACGAAGAGCTGGGGCTGGACGCGGAATGCGGCATGGCCGCGTTCAAGCAGGCCTATCGCCGGCGCGTGGCGGCCCTGCACCCGGACATGCAGGGCGATGCCTCGGACCTGCCGCGACTGCAGCGCCTGAATCGCCTGTACGAAGCGACCCTCGACTTCCACCGCGTGCATGGACGGCTGCCGGGCGCCTCCGCACCACGGCGCAGCATGCACGCCCCGGCCCAGACCGAACCCGTCGCCCACGACATGCCCGCGTACGACGAAACACCCGCGCCGCCCCGTTCACGCCGCTACCTGCTGATCGGCGCCCTGGTCGCCGCCCTGCTGTACTGGCTGGGCGCCAACCGCGCCGCCGTCCCCACCCTCGATCCCGCCGGCCCCGGCGATGCCTCCGCCGCGGCATGGCAGCCACGCGCCGCGCGGCAGCTCGAACTGGGCATGGACACCGGGCAGGCGCGCAGGATCCTGGGCGAGCCGACAACCGAGCATGCTGCGCGCTGGCATTACGGTCCTTCGTGGGTCGACATCGAATGCGACAGGATCATCGGCTGGTACAGCGCACCTTCGCGTCCGCTGCCCGCAGGACGTGACTCCGCGCACCAGGCAACCGAGGGCCCACGCGGCCCGGCCGCGTGCGGCTGAGCGGACAAGGAAAGAGGACACGCGAATGTGGAGTGATACCGCCCGATTGCTGAAGAAGGCCCAGCGTCGCCTGTGGATGAAGTATGCGCTGCGCGGCGTGGGCGGCAACGACAACCATGCGCGCCTGGATCTGGCCTATCGCGTCGAGGATCCATGGAACATGGACTCGGCCATGGAGCGCACGCGCTTCGAAGCCACCAACCGCGTCATCGAGCAGGCGTTCGGCCGCGTGGGTTCGGTACTCGAGATCGGGTGTGGCGAAGGACACCAGACCCAGCATCTGGCCTGCCTCAGCGACGAACAGTACGGCCTGGATGTCAGTGCCGCCGCGGTGGAACGCGCGCGCCTTCGCCTGCCGCAGGCGCACTTCGCCGCCGCCGACCTGTTCCAGCAACCGTGGGGCGACGAGCGTCATCGCTTCGACCTCGTCACCGCCTGCGAGGTGCTCTACTACCTGAGCGATCCTGCGGCCACGATCGCCCGCATGCGCCATCTCGGCCGCTGCGGCCTGGTGACGTTCTTCGCGCCGGCATGCGGTCGCGTGGGGCCGCACGTCGAGGCCATTCCCGGCCTGCAGAAGACCTGGATCCACCATGGCGGCACCGCCTGGCTCATCGGCTGGTGGCGTGATGAGTGATCCGTCCACCGCGCTGCAGGGGCGCGGCGTGGTCTATTTCGGCAACGACTGGAACGCGGAGAACCGCACCAGCAGCCATCACGTCGCCACGCGCCTGGCGAACCGCATGCCCGTGCTCTACGTGGACTCCCCGGGCATGCGGGCGCCCAACACCTCCGGGCGCGACCTCAAGCGCGCATGGCGCAAGCTGGCCGCCGCGCTGCGGCCGCCGGTACCGATCCGCGAGGGCTTCTGGCATTGCACCGTGCCGCAGCTGCCGTTCCGGCGCATTCCCGGCGTGGAGGTCTTCAACCGGCTCTTCAGCCGCTGGGCCGTGCGACGCGCGCTGCGCATGGTCGGCATCACCCGTTACCTGTCGTGGTTCGTCGTCCCCCACCCGGGCTTCCTCGCGCACCGCCTGGGCGAGGACTTCTGCGTGTACTACTGCATCGACGACTATGCAGCGCATCCCGGCGTGGATGCCGACCTGATCGGTCGCCGCGACGAGGCGCTCAGCCGCGAGGCCGACCAGCTGTTCGTCGCGCCACCGTCGTTGCTGCCCCTCAAACAGGCGCTAAATCCCACGGCCACGTACGCCCCGCACGGCGTGGACCTCGACCTGTTCCTCACCGCGCGCATGCCCGACACGCCCGTGGCGGAAGGCGCACGCGACCTGAAGGGGCCCGTGGTCGGCTACATCGGCTCGATCCACGAATGGATCGACATCGAGCTGATCGCATGGCTGGCGCAACAGCGCCCGCAATGGAGCTTCCTGCTGGTCGGCCATCCGGCGGTCGATGTGTCTTCGCTGCGGGCACTGCCCAATGTGCGGCTGGCCGGCCCCCAACCCTACCCCACGCTTCCGCAATGGGCGAAGGCGTTCGACGCCGCCATCATCCCGTACCGGATGAACCGCCAGGTCGCCAACGCCAACCCGCTCAAGCTGCGCGAGTACCTGGCCACCGGCAAGCCCGTGGTGAGCACGTACAACCCCGAGATCGCGAAGTTCGCGCAGTGGGTCCGCATTGCGGAAGACCGGGGCGGCTTCCTCGCCGCCCTCGAGCAGGCACTGCGCGACGACAGCCGCGAGGCCGCCGACGAACGCGTCGCCGCCGTGGCGGCGCAGACCTGGGACCGCCGGGTCGAGGACGTGCTGGCCACCGTGACCCACGCGCTCGATCACCGACCACATACCTCCATGATGACCCCTGCCCCATGACCGTTCCCGCTTCCACCCGCCTGCGCGTTGCCATCGTCGGCGCGGGCTATGTCGCCACCCATCACCTCGCCGCCCTGGCCGAGCTGGATTTCGTCGACGTCGTCGGCATCTGCGACCCGAACCTCACCGCGGCGCAGGCGCTGGCCGACCGCTTCAAGGTGCCGCGCGTCGCGGCCCATCTGGACGAATTGGCGGACCAGCGTCCCCAGGCGGTCTATGTGCTGACGCCGCCTGCCTTCCATGCCGCCATCGCCCTGCGGGCGATGGACATGGGCTGCCATGTGCTGGTGGAAAAACCCATGGCCGATACCGTCGACGATTGCGAGGCAATGATCGCCGCCGCTCGCGCGCGCAAGCTGCAGCTCGGCGTGAACCATTCCGATCTTTTCGATCCCGTGCTCATGCAGGCCATCCAGGCGGTGCGCGACGGACGCATCGGCGACGTGGTGTCGGTGGAGATCGTGCGCAACTCGGAATATCCGCCGTATGCCGGTGGCCCGCTGCCGGGCTCGGTCACCCAGGGCTCGTATCCGTTCCGCGACCTGGGCGTGCATGGCCTGTATACCCTGGAAGCCTTCCTCGGACCGGTGCGCGAACTGCGGGTGGATTGCCAGGCCCGCGGCACCGACCCCAACCTGCACTTCGACGAATGGCAGGCGCACGCGGTGGCGCGCGATGGCGTGGGCCGCCTGCTGCTGTCGTGGAACGCCCGGCCGATGGAGAACCGCGTGTTCGTGCGCGGCACGCGCGGCACGATCGAGGTGGACCGCTTCCTGCAGACATGCCGCATCCACCGGGTGCTGCCCGGGCCGAAGTTCATCGGCATCGTGGTCAACGCCTTCGCCAGTGCATGCAAGGACGTGTTCCGCGTGCCGTGGAACGTGGTGCGGTTCGCCACCGGCATGCTCAAGCCGTCACCCGGCATCCGGCGGGGCGCGGCGGAGTTCGCACGCGCCGCGCGCGACAATGCATCTCCTCCCTTCACGGGCGAGGACGCGTTGCGTATCGCGCAGCTGCTGGAACCGGTCTGCGCAGCCCCTGATGCAGAGCGCATCGCGCTGCTGGAATCGCGCTACGCCGCGCTTCCGCCGGCGGACGTGCTGGTCACCGGCGCCGCCGGCTTCCTCGGCAAGCGCGTCGTCGCACGCCTGCGCGAACAGGGCAGGACGGTGCGCGTGCTGGTGCGTCGCCCGGTGGCGGCTTTCGCGCAGGACAAGGATATCCAGACCGTCATCGGCGACCTGGGCGACCCGCGCATCGTGCGCCATGCCGTCGACGGTGTGCCGCTGGTCTACCACGTGGGCGCCGCGATGCGTGGTGGACCGCGCGACTTCGAGGCCGGCACCGTCTGGGGCACGCGCAACATCGTCGATGCCTGCGTCGACGCTTCGGTGAAGCGGCTGGTGTACGTCAGCTCGATGAGCGTGTTCGACCACGCCGGGCGCGACGTGAACGCGGTGATGACCGAATCGTCGCCGCTGGAGCCGCATCCCGACTGGCGCGGTGCCTACACCCAGACCAAGCTGTCGGCCGAACGCATGGTGCTGGATGCGGTGGCACAGCGGGGATTGCCCGCCATCGTCGTGCGCCCTGGCCAGATATTCGGGCCCGGCGCCGAGAAGGTCACCCCGAACGGCGTCATCGCCCTGGCCGGTCGCTGGGTCGCCGTCGGCGACGGCGCGCAGGCCTTGCCGCTGGTGTACGTGGACGACGTGGTGGACGCGCTGCTGTGCGCGGCCGACACACCGGCACCGGCGCACCCGCTGTTCAACGTGGTGGACACCTCGCACATCACCCAGGCCGACTACCTGGCCCGCTGCACGCGGAAGTTCGGCGACGAAGTGAAGGTCGTGCGGGTTCCGCGCTGGATGTTCATGACCCTGGGCTTCGGCGTGGAGCAACTGGGCAGGATCCTGCGCCGCGACGTGCCGCTGACACGCTATCGCGTGCGCTCGCTGCGGCCGTTGGCGAACTTCGACACCACGGCCGCACGCACCGGCCTGGGCTGGACCCCGCGGGTGGGCGTGGAGAGGGGACTGGATGCGACGTTCGGGTGACAGCGTGACGCCGTCTGCCCGGTATGACGTGCGGGTGGAGCCGCTGCCCCCGCTGGACCTGCTGGAAACGCAATGGCGGGCCCTCGAGCAGCAATCGCGTGGCAGCTTCTTCCAGAGCTGGATGTGGATCGGCACCTGGCTTCGTACCCTGTGCCCGCTGCGGCGCGCGCGCCTGCTGTCCGTGCATGTCGAGGGCCGTGTGGTCGGCCTGGGTATCGTGGTGGAACAGCGGCGCTGGTTCGCATTGGGGCTCAAGCATGTGCGCCTGCACCAGGTCGGTGATCGCGTGGCGGACAGCATCACCGTCGAGTTCAATGGCGTGCTGTCGCTCGCGGGACACGAGGACGATGTGCTGGTCGCCTGCGTCGACCACTTCGAACGCCGTGAGCGCCACTGGCTGACCCTCTACCTGCCGGGCATCGACATGGACGCGCTCCCGCTGGAGCGATTGCGCTCACCGCGCCTTCGCCTGCAGCGGACCAGCAGCGCGACCCCGTATGTCGATCTGGCCGGCCTGCGCCTGGGCCACCAGGATTACGTCACCACCGTGCCGGGCAGCCGCACGCGCGCCAACCTGCGCCGCACGGCTCGCAAGCTGATCGACCAGTTCGGCCCACTGGCCTGCTGCACGGCGGTGACGCTCGCCGACCGGCTGGAATTCTTCGACGAACTGGTCCGCCTGCACCAGGCGCACTGGGACGAGGATTCCGGCGAACAGGGCGCGTTCGCCGATCCGCGCATCATCGCGTTCCACCACGCCCTGATCGCGGCCTCCACGCAGGAGACCGGCGTCCATCTCATGCGCCTGGAGGCGGGCGGCACCATCGTGGGCTACCTGTACCACCTGGTCTGGCGCGGCATCGCGTATTTCTACCAGGCCGGCATCAACTACCGGCAGATCGGCGGCACGGGAAGCCCGGGGCTGCTGCTGCTCAGCACGGCCATCAACGAGTTCGCCGGCCATGGCTTCGACCGCTACGAACTGATGGCCGGCAACGCCGAGTACAAGCGCTCACTGGCCATGGCCGAAGGCCGCATGGCATGGCTGTCGGTGGACCGGGTGGGTTGGCGTGCACGCATCGTCGACCTGTACCGCCGCCGGCATGGCCAGGAGGTCCTGCCGTGAGCATGTTGCGCACGCGGCTGCGGACACTCGACGAACTCACCGCGGCCGACTTCGAAGCTTGGGACGGATTGGCGCGTGCCACTGCGGCCTCCGTGCCCTTCCTGCTACCCGGTTTCGTGCAGGCGGCCGCCCGCTGGCTGACGCCGGATGCGCCTCCGGTGGTGCTGACCATCGAGCGCGGACGCGATCTGCTGGCGTTGACCTGCCTGCAGCGACGCGCCGCCAATCTGTTCGTGCCGATGCCGCACTGGCGCGCGTATCGGCATCTGCATGCGTTCCAGTCCGGCATCCTGCACCTGCCGGGCGAGGCCGGCGCCATCGCCGGGGCTTTCGCCCGCCTGATGCACCGGGGCAGTTGGCGCGAGCGCGCGGTCGTGTGGCACAACGTCGCCGCCGACGGCGAACTGTGGGCGGCGTTGCGCGAGGGAACCGGACTGCGCTGGAGCCAGACCGGTTTCTCGCGCAGACCGGTACTGCGCCGCATTCCGGGTGATGTGCCGGCCGCCGCGCGGGTCCGGCCGAACGTGGCGAAGGACCTGCGTCGACGATCGCGTCGACTGCAGGAACGCGGCGATGTCAGCCTGCGCATCCTCGAAGGGCGTGAGGCCGATTCCCATGCAGCCAGCCGCCACCTGACCCTGGAGGATGCGGGCTGGAAGGGCGCACAGGGCAGCTCGATGCTCGCATCCGGCGCGGAGCGCACGTTCTTCCTGGAAGCCAGCGCGCGCCTGGCGGATCGCGGCCACATGGTGTTCGTGGAAACGCTGTGCGGCGACCGCGTGGTGGCTTCCAGCAGCAACCTGCTGTGCGGCAATGGATTGAGCGGATTCAAGACGGGCTGGGATGCGGACTTCGCCAACGCCAGCCCCGGCAAACTCAACGAATGGCACCTGCTGCAGGCCCTGGACGGGCGATGGCCCGAGCTGGCCCTGTTCGACAGCCAGGCCCACGAAGATTCCTACATGGGCGAGTTGCTGCCCGACCGCCAACCCATGGCCTCCGGCATCCTGCACGCAGGCGGGCTGCCGCGCGGATTGATCGCGGCGGCGCGCCCGTTGCGCCCGCTCGCGTACAGGCGGGGACACGACAACTGACGCCACCCGGCATCACGCGATCTGTTCGCGGTGCCAGGCGATCTCTTCGGCCGTCAAGCGCAGGCGACGCTGCGCAGGCCTGATCATGGTCGGCGCCGGGAATTCCTCCGGTGGCAGGCTGCGCCAGAACCATGCGTCGCCAATCCGCAGGCTGCGTACCGTCGCATAGCGACTGAAACCCATCGCGTCGTGGGCCCGCAACGACGGCCGGTTGGACACGCTCACGTCGGAGAAATACTCCATCGGCGTGGATTCGACGCTCATCCCCTGCCCCATCATCGCCACCAGCAGGCGCCGCCCGCGCCGCCTGGGCACCACGAACGCATCGCGCAGCCATACCTGGGAGGGTGTCAGCGGCAGTTGCCACGCCAGTTCGTCCATGTAGCGCGGCACGCCATGCAGCGCCCAGAACCATGCCACCAGTTCCTCGCCCTCGAGGATGCCGAAGCAGCGCATGCCGTGGCGATAGCGCCGCAGGATGCGTTCCGGTTTCCCCGACATACCGTTCGCGCGGTACGCCGCCACCAGGCGGTCCATGTCCGCTTCCCGCAGTTCGACGAAGCGCTGCTCCTCCGACAGCGCCATCGTGCACTGCTTCGCCGCCGGCCGTCGCAGCAAGGCGATGGCATCGAAATGAATCATGGTGTGCTTTCCCCTTCTCGCACCCGATCTTCGAGGTGTCGCCGACGCGACATCCCCAATCCCGCCAGCGCGTCCCCGACCAGGTCGCGCCCGACGCCCCACATCGCAACACCATACACAACCATGCCCACCAGCACTTCGCCCGCCAGCCGCCAGCCGATGGCCAGGTGCGCCTGCGTGGCCCACCGCCAGGCCAGCACGGCCGCCCCCATCACCACGCACGCCAGCGCGATGCGCAGCCAGGGCGCCGCCAGCCCCTGCAGGCGCAGGCCGTCGGCGCGGCATGCCCTCACGGTGAGCAGCCACTGCACGAGCGCAGCCACGCCGATGGCACCCGACGCCATCAGCACACCGCCCTTCGACAGCAGCCACAACGACGACACCAGGGTCGCCATGGTCGCCACCTCGATCCACATCAGCCAATGATTGCGCGCATGTGCCGCGAGGAACGCGGACAGGATGAAGCTGCCCGTCCCGGGCAGCGACGCGAGGGCGAGCACGCCCAGCAGCGGCGCGACCTGCGACCAGGCCGGGGGCAGCAGCGCGGCGACCAGGGTGGGCGCGCATATCGCCAGGCCCGCCGACATCGGGAACAGGAGCAATGCCGCGAACGTCAGCGCGCGCACCATCAGTGCGGGCCGCTCCTGTGGCGGCGCGCGCGTCACGGCCGGCACCATCACCGTGCCGATATGCCCCCCCACATAGACCGCAGGCAACTGCGCAAGATTGAACGCCATGCCATAGCTGCCTGCGTCATGCGCGCCCACGAGCCGGAACATCAAGGGCTTGTCCCAGTAGCGCGCACCCTCGCTGAGGACGATCTCGCCCGTGATCGGTGCGCCGAAGCGGAGAATGTCGCGCAGCCGCGCGGCGGATACCTTCACCGGCAGCAGCCAGTCGCGCAGGCGCGTGGCCGTGATCGTCGCGCCGGCAATGACGCAGGACTGGACGATGAAGGCGATGATCATCGCCTGCCCGCCCAGCGTGGTCGTGCTGACCAGCGAGACGGCCACCACCGCATAGGCCACGTCGCCGAGCGCGGTGCCCAGCGCGATCCGCCCGAAGCGCAGCTCGCGTGCGAGCAGCTTGTCCGGCATCGCGCCGAGGCGGCGGATACCGATGCCCAGCAGGGCGCCAGGCAGGTAGTCGGCCACCCGCGGGGCTTGCAGCCAAAGCGCGAGCGTCGGTGTGGCCCACCAGAGCACTGCGATCATGGCGATGCCTGCAAGCAGGTACACCATGCTCGCGGCGAAGATGGCCTCCCTGCCCTCGCCCCCACGGACCACGACATACTGGCCGCACCCCCACGCGGCGATCCAGTTGCCGGTCAGCGCGATGACCGTGGCCACGGTCACTTCGGCCACGATGTCCGGCGTCAGGTGGCGTGCGATCAGCAGCGTTCCTACCAGGCCCACGGCGCGCCCCGACAGGCCGCCGATGATGCCGAGTGCGGCGCCGGAAAAGATCTTTCGGTGATCGTTCAAGCAAGCGTCCCGTGCCGGTGCGAGTATCCGGTGACCGGATGATCGCTCACGTCGTCTCCAGGCGCATCCCGCGCCGCCGCCAGCCTTCGCGCATCCACGCCATCATCGGCCGTTCGACGCCACGGTTCAGGCCCACCGCCAGGGCCAGCGACAGCGCAGCCGCCACCGCGCACGCCAGCAACGCCGGCACGCCACGCTGCTCCAGCTGATGGATCACCACGAAACCGATGGCCTGGTGCACCAGATACAGCGCATACGAGATGCCGCCCAGGAACACGAACAGGCGCGTATCGAGGAATCCCAGCCCGCCCCGGAGGAACAGCGCGAAGATCGCGCAGCAGGCCAGCGCCACCGGCAGGAACACCGGCCGTTCGCCAATCGCGATGGCCAGCAGCGCCAACAACACCATCACGAAGTTGAGCCGCCACTCGCCCGGATAGCGACGCATGCGATAGAAGAGAATGCCCAGCGCGAAGAACGGAATGAAGCGCAGGACCAGCAGTTCCCGCACCCAGTACGAGAAGTGCCAGTGATGCTTCTCGCACAGGCCCTCGACCGTCGCCAACAACAGCCATCCGCCGATGATCCAGTGGATGCGCCCGAGCTGGCCGACCACGAACCAGAACAGCATCTGCACGTAGAAGAACAGTTCGATCTGCAGGGTCCAGTAGGACCCGTCCAGATGCTCGGCACCGAGGATCTCCTGCACCATCGTGAAATTGAGCAGCAGCGCCCCCAGCGGAAGCTGCTGCATCGACAGCCCGGCGGCATACACCACGGCGGCGGTGAGCAGGACGGCCGCCCAATAGCCCGGAAAGAGCCGGGAGAAGCGCGACACCACGAAATCCATGGCGTTGCGCGTGCGCTCCAGCGTCATGAAGATCACAAAGCCGCTGATCAGGAAGAACAGGTAGACGCCGTACTTGCCCACCCGCAGGTCCAGCGCCATGCCGCCGGCATGGCCTATCTGCTCCTGATAACGCGTTGTGAAGTGGTAACCCAGCACGGCGACAGCGGCGATACCGCGCAGGGCGTCCAGTTCCAACATCCGCGAGGGCGTAGACGTTTCGTGACCCACCCTGTTCCCCTGCATCGGCATGACTCGGTTCTGATAACGCCAACCACACCGTGCTGCGGACAGCATGGCCGCCTCTCCTCCATGACTCCTGCATGCGTATCCTGATCGTCACCTCCCAGTTCCCGATCGCCGGCGAACCCAACCGCGGCCGCCCCGTCTACCAGACCGCGCGCGAACTGTCGCGGCTCGCCGAGGTGAAGGTGATCAGCCCGGTCGCTTCGTATCCCCGCTGGGCACAGCCGCGCAGCTACCTGTATCGCCCCGTGGAGGATGCGCAGGTCGCGCCCGGCTGCGACGTGGACCATGTGCGCTATCCCGCGTTGCCGGCGATCAGCCGCCCTTTCAATGGCCATCTGTGTGCACGGGCGCTCGCCGCGCCGCTGCGCGCCTTCGCGCCTGACGTGGTGCTGGCCTACTGGCTGTATCCGGACGGCTACGGCGCGATGCGGGCTGCACGCGCGGCCGGCGTCCCCTTCGTCGCAGGTGCGCGCGGCTCCGACCTGCGCGTGCGGGATGCCATCAGCCGCCGCCTGACCCGACCCGTGGTCCGCGCGGCGCGTCGGCTGCTGGTGGTCAGCGAAGACCTGGGGCGCGTCGCAGTCGAGGGCTACGGCGCCGAGCCGCATCGTGTCCGCGCGATTCCGAATGGCTGCGATGCCAGTCTGTTCCATCCCGGCGACCGCAGCGCCGCGCGGCGTGCGCTCGGCGTGGCGGAGGATGCCGAGGTGGTGCTTTACGTGGGACGTCTCGTCGCCGAGAAGGGCCTGCGCGAACTGCTGCAGGCGTCGCGCCGCCTGGTGGCGCAGCGGCCACGCGCCCGCGTGGTGCTGGTGGGTGAAGGGCCCCTGCGGGGCGAGCTGGACGCGGCGCTCGCCGCCGATCCCTCGTTGCCGCTGCAACTCGCCGGTGCACAGGCCCCCGCCGAAGTGGCGCGCTGGATGGTCGCCGCCGATGTAGTCACGCTGCCCAGCTATTCGGAAGGTCATCCGAACGTGCTGGTCGAAGCGTTGGCGTGCGGCAGGCCCGTGGTGGCCACCCCTGTCGGCGGCATCCCGGAAGTCGTGGATGCGGCCAACGGCGTGCTGGTCCCGGCGCGCGATGCGGACGCACTGGCGGCCGCACTGGTGCAGGCACTGGAACGGACCTGGGACGAAGCCGCACTCGCGCGGCGCTTCTCCCGGGATTGGGAGCAGGTCGCCCGGGAAACCCTGGATGCCTGCGGGGAAGCGCTCGCCGAAACGCATGCCGGCCGGGCGTACTACGCCACCGGCCGGGCCTGACAAGAACACGGACAGGGGAAGCAGCACATGTGCGGAATCGCGGGTTTCATGGGTCCCAGCGTCGTCTCGGCAGAGGCGCGGCCCTGGCTGGAGCGGATGATCCAGCCACTGGCGCACCGCGGCCCGGACGGCTTCGGTTTCCACGCCGCGCCGAGTATCGGACTGGCACACGCGCGCCTGTCGATCATCGACCTGTCTACCGGCGACCAGCCCATCCACAATCCGCGCCGCACCGTGTGGACGGTGTTCAACGGGGAGATATTCAACTTCGTCGAACTGCGCAGGATGCTGGAGGACAAGGGCCACGTGTTCTACACGCAGTCCGACACCGAGGTGATCGTGCACCTGTACGACCGCTACGGCGAGGATTTCGTCCATCACCTCAACGGCCAGTTCGCCATCGCCCTGTGGGACAGCGAACGCCAGCGCCTGGTGCTGGCGCGCGACCGCGCCGGCATCCGTCCGCTGTACTACACCCGCCAGCGCGGTCGCCTGTGGTTCGCTTCCGAAGTGAAATCGCTGCTGGCGGTACTGCCGGAGTGCGCGCACCTCGAGCCGCAGGCGTTGCTGCAGACGCTGACCTACTGGGCGCCGGTGGATCCGGAGACGCTCTACCAGGGCGTGCAGAGCCTGCCACCGGGGCATGTGCTGACGGTGGAGCGCGACGGGCGCCAGCACCTGCGCCGCTATTGGGACTGGACGTTCCCCGACGCGGACGCGACATCGCCTTCACGGTACCCGCTCACGCTGGAGCAGGCCACGGCGGAGCTGCGCGAACTGCTGGTCGATGCGGTGCGCCTGCAGCTGCGTGCCGACGTTCCGGTGGGCGCCTACCTCAGCGGCGGCCTCGACTCCTCCGGCATCGTCGCCCTGATCCGCGGCTTCACCGACACGCCGGTACGCACGTTCTCGGTGGCGTTCGAGGATGGCGAGTTCGACGAAAGCGCGCACCAGCAGGCGATGGTGCGGCACCTTGGCACCGACCACACCACGCTGATGTGCACGCGCCGCGACATCGGCAATGCGTTTCCGCGCCTGATCCGCCACACGGAAACACCCGTGCTGCGCACCGGGCCCGTCCCGCTGATGCTGCTGGCCGGCAGTGTGCGCCAGCACGGCTACAAGGTCGTGCTGACCGGCGAAGGCGCCGACGAAGTGTTCGGCGGCTACGACCTGTTCAAGGAAGCCAAGGTGCGACGCTTCTGGGCGCGCCAGCCCGGTTCGCGCCTGCGACCGCGCCTGCTGGAGAAGCTGTACGGCTACCTGCAGAACTCGCCGGTGAGCAGTCCCGCGTTCGCGCAATCGTTCTTCGGCCAGGGCATGGAGCACCTCCACCGGCCGATCTTCGCGCACGTGCCCCGCTGGACCACCTCGCAGCGCGCCTTCGCCTTCCTGTCGCCGGACCTTCGGACCACGGCCGCGCACTGGGACCCGCTGGAGGCGTACGAGCACACGCTGCCGCCGGACATCGCGCGATGGAGCGATCTCGCGCGCGACCAGTACGTGGAAGCCAAGTCGCTGCTGGCCGGCTACCTGCTGTCCTCGCAGGGCGACCGGGTGGCGATGGCGAACTCGATCGAGGGCCGTTTCCCGTACCTCGACCATCGCGTCATCGAGTTCGCCAACCGCCTGCCGCCCAGCTTCAAGATCCGCGGCATGACGGAAAAGTACCTGCTGCGGCGCGCCCTGGCGGAACTGCTGCCGCCGGATATCGTGCAGCGGACCAAGCAGCCGTACCGCGCACCGGACAGCCAGAGCTTCTTTTTCGACGGCAAGCCGCTGGACTACGTCGCCGACCTGCTGTCGCCCGATGCGATCCGCGATGCCGGCTATTTCGACCCCGCGCCGGTATCGCGGCTGGTGGAGAAGTGCCGGCTTGGACGGGCGACGGGCTTTGCCGACAACCAGGCATTCGTGGGCATCCTTTCCACGATGCTGGTGCACCGCCAGACCGTCGAGGCGCGCTTGTCGCCCCTCCCGGCGGCACAACCTTCCGGCGCGGTCGCGTAGGACGCACACTCGGACATCTCGAGGGGATCAAGGCATGGATTGGCGGGTCAAGGGCACCATCCAGAAAATTCTCGGCGCGCTGCCCGGTGGGCACGGGCTGCACTTCCACCTGCAGCGCCGCTTCGGCGGCCTGCGCGATTTCGACGGTGAACTCGCGACCAAGGTGGACGACTGGGAAATCATGATCGGCCACCTGCGCGGCGCCGGCGTGGTGCTGCCCGGCGTCCGCTGCTTCGAGATCGGTACCGGGTGGTACCCCACGTTCCCGTTCGCCTGCTATCTGGCAGGTGCCGCACGCGTGACCACGTACGATCTCAACCCGCACCTGCGCATGGAGCTGACGTTGCGCTGTGCGGACGTGCTCGGCCGTTTCCTCGACCGCATCGCCACGGCCGCCGGAGTTCCGCTCGCCGACGTCGAACAGCGCCATCGGCAGCTGCTCGACCGCCTGCGCGCGGGTGCCGACCTCGACGCCGCCAGTGGCGGCGTGATCCATTACCGCTCGCCGGCG
Organism: Pseudoxanthomonas sp. 97-1-1; assembly: GCF_057773125.1. Lineage (NCBI taxonomy): Bacteria > Pseudomonadati > Pseudomonadota > Gammaproteobacteria > Lysobacterales > Lysobacteraceae > Pseudoxanthomonas > Pseudoxanthomonas sp. 97-1-1. The sequence continues at coordinate 319,796 of NZ_JBYMTJ010000002.1, read as the reverse complement.
GATGCCACCCGCACCGCGCTTCCGGACGGCGATGTCGATGTGGTGTTCTCGAACAGCGTGCTCGAACACGTGCCGCCGGATGTGATCGATGCGATGTATGCCGAATCCATGCGGATCCTGTCGCCGCGCGGCCTGATGTTCCATTCGGTCAATTGCGGCGACCATTACGCGTACGTGGACCGCAGCATCCACCAGCTGCACTACCTGAAATATTCCGACAACCAGTGGCAGCGCTGGAACAACGCCTTTCTCTACCAGAACCGCCTGCGCGCGCACTGGTTCGTGGAAGGCGCGCGCCGGCATGGATTCGACATCGACCTGGACACGTCCACGACGCGGCCCGAACGCATGCGCCAGCTCGCCGGCACGCCCGTGCACCCGCAGTTCGCCCACGTCCCGGCCGAGCAGCTGTGCATCACCAGCGTGGATTTCATCGCGCGCAAGCCGGCTGCGAGCGCGGCCGGCTGACCCTCGCGCGCTACTGCGACGCAGCCTGTGCCGGTGCGGGTGTTGCGGGCGCAGGGGCGATACGCAGCAGCTTGCCGTCGGGTGCCGGCGCATCCACCAGCACGTACAGCGCGCCATCCGGCCCCTGCCGCACATCGCGGATCCGCTGGTTGCGTTCGGTCAGCAGGCGTTCTTCGTGCACCACGCGGTCGCCGTCCAGTTCCAGGCGGATCAGCGCCTTGTCCGCCAGCGCGCCCAGGAACAGGTTGCCCTTCCAGCCCGGCAACGCGTCGCCGGTGTAGAACGCCATGCCGCTGAGACCGGGGGACTTCGCCCAGACGTGATGGGGCTGCTCCATGCCGGGCGCCGCCTTGCCCTGTGAACCCGGTACGGGCCGGCCGCTGTAGTCGATCCCGTGCGTGATCACGGGCCAGCCGTAGTTGAGGCCGGCTTTGGGCAGATTGAGTTCATCGCCGCCCATGGGCCCATGTTCGGTGGCCCACAACTGGCGCGTCACGGGATGCAGGGCTGCACCCTGCACGTTGCGATGCCCGTACGACCAGATCTCGCCACGGGCACCTGCGCGCGACACGAAGGGATTGTCGGCCGGCACCGTGCCATCGGGATGGATGCGCGCGATCTTGCCCGAGAGCTTGTCCAGCTCCTGCGCCGTGGCCGCACCGACGCGATTGTCGCCCTGGGTGACGAACAGGTTGCCCTGGTCGTCGAACACCAGCCGTGCGCCGACATGGGTGCCGTGCGAGAGCTTGGGCTCCTGCCGGTACACGACGGTCGACTCGACCAGCGCATCACCCTGCAGCTTGCCGCGCACGACTGCAGTCCCTGCCTTGTTGCCGCGGAAATTGGGCTCGGCGAAGGCCAGGTAGACCCATCCGTCCTGCGGGTAACCGGGTGACAGTGCGACGTCCAGCAGGCCGGCCTGTCCGTCGACGAAGATCTCGGGCAACCCGGTGAAGGGTGCCGACACGCTGCCGTCGGCGGCGATCCTGCGCAGTCGCCCCGCCCGTTCGGTGACCAGCATGCCGCCGCCGGGCAGGAAGGCGAGCGACCACGGATGGTCGAGGCCAACGACCTGTTCCGACACCACGAAATCCTGCCTCTCCGACGCGTAGGCCGTTGGCGCCGGATCCTGCACCGAGCGGGGAGGCGCCGCGGGCGCGGCGACGGGATCGGCCTGGCGGCACGCCGCCAGCGCCAGGACCAACAGACACAGGGAGAAACGCATCGTGGACTCCTGTCGGCGCGGATACTGGGCGGCGATGGTAGCACCGGCGGATCGGCGGCCAGCACCTCATCCGGATGGCCGGTGATACGCGGAACCGCCGTTCATGTGAGCAGCAACGGAACAAGAAGCGTTGGGGAAACCATGCCGCAGAAGCAGCAGATCAAAACCTTCATCCTGCAGAACTTTCTCTTCTCGGATGACCCTTCCGCCGTGGGCGATCAGGATTCGCTGATCCAGGGCGGCATCATCGACTCGACCGGGATCCACGAGCTGGTGTTCTTCCTGGAGGACGCGTTCAAGCTGCAGATCGCGGCGGAGGAGATGACTCCCGCCAACTTCGATTCCATCCAGACCGTCGACGCGTTCGTCTCGCGCAAGCTGGCCGGCTGACCCGTCCCGTACGCCGTCGCCATGGAGCGCCTCGCCACCCGACTCGCGCGGATCGCACGTACCACGCCGCAACGCACCGCGATGGTGGAGGGCGATCGCACGATCGACTACGGCAGCTTCTGGTCGCAAGCGTCCGGCTTCGCGCACCACCTGCGTGAGGCCGGCCTGCAGGCCGGCGAACGCGTGGCGCTGGTGCTTCCGAACAGGATCGAAGCCGCCGTTGCGCTGTATGGCATCTGGCTGGCCGGCGGCGTCGCCGCGCCCCTGAATGCGCAGGCACGCTCGCGCGACTTCATGCCCTGGCTGCGCCACTGCGGCGCGCGCTTCGTGGTGCATGAGAGTGGCCATCGCGACATGGAGCAGACGCTGGCGCAATGGGACGACACCGCCCCCATGCCACGCGCGATCGCGCTGTCCCCGGACGACGACCTGCCACGTGCCGAGGGCGACGACGACTGGCCGCAGGACGATGCCGACGACACGCTGGCACAACTGCTCTACACCTCGGGCACGACAGGTGAGCCCAAGGGCGTGATGCTGAGCCATGGCAATCTCGCCGCCAACACCGATGCCGTCGTCGCTTATCTGGAGCTGACGCGCGACGACGTGATCGTCAGCGTGCTGCCGTTCTACTACGCCTACGGCGCATCGGTGCTGCATACCCACCTGGCCAGCGGTGCGTGCATCGTGCTTGGCCCGGGCATGGTCTTCCCGATCCAGGTGCTCGACGCGCTGCAGCGCCACCGCGCGACCGGCTTCTCCGGCGTTCCGTCCACCTACGTGTTGCTGATAGACATGCTGGAGCGCCGCAGCCACGACCTGTCTTCGCTGCGTTACCTGACGCAGGCGGGAGGTGCGATGGCGCCCGCCGTGGCCGACCGTGTCCGCGCCGTGCTTCCGGATGCGCGCCTGTTCCTGATGTACGGCCAGACCGAAGCCACATCGCGGATCAGCTGGCTCCCGCCGGAACGGCTTGACGACAAGCGCGGCTCGGTCGGCATCCCGGTGCAGGATACACAGTGGCGCATCCTGCGCGAGGACGGCAGCCCCGCCTCGACGGGCGAAGCAGGCGAAGTCTGCGTGCGTGGGCCCGGCATCATGCAGGGCTACTGGAACCATCCCGCCGGCACCGGGGCAGTCCTGCGCGATGGCTGGCTGCATACCGGCGATCTCGGCCATGTCGACGCCGACGGCTATCTGTTCCTGCAGGGCCGACGCAGCGACATGATCAAGACCGGTGCCCACCGCGTGCACCCCAACGACGTGGAAGAAGTCATCGCAGAACTTGCCGGCATCCGCGAAGTGGCGGTGGTCGGTATCGACGACGACACGCTGGGCCAGGTCATCAAGGCCTTCGTGGTAGCGGACGAATGCATCCCCCGTGCGGAAGACCGCATCAAGGCACACTGCCGTGCACGCCTGCCGGCCTACAAGATTCCCCGACACATCACCTTCGTCGAAGCCCTGCCGCGGACTGCATCCGGCAAGGTAAGACGCGTCCAACTGACGGAGCAGACCACGACACCATGAGCCAGCTCGATCACCATGTCCTCGACATCGACTACCAGAGCGAAGCCGACCGTATCGCGGCGCGCCTGCGCGAAATCACCGCGCGCCAACTGCACCGGCGCGGCCTGGTGGTCGCGATCTCCGGCGGCATCGACAGCTCGGTCAGCGCCGCGCTCGCGGTGCGCGCGTTGGGCCCCGACCGCGTGTTCACGCTGATCCTGCCCGAACAGGATTCCTCCGACGACAGCGCCGCGCGCGCGCGCATCCTGGCCGAGCACCTCGGCGTGCGGACCGAGACCGTGGACATCGCCCCTGCGCTGGCGGCGATCGGCTGCTACCGCGCCCGCGACGAAGCGGTGCGCAACACCCTGCCCGAGTACGGCGAGGGCTGGAAGTTCAAGATCGTCATCGACGGCGGCACCGAAGGCCGCATCAACCGCTTCCGCCTGATCGCGCAGTCGCCGGATGGCGCCATGCACGAGCGCGATCTCGCGCTGGCCGACTACCTGACGATCGTCGCCGCCACCAACTTCAAGCAGCGCATCCGCAAGACGTTGGAGTACTTCCACGCCGACCGCCTGAACTACGGCGTCGTCGGCACGCCGAACCGGGTGGAGTACGACCAGGGCTTCTTCGTCAAGAACGGCGACGGCTCGGCCGACGTCAAGCCGATCGCGCACCTGTACAAGTCGCAGGTCTACGGCATGGCACGCCACCTCGGCCTGCCGGAGCGCGTCTGCGCCGCGATCCCGACCACCGACACCTACAGCCTGAGCCAGGGCCAGGACGAGTTCTACTTCGCCCTGCCCTACCAGCAGATGGATCTCGCCATCTGGGCGCTCAACCATGGCCGCCCCGCCAGCGAGCTCGCCATCGCCCTGGGCATCACGCCGGCGCACGCGCAGGCCGTCTACGACGACGTCCGCAACAAGCGCCGCACCACGAAGTATCTGCACATGGCGCCGGTGTTGGCCGGCGACGTTCCCGAACTGGACTGAGCGATGAACGCCATGCCCACCCCGCCGCAGTACCTCGTGGGAGCCGGCCATCCGGCGCGCGACCGGGAGACGGTGCTGTCGTTGTGGCGTGGCAATCTGGGCCAGGACGCCCGGATGACCGCGAAGTACGAGTGGTTCTACCTGCGCTGCCCGCATGGCGAGCCACTGTTGCAGTTGCTGCTCGATGTCCCGACGCAGACGCACGTGGGCACGGCATCCGCAGGCAGGCGCCGCCTCGTGTGGCAGGGGCGGGAACTGCGCGGGGGCGTGCTCGTGGACCTCGCCGTGCTGCCCCAGCATCGTTCACTGGGGCCCGCACTGATGTTGCAGCAGGGATTGATCGCGGCCGCGGGTGAGGCGCTCGATGTTCTCTACGGCTTCCCGAATCCCAAGGCCGCCCCGGTGTTCAAGCGGATCGGGTATGCCCAGTCCGCGCATCTGGTGCGTTACGCACGCGTGCTGCGCCACGCCCACTATCTTCGCAGCCGCCTGCCAGGCTGGCTCGCGTCGCCCGCAGGCTGGGCCGCCGACAGGGTGGTCGCGCTTCGCGATGCATGGTCGCGCCTGCGCGGCCCGGCGTTGCGCTCGGCATGGACGGACCAGGCCGACGCCCGCATCGATGCCGTGTGGGCGGACTCCCACAAGGGCGACGATGTCATGGCGGTACGCGATGTCGGCCATCTGCGCTGGCGCTTCGACGAATCTCCGTTGGCGACCACCCGCTACCTGCTGGTGAAGCGCGCACGGGACCGTGCCCTGCAGGCCTGGTTCGCCGTGCAGCGCATCGAGGGCACGCTGCATGTGCGCGACTTCTGGTCTCTCGACGGCGCCAACGGCATGGCGGCCATGCACGTGGGCGAGCTGCTTCGTGCCGCGCGTACGCTGGGCTGCGCGGCTGTCTCGGTGGAGATGTGCAACTCGGACGCGCAACGCGCGGGATGGCAGGCGCTGCATTTCGTCGAGCGCGGACGCAGGCCGGTGTTCACGCGCTGGAGCTCGTCAGGCGAACCGGCAGCCGCCGCCTCGCTGTTCCTGACCTCGGCGGACGAAGACGAATAACGCGCGCAGTGGCTCCCGTGCCTGACAGCGTCAGGCCAGGCGGCGCGCCTGTCGGCGGAACAGGTACAGGGCCAGCCAGTCTTCGCGGAACCGTCCCTTGCCATCGACCACCGCGTCGGTTTCGAAACCGGTCCGGCCCAGCAGCCAGCCGACGCCCGGCGTCGTGGGATTCAGTACCGGCACGCTGGTGAACAGCAATTCGTAACCGGCTTCCCGCGCCCGCTGCGCGATGGCGGCATCGAACGATCCATGGGGAAACGACATCGACTCCGCACTGGCATGCGTCTGCCCCAGATGCTGGGCGAGCGCTGTACGTGCGCCGGCAAGTTCCGCATCCAGATCAGCCGCAAGCCTCATCGGTGTATGGGTCTTGCCATGCAGGCCCAGGGCAACGCCCCCGGCTTCAAGCTGATGCAGTTCCTCGGCAGTGACCATGTGGCGGTGCCCGTCATCGAGCCGCGCCGTGAAAGGCTCCAGTACGCGCGCGCGAACATCCGCCTCCAATGCCTCGAGGCGCGCGATCACCTCGCGCAGGGCGCCGATGGTCTCATCGACCTGGGCCCCTGGCGCCTCGCCAGCCGGCAACGCAGCTGCCAGTTCGCGCACACCCAGCGCTCCGCGTCGCCAGGCGCCGATGAGGCGTTCCTGGAAGAAAGGCTGCCGGGTTCCCACCGCATCCGCCACCACGAACAGCAGCGCCGGCAAGCCCGCCCGCTTCAACGCGGGAAGTGCGTAGTGGGCATTGTCGGCCCAGCCGTCGTCGAAGGTGATCAATAGGGATCTTGGCGGCAGGGGCGCGCCTGTCCTGCGCGACGCCAGCACCTGCTCCAGCGATACCACGCTGTAGTGGCGGCGGAAGAACGCCAGCGACTGTTCAAGCCAGCGCGTGGCCAGCGTGTAGTCGGGATCGCAGGTCGCCCAGCGCGGATCGTCCGGACTCAAGGTACGATGGAACATCACCACCGTCAGGCTGTCGGCGTTGCGCAGCCGGTGATAGAGGCCGAGCAACCCGCTCGTGTACAACAGCTTCTTGGAGACGTCCTTCAGCATGGCGCCCGACATCGAAGTTTCAGTGATTATACCGACGTACAACCGTCGGGACCTGTTGCCGCGCGCCATCGATTCCGTGCTGGCGCAGACCCACCGCGTCGACGAGATCATCGTGGTGGACGACGGCTCCACCGATGGCACCGCCGACATACTGCAGGCGCGCTACGGTGAACGCGTGAAGCACGTGTGGCAATCCAACGCAGGCGTATCGGCCGCACGCAACCATGGCCTCCGCCTCGCCCGTGGACGCTATCTCGCCTTGCTCGACAGCGACGACGAGTGGTTGCCGGAAAAGACCGCGCTGCAGGTGGCCTTCCTCGAATCCAGGCCGGACTTCGGCATGGTCGTCTGCGACGTCGAGCGCATCGATGGCGACTACCGGCACATCGACGTCTTCCACCGCCGCGAGGTGATCCGCGAGGATGGCTGGGCGCTGCGATGGCTGCTGCACAATCCCGCATTGATTCCCGCATCGGTCATGCTCCGCCGGCAGGTGGTGGACCAGCTGGGCGGGTTCGATGAGGCATTGCGCACTGCCGAGGATCTCGAATTCCACCTGAGGGTCGCACGTCACTGGCCGATCGGTGTCGTCGAACTGGCACTGGTGCGCGCGATGCGGGGCCATGATGGCCTGTCGGCGGCGAGCAGCACGTACGACGACTATGTCCGCGTGGTCGAAGCCGCTGTCGCCGGTGCCCGCGGCACGCTTGACGACGGCGAACTGGACGCCGCGCTTGCCGGCACCTACCTGCGCAATGCGCGCGGCATGCTGATACGCCGCCGCTGGGTTGCGGGCGGCAGACTGGCCAGCCGCGCCTGGCAGCTCTCGCGGGACAGGGGACAGCGTCGCGAAATCCTGGCCCTGTTGCCGTTCGGCCTGAAACGCTTCCTGCGCGGACTGCTCCCGGCCGGTTGAATTTCCCTTCCGCATGCGCGGCCGCTCAGCGCGCGCCGCGGCCGAACAGCACGACCTCTACGGTCTGCAGCAGGATCATCACGTCGAACACCAGACCATGGTTCTTGACGTAGAACAGATCGAACTTGAGTTTCTCTTCCGCATCGCGCACCGATGCACCGTAGGGGTAGCGCAGCTGCGCCCACCCGGTCAGACCGGGCTTGACGCTGTGCCGCACGCCGTAATAACGCACTTCATCGTTGAGCATGTCGACGAAATGCGGGCGCTCCGGTCGCGGCCCCACGAAGCTCATGTCGCCGCGAAGCACCGCGATGAGCTGCGGCAGTTCGTCCAGGCGCGTCTTGCGGATGAAGCGTCCCACCCGCGTGCTGCGGTCGTCATCCTTGCTGGCCCAGATCGCGACGCCGCCCTTCTCGGCATCCACCCGCATGCTGCGGAACTTGGTCAGCGTGAAGTGCCGCCCACGCTCGCCGACGCGTGTCTGGCTGTAGAAGACAGGCCCGCCCGATTCGAGCCAGACAGCAAGGCCCACCAGGACCATCAGCGGCCAGCTCACCAGCAACAGCGCGCCCGCCGCCAGCAGGTCGAAGAAGCGCTTGCTGAGGCGACGTGGCGTGGAGTAATCGAAGCCCCCCGAGAACACCAGCCACGACGGGTCCACCGCGTTGAGCTGCACCATGCCCGCTTCGCGTTCGAAGAAGCTGGACAGGTCGACCACGGATATCCCCTGCTGTACGCACTGGAGCATCTGCTCCATGGGTAGCCCGCCGCGACGTTCGTCGGGCGCGATGACCAACTCGTCGATCAGCAGGCGTTCGGTCAGGGCATGCAGCCCTTCATCCCCCATGTGGACCAGCATGTCCTCGCGTACCAGCACGGGCTGGCCCGGCACCGGCACGAATCCCACGACGGAGAACGTGCGACGGTCCGAGCGGCGCCGCATGCAGGAATTGATCAGGTCCGCATTGCGGCCTGCACCGAGAATCAGGACGCGCTGCTTCAGGACGTCCGAATGGAACACCCGCACCCACCCGATGCGGACCAGCACGATGCCAACCACTCCGATGCCCAGCGAGATGGCCAGCACGCCGCGACCGAGATACGCAGGAGGCACCAGGTAATACAGGACGACGAGCGCGATGCCGCCAAACGCGAACGAGAGCGCCAGGCGCAGGACGAAGTCCATGCGGGAGTGCCGGACGTGGGTCTGGTAAAGGCCGAAGGCGGTCATGGAGCCGGTGATGGCCAAGGCCACCAGTGCCGCGCGCCACGGCGTCTGTTCCAGGAACATCACCTGGTATTCCGGATCCGTGTGGAAGCGGATCCACGCCGCCGCCATCACGGCTGCGAACAGTACGACGACTTCCCCCAACCACAGGAACCGGATCACCCGGTCCTTGCGGCTCTTGTGCGCTGCCTTCATCGACGCCCCCTGCTGCCGTACCGGCCAGCACCCTCGGCCCGTACCGCGATACGTTTCATTCCGTCGCCACGCGGCCATCCCTTCCCGGGAAAACCATCGCTCTGGCGCCGGTACGTCTTCTTACTTCCGACACACCTCCTCGAACGTGACTTTCCGCCAGTGCCGGACACGGGACCGAAAAAAGGCCGCCCCGAAGGGCGGCCTCTGGTCGCAACAGGGGAAAACGGCCGCGCGTCAGCGGCGGACAACGCCCCTTCGGTAACGTGCAGCGGGCGCCTGCCGCCAGCGCGGCCGCTCGCGGACCGCCGGCAGCGTGGCCGGCGCAGGGGTGGCAATGGCCGGTTGGGACGCGGTCACCGGCTGTGCCGCCGCTCCGGACGCGCGTGAGGGGATCAACGGTTGCGACCCATTCACCCGGATCGGGTCGGAGACCTGGTCGATGTCGAACTGTTCGAACGCCCCCACGTCGATGCGGTTCTCCAGCAGAAGACGGGCGTGCGCATCGCCCATCGCGAGTTTGGTCCGCAACGGCGGATCGAAGGCCGGCAGCAGCTGCGGCGACGGGAACGGGAAAGCGGTTGGCGTCACGGGCGTATTGTTGCCCGCGTTCAACAGGGGACTGCCCGCGCGCGGACGAAGGTTGCGCTGCGCCAGATCGACGAACATCGGGTCGTTGCCGCGCAGCGTGCCCGTCCATTCCGTCGGCACCATCGCCGCCGCCGTCTGCACCCAGTTGTTGGAGCCGGCGACCTTGCGGCCATCCGACCAGGGCTCTCTGCTCTGCGGACCACAGTACGGCGTGTCGACATTGCTGGCCGGATTCTCGCGGACGATGCTGGGCGCACTGCCCGCTGCCGGCTGATAGATCACATTGTTGTGCATCTCCAGCGAGCCCTGTCCCAACTGGACCAGCACGGCGTTCGCTGTGCCGGAGCGGTCCATCAGGATGGTGTTGTTCACCAGGCGCGTGCGCCCCTGGTTGCGTCCGTTGAGATCGCCGCCAATGCGCAGCGCATTGCCCGAACGACTCGTCGAACGATGGATGATGACGTTGCCGACGAGCTCGGCGTCTTCGCGCCGGAGATCCGCCGTCCAGCCGGACTTCTGCGTCTCGCAGTCGGGCCCGATCAGCTCGACTTCGTGCAGGTCCGACCCCTCGATCCAGTTGTAGTGGATTTCGGCACGCTGGTGGCGCACGCGCACCAGCACGCCACCCGTGGCGCTGTGCACGTAGTTGTAGCGCATCCTGAAGACGGTGTCCGGATAGGCCACTTCGTCGGACTGCATGTAGATCGCGTGCCGGCGGTCACCCTGACCCGAGCGGGCGATCTCGCTGTATTCGAGCGTGAACGAACCGGAGTTCTGGTCGGCGCCCAGGATGCCGTGCGAGGGACAGTCATGCACGTAGGCATCGCGTACCGTGGCGTTGTGGGCTTCGCTGAAAATGCAGGAGCTCGTTCCGCCGGTCACCTCGAAGCCTTCCAGCACGACGTGGTTCGACTGCTCGAACTTGATGGTATGGGTGCCCCCCGAAAGCACCGGCCGGGTTGCCCCGGCGACACGGCGCCACCTGATCGTCACCGGGCTGGCTTCGGTACCGCTGTCATCGCTGCCCACCACGATATTGCCGGCGTAGGTCGCATTGCCGTCCACTTCGACGATGTCGCCAGGCGCCAGATTGACGCTGCTGAAGAGGGTCGTGAGCTGCGTATAGGTGCGCCCCGGGCCGACGTTGTAAGTCGCGGCAGCCGCGCTCAAGGGGACAGCCGCCAGCAGCCCCAGCCCAAGCAAGGGTTTTGAGAAATGCATCAAATGGACTCCCGCGATTGCTCGCGTTCTGTTGTTTCCCCTGCCCGATCATTGTCCCGACGCGGGCGTGAACAGCCTGCTAATCCGGACCTTCATTAAGCGCTGCGGATGAGACGCGCGCCCCATTTCGGTGATCGGATCTGCCTTCGAGTACGCGAAGGACCGCCGAAGGCGGCCGCAGACGTCGTGCCCAAGGAATCTTTCCATCAGGTTATTGACGGGTGAAATTCGTTCGTGCAAAATTCCGCTTCTAACGAAACGCGCCCGTAGCTCAGCTGGATAGAGTACCTGGCTACGAACCAGGCGGTCGGGAGTTCGAATCTCTCCGGGCGCGCCATTTTCGAAACAGGCTGACTTAGGTCAGCCTGTTTTTTTTCGTCCGCGATAAGAGGAGCATCGTTCCAGCTCTCATGCGGACAAAAAGAAGCCCCGCATTGCGGGGCTTCTTTCATCAACTGGCGGAGTGAGAGGGATTCGAACCCTCGATAAGGCTTTTGACCCTATACTCCCTTAGCAGGGGAGCCCCTTCGGCCACTCGGGCATCACTCCGGTTTTTGTCGCACGTTGCAGCCATGCTGCAGCGGCCGCCTAGGATAGCGGCTCACCGCGCAGGCGGCAAACAAATTCACTCCGAAGTGACGTTTTCAGACCCTGCAGGCGAAGCGATCTCTTCGCCGCGCTGGATGCGCTGGTAGATTTCTTCGCGATGCACGGCCACATCCTTGGGCGCGGTGATACCGATACGCACCTGGTTGCCTTTCACGCCAAGCACGGTCACCGTGACCGAATCGCCGATCATCAGGGTTTCGCCGACACGGCGGGTCAAGATCAACATGTTTCTTCTCCGTAATCCGGCAAAGGATAGTGCCGGGGGCGCGCCAGCCTTGTGAAAACCGGCCGACAGCTTCCTGGTACATTCATGAACCTAAAGCATGGTAGCGGCCGGAGGCACACGGCCGCAAGCGCTGAATGACCCCTTGACGGGTCAGGCGAGGCGTCGCTGGACCCATGCCGGAACGCCCTCAAGGGCCGCAGCAAGGGCGGGCCCGTCCTCACCACCACCCTGGGCGAGGTCCGGGCGACCACCGCCCTTGCCCCCGATCTGACCGGCGATATGTGACAGTAGTTCCCCCGCCTTGACCCGGCCGGTTGCGGCACCGTTCACGCCCGCCACCAGTGCGGCCTTGCCGTCCGCAGTGCCGGCGAGGACGATCACGGCGTCACCCAGCTGCTGTTTCAGGCGGTCCACGGCATCGCGAAGCGCCTTGGCGTCAAAGCCTTCCAGCCGTGACGCGAGTACGCGGACGCCCGCGATATCGACCGCCCCCCCTGCCAGGTCGGACGTGGCGCTGGAGGCCGCCTTTGCCTTCAGGGACTCCAGTTCGCGCTCGAGCTTCTTCTGCCTGTCGGCAAGGGCCCGGATCTTCTCGACCACTTCGCTGGCGTTCCCGCCCAGAAGGCCTGCAGCTTCGGACAGCCGGCGTTCCTCATCCGCCACGTAATCCAGGGCACCCTGCCCTGTCACCGCCTCGATGCGCCGCACCCCTGCGGATACGCCACTTTCACCGACCAGCTTGAACAGGCCGATGTCACCCGTGCGTCCGACGTGGGTGCCGCCACACAGCTCCGTGGAATAGCCGCCCATCTTCAGCACACGCACGTTCTCGCCATATTTTTCGCCAAACAGGGCCATGGCACCGAAATCCAGCGCCTCCTGCATGCCCATGTGATGCACTTCGGCCTCGTTGTTGGCACGGATCTGCGCATTGACGCGGCGCTCGATCTCGGCCAGCTCCGCGGGCGTCATCGGCTGGAAGTGGGAAAAGTCGAAGCGCAGGCGATCCGGCGCGACCAGCGATCCCTTCTGCTGCACATGGGTGCCCAGCACTTCGCGCAGTGCCGCATGCAACAGGTGCGTGGCGGAGTGATTGAGGATGGTGCTGGCGCGACGCGCCGCATCCACCGACGCCACGACGTGGTCACCCACCTTCAACGAACCCTTCGCGACGCGACCTGCGTGGCCGTGGAACTGGCCAGCGAACTTGAGCGTGTCCGCGACATCGAACTCGACACCCTGCTCGGCCAGCACGCCGGTGTCGCCGACCTGGCCACCGGATTCCGCGTAGAAGGGGGTTCGGTCCAGGATGACAACGGCCTCGTCACCCGCCTGCACCGCCTGCACCGGGCGCCCATCCTTGAGCAGCGCGACAATCTCCAGGCCGCCGGCATCAAGCTGGTCGTAACCCAGGAATCCAGTAGGCGAAAGCTGCGCCACCAGGTCGGCAGGCAGGCCGGTCGTCGAGGTGAACTTGCCGGCGGCACGCGCGGTTTCGCGCTGCTGCTCCATCGCGGCATCGAAACCCGCCATATCCACGGTCAACCCACGCTCGCGCGCGATATCCGCGGTCAGGTCGACGGGGAAGCCATAGGTGTCATAGAGCCGGAACGCATCGACGCCCGGGATCACGCCATCGGTGACGCGAGAAGCCACATCGTCAAAGATGCGCATGCCCGAATCCAGGGTCTCGGCGAAGCGCTCCTCCTCGGCCTTGAGTGCGCGCTCGACGAGCTCGCGAGCGGCGGGCAGTTCGGGATAGGCATCGCCCATCAGGTCCGACAGCGTGCCTACCATCCTGTGGAAGAACGACTGCCGCACGCCCAGCATCCAGCCATGGCGCAGCGCGCGGCGGATAATCCGGCGCAGCACGTAACCGCGCCCTTCATTGGAAGGCAGCACGCCATCGACGATGAGGAAGCTGCAGGCGCGGATATGGTCCGCGATCACGCGCAACGACTTGTTCTCGAGGTCGGCCGTGCCGGTCAGCTCGGACGCCTTGCGGATCAGGCCCTGGAACAGATCGATCTCATAATTCGTGTGGACATGCTGAAGCACGGCCGCCAGGCGCTCCAGTCCCATGCCGGTATCGACACAGGGGGCCGGCAGCGGTATCAGCGTGCCGTCGGGTTGCCGGTCGAACTGCATGAAGACGTTGTTCCAGATCTCGATATAGCGATCACCATCTTCATCCGGCGAGCCCGGAGGACCACCCGCGATGTGGTCGCCATGGTCGTAGAAGATTTCAGTGCAGGGACCGCAGGGGCCGGTATCGGCCATCTGCCAGAAATTGTCCGATGCGTAAGGGGCGCCCTTGTTGTCGCCGATGCGCACGATGCGTTCAGCGGGCAGGCCGATCATGTCATGCCACAGGTCGTAGGCTTCGTCATCGGTGTGATACACCGTGACCAGCAGGCGGTCCTTGGGCAGCTTCCAGACCTCGGTCAGCAATTCCCACGCCCAGCCGATGGCTTCCTTCTTGAAGTAATCGCCAAAGGACCAGTTGCCCAGCATCTCGAAGAAGGTGTGATGGCGGGCCGTATAGCCGACTGAGTCCAGATCGTTGTGCTTGCCGCCTGCGCGAAGGCAGCGCTGCACGTCGGCGGCGCGTACGTAGCTCCGCTTCTCCGCGCCCAGGAAGACGTCCTTGAACTGCACCATGCCGGAATTGGTGAACAGCAGCGTGGGGTCGTTGCCGGGCACGAGTGAGGCAGACGGCACGATGGTATGGCCCTTCCCGGCAAAGAAATCGAGGAAGTCCTGGCGGATCTGGCGGGTGCTGAAGGTATTGGGAGTGGTCATCTGGCAGGCATTGGCTGGAAGGCGCATCACCGCGCCGCGCTCTCCGCTACATGCGGGTGCGGCAGGGTGGAAGCAACCCAATGCCCTAGATTATCAGGCCGCTCCGTCCCAGTCCTCCGCCTCCAGCCGACTTGCGGCACGGATGGCGGCACCATCGAAGCCGCGCCGGATCAGGAAATCAGCGATCTTGCGCCGTTGAGCCTGGTCGATCTGGCGGGCTGGACCGAAACGACGGCGGACGAGGTCGCACGCCGCTTCGGTCCAGTCGCCATCGAAGGTGGCCATGGCCGCCGCCACTGCCTCACGGTCCAGCCCATGCGTGGACAGCTCAGCCCTGATCCGTAGCGGACCATAACCACCCGAGGCCCGGCTGCGGACAAGGGCCTCCGCAAAGCGCGTGTCGCTCTGCCAGCCCTCACCTGCCAACCGGTCCACGGCCGATCGCACATCGGCCGCTTCCACTCCACGGGACGTCAATTTTCGGGACAACTCCCGCCGGGAATGCTCCCGACGGGTCAGGAGTCCGAGTGCGCGCTGCAGGGGTGTCTGCTCGACCGGCTTGCGACGGCGGCGTCCCGCCCCCGGTGCATCTCCTGCTTCATCGACCACGACACGCGCCCATCTGACCTGCCGCGATGCTTATTCGCCGTCGTTGTCCGCACTTTCTTCGCGCTGCGCTTCAGCCGGCTGGAACTTCTCACGCAGTTCGGCTTCGAGCTTGGCGGCGATGGCGGGGTTCTCGCGCAGGAAGGTACGGGAATTGTCCTTGCCTTGGCCGATGCGCTCGCTGCCGTAGCTGTACCAGGCGCCCGCCTTCTCCACCAGCTTGGCTTCCACGCCCATGTCGATCAGTTCGCCTTCACGACTGATGCCTTCGCCGTAGAGGATCTCGGTGACGACCTGCTTGAACGGCGGCGCCAGCTTGTTCTTGACCACCTTGATCTTGGTCTGGTTGCCGATGATCTCGTCGCCCTTCTTGATGGCACCGATGCGGCGGATGTCCAGGCGGACTGAGGCGTAGAACTTCAGTGCATTGCCGCCGGTGGTGGTCTCCGGGCTCTGGCCGGGCATCATCACGCCAATCTTCATGCGCAACTGGTTGATGAAGATGACGGTGGTGTTGGAGCGCTTGATGTTGCCGGTGAGCTTGCGCAGGGCCTGGCTCATCAGGCGCGCCTGCAGGCCGGGCAACTGGTCGCCCATCTCGCCCTCGATTTCAGCCTTCGGGGTCAGCGCCGCGACGGAGTCGATGACCACGATGTCGATGGATCCGGAGCGCACCAGCATGTCGGCGATTTCCAGCGCCTGTTCGCCGGTATCCGGCTGCGACAGCAGCAGGTCATCCACGTTCACGCCGAGCTTGGCGGCGTAGATCGGGTCCAGCGCATGCTCGGCGTCGATGAATGCAGCCGTGCCGCCCTGCTTCTGGCACTGGGCGATGGCCTGCAGGGTCAGCGTGGTCTTGCCCGAGGATTCCGGACCGTAGATCTCCACCACACGACCACGCGGCAGTCCGCCGATGCCCAGGGCGATGTCCAGCATCAGCGAGCCGGTGGGGATGATTTCCACGGGCTCGATGACCCGGTCCCCCATGCGCATCACCGAGCCCTTGCCGAACTGGCGCTCGATCTGGGTCAGTGCGGCGGAAAGGGCGCGCTTCTTGTTCTCATCCATTGTCGTGGTCCTAGTCAAGGTGGTCAGGTGCGATCAGTGTGGGGAGCGGCCATCGCACAGGCTGCGACGGAACGGGCATGGGAGAAATTAGTTGCTCGCGGGGGCTGCGGGGATCGGCGCTCGCCGCAGTGGGAGGTCGGGAAACACCGTGCTTCGATGCAGGAAGGCATCTCGACCGATCTAGCGCCATGCGTCACCGGTTCGGCCTCACCAGCCCGCAGTACAGGCCTTCGATGGCGAAGTCCTGGTCGGGCAGCACCTCGATGGGGGCATAGTCGGGATTGCGTGGCAGCAGACGGATGCGGTCCTTGCCGATCTTCAAGAGCTTGACGGTGATGGCGTCGTCGATCCGCGCCACTACGATCTGGCCGGAACGGGCGTCGCGCGTGCGGTGCACCCCGATCAGATCACCGTCGAAGATGCCCTCGTCGCGCATCGAATCACCCTTGACCTTCAGCAGGTAGTCCGGCGCGGGTGCGAAGAAGGCGCGATCCAGCAGCACGTAATCGTGGTGCCCTGCGTCCGCGCCGATCGGCGAACCCGCCGCTACCTGCCCCAGTACCGGGACACGCAGGCCGTCTTCATTGGCGGCGGGAAACGCAAGGTCCGACTGGGGGGGCAACGGCGCCTTGAGCAGGCGGATGCCGCGCGCGCGGCCGGGGACCCGTTCGATGGCCCCCGCCTGTTCCAGCGCCTCCAGGTGGTACTGGGCGGCACGCACGCCCTTGAAGCCGAAGGCCTTGGCGATTTCCGCCTGCGACGGCGGCATGCCCTCGGCTTCCAGCCGTTCGGCAATCAGGGCGAGGATGGCGTGCTGGGTATCGGTCAGGTCCATGGTTAGTAGTAATACTACTAACTTCGCCGATTCGCAACCAGGGGAGCGCTAGCGCCTCCCGCTGCGCAGGATTGAGAACAGGATCCACACACCGCACAGCGCGGCGCCGAGGAAACCCAGCACGCCGAGCGCCATCAGCCACCGGTTGGAAACACCTCCGCCCACGCTGTTCATCACGATCGACGAACCGATGATCAGGGCGGCCGTGATGATGCCCATCGTCAGGCGGTTGGCAGCCCGGTCAACCTGCTCGCCAAACACCTTGAGCGTATCGACCTCGATGTGCATCTGCAGCTTGCCGCGCCGGGCCGACTGCAGCAGCCGATGCACGTCGCGCGGCATGTCGCGCAACAGGTCCACCAGCCCGGACAACGTCCGTCGTCCGCGCCTTACCAGGACATCGGGCGCATAACGCTCCAGCATGGCGCGCTCCAGGTAGGGGCGCGCTTCGCTGGCCATGTCGAAATCCGGGTCGAGCTGGCGCCCCATACCTTCCAGGGTCAGGAACGCCTTGATCATCAACGCCAGGTCCGCGGGCAGGCTGAGGCCGTGCTCGCGCAGCATCGCGGTGACGTCGCCGAGCATGGCACCCATGCGCAGGTCCTTCAGCGGCACGCCGCGATACTGGTCGACGAAGGCACCGGCGGACTCCTGCAAGCGCAGTTCGTCGACGTCGTTGTTTTCCTCGGTCCAGTCGGACAGGACTTCCGCCACGGCTTCCGGGTCGTGTGCGACCAGGCCATGCAGCAGGCGCACGATCTGGAATCGGCGCTGCTCGGTGACCCGCCCGACCATGCCGAAATCGATCACGCCAATGGCACCGTCCGGCATGTAGAAGATGTTGCCGGGGTGCGGATCAGCGTGGAAGAAACCGTCCTCCAGCACCATCTTGAGCACGATCCCCGCCCCGGTGCGCGCGAGCTGCCTGCGGTCCAGCCCCGCCGCATCCACGGCGGCGAGGTCGCGCCCGGGAATGCCGTCCAGGCAGGCCTGCACGTTGAGCCGCTCGCAGGTCCACTCCCAGTAAACGCGCGGGATCACGATGTCCTCGCGGCCGGCGAAATTCTGCGCGATGCGCTCGGCATTGCGGCATTCCGCAGCGAAATCCAGCTCGCGGCGCAGCGAGGCGCTGAACTGCTGCACGATGCGCTGGGGATGGTAGCGGCGCAGTTCGGGAAGATTCTTCTCGACGATGACGGCCAGGTGTTTCAGCAGCCGGAGATCGGCTTCCACCGTGTCGCGGATGCCGGGGCGGCGTATTTTCAGCACCACCGCGCTGCCGTCGGCCAGCCACGCGCGGTGTGCCTGGGCCAGTGAGGCGGCAGCCAGGGGCTCCTGCTCGATCCGGTCGAAGACCGCTTCGGGATCCGCCCCCAGGTCTTCGCGCAGTTGCGGCAGCACGTCCTCCCATCGCAACGCAGGCACGGCATTCTGCAACCGGCAGAGTTCGTCGATCCACGTGGGCGGCAACAGGTCTACCCGGGTGGCCATCACCTGGCCCAGCTTCACGAACGTGGGCCCCAGGTCCTGCAACGTGCAACGCAGCCGCGCAGGCACGTCCATGCGCAGGCGCCCTTCCTCGACCGCCTGCCAGTGCAGCAGGCGCCCCGCCTTCTCCAGCACGCCAGCCATGCCGATGCGCTTGACGACATCGCCGAAGCCCCAGCGGATCAGTACCGACGCGATTTCCTGCAATCGGCCCAGATCGCGCACCGTGCCCAGCGTTTCCCACATCACCGCATTCCTCCGCGGCGGATAACCGCGATCACAGCCTTTCCAACCCGTCGAGCGCGGTCGCTACCGTCTGC
This sequence comes from Pseudoxanthomonas sp. 97-1-1, assembly GCF_057773125.1. Classification (NCBI taxonomy): domain Bacteria; kingdom Pseudomonadati; phylum Pseudomonadota; class Gammaproteobacteria; order Lysobacterales; family Lysobacteraceae; genus Pseudoxanthomonas; species Pseudoxanthomonas sp. 97-1-1. Next base: position 300,995 of record NZ_JBYMTJ010000002.1, on the reverse strand, counting down.
CGGCGCACGGCATCGCGATCACCCGAAAACTGGAAAACCTCGGCGCGCGCATAGCCGCCCCGCCGCTTCCAGCCGATCCAGACCGTACCCACCGGCTTGTCCGCGCTACCGCCGCCCGGGCCGGCAATGCCGGTCACGGCGACCGCGACGCTGGCACCCGAACTCACCAGTGCGCCGGACACCATTTCGATCACCGTCTCGCGGCTGACCGCGCCATGCGTCTCCAGCGTCTGCGGCCGCACGCCCAGCAGGGCCTGCTTGGCTTCGTAGCTGTACGCCGCCAAGCCGCAATCGAACCAGTCCGATGAGCCGGCGATATCGGTGACGCACTTGGCGATCCAGCCCCCCGTGCAGCTTTCCGCCGTGACCAGATGATCGCGGCCCTGCCTGAGGCGTTCGCCCAGACGGTGGGCCAGGACGCGCAGTTCTTCATCGGTGGGGACGGACATCATCGGTTCCGGCTGGGGGGCGTGCGTGTTGTAGCCGATTTGTCCGGCGCTGTCGCCCCGCCATGCCGCCCCAAAAGAAAACGGCCCGCCTGGGAGGCGGGCCGTTCGCGATGTTCTGCGAAGGGGATCAGTAACGCACGCGCAGGGTCACGCCATACATGCGGGGTGCGCCGAGGAACGCATTGAAGGTGTTGAACGGGTTGTTCGGCGCCGGCGAAACATTCTGCAGCGGCCCATCGAAGCCGACCTGCACGTAGTCCTCGTCGGTGATGTTGGTGCCCCAGAACTCCAGCATCCAGCGCTGGTCCTGCGCGCCGATGCCGAACCGTGCGTTGGCCACGGCGTAGGCATCCTGCATCTTCTCCGGATCCAGATCGGAACCGGTGTTGTACTTGGACACGTACTTGGCCCCGATGTTGAAGCGCGCCATCAGGCTGCCGACGTCCCATTCGTAGGTCAGCGACGCCGAACCGGACCACTTCGGCGCGAAGCTCATCTGCGCGCCGGGCAGCTTGTACAGCGCACCCGTGGGCGCCACGAAATCCCCGCCCGGGATGCTGTCGCCATACTGCGTGTCGGCGTACATCAGGCCGCCCTGCAGCATGAGGCCGCGGATCGAGCGCGGTTGCCACATCAGCTCGGCATCCAGACCCTGCGAAGTGACTTCCGGGATCGAGCGCACCACGAAGCTGGTGCCGAGGAAGCTGTTGAGCTGGAAGTCCTCGTACTTCTGGTGGAACAGGGTGGCGTTCAGCAACAGGTTGCCATCCAGCCACGTGGTCTTGGCGCCCAGCTCGTAGCTGTCCACGAACTCGCCTGCGAACGAAGTGTCGAGCACCGGCAGGATGCCCGTGCCGCCACTGGACAGGCCGTTGGACGACTGCACGCGATCGAGGTTGAAGCCGCCGCCCTTGTAGCCGCGCGCGAACGAACCGTAGGTCATGACGTGCTCGTTCCAGCGGTATGCCGCCTTCAGCGTGCCGGACCATTCCTTCTCTTCACGCTCCTGCACCGTGTCGCGCGTGGGCGCGTTGTGCAGGGGGTTGGCCCACGGCAGGCAGCCGTAGCCGACCACCGTCGGCGCCGCAGCCACCGCCTGCGCCTGCGACAGGCCGCGCGCCATCAGCGCACCCACGACGCCGGCCTGGTTGGCCAGCATCGCGCCGCAGCCCGCACCGCCGTTGGGGTTGCTGTAGTTCGACACCAGCGTCTTCTTCTCGCGGGTGTAGCGCAGGCCCAGGGTAAGGTCGAGCGCATCCGTGGCGTGCCAGGTGTTGTTGGTGAACAGCGCCGTGCTCTTGGCGCTCTGCTCGTAGGTATCCAGCGCCCCCAGGCCGGCGAACACGGTGCCGAACGGGCGGCCCGTCGCCTGCGACAGGAACAGCGGCGCGGTCGGCGACTGGCCCAGGGCCGGATTGATGATCGACAGCAGCGCAACCGACAGATAGGGCTCGTAGTGCGAGCCGATGCGATAGGTTTCGGTACGGTCCAGGTCCTCGTCGGTGTAGAACGCACCGACCATCCAGTCGATGTGGTCGTTGCCGCCCGTCAGGCGGAACTCCTGGCTGAAGGTCTTGAAGCCGGTGAAGGACTCGTCCTCGTCTGCCACGCGGTACAGGATGTCGGCCGTGCTGAAATCGTAGTCCAGGCCGTTGATTGCCTCCCACTCGCGCTGTGCGGTGATCGATGTCAGCGTGGCGCCACCGAACCAGGACGAATCCCAGTTAACCTCGACCGCCACGCCGTTTTCCTTGATGTCCTGCGTGGTCGGACGGTTGCTGTAGGCCACGCGGTCGAACGGATCGTCGCCCGGCGCGGCAACCGCCTTGCCCCCGACCAGGGCGTTGAGGATCGCGGCCGTGGCACCCACGGTGGTCTGCACCGCCGCGCAGCAGTTTTCCTCACGGCTGGTGAAGTCACCGGACACCAGGATTTCCAGGTTCTCCGAGGGCTCCAGCAACAGCTTGCCACGCACTGTGTGGAAGTTCTGGTCGTTGTCGTCGGTTTCCTGGCGTGGGCCGTTGCCCGTGCGGACATCCATCCAGCCGTCGCGCTTGCGCTTGGCCGCATAGATGTTGAATGCACCCGCTTCGCCCAGCGCGTCGTTGTAGCTGGCGGACACGCCGATCGCGCCGTAGTTGCCGACCGTGACCTCGCCTTCCGCACTCTGCGTGTAGCTCGGGCGACGGGTCACCACATTGATGACGCCGGCCGAGGTGTTCTTGCCGAACACCGTGCCCTGCGGCCCCTTCAACACCTCGATGCGTTCAAGTTGCCCCAGATCACCGAAGCCGACGCTGTTGCGCGGACGGTACACGCCATCGATCACCACGCCGACCGATGATTCCAGGCCGACGTTGTCGCCCACCGTACCGACGCCGCGGATACGGGCGGTGGTGATGGCTTCACTCTGGGTGCTGGTGACAGTCAGGCCGGGCACGAGGACCTGCAGGTCCTTGATGTCGCGCACGCCGGTGTCCTGCAGAAGCTGTTCGGACACCGCCGTCACCGCGATCGGCACGTCCTGCATGGCCTCCTCGCGCTTCTGCGCGGTGACCGTCATGGTCGCCAGGGTGGTGGGTTCTTCCTCTGCCGCGGGTGCGGCCTGCTGCGCATACGCATGCGAGCTGGCGCAGAGCGCGGCGAAGACGGCAAGTGAAAGCGCTTTGTGCCTGGGCGATGCGGTGACCATGTTCTCCCCTCCAAGGGTCATGTGCTGGCGACGGGTGCTTGTGTGTTTCCGGATGTAGCGTGCAGTGATGCCGCTGTAGCGAACGCAACTCCCCTTGCGTCAACGCGAAATTAACACCCACTTCACAGCACGGCATTCTGCACTGCGTCGATACGCAGGCCATCACTTTGGCATGGATAAGTCACTGATTTTCCGAACGATCGTGCGGAACTTCGATTACGCCGGGTGCTGCTCGCTGTGCCAGCCCCCTGTTCCACTCCGCGGCCACGCACGCCCAGCCGCTACAATCAGCACCCTTTCGCACTTCCCCTCCCCACAGGCCTCGTGAGCAAAGACAAGTCGGAACACACGCCCCTGATGAAGCAGTTCTTCGCCGCCAAGGCGGAGTACCCGGACCTCCTGCTGTTGTTCCGGATGGGCGACTTCTACGAGCTGTTCTACGACGATGCCCGCAAGGCGGCCCGGCTGCTCGACATCACGCTGACCCAGCGCGGGAGCTCGGGTGGTGCGCCCATCCCGATGGCGGGCGTACCGGTCCATGCCTGCGAGGGCTACCTGGCCCGGCTGGTGGCGCTGGGCGAATCGGTGGCGATCTGCGAGCAGATCGGTGATCCGGCGCTGGCAAAGGGGCTGGTCGAACGGAAAGTGGTGCGCGTGGTCACCCCAGGCACCGTGACCGACGAAGCGCTGCTCAACGAGCGTCGCGATACGCTGCTCATGACCGTCGCGCGCGGCCGCTCGGGCTATGGCCTTGCATGGGCAGACCTGGCCGGCGGTCGCTTCATGGTCAATGAGGTGGACAGCGACGACGCCCTGGAGGCCGAACTCTCGCGCCTGGAGCCGGCCGAGCTGCTGGTTCCCGACGAAGAAGGCTGGCCGGCATTCCTGCAGCAGCGCACGGGCGTCCGCCGGCGCGCGCCCTGGCTGTTCGATCCCGACAGCGGCCGGCGGCAGCTGCTGAACTTCTTCGGCCTGCACGATCTCAGCGGCTTCGGCATCGACGACAAACCGCTCGCCACGGGCGCTGCGGGCGCCCTGCTCGGGTACGTGGAAGAAACCCAGAAGCAGCGCCTGCCCCACCTGACCGCGATCGCGGTGGAATCGGCCGGCGATGCCATCGCCATGAATGCGGCCACGCGCCGCCACCTGGAACTCGATACGCGCGTCGACGGCGACACGCGGCACACGCTGCTCGGCGTGCTCGATTCCACCATCACCCCGATGGGGGGGCGCTTGCTGCGTCGCTGGCTGCACCGGCCACTGCGCGACCAGCGTGTGCTGGGCGAACGCCACCAGGCCGTGGCCACGCTGATCGAACACGGCACCGACCGCGAACTGCGGTCGGGCTTCCGTGCGCTGGGCGATGTGGAACGCATCCTCACCCGCGTGGCATTGCGCTCCGCGCGGCCGCGCGACCTGTCCACGCTGCGCGACGGCCTTGCCCTGTTGCCGGACGTGCGTTCGCACCTGCTGCCACTGGACGCGCCGCGCCTGCAGGCGTTGGCCATGGCGCTCGGTGAGCATGCCGATACCGCCTCGCTGCTCCTGGCCGCCATCGCACCGCAACCGCCGCTGAAACTCAGCGATGGTGGCGTGCTGGCCGATGGCTACGATGCCGAACTGGATGAACTGCGCCAACTCAGCACCCACGCGGACCAGTTCCTGATCGACCTGGAGACCCGGGAGCGTGAGAGCAGCGGCATTCCCACGCTGAAGGTGGGCTACAACCGCGTGCACGGCTACTACATCGAGATCAGCAAGGGCCAGGCCGACAAAGCACCGGTGCACTACACCCGACGGCAGACGCTGACCGGCGCCGAGCGCTACATCACCGAGGAGCTCAAGCAGTTCGAGGACAAGGTGCTGTCGGCGCGCGAGCGCTCGCTGTCGCGCGAGAAGCTGCTGTACGACGCGCTGCTGGACACGCTCAACGAGCGACTCGAACCGCTGAAGCGCTGTGCCGCCGCGCTCAGCGAACTCGATGTGCTCACCGCCTTCGCCGAGCGGGCGCAGGCGCTGGACTGGACCCAGCCGGAACTCAACGATGTGCCGGGCCTGCGGATCGAGCGCGGCCGCCACCCCGTGGTGGAAGCCGTGCGCAAGGAACCCTTCGAGCCCAACGACCTGCACCTGCACGAAGACCGACGCATGCTGGTCATCACCGGTCCGAACATGGGCGGCAAGAGCACCTACATGCGGCAGAACGCGCTGATCGTGCTGCTCGCCCACATCGGCAGCTTCGTGCCTGCCTCGCGCGCCGTCATCGGCCCGGTCGACCGCATCCTGACCCGCATCGGTGCGGGCGACGATCTCGCACGCGGGCAGTCCACCTTCATGGTGGAGATGGCGGAGACCAGCTACATCCTGCACCACGCCACCGCGCAATCGCTGGTGCTGATGGACGAAATCGGCCGCGGCACGTCGACCTACGATGGCCTGGCACTGGCCGACGCCGTCGCACGCCATCTGGCCGCGACCAACCGCTGCCACACATTGTTCGCCACCCACTATTTCGAGCTCACTGCGTTGGCCAACGAAACAGGCAGCGGCATCGCCAACGTGCATCTCGATGCCGTCGAACATGGCGATACGCTGGTCTTCATGCACGCGGTGAAGGAAGGCGCCGCGGACCGCAGCTTCGGCCTGCAGGTGGCCGCCCTCGCCGGTCTGCCGAGGACCACGCTGCAGCAGGCCCGTCGCCGCCTGGCCGAACTGGAGCAGCGCGGCCGCGAGACGCACGCCTCGGACATGGCTCCCCTGGCACTCGATGCACCGCAGCAGTTCGCCTTGTTTGCTGCCCGGCCTTCGGCCGCGCAGGAAGCGCTTGCCGCGATCGATCCCGACGAACTGACGCCCAAGCAGGCACTCGAAGCCATGTATCGGCTGAAAGCCCTGCTCTGACCGTTTCGCGAGAACCCCGCGAACGCCATTGGCTGATCCGGTGCATGCCGGCAGGCAGCAGTACAGTGGGTCGCGCACGCTCGTACAACATCCGCGTAACGTGCGCGGCGTATCGTCGTATGCGCCGCCCGGGGATCGTCGATTGCGCAATGCACCATTGAATCGCGCTATCGAACTCTTCGTCACAAACGATTTTCATTGATCGTTCGCATTGCCTAGTCTGGTCGCCATCCGCCAACGCCCGCAGGACGTCAGCCATGTGCATGCCCGCCATCCGGTACGCCCCGCACGCGCCCACCGTCTCGAAGAACCGCTGGCCAGTTTCGCTCCCCACCCTCCAGCACACGCGGCCGCCCCGCGCCGCTCGCGCGCCGCAGGCATGGCGACCGCAGTCGCCCGCTTGATCCGACTCCTTCCCACCCACACCCGACGGCAAAAGGAAGCACACGCATGACCACCGAATCGAAGTGCCCGTTTCACCAGACCGCTGGCGGCGGCACCGGCAACCGCGACTGGTGGCCCAACCAGCTGCGCGTGGACCTGCTCAACCAGCATTCCTCGCGTTCGAATCCGCTCGACGGCGGTTTCGACTATGCCGAGGCCTTCAACAAGCTCGACTACCACGCACTGAAGAAGGACCTGCGCGACCTGATGACCGATTCGCAGGACTGGTGGCCGGCCGACTTCGGCCACTACGGCGGTCTGTTCATCCGCATGGCCTGGCACAGTGCAGGCACCTACCGCATCGGCGATGGGCGTGGTGGTGGTGGTCGCGGGCAGCAGCGTTTCGCGCCCCTCAACAGCTGGCCGGACAACGTCAGCCTGGACAAGGCGCGCCGCCTGCTGTGGCCGGTCAAGCAGAAGTACGGGCAGAGCATCTCCTGGGCCGACCTGATGATCCTGGCCGGCAACGTGGCGCTGGAAACGATGGGCTTCCGCACCTTCGGTTTCGGTGGTGGCCGCGAAGACACCTGGGAACCCGACCAGGACGTGTACTGGGGTCGGGAAACCACCTGGCTCGGCGGTGACGTGCGCTATGCGCATGGTTCCGAAGGCGTGGAGAAGCCGGCCGATGAAGGCGTGCTGGTCTCCGACGACGATGCCGACGGCGACGTGCACTCGCGCCGGCTGGAGAACCCCCTGGCCGCCGTCCAGATGGGCCTGATCTACGTCAACCCGGAAGGTCCCGATGGCAATCCCGATCCGCTGCTGGCCGCCAAGGACATCCGCGACACCTTCGGCCGCATGGCGATGGACGATGAGGAAACCGTCGCCCTGATCGCAGGTGGCCACACTTTCGGCAAGACCCACGGTGCCGGCCCGGCCGACAACGTGGGCGCCGAGCCGGAAGCGGGCGATCTGGAGCAGCAGGGCTTCGGGTGGCACAACAAGTTCGGCAGCGGCAAGGGCCGCGACACGATCACGTCAGGCATCGAAGTGACCTGGACGCAGACGCCGACGCTGTGGAGCAACAAGTTCTTCGAGAACCTGTTCGGCTTCGAATGGGAACTGGAGAAGTCACCGGCCGGCGCGCACCAGTGGGTTGCCAAGGACGCGCCCGAGGATGTGCCGCACGCACACGACGCATCGAAGAAGCAGCGCGTGAAGATGCTGACCACCGACCTGTCGCTGCGCTTCGATCCGATCTACGGGCCCATCTCCAGGCGCTTCCTGGAGAACCCGCAGTCCTTCGCCGATGCCTTCGCGCGCGCATGGTTCAAGTTGACCCATCGCGACATGGGGCCGCGCGTGCGCTACCTCGGCCCGGAAGTACCGAAGGAAGAACTGGTATGGCAGGACCCGCTTCCCAAGGCGGACTACGCCACCGTGGATGCGGCCGACATCGACGCATTGAAGACGAAGATCGCAGCGTCGGGGCTGTCGGTACCCGAACTGGTCTCGACGGCCTGGGCGTCTGCCTCGACCTTCCGTGGCGGTGACAAGCGTGGTGGCGCCAATGGCGCGCGCATCTGCCTCGCCCCGCAGAAGGACTGGGCCGTCAACCAGCCCGGGCAGCTGGCGAAAGTGCTGAAGACCCTGGAGCGCATCCAGATGGAGTTCAACCTCGACGCTGCCGGCGGCAAGAAGGTCTCGCTGGCCGACCTGATCGTGCTCGCCGGCGGCGTTGGCGTGGAGCAGGCGGCGAAGGCCGGCGGCATCGATGTCAGCGTGCCGTTCCGGCCCGGCCGCACCGATGCGCGCCAGGACCAGACGGACGTCGAATCGTTCGCCGTGCTCGAACCCTTCGCCGATGGCTTCCGCAACTATCTCAAGGGACGCTCGGTGGTGCCGGCCGAACACCTGCTGGTGGATCGCGCCCAGCTGCTGACGCTGACGGCGCCGGAGATGACGGCCCTGGTCGGCGGCCTGCGCGTGCTGGGTGCGAATGCCGACGGTGGCAGCGAGGGCGTGTTCACCGACAGGCCGGGCGTGCTGAGCAATGACTTCTTCGTCAACCTGCTCGACATGGGCACGGAATGGAAAGCGACCGGCGCGAACCGCTATGAAGGCCGCGATCGCAAGACCGGGGCCGCGAAATGGACCGGTACGCGCGTGGACCTGGTGTTCGGCTCGAACTCCGTCCTGCGCGCGCTCGCCGAGGTTTACGCCAGCGCCGACGGCAAGGAAAAACTGGCAAAGGACTTCGTCGCCGCCTGGACCCGGGTGATGGAACTGGACCGCTTCGACCTCAAGTAAGGCGATCGACCGGATCAGCGTTTGCGTCGCTCTGTCAACGCCGCATGCCCCGAAAGGCATGCGGCGTTGCTGTTTCCGTCGGTCGGCCGACCACTAGTGTGAGTCGGCGACGGGTCACATTGGCGCTAGCATGATGCGCCGCTTCCCACCGCGTCCAGGAGGACGACCGCACCATGAGCAACGCATCCCTCGCAGAAGACCTCTTCGCCCAATTGCAGGGCGCGCCGCTGCAGCAGGTGTCGCAGCAACTGGGTATCGGCCAGATGCAGGCATCCAGCGCCATCGGCGCCGCACTCCCGCTGCTGTTGGGCGCATTGGGTCGCAACGCGGCACAGCCGCAGGGTGCGGAGGCACTCTTCGGTGCCCTGCAACGCAACCACGGCGGGCTGGACATCGGCAGCGTGCTGGGCGCGGTGCTGGGTGGCGCTTCTTCGCCGCAGGCCAACGGTGCGGGCATCCTCGGGCATGTCTTCGGCGGCCAGCAGAACCGTGCAGAACTGGGCCTGGGCCAGGCGACCGGGCTGGGTGGCGAACGTGCAGGCCAGCTGTTGAAGATCCTCGCCCCCATCGTGCTCGCCTTCCTCGCCCAGCGCATGAGCCAGGGCAGCGCGCAGAACAACCCGCTGGGACTGGCTGAAGTGCTGGGACAGGAACAGCGCCAGGTGCAGCAACAGGGCGGTCTGGGCGGCGGATTGCTTGGCGCCGTGCTGGACCAGGACGGCGATGGCCAGCTCGGCCTGGGCGATATCCTCAAGATCGGCAGCGGCATGTTCGGCGGCGGACGCTGATCCGCTTCCACGTAGCGCACAGTTGCAACCAGGAAGGGCGCCATCGGCGCCCTTCTTCCGTTTCAGGCGCGGGTATCGCTACAGCGCATCGATGTCGCCCAACGCACGGATCAGGCGACGCGCGCGCTTGTCCGGTCGCGACTGCGGCGCCTGGTAACCGGCACGCTCCGCACGGCGCGCCGCAAGTGCGGCCTCACGCCGTTGCCTGGAGGCTGCCGATTCGGAATACAGCGCCTGCGCCACCGCGGCCGAACCGCGACGGTCACTCAGCGCAAGCACCTCGATCTCGAAGACCTCCTCACCTCGCGTGATCACCAGCACATCGCCCACGCGCACCGCACGCGACGACTTCGCGCGCTGCCCGGCCGCGTCGACCTTGCCGGTCTCGACCGCCTGCTTGGCCAGGCTTCGGGTCCTGAAGAAGCGTGCTGCCCAGAGCCAGAGATCCAGGCGCACGGTTGCAGTGGGGAGTTCAGTCATCGTGATCGAGGAACAACAGGTGCATGAGCGCCATGCCGCGGCGCCGGGATTCCGCCGCCGGAAACGCGAACGGCCACCCGGAGGTGGCCGTTCCTGCAGCGCTATCCAGCCAGCCGTTACTCGGCGGCGGAAGCCGCAGCAGCGGCGGCCTGGCGGGCGACCTTGGCGGCGGCGTTGGCAGCCAGATCTTCCTTGATGCGGGCGGCCTTGCCTTCCAGTTCGCGCAGGTAGTACAGCTTGCCGGCGCGGACCTTGCCGCGGCGCTTCACTTCGACCGAGTCGATGGTGGCGCTGTGGGTCTGGAACACGCGCTCGACGCCGTAGCCGTGCGAGATCTTGCGGACGGTGAACGCGGAGTTCAGGCCGGCGTTCTTCTTGGCGATGACAACGCCTTCGTACGCCTGCACGCGCTCACGGTTGCCTTCCTTCACTTTCACGTTGACGACCACGGTGTCACCGGGGCCGAACGCGGGCAGCTCGCGCGTGATCTGGGAGGCTTCGAATTCCTGGAGGAGCTTGCTCATGTTGGCACCAATGCTTGTATGCGTGATTGTGTCTTGCGACAACGAAAACTGATGCAGTCGCCGAATTGCGCCGCACGATATTGTTATGGGATCCGGGGGCGTGAACCGCCCAAGGGTCGCGCATTCTACCGGATTCCCGGCCGGACTGGCTACCCTGCCCCGTCCCTGCCGGCCTGACCTGCCCGGAAGGCCGCCAGCAGGGCCTTGTCGGCCTTGGTCAGGCCCGCCTCGTCCAGCAGGTCGGGCCGGCGCAACCAGGTGCGCCCCAGCGCCTGCTGGCGACGCCAGCGGGCGATGGCGGCATGGTCGCCGGATCGCAGGACCGCCGGGACGTCACCCAACGGGTGGCTGGACGGGTGGGTGAAATGGGGGCAATCGAGCAGGCCATCGCCTTCGAAACTGTCCTGGATGGCCGAATCCGCATCGTTCAGGGCACCGTCCTGCAGACGGCCGACCGCGTCGATGACCACGGCGGCCGCCAGTTCTCCCCCGGACAGCACGTAGTCGCCGATGGACAGTTCCTCGTCCACCTCGGCATCGAGGAAACGCTCGTCCACGCCCTCGTAGCGGCCGCACAGCAGGATCATGCGCGGCAGCGCGGCCAGTTCGCGCGCCTTCTTCTGGGTCAACGGCGCACCCTGGGGGCTCAGGTAGATCAGTGGCGCCGGCGCGGCATCCGCGGCACGGACCGCCTCCAGGCAGGCCTGCAGCGGCTCGATCATCATCACCATCCCGGGACCGCCACCGAAGGGACGATCATCCACGCGGCGATAGCCGCCGCTGGCGTAGTCGCGCGGGTTCCAGCCATGCAGCGACAGCAGCCCGCGTTCCTGCGCGCGCCCGACCACGCCCACGGCGGCGGCCTGGGCGATGAACTCGGGGAACAGGGTCATGACGTCGATACGCATGGCGATCGGCTGCAACTTGGTGGGGACGCAGGGTAACCGCCACGGCGGTCGCCCGCGAGGCGGCTAGAACTCGGGATCCCAGTCCACGGTGACCACGCCCGCCTCGAAATCCACCGAGCGGACGTAATCGGGATCGACGAACGGAATCAGGCGCTCGCGGTCGCCCCGCGCGACCAGCACGTCGTTGGCACCGGTCGAGAACAGGTGCGAGACGGTGCCGAAATCGGTGCCGTCCACGTTGACCACGCGCAGGCCTTCCAGGTCGACCCAGTAGAACTCGCCGGCACTCGGCGGCGGCAAAGACGACCGCGGGACGAAGATCTCCAGTCCGCGCATGGCCTCCACCTCATCACGGTCTTCCACGCCCGGCAGCGTGGCCACCAGGTGCTTGCCCGATGCCTTGCCACGGGCCCCCGTGAATTCGCGTTCGGCGCCGCTGGCGTCGCGCAGCGTCCACGGCTGGTAGCGGAAGATGGCCTCGCGCGGCTCGGTCCAGGATTCGATCTTGATCTGGCCACGCACACCAAAAGCGCCCAGAAGCCTTCCCAGCAGAATCATCTTCTGCGGGGTCGGTGGGCGCTCGGTGTTCATGCGGACGGAAGGCCGCGCGGTCTGCGCGGCCAAGGCCATCAGGCCGCCGGAGCGGTCTTGATTTCCTTGTACAGGTTGCGGACCTTCTCGGTCAGCTGCGCACCGTTGCCGACCCAATGGTCGACACGGGCCACGTCGAGTTCGACGCGCTTTTCGTTGCCGGCGGCGACCGGGTTGTAGTAACCCACGCGCTCGATGTTGCGGCCGTCACGCGCGCTGCGCGAGTCGGTGACGATGATGTGGTAGAAGGGGCGCTTCTTCGCGCCGCCGCGGGTGAGACGGATCTTGACCATGGTGTTTTCCAGTGTTGCCCAGTCGCCAGAATGGCGAGGTAAGCCGGCTATTCTAAGCCATTGAATCGGTCAGGAAAACCCACCCCCGGACAGGTCGCCCGGACGGTCAGGCCAGCGGCTCCCAGGGCACGGCATCCAGCGCCTTCTTCAATACCCCCATGAGGGCGGTATCAAGGCCCCATGCGACGCCATCGACGGCCACCACCGGCTGCAGGCCACTGGCATTGCAGGCGAATCCAGTCCGATACCGGCCCAGTTCGGCCAGCGGGATAGGCCCGCACCGCTGCGGGACGCCCACCTCTTCCAGCGCCTGGCGCAGCAACCGCTCGGCCGTGCCGCGCAATGCCGGCCCCTCGGGCCAGGTCACTGTTTCTCCGTCCCACAGGCCCAGGTTCCAGATCGACCCCTCGACCACCTGCCCGGCCGGATCGACGAACAGTGCGTCGTCGTATCCGTCCGCCACCGCCTGGCGGCGGTAGTGGAACAGCGGGAAGGTGCCCACGTGCTTGTACTGCGGCAAGGGCCGTACGAACGGATAGGACTTCACCCGCAGCGCGGGCTTGTCCGGCGATGACGGCGGCGCCAGCGACACCAGTACGTCGGGGGTGACGCTTCGCGCAGGATCGCGGTAGTCGAACCGCGTGGAAAATACGGTGATACGCACCGACGCATCGCGCAGACCAGCCTGCTCCATCACCTGCGCGGCCTGCTTCAACGCATTGTCGCCGTCCAGCCCGCTGCCGAACAGCGCGAGCGTGGCCTCTTCCAGTCGCCGCACATGCAGCGCACGTCCCTGCACCGCGCCATCGCGCACCTGCATCGAAGTGAAATGGCCATAGTTGGCCAATGCCAATGCGCGCAGGTCGTCGGCGGTGGCGGGTTTGCCGTTGAGGAAAACCGAGGTCATGCGGGCGCCTTCTGATTCCCTTGTAGGAGCGACGTCAGTCGCGACCGCATGCCAACAGAGCGCATGGTGCTTCGTTCTCGCGGTCGCGACTGACGTCGCTCCCACAACAGGCAGAAAGCCTCAACGGAACGGCATGCCGCCGCGCGCGCCCATCATGCCCTTCATGTTGCGCATCAGGCCCTTCATGCCGCCGCCGGCCAGCTTGCCCATCATCTTTTCCATCTGCTGGTACTGCTTCATCAGCTTGTTGACGTCGGCCGGGGTCAGGCCGGCGCCCTTGGCGATGCGGGAACGGCGCGAACCGTTCAGCAGCGCGGGATTGCGGCGCTCCTTCTTCGTCATCGAGTTGATGATGGCGATCATGCGCGGCACTTCCTTGCCCTGCTGCACCTGCTGCTTCACGTGCTCGGGGATCTGGCCCATGCCCGGCAGCTTGTCCATCAGGCCGCTGATGCCGCCCATGTTTTGCATCTGCTCCAACTGGTCGCGCATGTCGTTGAGGTCGAACTTCTTTCCCTTGATGACCTTGGCCGCCAGCTTCTCGGCCTTCTCGCGATCGACGTTCTGCTCGACCTGCTCCACCAGCGACAGCACGTCGCCCATGTCGAGGATGCGGTTGGCCACGCGCTCGGGGTGGAACACGTCCAGCCCGTCGGGCTTCTCGCCCACGCCGATGAACTTGATCGGCTTGCCGGTGATGTAGCGCACCGACAGCGCCGCGCCACCGCGCGCATCACCATCGGTCTTGGTCAGCACCACGCCGGTCAGCGGCAGCGCTTCGCTGAAGGCCTTGGCGGTGTTGGCGGCGTCCTGGCCGGTCATCGCGTCGACGACGAACAGCGTTTCCACCGGCTTCACGGCCGCGTGCAGGCCCTTGATCTCGGCCATCATCGCTTCGTCGATCGCCAGGCGGCCGGCGGTATCGACGATCAGCACGTCGACGAAGGACTTCTTCGCATCGTCGATGGCGGCGCGGACGATGGCTTCCGGCTTCTGCCCGGCATCGGACGGGAAGAACAGCACGTCCACCTGCTGGGCCAGCGTCTTCAGCTGCTCGATCGCGGCCGGGCGGTAGACGTCCGCGCTGACCACCATCACCTTCTTCTTGCGCTTCTCGCGCAGGTGCTTGGCCAGCTTGCCGACGGTCGTGGTCTTGCCCGCGCCCTGCAGGCCGGCCATCAGGATGACGGCGGGCGCGGGCACGTTGAGGTTCAGGTCGCTGGCCTGCGAGCCCATCACCGCGGTCAGCTCATCGCGCACGACCTTGATCAGCGCCTGGCCCGGGGTCAGCGACTTCAGCACTTCCTGGCCGACGGCGCGCACCTTGATCCGCTCGATCAGCGCCTGCACCACCGGCAGCGCCACGTCGGCTTCCAGCAGGGCAATGCGGACTTCGCGGGTAGCCTCGCGGATGTTCTCCTCGCTCAGGCGGCCGCGGCCACGGAGGCGTTCGATGGTGCCGGAGAGGCGCTGGGTCAGGGATTCGAACATGGGGGAAGGGACCGGGGAAAATCGGACCGGAATTATATGCGGTCGCGCCGCGCCCGCCCCCTGCCTTCCTGCCGGCCCGCTGTGCGACACTGCTCCGATGACAGTCATTCTCATTGCCGTCGCGCTTTACCTGTTCGCCACCGGCCTGCTGGTCCGCTCCGTCGGCCGCGATCCGGGCGAAGGCATGCGCCTGTGGCTGTGGCCCGCGGTCGGCGGCGTGCTGCTGCATGGCGCCTACCACCTGCTGGTGGCCTGGCGGACGCCGGGCGGCCCGGACATGCACTTCTTCGCGGCCCTGTCCCTGGTGGCGCTGGGCATGGCGGTAATGACCCTGCTGGTCGCCATCCAGGGCCGCATGGCCGCCCTCGGCGTGGTGGCGTTCCCGCTGGCCGCGTTGCTGCTGGTGGTCTACCACCTGTACGGGCACCGGGCCTCCAGCGGGCTGGACTGGCGCCTGCAACTGCACGCCTGGCTCGCGCTGCTCGCCTACGCGGCGCTGGCCATCGCCGCCTTGCTGGCACTGATGCTGTGGGCGCAGGAACGCGCCCTGCGCCGGCGCGAGTTCCACCTCTGGCTGCGCGCCCTGCCACCGCTGACCGAACTGGAAGACCTGCTGTTCCGCACGATCACGGTCGGCTTCATCCTGCTGACCGCCACGCTGCTGACCGGCGTGCTCTTCGTCGAGAACTTCCTGGTCCAGAAGCTCACCCACAAGACCGTGCTGAGCGTGCTGTCGTGGCTGACCTTCGGCGCCCTGCTGGTCGGACGCTGGCGCTACGGCTGGCGCGGTGCGAAGGCCGTGCACTGGACGCTGACGGCCATGGCGCTGTTGCTGCTGGCGTTCTTCGGCAGCAAGTTCGTGTACGAGATGGTGCTGAGGCGGGCTTGAGTACGCCGCTGGGCGACCGGATCCTGAAGGTCGATCACGCGGGCGAACACGGCGCGGTCAACATCTATCGTGCACAGATCCTGGTGTCGCAGCGGACCGCGCCGCAGCGGGTGCCACTGCTCCGGCATTTCCTCGATCACGAACTCGGTCATCGCACCCTGTTTCACGATCGCCTCCAGGCACGCGGTGTCCGTCGCTGCCGCAGCTGTGCGGTGTCGGCGGCTGGACGTTGGGACTGGTGACCGGCCTGCTGGGGCCATCCGCCATCGCGGCCACCACGTATGCCGTCGAAAGCGTGGTGCTGCAGCACCTGATGGCGCAACGGCAGCAGCTCGCGTCCACCGACGCGGATGCCTTCGATGCGGTGTCTCGCATCGTCGTGGAAGAACAGGAGCATCACGATCACGGTCGTGACGCGATGCACCCCGGCGCTTTCTGGCCGCCGATCCTGACCCCGATCGTGCGCGTCTCGACGGAAGCGGTGATCTGGCTGGGAATGCGGCTCTGATGCTCGTCGCGACCTGCTTCTTGTAGGAGCGACGTCAGTCGCGACCGCACGGCTGACGCGCGCGCCAACCCTCCAAGGTATGTCGATCTCGCGGTCGCGACTGACGTCGCTCCTACAAGGGATCCGCCCCCGCCCTACTCCGCCGCCGCTTCCAGCGCCTGCGACAGCCGCTCCACCGCCACCACCTCCAGTCCCTTGAACGCACCCGACTTCGGTGCGTTGCCTTTGGGCACGATGGCGCGCTTGAAGCCGTGCGTGGCCGCTTCGCGCAGGCGCTCCTCGCCGTTGGGCACAGGGCGGATCTCGCCGGACAGGCCCACTTCGCCGAAGGCCACGGTCTTCTCCGCCAGGGGGCGGTCGCGCAGGGATGACAGCACCGCCAGCAGCACGGGCAGGTCGGCGGCGGTTTCCTGCACGCGGATGCCGCCGACGACATTCACGAACACGTCCTGGTCGCCCACCACCACGCCGCCGTGCCGGTGCAGCACGGCCAGCAGCATGGCCAGGCGGTTCTGTTCCAGGCCCACGGCCACGCGGCGCGGGTTGGACAGTGGCGAGCTGTCCACCAGCGCCTGCACTTCCACCATCAGCGGGCGCGTGCCTTCGCGGGTGACCAGCACGCAGCTGCCGGGTTGCTGGGTGCTGCCGCCGGACAGGAAGATCGCCGACGGGTTGGGCACTTCCTTCAGGCCCTTCTCGCCCATGGCGAACACGCCCAGTTCGTTGACCGCACCGAAGCGGTTCTTGAAGGCACGCAGCACGCGGAACCGGCTGCCGCTCTCACCTTCGAAATACAGCACGGCGTCCACCATGTGCTCCAGCACGCGCGGGCCGGCAATGCCGCCTTCCTTGGTCACGTGGCCGACCAGGAACACGGCCGTGCCGGTCTCCTTGGCGTAGCGCACCAGCCGTGCCGCACTCTCGCGCACCTGGCTGACCGAGCCGGGGGCGGCGGTCAGGGATTCGGTCCACAGGGTCTGCACGGAATCGGCCACGATCAGCTTCGGCCGTGCCACCGAAGCGTGCTGCAGGATGTTCTCGATGCCGGTTTCGGCCAGGGCCTGCAGGTTGTCCAGCGGCAGGTCCAGGCGCACGGCGCGGCCGGCGACCTGGGCCAGCGACTCCTCGCCGGTGACATACAGCGCCGGCAGGCTAGCCGACATCTTCGCCACGGCCTGCAGCAGCAGCGTGGACTTGCCGATGCCCGGGTCGCCGCCCACCAGCACCACCGCACCCTCCACCAGGCCGCCGCCCAGCACGCGGTCGAACTCGCCGATGCCGGTGGTCACGCGCGCTTCCTCGCTGTGGCGCACGTCCTTCAGCGCGGTGACCTTCGGCGCCTCGGCCTTGCCGGCCCAGCCGGAGCGACGGGCGGCGGCGGGCGCGCTGGCGGCGCTTTCCAGCACGATCTCGCTGAGGGAATTCCACGCCCCGCAGTCGGCGCACTGGCCCTGCCATTTGCTGTGGTCGGCCCCGCATTCGGTGCAGACGTAGGCGGTACGGGACTTGGCGGAGGTCTTGGCCACGGGAAACCTGTCGTGAAGGCGAACGGCTACTGTATCGGGCCGCCGTCTCCGGGGGCGAGACCCGGAAAAAACAAAACCCCGCCGAAGCGGGGCTTTGTCTCAACTGGTGCCGGAAATAGGAATCGAACCTACGACCTACGCATTACGAATGCGCCGCTCTACCAACTGAGCTATTCCGGCGGAGCCGCGAATTTTAGGGGCTGGGGTGGGGGCTGGTCAATGCGGGGGTATTGGGTATCGGGTGGTAAGCCGTTGGGAAGCCGGGGTCTTCCCGTCCCAACATCACTCCTTGACGAGCCGTCCCCAGTCGTCATCCGATTCCTCGACCACGATGTTCACAGCGCAAGTGGACTCGATGCCCTCCTTACGGAAGTAGCGGAACAGCCGCGACCGGACGCGTCCAGAGAAGTTGGCGTGCTCGCCACTATCCACATTATGGATCTCCACGTAGTCGCCCACATTGGGAAGCAGCGACTGCGGATGCTCTTCGCTGATCTCAATGGGCATCATTTCCCCGTCATCGAGCGGACGGCCTGCCGTCTTCGGCAGGTACTGATAGTCGACAAAGTATTTCATGGGGCCTCGCAATCTGTGGTGGTTAACGGCTACATGGGAATGGCTGTATTGAAATCAATGGCAGGCACCGACCCATAAAGCCGTAGGCGGGAAAGGATCAGCAGTTGAGCCTCAAAAGGAGCATCATTGCACCCGGGGTGGCCCAGCAATTGCATGATATAGGGCCAAAGTACTGATCTGTATGGGGACAACAAGGATGCGCGCCAGATTCACTTCCTTTGCCGTGGGGCTCTCGATTGCATTGGGCTCGCTGCCCTCCATCGCGGCCACCCTAAAGGAACCCGCCCCGATCTCGATAAACCCGCAAAGGCACCCGCTGCAGCTGCTGGGTGTTGCCCTCGAAGCCGTCAAGTCATCCAAGAACGACTGGAAGGTTGATGGCTCTTACGGGATGACTGAGGTCCCGGGCGGCTACCGGATGCGGATCACCAAGGAATGGAACAACCGACATGTCATCTATGCCTACCTGACGACCACGCCCCAGTCGGTGTCCATTACCTATGCCGACAGCCGGGAACTGGACTTCAAGCAGGGCTCGAACGGCGAACGGAAGATCCACGGCTCGTACAACGACTTCACCAAGCTGCTGACCAACGAGATCGCCGCGTCGCTTTCGACCATGTGCAGCGACTACAGCTTCCTGCAGAACTCGAAAGACGCACCCTATGTGGCGATATCGGCAAGCCAACCGCTTGCACGTATGCCCCGCACAACCGAACAGATTCCCGGCACGGGGTTCGTCATCCGGGAGTACACCGGCTTTCTGGCCAATGGACTGCCCTACAACTGCGGACCGGTGGTTGCCGTCTTCCGCGACGACAAGCTGACTGACGCCTACGGTGGAACTGCCGCCCTCGCCAAGTTGGACATCCAAGGCGAGCTAATCAGCCAAAGGCACGCTTCGGGCCAGATTTCCTATGGCCAGGCTGCGGTCGAGTACAAGGAAGCCGAACTCGACTTCTCCCAGGCATTGGAATCACACCGTCAGAAGCAATTGGTCACCTACTACCGCTTGATTGCTTCCCGGCTCGCCAAGAAGGAAATTTCGGTCGAGGAGTTCGACTACCTCGCTATCGAGAAGGAAGCCGAAATCAGAGATCAGCAGGACGCCATACAGCAGAAACAAATGTTTGAACGGGGCCTTATTGCTGCCGAACAAGGGAAGGTAATGGCGATGCAGGATCAAGCTGCGGCTATGCAGGCACAGGCACGCGCTCAGCAGCAAGCCAACTTCCAGAACTTCTTGCGCAGCCTTAAGGCGACAACCTGCCGGACCGTGGGTTACGGCAATACGGCAACCACAACCTGCAATTAGTAGGCCAGCTTCATAGGGCTTCGCAAAGATGGATAACGATGAAGTTCTGGAGCTACGGCGATTCGCCTATGAGAACTACGGCCTTTGCACATCTTGCAACCATCCCTTCAGCAAGGGGGAGACGACCTTTCTTGGATTTGATGCACTGAATAAGCCGACTTACGTTTGCGGCTCGTGCCCCTATCCCACTGAGCTTCTTGAAAAGCAATACTTCTTTCCCAGACCGTACGAAGTACCAGATCCTGATGCCTTCCTATGGCGCTATCTGGACTTCACCAAGTACGCCAGCCTCCTGTCCAGTGGCAGCTTGTTCTTTGCACGCGCCGACACTTTTGATGATGCTTTTGAAGGCGCCAAGGGTATTGCCGATAACAAAAAGGGCTGGGATGACCATTTCGGAAGGTTTTTCCGGGATGCAATCTGTAATCCTCCCGATGGACGACCGGTCACGCTGGACGAGGAAGCAATCGACAAGCAGGTTTCGACACTTGTGGAACAGCTTTCGTCCGGCGGCGAGCAACAAAGAAGACACGTTTTCATCAGCTGCTGGCACGAGAATGCACATGAGTCAGAAGCAATGTGGCGCCTCTACTCCAGCTTTCTACCAAATGCGGTAGCGATACGAACCACCCCACGGCGCATGTATCGCGCACTCGGAAGAGATCCATTTATCGCAATAGGGCGAGTTCAGTACATCGACTTCAACAAGCGGTATGCGGGGGTCAATGACTCATTCTGGAGGAAGCGTCTTTCATACGAACACGAGAAAGAAGTCCGAGCGTTGATACAGGATTTCCATACTGAGGATGCCGGCATACTCAAGCCTTGCGACTTGGGTGAACTGATTGAAAGCGTACATGTTTCGCCGAAAGCCCAAGACTGGTTCATCAGGCTCGTTGCCGATATCAACACGCGATATGGGCTCAACGTGGGTGTTAACCCATCGGAATTGTTGAAGGCGCCCTTCTTCTGACCTGCCATCCAATTCAGCAAGACTACTGCCGAACCTGGTTTCCAAGCGAGCTATCACAACACCGTCGTTGGTCTCGAACCAATGCACGACTCGTGGCTACACGCATTTACCTAACCCTGAACGCACTTGACGTCCATCACATTTGGGCGGAGGATCGGGCTGGACGCCGACAGGGGTGAAAGCGCCGCATTCGTTAGGGGCCAGAAATGCGAATTCGGTATCGCAAGCCAAGCTTGAAGACTCGCTTGGGCGGGACAGCCGTCAAAAAGAAGTTTAAGCGCGACCTCGGCGTGTACCAGGTCACGCGCGTGCTGAATGCACCCAAGAATGCGAAGCGCCGGACGAAGCGGGCGATGGGGCTTGAGTCTTCGGCTGCGCAGCTTTTCCGCTTTATCGCAAAGCTATTCAAGTAACGCTTCCCAACCACCTTGAATATTCCTCGGAGGATTTATGGCTAAGAACGAGAAGACTTCGACTCATATCGCTGCGAAAGCGTCTGCAGTTCTTCGCAGCCCGAACTCAAGCAAGGCGGCGAAGTCTATTGCAGGCAGTGCTTTGGCACAGACCGGCACCGGCAAAACGACATCCCCCAAGATCGCATCCAAAGCAGCAAAAGCACTGGATAGCAATCAAACCGGCAAGGCAAATAAGGCAATCGCTGGAAGTGTGCTCACGCAGAAGCCAGGGAAGCGTCGATAAGCAACGACTACAAGGAGGAACGCCGCATGGACATGATTCATGTGAATTCATCGGCCATATCAGCAATTGGCTACGACCAGCGGACGATGCGGATGCGCATTCGCTTCATACAGGGCGATACATATGACTTCTGCGGGGTTCCGGCACACATTTTTCAGGGCCTACTGAACGCCAGATCAAAAGGCACCTACTACAACGACCATATCCGCGACAGGTACCAATGCTAATTCGCTCTTAGGTACCAAGAACATGCGCGCGAGATCGAAGGGGACTACAGGATTCTGGATAATCGGGGGCTTCGTCCTGCTTGTCGCAATGTGCCGGGGCGGCAAAGATGACCACAGCAAGCAGGACACTACTCCCGCTCCCCCAGTAGCAACGTCGTCGCAGTTTGTGCAAGCGCCAATAGCCGAGCCGGCTGAGCCAATGTACGTCGCAACGAGTTCGCTAAATCAGCGTTCTTCGCCCAATGGGGCAGTAGTGGACAAGTCGACTGGTGGCGATTCGGTCCACGTGTACGAACGTAGAAATGGCTGGGCTCGGATCACTCCCGCCGGTTCACCTGAACGCTGGGTGTCATCGAAGCTGCTTTGCTCGGGGGCCGGCTGCTATACGCCAAAGCCGAGACCGCGGACCAACTACCAGCCAGCCCGATCCAATTACTCGGATAGCAATTGCCCCTGTTCTGGCAACCGGGTGTGTATCGGCCCTCGTGGCGGACGCTACTGCATCACCTCAGGCGGGCGGAAGCGGTACGGTGTTTAGAACGAACTCAATCATCTTTCTTGGGATCAGACATGCCACGGATAACACTCACTGACTTCATCGACGTAGTCACAAAATCCGGCAGCCCGAAAGCAACGAAAGTCGCGCAGCTTAAGAACCGTGACGTGTACGATCCCGCGACCGACTTCTATAAAGGGTTCCGAGAAGGCCTCGTTGCGATCCATAGAAGCGGAGGATCTAAGGACGACCTCACATCTTTGACCAAAGGACTGAAAGACCCCAAAAAAGCGACCAACTACCCGCAAATGGTCAAGGGCTACAGAAAGTGGTGGGGGACCAAAGCCGTCACTTGGTTCAATCCGCCTGGTAACACCTACACGCAAGCTGGCTTCGATGTGGCAATCAATCCCGAAATAGGATTGGCGTTCAATCGGCAACGCCATGTCTTGAAGCTGTTCTTGAAGACTGAGCCCCTTACGAAGACCCGCGCGGATCTGATTGTCACCCTAATGGCTCATGTGCTTGCCCCGATGGAGAAGCCAGGCACTGAATTCTGCGTTCTTGATGTCCGAAATGGAAAGGCCTTTAGTCATTCGTCGATTGGAAAGAACTTCAAGCCCATGGTCGACGCGGAGCTTTCGTATATCGCATCGCTTTGGCCGCATGTCTGACCACTCAGACATCCCCAAGGTCGAGGATCTGCATTGATGCACCTATTAACAGCCAACGGAAGGAAGGCTCTTCTGGAGTTCCTTCGCAATCTGACTCCGCAAGTACTTCTTCTTTCATGTGCCCTGTACTTCTATGTGCAGTGGTCGGCAAAACAAGGTTACTGGTCATTCGCCCTATTTCTTGGCTTGACCGGATTGGCGATCATGGCTGCCTTTGCCAACATGGACTCCTTCCTTAGCAGTGCATTTAGCCAATCAGACTGGGTTGCCCAGCAACGCGACGAACTCGCAGAGAAGGGGCTTATACGTAGAATCTGGCGCCTGATGACGCTCATTGCCAAACATAAGCCGGTGACGTTCATTGAGTTGTTTGTGGCACTCATAGTCATCTATGGAGCATCAGCTACATTGCTGGTGACCGCGGTTGCAACGCTAAAGCGAATGTATTCCTAAGGGTGGAGTGCCTGTATGGAGTGCATCCGTCCTGCCCTCCACTTCGGCTCACTCGGGGCGGCGATCCCGGCACCGTTCTAAGACTTCCATGCCCCGTAACGCGGATCACCCGCATTGGGGTCAGTCAGGGGAGCGGCGCATTGTTGATGCGTTGCCCCAAGCGCTGGCTTGATCCCCTACCCCCTTTCGGATCAAGCACTACCGTACCGCACCGATGCCCCTGCCCGTCTTGGATGACTTCCCTTAAGCCGGCCCGAGCAGTCTGGGCCCCGCAAGCAGGCTATGCCCTTGATGTCCCTCATTGCTGGAATACGCCCCAAAGTGCACCAATCGCTGTCTGGCGCGCCCCGATGCATAAAGCACTATCGGTGCGTCAGGCAAAACGGAACGCCCCAGGTGCGCGCTGGTTGCGTTCTAACGGTTGCCCGCGGCTTTCGCCTCGCCCTGACATGCTGCGTTATCAGCGGTTAGCTGTGCCACTCGGCTGATCTTGTCGTCCGGAACCTTGTCGATGTCGTCCCCGAAAGACGCAAGCTCCTTGGCGATGTCCTCGCACTGCTGGCGTAGATCCTTGTCCATCTTGGGCTTTTGCTTGACCAGAGCCCCATCGACGTTACCGACCAATACGGTGACACCACCGTGATGCTGGGAGACTACGGATACGCGATAGGTGAACTGCCGTCCATCGCAGCCCACAATGGTCCAGTGTTCTTCGTCGCCATCTTCGCCTTCCGCACGCACTGAACCTACTGGCTGCTTGTACTTGCAATCTGGGTACTGGAAGTCGTGCCACTGTGCGACATCGCGTAGGACGTTCGGAATCTGGGCATTCGGTACGGCAGTGTCCCAGTACTCCTGCGCCTGTGCGTGGAAGACCGCACCGGCAGCCAGTGTCAAACAAGCGGCCCAACGGGCGGACATGACGCCTATCGTCTTACGCATGGAATTCCCTCCTCAGCCTGAGACACCGAAAGCGTAACCAACGGAGGGACACCTGCCAACGGGCTGATAGATTGTGCCCCGTCGCAAGCCCTGTGACTGACCTACCTACGATGCAGGCATGGACGACGCCCCCATGCAGTGGACTCATCTGGAACGCTACGACCAGCATTGGCTGACGATCGACGGGCGCGAGGTGGCGCTGATTTCCAAGCGTGTCCCCGGTGACTGGCTGGTGCACGTCAATCGGCATAGGGAATGGGAGCCGGGGATGCGTTGTAGCGGAGTGTCACCTACGGTGCCGCATGGCAAAAAGATGGCCGAACGATGGGCCCGGGTGAACTTGGGACGCTTGCGGGCTGAGATCGCAGCCTTACCCCGCAAGGCTGGGCTGCCTGCGCTGCCGGTGGGTGAACCGAGGGTATGGACTCCACCAGCACCCGAGCCGCCTAAGCCGCCCGGCAAGCCCAAACGGTTCCGGCGTAGGCGATAAGAAGAATAGTATGGAGTGGGGGATCGCTGAGGCGCGTTCGAACAGCAGTCCACAAACTTAAGGGACAGGTCATGAAAGTACCCGAGGCAGTCCAAAAGCTGATCAGAGAGAGCGGGAACACCTTCCATGCGAAGGTGGCACGCTGGTTCACCGATGACGGCTGGAAGGTAAGTATCAGCCCATACTTTATGGATCAGACTCAGAACAAGGCGAGAGAAATCGACCTCGTAGCTGAAAAATCCTGGCCAGTGCGCGATATAACGAATAGGTTGATGGGCGACGTAGTAGTAAGGCTGTTCATCGAGTGCAAGTTCATCGCTGGGAACTCGGTCTTTTGGTTCGCAGACAAGGATGAAGCACTTGCAATGAAGATGGTCGCCAAACTGCGTGGTGGCTTCCGGCCCGATAACACATATACGAAGAAGCATCACTATCTGTCTGACAGTTCGAGGGTGGCGAAGCTCTTTGCCACCGAGAAGTCTGTCGAGCAGGATCCGTTCTACAAGGCGCTCAATCAGGCCCTGAATGCCCTCACGGCAATGCGAAATCAACCGCCATCCATTGTCGAATCATCAAGGCGCAAGACGGTCACGCTGAACTATCCGCTGATAGTCTGCAACTCGCTGGAAGGGGCTTTCGGTACGGATTTCTACGGCGAAGGTGAGCCGGTCAAGATCCAAGACAATTTTCAGATGGAAGTGCAGTACGCCTTCACCGAAAATGAGGGTTCGATGCGCAACGAGTACTTCTTGATAGACGTCGTTTCCTTCGAAAGGCTAAGCGACATTTCTAAGGCATTGGAGCGAGATGCGGGCGTTGCCATCCACTTCATGGAGCCGACGTAGGTGCAATATTTTTCGCTATGGATGAATTCACCGCTGGTGTAAGGCGAAACATGGGCTGACACTTCATACAGGGCAAGTCCTACCTACGAGAGCCTACTACGGCAACAAGAACACCATTCATGGCGCCAGCCTCAAGCATTGGTCAGAACCACAATGGGAACCGCATGCTTGAGGTTTCCATGCGGTTTCATTGAGGTTTGCTGTCAGCAGCGTCGCCTTGCATTGACCGACGAACGATCGCAGCAAAGGAATTCGGATTCTCCGTGCGCCGGAAGTAGATGAAACTTTCGATTAGTGATATCGGAATCGGACCTGGATGACCTGCTTCTACAAAAGGTACGACGCGTTCCCGGAGCATGACTTCATCCTGACACAGTTCCCATGAAAGAAGCGTCGGGTAGATGTCGGGATGCAGGAAAAGAATTGCTACGCCCGGCGTATCAGGTTGGGCTGGTTGAAGTGGATGACAGCGATGCCTGTAGTTAACTGGATCTTCGGGTGGCTTGGCCCGATAGTCGAAGACGCTGACACAACCACGCTTACGGAAGTAGGAGTTATTGGAACCGAAGGTGGTAGGAAGTAGGCCGTCGGGATTGGGAAGGATGGAGCCGGACTGACGTATCAAGTTCCAGTTGGGAAGCGAAGTGACGTGGAAGACCCTACCTTCAAGGATGTCTTCAATGTCGGCTATGGGTTCGCCTTCAACCCTAACCAGTTCAGTTGGTACCGGTAAGCTCATACCTTGCGTTTAAGCCCTTACCTTAGGTTGTTTCCTTGTTCTTCTTGTTCTTGTCTTGCTGTGTCTGGTGTTGTTTCTGTCCCTACTATCGGTAGGAGGCAAAATCATCCCAGACCCGCATGTAGCGAGTCTTGGACTTGCCATCTCCTGACCGATAGTACCTATCGTTTAGGGGCTTCGACTGACACAGCACTGATCTGTAGTTCCATCCCGACAAGTCTTAAGGCTACGGGCGGACATTCACCGTCACGGCTGCTGTGACTTGGACCTCATGGTGTGCCCAAGAATCACGACCGCTGACCATACGACGGTTCCCCTCTATGGTCCGCATCGGGTTGAACCGCGATGCTTTACGACATGCCCCGAGCGTTATCCGACAAGGGCAGGAAGCGGGCACGATGCCCGAGGCGATAGTATGTCACAAAGCTGAACAATCGTCAAGTGGTGCTGGTAGGCGCCTACCAGCGAGACTCCGAGCGCTCAGAGGTACGACACGATCAGGTTGTTACTGGCTGCGGACCCACTGTTCAGCGACGTGGGTCACCACGTCCCGCCCGACCAACTGCGACAGGCGAGGCGCTCGACCCTTCGGCTTTCCGACGTAGGGAATGGCTGCGTCTACGTAGAACGTATACGGCAGGCCCAACTGGTCGATGGCCTGGCGAACCCGCCACAAGTCATTGACCGTACGGGGCAGGGCGAACTTCGGGTCGTACTTGCCCTTCTGGTCGATAGGCAGGTAACCATCCATCACCTTGGCGAGTTGCTCAGACGCAGAGAATGCCGTCATGGCGCGGTTGTCGGCATGTGCGGTCTGCCTGCAAATACTGTCCTTCTTGAGGATTTCGGGCCGCACGATCTCCCGGCTGATTTCATCCTCGATGCGGGCGGCTTTATCGAGACTCGATCCGC
This sequence comes from Pseudoxanthomonas sp. 97-1-1, assembly GCF_057773125.1. NCBI lineage: Bacteria > Pseudomonadati > Pseudomonadota > Gammaproteobacteria > Lysobacterales > Lysobacteraceae > Pseudoxanthomonas > Pseudoxanthomonas sp. 97-1-1. Next base: position 274,010 of record NZ_JBYMTJ010000002.1, on the reverse strand, counting down.
GGGCGTCCAGAAGCCGCTTGATGCGGCTGTAGTCATTGGTGAGAGACATCTTCTTTACTCCTCGTTGGCCCGGCTGCGTGATTGCTGCCGGTGAGGAAATGGTGCGCTTGTGTAAAATGGTGGAATAGTTGAATTCAACACATCCTCGCATGACCCAACTTGCCGCCCATAGCGACCTCGAAGCCCTGTTCCTTTTTTACAACCGACTGCACCGAGACATGGAGCGCCGTCTGAAACCGCTGGGCCTGACGCTCACTGGATTGCAGGCACTGGTGGAGATAGCTCGGCACCAGCGAGTCGGCTTTTGCACGCGTGCGCGCTTGGCCGAGAGATTGGGGCTAACCAACGGCTCGATGTCGGTGCTGGTGGGACGGCTAACGCGCCTTGGCTACGTGGAGCCGGGTGCGTTCCAGTACGGCGAAAAGGCCATCCAACTGCGTTTGACGGCGAAGGGCCAGAAAACCATGCATGCTGGCTTGGTCGGCTGGGACGATGTTGCCGATGTGTGGTTTGCAGATTTGCCAGCAAAGCGCCGCAATGACCTGTTTGTCGCACTGGCGACACTCAATGGTGGCTACAACCAACGGGCTTTGGACGAGAGAGCCGACAGGTACCTAAAGTCCTTGAGGCTGCATGACACGCGAAAACGCGTACTCACCGACAGGGGCAAGCCCCGCAAGCAGGCTAAGACGCCCTAACTCCGCTTCTGGCGCTCGGCCGCTTCTGCGGCCTTAGCAAGCGCCTTGTATGAAGACTCCCCGGGTTGTTCCTTTATAGGAGCGAGTTGGGCCCCACAGTGCTTGCAAACGACTGCAGCCGCCTGGACGGTTTCGGCACACTTTGGACAGGTCCGCGTCGGCCGGGCGTTGCTCCCGGTCGCAAAGATCAAACCCAGCCCCAGCAACGCTCCGATAGCCCCGCCCATCATCCATGGAGTCATACGATCCCGCTGCTTTCGTAAATCACGGGCCTGCTGGGCAGCATTATTGGACGTGATGCTGCCGAAGCTGTCGTACGTCAGCACCGACTGGGTATTGGCATGGATGGCTTGGCGCTCAAGGGACATGCGCTGCATTCCAGCAACCCCAGCGACTACCAGCCCCAGCAGGAACAAGACGAGTCCGAACTTTCCGGTATTCATCGTCGCGCCCTCAGAAGCCCGTCGGCGTGATCTGGTGCAAGCCCTGCTGCGTGATGGACAGGCGCATCTTGGCTTGGGTGCCTGCCTCCACGGTGTGGGCGATTTCCCGGCGATGGGCCGCTTCGTTGCTCCACGAACACATGCCTCCGCCTGACGGTCCGGCCCCGATGACGTGCTGACCTGGGGCAAGGTGCAGAGTCAGGGTCTCGGACGTCCGGAAGTGGGCTGCGACCTGGCCGTCCACGTAGACCGCGATCGGGCAAGCAGCACCGAATGCCCCCTGATCCCGCACGACCACCAGCTGCCCGCTGGGGCCATCCATGGGCTGGCTGTAGGCGAAGACCCGATCAGCCGGGACCGGCTTGGCGTCGGTCATGGCAACAGGACTGGTGGCACAGGCTGCAACCAGCGCAGGTATCAAGCAGAACACGGCGAAACGCTTCATAGGTAGACCCCCTTGTCGGTCGTTGTTTCCCCGGCGCGCCCTCCCCTTGCTACTGGGCGCTCCTCGTGTGACGCTATATACGTCGAGCGTAACGGGTTCTACCCGCGAGGTATATGGGTCATGCTTGCCCAGGTTCAGTCACCGTTCCCCCCGCTTGTCCCAGCCCGACACCATCAAGGCGACATTCGCCAAGCGCTTGAAGGAAGCCCGTGCAATGCGGGGCCTTTCACAGCGCGCGCTGGGGGCACTCGTGGATAAGGAGCGGGACAAGAATCGTGGGGCCGCTCGCGTCAATCGATACGAGCAGCAGGTGAACTTGGCCGACATCGAGAAAGCTGCCGAATTGGCAGAAGCCCTGAACGTGCCTCTCGCCTACCTGTTCGCCGATTCGGACGAACTGGCCGAACTGATTCTTTCCTACAGCACGCTCGACCCGAAGCAGCAAGCCAAGGTGCTGGCCGACGTGAAGCAACGATCTGGCGCAGACAAACCGGATGCCTAAGCCACCAGCTTGGCGACAGCAGCCGACAAGTGTTCCGGCCCCAAGTGGGCATAGCGCAGTGTCATTGCCAAGTCCGCATGACCCAGTAGCTCACGGACTGTGTTCAAGTCCACTCCAGCCATGACGAGCTTGCTTGCGAAGTGATGGCGCAGGTCGTGGAATCGGAAGCCAGTGATCTTGGCAGTTGTCAGCAACGCACCCCAGCCCTTCTTGACGTCCTGCGGCTCAAACACCTGCCCTACCCCGTCCGACTGCTCACGCCACTTGGTCACGACGCGTAACGCTTCGGCGTTTAAGGGGATATGGCGCTGCTTGCCGCTTTTGGCTTTGCGGGCCTGCACGGTGATGATTTTGGCTTCGAGGTCGATATCGGACCATTCCAGAGAAAGCAGCTCGCCCCGACGCATGCCGGTGTTCATGGCAAGCAGCACAACGGGGGTCAAGTGGTCCATATAGCCGTCTTGGGGCAGATCAGGCAGGACGGCTTGTCCGTAGCGCCTACGGTCGGCATTAGCGTTCGCCCTGCCCTGCACGCCCCGCTTGTCGCGCGCTGTCATGGCAACCCGCAACCGGGATTCTTCATGGGGCGACAGGAAGCGGACCACCTTGCGGCCCTGTACCGACTTCTGGCGCATCCCCAGCAAGGGGTTACGTTCCAGCAAGCGCCATTCCACGGCATACGACATTGCAGCCCGTAGCGTCGAAAAGTCCCGATGGGCCGTGATGCGTTCAACGGCACGCTTGCCGTCTACGGGCGTCAGGCGATCAGACCACCAGCGATTGATCGTCGCTACGTCGATATCGGACATGGAGCGATCCAATAGATCAGCAAAGTGCGTCTTGATCCGCATGACGTACTTGCTACCCCGGCGTAGCTCAGTAGCAGCCCAAGGGGCGTAGTGCTCGTCAAGGAACTCCCGCAGGGTGCAGGCCCGTTGCTTGATGGTCGCTAAGGCTGGCAAACGCTGTTGGACGGCCTCAGCGACGGCCTGAGCCGCGTGCGCTCGGGCCTGCTCCAGCGTGAGGTGTTCAATCGAACCGAGCGTACGGCGCTTCCCATGCTGCCAGGTGACGACCCACGCTTTATGCCCACTCGGTTGGACGCGCAGGATCAAGCCCCTAACGAGGATGTCCCGCATTTCGTAGGGTTTGGGCTGGGGCTGGGCTTGGGCGACAAGACGCTTGGTCAGGGTGATACGCATGTTGGGCACCGATGTAGGTTCGATGCCCAGAGCGTAGGATGGCCCGGCTTACGGTGTTTGGATAAGGATGGTCCGCATCAAGATCGTCTTCCGCCAACCAGTCAGATTGCTATGACTCGGCAACATAGGTCGCGATATCCGGCATTAGCTCATCCAGCAGCAATTTGGCAGCCTTCTGCTTGCCCTGATACGCATTCGTGTTCCACTTCTCCCATGTCGTGTCCTTATCCGAAGACAGGATGCGGTAATGCTTCAGGGCAGGCTCCTTTCCACCGGTCATTTCTACGACGACTTCAAGCGCATACTGCTGAAACGTCGGGTAGTGCTGAGTCTGCGCAAAGAAGATCCGTATCTTGAAGTCCCTGCTCCGGCCATCCTCGGCTTCAGCAGCCTTTAGAACTCCGGTCCGAACAAGTTCAGTGCGCAGTGACTGTGCAAACTCCTGCTGGTCATCAGCATGGAACTGCAGCTCGGGATTGGGTCCCATGACAATCGGAATGAAGACGCCACCGGCAGGCATGTATCCACTTCCTTCTGAACCTCGCTCCGGGCCAGAAACCACCACGACCGTTGCTTCCTTGGACGATCGGACGCCAAGATCATTCTCGTACTTGAGCGTGTTGAGCGGCAAAGGTGTTGCGCATCCTGAAAGCAAAGACGCCAAGGACAACGACAATGCTATGGCGAACAATTTCATAGACGTCCCAGCAATGGATTAGAAGGAATGCGCAAGCGGACGGCATTCAATTCGGCAACGTGTAAGTGACCTTTGTCCCGGCAACTTCCACGAAGCCCTGAACCTGCAACTGGTGCAGAACGGCAGAAAGCTCCTCCTCCCCCAAGGTCTTCTGGAAAAGCGAGCTAATGGTGCTTGACAACGTCTTGACTGTACGTGGCTTAGACGCACCACGATGCCTCAAGTTATCAAGGACTACCGCGAGCTTCTCGGCCGGCGTCTTGGTATTGGCCGCCTTGACGATTGGCATGTCATGGACGTCACGGGAGCGGCACGCAAAAATCTTCTTCGACTTCAAATGGGCGATCAAGGGATCAAAGCCTGCATCCTTCGAGATGATGTGGAAGTAGGCTTCTGGCTCGGTCGCTGCGATCTGACCAATGTAGAACGCGATGTGGAAGTCCAACGCGTTGGGGCCATTCCCCGTGATCTTTACGTAGCTGGCTTTCGGACCGAGGCGCTGTAGCTGCGCTGCCAAGTCGAAGGAGATCTTTGTCTGGTTGGCGCCCACGAACACCAGCACTTTGAAGTGTTCTTTCTCAAGCACAGCCAGCGCCGAAGGCTGCACGTTCTCGTAGTCAATCAGAACGTAGTTGGTCTTCATCCTGTCCCCTTACCCATCGCCAGTAGCGATCCCCTTCCCTGGGACGATCATAGGCAGGGCAAGACCGTCGGGCAACTTGGCAGCCCCTCCCACGTGCCCCGGCCAGACCAGAAAAAGGAAAGGGGCCAAGTTCGGCCCCTTCTCATCAAGCACCAAGGCTGCTTCCCCCCGGATCAGCCGGGAATCTTCGGGAACTTCTCGTTCGGGTGCCTTGCTTTCCATTCCTTGTAAGCAGCCGTACCTTCCCAAGCCGTGAAGGCACGGGGCGGACGACCCCGCCCAGTCCAAGTCTCCCCGGAATGCGGCAACCAGTATTTCGGGGCCACTTCCTTGCTTACGGGGGCCTTCTTGGGGCGGCCGGGACTGCTCGCACCGACGGCCGTAACGATCTCGGCCTTTTGCTTGGCTGTGAACAAGGCCCCGTACTGGGCCAACAAGCCCATAACCTCGGTATACGCGTCAGCCGACTGTTGCTGGCGTAGCTGGACTTCCTGTTCTTCCAGCTTGCGGAGTTCCTCCTCCAACTTGGCCTTGGCCGTGGCGATGGAGTCGAGGGTTGGTTTGGTCATTCGGTTGAAACCTCATGTTGCATGCAAACTTGGACAACCTGACTACCGTCAGTTCTTCTCTCGAACGACTGGCAGGTAGGCTCGATATGTATCCTGTACCACTTGGGAAAGCTTTTCTATCGTAGCGCCTTGGATGTTTTCCAGGACTGTCGGGCATACGACTGCGGGGTCATACTGTTTAAACTTGCCGAGCGCGCCATCGTTGAATGTCTGTACGCGCTGTCGTATCGCTTCTTGCACAGGCGCATTGAACTCAGGGTCGTCATTCAATTGTTCCATTAGGGGCTTATTCGCCTCGCTAAGTTTGACGACAAATCCCGCCCTTTCCTTCATCAACGGTTCCCTTAGCTCGGGAAGCTTCTGGGAACAATGCTCAATGATTGGGTCCAACGTACGTGCCGGCATCGAAAGCAGGAAGTGGCCCAACGTTTCCGATTCTCTATCTTCGGCTGAGGCGGGGCTCGTCAGTGCGAGCAGCAAAGCAATCGCAAAAGCGTTTTTTACTCGATAGATGGCAGGTGAGCCCCGATACTTTGGCTTAATTGGGAACGCAGGCTTCATTACGCGACCTTATCCGCCACCTTGGATGACATCGGAACGTCGCTTTCCACCGTTTGATTGCAGGAAAAGTTGCATGTACTCCCTGTTCTCAAAACGAAAAGAATGGGCAGAGTTGTGTAGCCTAAGGTACTCAACGGCGTATACCTGCTGTGTAAAGGTGTCCCAAAAGCTCTTGAACCACCCGAAGCGCAAGGGTCGCCGGCGATCTAAAGCTTCACATACTTGGCAATAGGGCACATCCCATGTGGCCTCGAACATGTTTCGAGCCGTGATCTTCTTTGTTCGAATCGTCACGCGCATATCCGGAACTCCAAGACATTTGGCGCATTTCATTGGCCATGTGAGCTTATAGGCAGAAATGGACACTTCGTATGCCATGCGCTAACCCTCTACTTAGACTTCCCGGCCGGCTGACGGGCTGCATTGTATCCGCAACCCACAGCGCAGCTTATTCCCTGCGCGTCGGATATCTCCATGCAAACGGCAGGAAGATTGACAGGGTGAGGACAGTCGCTGGCCAATGCGATCGCATATGCTGTAGAAAGGTAGCAAAGCAGAAGTAAACCAGCGAGCCGAAAGCGCGCAGAAAAACCGGCCATCATGGCCACCGCTTCTTGCGCCGAATCTCAGCATCGGTTCGCCTGAAGTTCACAAAGAACTCACTGAACAATGGCGCCTGGGGCGAGGATGGTCGAGGTGGGCCATAGAAAGCCAAGCTTCCGAGCCTGTCTAAGGTCTGCAGGAGCGGAGTGAGGAGATGGAAAACTCGTACCATGGCATAAGGCACGGAAAGCTCGTGCCTGACCGGAGTACTAAACACCTCTGGAAGACTTAGCAGGCTGCCCGACATTCCATGTTGAAGTGCGAGGACACGATCAGCGATCAGATCATGTATCGCCCGCGCTTGCTGAAGTTTTTTTGCGACCTTCTCACCCGGCACATCGGTAACCAGCACCGATTCCAGAATTTGATCCCACGCCCCAAGCGGGTCCGAGTAAGAACTTGCGGCGGCCTTTAGTGAATCAAGATTGTAGTAGCGTGACCACGTGGCAAACTCGGAAAGGAATACGAGAATCCTCTCTTCGATTGATCCGATGATAGGAGGATGGATAGCTACGAGCCCGATCCTTTGCGCAGCAACAACGCAAGAAGCGTAAAGCGCGACCAAGTCGTGTCCATATGCCTTCAGCTGGGACTTGCTTGGAGGAACGTAGTTGCTCTGAAGCATGTGATCGACGACTACGATCAGCTTCATCACTCTTTCCAGTCCAATAGACGTGTTGAAGAAGCCGGCATAGAACGCGCCTTTGTCCGGAAACGTCGCATTTCGTAACGACGTCAGCCCTCCAGCAAGGCTGCTCCGAGCGAGATAGGCCTCCTGCGATAGAAGCACAAATGTTGGACTGAATGTCATAGCAGGCAAGAGATTTTTCGTCGAGTGAGGCGTCTTCGCTGCGCCAGCCTTCGGGGTCGCAGAGAGAAGCTTATTCAGGCTCCTCAGTGCATCATGATCTTAGATGTACAGCACCCGACCAACAAGCGGCCGCCTCCCTTCGGCAACCGGTTTAGATATGGGCCTGAGAACGAGTATGGCCAACGGCAAGCAAGCGTCTGGCTGCCACGTTGAGGGCCCAGTCGCCCGAAGCCTGAACTAAGCCAACCCACGTCGAAACCTGGCGCTACGAGAGCGGGTGGTCCTTGTCCTCATCCGCTGGAAGCACCTGTAGAAACAAAGGCCCACGTTAGCGGGCTGCTGATAAGTGTCGCTTCGGAACTGCGCTGGAGGCTTTACGGATGCGAAGAGACGACGTCGAATTGAAGAAGTTCTTAACATCTATCCAATGATGCAGACGGTGACGAATCCAGAGTTCGAGGACTCAAGGTCGGACTGCAAGCCGATCGGATTAGAAATGATCTTGCCACTGTCCCAAATAAGGCAGAAGAGATGCTTGCAATCTTTGTGATTTCGGTAATTTGCGATATCGATAATCAACTGCTCGCCAACCTGTTTCTGCCCGAGCCCTTTGCGAGTCATCTTCACTTCTACGACGATCGATGCCTCTTTAATAAGAAGATCCAATCTCTTTGATGAACCCGCATATGAAGGGCACCACTCCTCTGGCCTAATGTCGTCAAACTCCAACTTTAGGATGGAGTGAAACAGATCTTGGACGTCATATTCGTCATTGACATTCAGTGTGGATCGAGGCTTTCCGCCTTCGTTGCGCCTGCGCAAAAGCTGCATCGCAACCGTAGGTAGACGTGTGGCCAGGCGCTTGACCCGCTCCAAAGGCGCTGAGCGAACTGCTACGACATCTGTGGAGAGAGAGAGGCCATGATCTATGGCCTCACGGACTTCCAGATTGATCTTGTGCGCGTAGCTGATCGCATCATACCGTGGCACTTTCAATTCATGGAGGATCCGGTCTATTTCTGCCAGCTGTCTATCTGCCAAGTCGCGAAGGCCGGTCAGTGCACTGAGCAGTAACGACGGAGATGCATAACCCTTTGGAATAGAGAGGTCCCAGTAGTTATCTCCAATGTTGTGAACAATGTTGCGTATTGCTTGGATTACTTCGCTCTCTCCTTCGAACTTGGGCGGATAGCTGGAAGATCCAGCATCACGCATCATCTCGAAGTAGTCCTCCTGATGGGAGTGAAAGAAATCAGTCAGGTACTTTATAGTCGGTTCAAGATTCACGATATTTGACGTCCGTTGATTGACGGCCAACACGAATGTAAACCGCAGATGCCTTCTTCGCCTTTAAAGCCTCCGCGAACTTGATCTATATCCAACGGCAGATCCACGAAGTCTCTCCAAAGCATGCCAACCATCCATAGTCGGATCCGTTTGGCTTGGCTATATGACTATCCACAGACCAGCGTATGGTGGGCTGTCCCCTTGATACGGCTCGATCTTAGGGCGGCTGGGTCCGGCTAACAAGCCGACGTGTAACCGGTCCCAGCGAGCTGCGCAGCCCGCGCTTCAAGAGCGTCCGGGAAGCATTGAAGGATGTCTATTCTGAGTCGTAAGCAGCCAAGTGGCCGAAGCCGGCACTAAGCCGACTTACGCCACAACGTCGATTTCGCGCTCGGATGCATCACATCCGCATCCATTGGAAACACCTGTAAAAACAAAGGCCCGCGTTAGCGGGCCTTGTTTGCTGAAGCTTGTAAGTGTCGCTTCGGAACCGCGCTGGAGGCATTACGAATGCGCCGCTCTACCAACTGAGCTATTCCGGCGGAGCCGCGAATTTTAGGGGCTGGGGTGGGGGCGGGTCAATGTGGGGGTGTTGGGGATGGCGTGTACGCCGTTGGGAAGCCAGGAGGGAGCGTTGCTGAAGACTCCTTGTTCTCGTGCCCCGCACGCATTTCGGTTCACCAATGATCGCCACTCCCTGCCCTCCCTAATCGCGGCGAAAGAACCGTGCCCTACACCAGAAAAATCCATCCACGCAAAAGATGAGCAATCCCACATAGATGAGATACCCAAACCAGGGCGCCACGAACATCGACATGACCGCACCGATGACGAAAATGCAGATCCCCACCAGCGACCATGTCCTTCGCAGAAAGCTGACCTCGTGCATCGCTATTCCCCTAGCCAAGGATGTACCAAGCGTTAGATACGGAGCCCTTTTTTAAAAATGAGCGCAGACCTGAAGTAATGTCTCCGCTTGTATGGGGTGGATCCGCCCCACCCTCCACTTCGACGCGCTCGGGGCGGCAATCCCGCCCCCGCTCGAAGACTTCCATGTCCCGTATCGCGGATCACCCGCATTGAGGATCGCCGCGGGGAGCGGCGCATACACGATGCGCTGTCCCAAGCGTTGGGCGCGACCCCAGCCCCTTCCAGATCAAGCACTGCCGTGCCCCATGTCAGCCGCTTCTCATAACGGGTGACGTCCCTTAAGCCGGGGCTGGTCGGCCCCTATCCTCCCACGGGAGGCATTCGCTCACAGCCCACGACCACCCTCACCCTCCTGCCCCAACACCTCACGCAACCGCCCGTTCTCCTCCACCACACGCCCATAAGCACGGAACAACGACCACGTTCCCCACACGCCCAGCACCAGGGCATGGGCGAACGGGATGGCGGCCAGCGCCATCAGCGAGGCCAATGCGGTTGCGTCGAGGGTGCGTACGTAGGGAATGGCCATCAGCCCCTGGTTGATCAGGGCGGTCACGGTGGAGATGGTCAGCAGGCCGAAGCTGACGTGGCGGAAGCGGCGCCATGCGCGCCACTGCAGCACCAGCGCCACGACGCTGTACACCAGTCCGGCCACGATGAAGACCCAGCTGAGGATCATGTAGACGGGCATGCAGGCTCCTTGCCTGGGGGCGGTGACGGGGTTTTATCACGTGGATGTGCGCTTGCTCGACCGCACATGAAAAGGCCCCGCAGTGCGGGGCCTTCTGTTTTCCGGGCGGGCTGTGTGTCAGCCGTTGCTGCCGCTCGAGCCGACGGGTTCGTCGGGCGAGGCGGTGCGGTTCCTGCGGACGAAGCGCTGCGAGAGTTCGCGGCGGGCTTCATCCACGCCCTTGTCCTTGCCGGCCACCTTGATGACGCCGTAGACCTCCAGCGAGGCGGCCATCAAGTCGCTGCCAAGGGCGAGTTCGGTGTCGGCGGCGCGTTGCATCAGATGGGCGAGCCGGGCGGCGCGCGGGCGCAGGGCTTCGAGGGCCAGGTGGTCGTGGCGGAAGGCCTCGAAGTCGAAGTCGCGCGGCATCAGGCCGGCGTGTTGTTGGGCGACGGCCAGTGCGCTGGTGCAGAAGGCGCGGGATTTGTTGCCCATCTTCACCAGGTCGGAGCGTTCGTCGATGGTGAGGGCGATCAGGAGGTCGAGGTCGGCTTCGAGGGCGGTCAGGGAGCCGTCGATGCGTTCCAGGCGGTCGGCTTCGAACATCATGCTGATGCGGTTCTGCGTCATGTGATTGCGTCCTTTCAGGTTGTACCGGCCGGGTCCGGCCGGCATGGGCAGCCTACTGCCGCCCGCCCGTGTTGCGACGCCCTACCCCGCTATTGGAGTAGTTCTCACACTGCCCCGCCCGATTGCCCCGAAAAGAGTGTCGCGACACCGAAAAACATCCGGCGTTGGATGTAAAAGGGGGAACGTTGGATGTTTGTGTGAGAAGAAACACCGAAAAACAAGGAACGTTCCACCTTAGTGAGAGAAGAAACACCGAAAAACATCCAACGTTGGATCTTTGTGTGAGAAGAAACACCGAAAAAGACGGAACGTTGGGCCTTGGTGTGAGAAGAAAGGCCGAAAAACATCCAAGGGTGGATGTTTGTGTGAGGAGAGAGCCCGGATAGGTTCAAACGCCTCCAGTACTCACTTGCGGTTCCTATTAGCAAAAAACCTCCATTGCCAGTGCGCCACTGGAGCACACGCTTATATCGACTTCCACGCCAGTCGAAAGCGGTCGTACCGTGCGGTGACTAGCAGATGAGAGGCAACTATGTGAGTCGACACCCCCTAATCCTGATAGACTTGAGACGATCTACAACGACTTTGAAATGCAGAGAACTATGCCGTGAGCACCGAACCGTGGGTCACCGCCGAGGTCGTCGCCCAGCACTTGGGTGTAGCCAAGGACTCCATCTATCGCTGGCGGGAGCGCAAGGGCCTGCCTGCGCATCGTGTCGGACGGCTATGGAAATTCCAGCTCTCCGAGATAGATGAGTGGGTGCGCGCCGGGGGCGCAGATGAAGACAAGACTAACGATTCCAAAGGAAACCAACCATGACCAGTGCGCAACAGCGCGCCGCCCTGCACCGCCAGATCTGGGCCATTGCCAATGACGTGCGCGGCGCCGTCGACGGCTGGGATTTCAAGCAGTACGTGCTGGGCGCCCTGTTCTACCGCTTCATCAGCGAGAACTTTGCCGCCTACATCGAAGCCGGCGACGACAGCATCCGCTATGCCGAGCTGGCCGACGACGTCATCACCCCCGAAATCAGGGACGACGCGGTCAAGACCAAGGGCTACTTCATCTACCCCAGCCAGCTGTTCGCCAATGTGGCTGCTCGCGCTCACAGCAACGAGAAACTCAACACCGACCTGGCGGCGATCTTCGCGGCCGTCGAAAGCTCCGCCAGCGGCTACGCGTCCGAGCACGATATCAAGGGCCTGTTCGCCGACTTCGACACCACCAGCAACCGCTTGGGCAATACCGTCAAGGACAAGAACACGCGTTTGGCGCATGTGCTCAAGCGCGTGGCTGAACTGGATTTTGGCCGCTTCGATGCCGCCCATATCGAGCTGTTCGGCGACGCCTACGAGTTTTTGATCTCCAATTACGCCGCCAATGCCGGCAAGTCCGGCGGCGAGTTCTTTACGCCGGTGCATGTCTCCAAGCTGATCGCCCAGCTTGCCATGCACAAGCAGGCCAGCGTCAACAAGATCTACGACCCGGCATGCGGTTCCGGGTCGCTGCTGCTGCAGGCCAAGAAACATTTCGACGCCCACGTCATCGAGGACGGGTTCTTCGGCCAGGAGATCAATCACACCACGTACAACCTGGCGCGGATGAACATGTTCCTGCACAACATCAACTACGACAAGTTCAACATCCAGCTGGGCAACACCCTGACCGACCCGCACTTCGGCGGCGATAAGCCCTTCGACGCCATCCTCTCCAACCCGCCCTACTCGGTGAAGTGGATCGGCAGCGACGACCCCACCCTGATCAACGACGAGCGCTTCGCCCCGGCCGGCGTGCTGGCGCCCAAGTCCAAGGCCGACTTCGCCTTCGTGCTGCACGCGCTCAGCTACCTGTCCAGCAAGGGCCGCGCCGCCATCGTCTGCTTCCCCGGCATCTTCTACCGCGGCGGCGCCGAGCAGAAGATCCGCCAGTACCTGGTCGACAACAACTATGTGGAAACGGTGATCGCGCTGGCGCCCAACCTGTTCTACGGAACCACCATCGCCGTCAACATCTTGGTGCTGGCTAAGAACAAGACTGACATTCGCACCCAGTTCATCGACGCCAGCGGCCTGTTCGACAAAAAGACGAATAACAACGAACTGTCCGAGAAGCACATCGAGCAGATCATGGCGGTGTTCGACAGCAAGGCCGAGGTGGACCACTTCGCGCGCTCGGTGCCGCTGGAGCGCATCGCCGGCAACGACTACAACCTGTCGGTGAGTAGCTATGTCGAAGCCCGGGACACCCGCGAGGCGGTGGACATCGCCGCGCTCAATTCCGACCTGAAGACCACCGTGGCCCGTATCGACCAGCTGCGCCGCGAGATCGATGCCATCGTCGCCGAGATCGAGGGCGCGGAGGCGGAGGCATGAGCGGGATGGACTATCTAGATCGGCTGCTCGATGGTGCAGATGTTCTAGAAAGGCCTCTGGGCGATGTGGCCGAAATTAAGCGCGGCACGTCGATCACTCAGAAGGACGTAACACCCGGCGATGTCCCGGTGATCGCAGGCGGACGCACACCCGCCTATTACCACAGCGCCAGCAATCGCACGGGTGAAACGATCGTTATTGCAGGATCAGGGGCATATGCGGGCTTCGTCAGCTGGTGGGACCAGCCAATCTTTGTATCCGACGCATTCACTGTAAAACCCCGCGCGGAGTTGCTGCCGAAATATTGCTTTTACTGGCTTGAGGGCATGCAACAGCAATTGCATGAACTGAAAAGTGGTGGCGGCGTCCCTCATGTCTACCCACGAGATGTGGCGCCCCTGCAGATCCCCATCCCCTGCCCAGATAATCCTCAGAAATCGCTAGCCATCCAGGCCGAAATCGTCCGCATCCTGGACGCTTTCACCGAGCTGACCGCCGAGCTGACCGCCGAGCTGACCGCCCGCAGAAAACAATACAACCACTACCGCGACCAGTTGCTTCGGTTTGAAGACGCAGAGGTAGAGTGGCAGCCGTTGGGGGATATCGGCGAGTTTATTCGCGGCAAGCGTTTCACCAAGGCGGATTACGCCGAAGAGGGCATTAGCGTCATCCACTACGGTGAGATATACACAAGGTATGGCGTATGGACCGATCGAGCATTCTCAAAGGCTCGTTTCGATCTGGCCGATTCGCTGCGCTACGCCAAGCCCGGTGACGTCGTCATCGCAGGCGTCGGGGAAACGGTAGAGGACGTTGGCAAGGCCGTTGCGTGGATCGGCAAAGAAGACGTAGCCATTCACGATGACAGTTACGCCTTCCGCCACCCAATGAACCCGAAATATATTTCCTACGCGCTGCAGACAGCCTCGTTTGCGGCAGAAAAAGCGAAGCACGTATCTCGCGGAAAAGTTAAAAGATTGCTGATTGACGGAGTGGCTAAGGTCCGCATACCAATACCGTACCCGGGTGACACTGAAAAATCGCTGGCCGAACAAGCACGCATCGTCGCCATCCTCGACAAGTTTGACGCACTGACCAATTCAATAAGCGAAGGCCTGCCGCGCGAGATCGTGCTGCGCCAGCAACAATACGCTCACTACCGCGACCTGCTGCTGAGCTTCCCCAAGCCGGAAGAGGTGGCGAGCTGACATGGGCAAGACGTTGACCGAAATCGCCCAGCAGCTGAAAGACGCCAACAAGAAGGTGCAGCTGATCTATGCCTTCAACGGCTCAGGCAAGACGCGCCTTTCCCGGGTGTTCAAGCATCTTATCTCGCCGAAAGGGGAGGGCGGCGACGAGATCGATCAGGTTGAGCCGCCCCGCAGCAAGATCCTGTATTACAGCGCTTTTACCGAAGACCTGTTCTATTGGGACAACGATCTGGCGCAGGATGCAGAGCATAGGCTGAGGATCCAGCCTAATTCCTTCACAGGCTGGCTGCTCACGCTTTTGAGGGACCTTGGGCAGGACGGCAACATCGTCCGCTGTTTCCAGCAGTACACCAACGACAAGCTGACACCGCATTTCAGCGACGATTTCTCCGAGGTTACTTTCTCCCTTGAACAAGGAGACAACGAAAGTTCCGGCAGCCTTAAGCTTTCCAAAGGCGAGGAAAGCAGCTTCATCTGGAGTGTCTTCTACACGCTGCTGGACCAAGTAGTCAGCACGCTCAACGTCCCTGAGCCTGAAAATCGTGAAACCCCAGAGTTCGACCGACTGGAGTATGTCTTCATCGATGACCCAGTAAGCTCTCTGGACGACAACCACCTTATCGAGTTAGCCGTCAATCTCGCGGGACTGATCAAGAGCAGCGAGTCCAACCTCAGGTTTGTCATCACGACGCACAGCCCTCTCTTCTACAACGTGCTCCACAACGAACTTGGCCTGAGTGCCAATGGCAAGAAGGAGGGCTGTTACCTGCTGGAACGGTTCGAGGACGGCAGTTTCAACTTGAATGTGAAGTACGGTGACTCCAACCGGAGCTTCTCTTACCACCTTCATCTAAGGAAGGTCCTTGAGCAGGCTATCGCCACAGACCAGGTCGAGCGCTACCACTTCACCCTGCTGCGCAACCTATACGAAAAGACCGCCAGCTTCCTCGGG
The DNA here is from genome assembly GCF_057773125.1 of Pseudoxanthomonas sp. 97-1-1. Taxonomy (NCBI): domain Bacteria; kingdom Pseudomonadati; phylum Pseudomonadota; class Gammaproteobacteria; order Lysobacterales; family Lysobacteraceae; genus Pseudoxanthomonas; species Pseudoxanthomonas sp. 97-1-1. Next base: position 258,783 of record NZ_JBYMTJ010000002.1, on the reverse strand, counting down.
CATCAGCGGTGGTCGGAACTTCTTCCCGATGACCGACAGACCTATTTCAACCGCGTCATCCAGTACACCAGTCATAGCACGCTCTCCAGTGAGGCGGTTGCCGAGCCCACAGGGCCGGAAAAGCAGACGGTTACGTTCCTCCTTAATCATCTGATCAACACCTACGGCTACCTCCAGCAGCAGGACTTCCAGAATGGCTGAATACCTGACGCCCATTGCCGAGTCCAACAACTTCATCGTTCTGGACAAGTACACCCGCGAATGGAAAGTCGCAGAGGGATACCAAAGCGAGGACGCGCTGGAGCGCGAGTTCATCCAGGACTTGGTTGCCCAAGGCTATGAGTTTCTGCCCGGTCTGAACACCCCAGAGGCCATGCTCGCCAATGTGCGTGCGCAATTGCAGGTGCTCAACGGCGTTCAGTTCTCCCACGGCGAGTGGCTGCGCTTCGTAGAGACCTACCTGGACAAGCCGAGCGACGGAATCGTCGAGAAGACCCGCAAGGTCCATGACGACTACATCCACGACTTCGTGTTCGACGACGGACACATCCAAAACATCTATCTGCTGGACAAAAAGAGCATCGCCCGCAACAAGCTGCAGGTGATCAAGCAGTTCGAGCAGACCGGCAGCCACGCAAACCGCTACGACGTGACAGTGCTGGTCAACGGCCTGCCGCTGGTGCAGGTGGAGCTGAAGAAGCGCGGCGTGGCCGTCCGCGAGGCCTTCAACCAGCTGCACCGCTACAGCAAGGAGAGCTTCAACAGCGAGCAATCTCTGTACAAGTACCTGCAGCTGTTCGTGATCTCCAACGGCACCGATACCCGCTACTTCGCGAATACGACCAAGCGCGACAAGAACAGTTTCGACTTCACTATGAACTGGGCGAAGGCGGACAATGGCCTGATCAAGGACCTGAAGGACTTCACCGCGACCTTCTTCCAGAGGCACACGCTGCTCAACGTGCTGCTGCATTACTCGGTGTTCGACGTCAGCAACACCCTGCTGGTGATGCGTCCCTACCAGATCGCCGCCACCGAACGCATCCTGTGGAAGATCAGGAGCGCCCACGAAGCCAAGGCCTGGAGCAAGCCGGAAGGCGGCGGCTACATTTGGCACACCACCGGCAGCGGCAAGACCCTGACCAGCTTCAAGGCCGCGCGCCTGGCCACCGAGCTGGACTTCATCGACAAGGTGTTTTTCGTGGTGGACCGCAAGGATCTGGACTACCAGACCATGAAGGAATACCAGCGCTTCTCGCCGGACAGCGTCAACGGTTCGGACAGCACCGCCGGCCTCAAGCGCAACCTGGACAAGGACGACAACAAGATCATCGTCACCACTATCCAGAAGCTCAACAACCTGATGAAGAGTGAGGGAGACCTGCCCATCTACGGTAAGCAGGTCGTATTCATTTTCGACGAGTGCCACCGCAGCCAGTTTGGCGAGGCACAGCGGAACCTGAAGAAGAAGTTCAAGAAGTTCTATCAGTTCGGCTTCACTGGCACGCCGATCTTCCCGCAGAACGCGCTGGGCGCGGACACCACCGCGAGCGTGTTCGGCCGTGAGCTGCACTCCTACGTAATCACCGACGCCATCCGCGACGAGAAGGTGCTCAAGTTCAAGGTCGACTACAACGACGTGCGCCCGCAGTTCAAGGCCATCGAAAGCGAGCAGGACGAGAAGAAACTCAGCGCCGCCGAGAACAAGCAGGTCCTACTGCACCCCGACCGCATCCGCGAGGTCAGCCATTACATCCTGAAGAACTTCCGACAGAAGACCCACCGCCTGCAGGCCGGCGCCAAGGGCTTCAATGCCATGTTCGCGGTGAGCAGCGTCGACGCAGCCAAGCTCTACTACGAGGCGTTCAAGACCCTGCAGCAGGACAGCGACAAGCCGTTGCGGGTGGCGACGATCTTCTCGTTCGCCGCCAACGAGGAGCAGGACGCCATCGGCGAGATCCAGGACGAGAGCTTCGATGTGTCGGCCATGAACAGCAGCGCCAAGGAGTTCCTGGGCGCGGCCATCGCCGACTACAACGCGCTGTTCAAAACCAACTTCAGCGTGGACAGCAACGGCTTCCAGAACTACTACCGCGATTTGGCCAAGCAGGTGAAGGCCAAGGAGATCGACCTGCTGATCGTGGTGGGCATGTTCCTGACCGGCTTCGATGCGCCCGCGCTCAACACCCTGTTCGTGGACAAGAACCTGCGCTACCACGGCCTGATCCAGGCGTATTCGCGCACCAACCGCATCTTCGACGCCACCAAGACCTTCGGCAACATCGTCACCTTCCGCGACCTGGAACAGGCGACCATCGACGCCATCACCCTGTTCGGCGACAAGAACACCAAGAACGTGGTGTTGGAGAAGAGCTACAGGGAGTACATGGAAGGTTTCACCGATGCGGTGACCGGCGAGGCGCGACGCGGCTTCGTGGAGGTGGTGCGGGAGCTGGAGCAGCGCTTCCCCGACCCCGCCGCCATTGAAAAGGAGACGGACAAGAAGGCCTTTGCGAAGCTGTTTGGCGAATACCTGCGTGTGGAGAATGTGCTGCAGAACTACGACGAGTTCGCCAGTCTGAAGGCCCTGCAGGGCGTGGACATGGGCGACCCGGCCGCGGTGGAGGCGTTCAAGGCCGCCCACTATCTGAGCGACGAGGACCTGGCGACGCTGCAGTCGATCCGGTTGCCGGCCGAACGCAAACTCCAGGACTACCGTTCGACCTACAACGACATCCGCGACTGGCTGCGCAAGGAAAAGGCCGCCGCCGAGAAGGAGCAATCCACCATCGACTGGGATGACGTGGTCTTCGAGGTGGACCTGCTCAAGTCGCAGGAGATCAACCTGGACTACATCCTGGAGCTGATCTTCGAGCACAACAAGAAGACCCGGAGCAAGGCTGAGCTGGTGGAGGAAGTGCGCCGGGTGATCCGCGCCAGCCTAGGCAACCGCGCCAAGGAAGGCCTGCTGGTGGACTTCATCAACCAGACCGATCTGGACCCGATCAGCGACAAGGCCAGCGTGATCGAGGCCTTCTTCACCTTCGCCCAGGCGGAACAGAAGCGCGAGGTGCAGGAGCTGATCACCGCCGAAGGTCTGAATACTGAGGCGGCTAGACGCTACATCGCTAACTCACTCAAACGGGAATTTGCCAGCGAGAACGGCACCGAGCTCAATGCGATTCTGCCCAAGATGAGCCCGTTGAATCCGCAGTACTTGTCAAAGAAGCAGACAGTGTTCCGACAGATCGCCGCTTTCGTGGAAAAGTTCAAAGGGGTTGGCGGTCAGGTCTAAGGGCGGCCACTCCGTCGCCGCGGCGACGATGCGCTGCCCCCTCAATCCCTCAACTTCAACGTCGGGTTCTCATCGATCGTGCCGTCTTCGTTGACGACCACGTAGCGGTCGCCGGCGCGGTTGAACAGCACCGGGATGGGGATCTTGAAGAGGGGGCGGCGGATGAACTTCAGGCGCCAGTGGAAGGTTTCCATCGTGTGGATGGTGGCCTGCTGCTGCGGGGTGAGGCCGGCCAGCAGCGTGGCGTCGTCCATCTTCGGCGCGCCCTTGCGGCGCTCCGGCGTGCGGGGAGACATGCCCGGGGTGTCCGGGTCGGGGGTGTCGCGGGGGCGATGGGGATCCGTCATCCGGTGGGGGGCTCCTGATGGCGTGGAACGGGAACGTGCATGCCGCTGTGGCGGCCGCTTTACCTTCTATCGGCCGGGCTCAAGGGAACGTGAGGACCGCGTTGTGTCGCGGAGAGAGCGTTCAGGGAAGGGGGTTGGCTGGCGCGGGAAGGTCTCGCTTGCCCCTCATCCGCCCTTCGGGCACCCACCCCGGCCGGGCGAAGCACGCCCGGCGTTCCGACGATCGCGCGGCATGCCGCGCAAGCAGATCGTCTTCACCCCCGCCCGCGGGGAGAAGGATATGCGGCCGTCAGGCGCGCAGGACGAGCGTGGGGGTTTCGTTGAGGGTGCCGTCTTCTTCGATCACCACGTGACGCGTTGCGTCACGATCGAACAACACCGGGATGGGCGCGCAGAACAACGGGCGGCGCACGAAGGCCAGGCGCCACTGGAAGATCTCCAGCGCTTCCAGCGTCATCAACTGCGCGGGCGTGAGGCCGGCGCGCAGGTCGGCGGCATCCTGCGCTGCGGTGGATTTGCGGCGCTCGGGCGCGCGCGGGGCCGCCGCCTTGGGGGCGGAGGCCTGCCAGGGACCATTGACGACGGAGGCGTGGGCAGCGGTGCGATGCATGGGGGTGGGGGCTCCAACAATTGCGGGTGACATCTGTTGCTACTAACGGCCACGGGCGGCCGCTATTTAGGGTGATGTCCGCGATGCAAGGCGTGTGCCGGAATGTGGGGCGCGCAAGAAAAAAGCCCCGCGTGGGCGGGGCTTTGTCGGTGGTGATGGATCGCGCTTGCCCCTCATCCGCCTTCGGCACCTTCTCCCCGCTTGCGGGGAGAAGGAGAAGGATGCGCCCCGCTTACGGGGAGAAGGAGAGCATGCGCCCGCGTTGCGGGGAGAATCCCTCAGGCGAACGGGTCCTGCAGGACCATGGTGTGGTCGCGGTCGGGACCGGTGCTGACGATGGCGAGCGGGCAGCCGGACAGTTCTTCCAGTGCGCGCAGGTAGGCACGCGCGGCCGGCGGCAGCTTGTCCCACTCGGTGACGCCATGGGTGTTCTCGTCCCAGCCCGGGAATTCCAGGTACACCGGCGTGCACTCTTCCCACCCGCCCGCATCCAGCGGCGCGTACTCGGTGCGTTTGCCGCGGTATTCGTACGCGATGCAGATCTTCAGCGTCTTCATGCCGTCCAGCACGTCCAGCTTGGTGATGCACAGGCCCGAGATGCCGTTGATGGCGACGGCGCGCTTCAGCGCAACGATGTCCATCCAGCCACAGCGGCGCGGACGGCCGGTGGAGGCGCCGTATTCCTGGCCGCGGTCACGGATGCCCTGCCCGACTTCGTCGTCCAGCTCGGTCGGGAACGGGCCACCGCCCACGCGCGTGGCGTAGGCCTTGCAGATGCCCAGCACGTAGTCGATCGCGTCCGCGCCCACGCCGGTGCCGGCGAACGCGCCGCCAACGGTGGTGTTGGAGCTGGTGACGTACGGGTAGGTGCCGTGGTCGATGTCGAGCAGCGCACCCTGCGCGCCTTCGAACAGTACGCGCTTACCCTGCTTGCGCAGGTCGTGCAGGATGCCGGCCACGTCGGACTTCATCGGCTGCACGTATTCGCCGAAGGCGAGTGCTTCGTCGTAGGTCTTCTGGAAATCGACCGCGTCCACGCCCAGGTACTTGGTGAGCACGAAGTTGTGGTAATCCAGCGCGGTGCGCAGCAGTTCTTCCAGCTGCTTGGGGTAATGCAGATCGGCCACGCGGATGCCGCGACGCGCCACCTTGTCTTCGTACGCCGGACCGATGCCGCGGCCGGTGGTGCCGATGGCCTTGCCGCCGGCAGCCTTCTCGCGCGCCTGATCCAGGGCGATGTGGTACGGCATGATCAGCGGGGTGGCCGGGGAGATCTTCAGGCGCGAACGCACTTCCACGCCGGCCGATTCCAGTTCGTCGATTTCCTTGATCAGCGCGGCCGGCGACAGCACCACGCCATTGCCGATCAGGCACAGCGCGTCGGGGCGCAGGATGCCGGACGGGATCAGGTGCAGGACGGTCTTCTTGCCCCCGATGACCAGCGTGTGGCCGGCATTGTGGCCACCCTGGAAACGGACGACGGCTCCGATTTCCTCGGTGAGCAGATCGACGATCTTGCCCTTGCCTTCATCGCCCCACTGGGCGCCGAGAACGACGACTGATTGACCCATGACGGGTAACTCCTCGATTGTTGGCGGCCATCGGGGCCACCGGAAGGGTCGTGCTGGTCCACGGCGCCGTTGATGCCGGCAGGCTCCATCGGGGAGCCGCCCGCCACGCCGGGCCCAGACACGGAAAAAGCCGGCGGTCTTCCCACGCAGGGAGCCCGTCCGGCTTTTGTGCATTATCCGGGTTTAGGGGGACGGGGGCTACCCTGCCGGGGGGCCGTGCTGCGGGTTCAGGAATCGCGCGAAGAGCGGCCCCTCATCCGGCCTTCGGCCACCTTCTCCCCGCTCGCGGGGAGAAGGATGCGTGCCGGTGCGGGTCTGCTCGAAGAGCGGCCCCTTATCCGGCCCCGTACCACTTACGCGGCAGGCTCTTCGGGCACCTTCTCCCCGCGGGCGGGGAGAAGGAAACGCCAGGCGCCCCGCTCCTCCCCTTCTCCCTGCGAAGCGGGGAGAAGGTGGCCGAAGGCCGGATGAGGGGCGCCTTCCGATCCGCCGACGCGGCACTTCCGGATATCGTCAAGGCCCGCCGTGGACCGACGCTGCCTCCCACAGGAGGCAACATCATGCGAAGGAAAACAGACCACGCGCGCCAGCGTCAGCTACGACGCGACCAGACCGAGGCGGAACGCGTGCTGTGGCAACCCCTGCGTGACCGGCGCCTGTTGGGGTGGAAGTTCCGCCGGCAGCATCGGATAGGGCCCTACTTTGCGGACTTCGCCTGCGTGGAGGTGCGCCTCATCGTGGAGCTGGATGGCAGCCAGCATTTGACCCAACAGCGTCACGACGACGCGCGTACGAGCTTCCTGGAAACGCAGGGGTTCCGGGTGCTGAGATTCTGGAACGATGACGTGTTGCGCGATACGGAAGCGGTACTGGCCACAATCGCCACCGCGCTCGCCCCTCATCCGCCTTCGGCACCTTCTCCCCGCAGGCGGGGAGAAGGAAAGAGCGAAGCCGTAACGGCTCCCTTCCACTGCGAAACCAGTAGAAGGAAAGAGCAAAGCCGTGACTGCTCCCTTCTCCCTGCGAAGCGGGGAAAAGGAAAGAGCCAAACCGTGACGGCCCGTTCCACTGCAAAACCAGCAGAAGGAAAGAGCGAAGCGATGATTGCCCCCTTCTCCCTGCGAAGCGGGGAGAAGGGGCCGAAGGCGGATGAGGGGCGCTTTCCGATCCGCTGACGCGAATGCCGCGTCGCAAGCGACTCCTCAGCGCTTCAACACCCACAAGAACGTCAGCCCGAAGATCAGGATGAAGCCGCCGACCGCGCGCACCTGGCCGTCGGACATCTGCAGCAGTTGCACCACGGCGCGCTTCCATCCCGCGGGAATGGCGAACAGCACCAGGCCTTCGAGGATGGCGACCAGGCACAGGGCGGACCAGAGTTCGGACATGGGGGAAGTCCCGGCGCCGCCGTGATGGCGGGGCGATGGAGAACAGGGCTGAAACGGCACCGGCCGCCCTGGGGCGGCCGGTGGAGGAGGCTCAGCGGTCGCTGCGCATGTACTGGAGGAAGGGGTCGTCCTTGTCCAGCACGATCACGCCCTGCCCGTCCTTGAACGAGGCCCGGTAGGCCTCCAGGCTGCGCTGGAAGGCGTAGAACGCCGGATCGCGGTTGGCGGCCACGCCGTAGAGGCGGGCCGCTTCGGCATCGCCTTCACCGCGCAGCTTCTGCGCATCGCGCTCGGCTTCGGCCAGCAGCACCGCCACGTCGCGGTCGGCCTGCGCCCGCACGATCCGCGCCTGCTCGGCGCCCTGCGCGCGCAGGGCGCTGGCCACCTGGGAGCGTTCGGCGCGCATGCGGTTGTAGACCTGGTCGATGACTTCGCTGTCGGTCGGCAGATCGATCTGCTTGAAGCGGATGTCCACCACCTGCATGCCCAGGTTCTTGGCGCCGGCATTGATCGCCGGCAGCTGCTTCTCGATCAGCTCGTTGCGGTTGCCCGACACCAGCTGGGTGAGCGTGCGCGAGTTGATCTCGTTGCGCAGCGATTCCTTGATGATGGGTGCCAGGCGCTCGGTGGCCAGGTCGGCCTGGCCGCCGGTAGCACGGTAGAAATCGGCCGCGTTGACGATGAAGCCGATGGCGATGAAGTCGACGCTGACGTCCTTGCGCTCGGAGGTCAGCGAGCGTTCCGGCGGGAACTCGTTGGCGGTGAAGCGGCGATCGAACACCCGCGCGGTTTCCACCAGCGGCAGCTTGAAGTGCAGGCCGGGGCCGATCTCGCTGCGCACCACGCGACCCAGGTTGAGCACCAGGCCCACCTGCCCTTCGCGCACCACGTAGACCGAGCCCATCAGGCCCAGCAGTACGGCCACGGCGATGCCGACGATCAATGAAGTCTTCATGGCTGCGCCTCCTCACGGCCGGCCGGGCGCGGTGAGCGCACCGCATTGCGGGAACTGGACGGGGTGCTTTCCACGGGCGGCATCATTTCGGTGGGAATCACGCCCGTGGGCAGCTGGCCGGCGGACGAGCCGGCGGCATTGCCCATGGGCACGTAGATCAGCTGGCGGCTGTCGCCGCCGATCACCTTGCGGTTGTCGGCGAGCACCTGCTGCACGGTATCCAGCCACAGCCGCTTGCGGGTGACCTCAGGCGCGTTGCGGTACTCGTCCAGCAACAGGCTGAAGCGGGTCGCGTCACCGGTGGCGCGGGCGATGGCGGCGGTCTTGTAGCCTTCGGCCTGGGTACGGATCTGCTGCGAATCGCCGCGCGCCTCGGGGACGATCTTGGCCGCATAGGCACGCGCCTGGCTGACCACGCGCTCGTTTTCCTGCTGTGCGCTGTTGACCTCGTCGAACGCCGGCTTGACGGCTTCCGGCGGGCGGGCGTCCTGCAGGCTCAGTTCGGTGACGACCAGGCCGGTGCGGTAGGCCTCCAGCGAGGCCTGCAGCGCCGTGCCGGCGGTGGCGGACAAGGGGCCGCGATTGTTGAGCGCCGCGTCCAGATCGGAACGGCCGATCACTTCACGCACGGCGCTCTGCGCGGTCTGCTCCAGCACGCGGGTGGCGTCGGTGGTGCCGAACAGGAACAGCTTGGGATCGCCCACGCGGTACTGCACGTTGAACGACACGGTGATGATGTTCTCGTCGCGGGTCAGCACCGGCAGGCTGTTGCTGAAGGTACGCACGCCGGTGGCGTTGACCTTGGTGACGCTTTCGATGGGCCAGGGGAACTTGAAGTTCGGGCCGGGCTGCATGGTGCGGTTGTACTGGCCGAAGCGCAGTACCACGCCACGGTCCTGCTCGCCGATCAGCTGGAAGCTGGAGAACAGCACCAGGATGCCCACGCCCAGCAGCACCCAGCGCAGCGGATTGCCGCCGCCAGCGCCGCCGAACAGGCCGCGCAGGCGTTCGACCACATCGCCGATGCCGCCGCCCTGCCGGTTGCGCGGCTTCCAGCTGTTGTTCCGGTTGCCGTTGTTGCCAGATCCGCCGCCGCCACTGCCAGGGGTGTTCCAGGCCATGCCCACTCCGTATTGAAAGATTCGCGCGGCCGGGGCCGGCGCAGGTTTCGATTCTACTAGATAGGGGCGACCGGGCCCGGAGGCAAGGCCGGGAGGTCATGCGCGCCCCGGATTCGGGCCTTTGTAGGAGCGACGTGAGTCGCGACCGGGACACGTCCCGGCCATGACGAATGATCCTGCCGATCCGGCCGTGCGGTCGCGACTGACGTCGCTCCTACAGAAAGCAGGCAATCCCTACTGCCACTCCTCCCGCTCCATCTTCGGCAGCAGCGCCTCCAGCGGATGCCCGCCGGCCTGCGAAGCGAGCCGCTGCGCGTCGGCCAGGGCCAGGTCGAGGGTGACGCGCCAGCCGTTCTCCTCGAAGTCCTCCGCGAGCACCGCGCCGAGTGCGTGCAGGCGCGAGCGCAGGCGCGCCGAGTTCGCCGGCAGATGCAGTTCACCGCGCACGCGCTGGAAGCCCAGCCGCTGCGCCAGCGCGCCGCGCAGCAGATCGATGCCCGCGCCATCGCGCGCCGACAGCCATACCCGCTCGCGGCCCATGCCGGCACTGGGGGCGTCGCCTTCGTCCACGCCGGGGTCTGGCTGGTCGTGGCGCGGTTCGGCGCCTTCGATGCGGTCGATCTTGTTGAACACCAGCATCTGCGGCAGGTCGCCGGCGCCGATTTCCTGCAGCACCTCATCCACCTGTGCGATGCGCTCTTCGCGGTGCGGATCGGCGGCGTCGATGACGTGCAGCAGCAGGTCGGCTTCGCGCGCCTCGCTCAGGGTGGAGCGGAAGGCGGCGACCAGTTCGTGCGGCAGGTCGCGCACGAAGCCGACGGTGTCGGCCAATACCACGGCGCCGCCGGGCAGGCCGATGCGGCGCACGGTGGGGTCCAGGGTGGCGAAAAGCTGATCGGCCGCGTAGGCCTCCGCGCCGGTGAACATGTTGAACAGGGTGGACTTGCCGGCGTTGGTGTAGCCCACCAGCGCCACGCGCGGCAGTTCGCTGCGCACGCGGGCGCGGCGCATCTGGGTGCGCTGCACCTCGACTTTCTCCAGCCGCTTCTGCAACTGCTCCACCCGCTTCTGCAGCAGGCGGCGGTCGGTTTCCAGCTGGGTTTCGCCGGGGCCACGCAGGCCGATGGAACCGCCGCGCTGGCGCTCGAGGTGGGTCCAGCCACGCACCAGGCGCGTGGCCATGTGGCGCAGCTGCGCCAGTTCGACCTGCAGCTTGCCTTCATGGCTGCGCGCGCGCTGCGCGAAGATGTCCAGGATCAGCCCGGTGCGGTCCAGCACGCGTCGCTCGAGGAATTTTTCGAGGTTGCGTTCCTGGCCCGGAGACAGCGGGAAGTTGACCAGGATGAGATCGGCGCCGGTGGCATCGGCGGCGGCCTTCACTTCTTCCAGCTTGCCGCTGCCGATCAGCGTGGAGGGATTGGGGCGGTCGATGCGCGCGGTGAGCAGCGCGGCGATGGTGGCGCCGGCCGAGCGGGCCAGGTCGCTGAATTCCTCGGTGAGGCCGTCGTCGGGACGGCCGCCGGCATGCGGCTGAATCAGCAGCGCATGCTCGCCCTTGCGGGATCTTTCAAACAATGGGGTCGTGCCTCTTCACTAGAGGCACGCATTATCACGCGGTTTCGTCGTCGCCGCCTTCGGCGTCTTCGTCACCCTGCTGCACGTAGCCCCCGCCCGGTCCCACGCGCACGTTGCGCGCCGGCACCACGGTGGAAATGGCGTGCTTGTAGACCATCTGGCTGACCGTGTTGCGCAGCAGGACCACGAACTGGTCGAAGGATTCGATGGTGCCCTGCAGCTTGATGCCGTTGACCAGGTAGACCGACACCGGGACGCGCTCGCGCCGCAGTGCATTCAGGAAAGGATCCTGCAGGGATTGCCCCTTGGACATGACGTACTCCCGCCTTGCGTTCTTATAGTTAGGTATGTGGTGCCGTGCCGGGCCGACGAACAGCTCCCCTGTCGTCCCGGAGCCCCGATGTTACACAACATCGGCCCGGCGGGGCGTTGCCAAGTCAGGCAACGGGTCCCAATTCCGGACAATGTGACCCAAACGGCCCACGATCACGGCAGGAACAGGGCCAGTGCATCGTCCAGGCGGGCGCGATCGATGGCCGGATCGAACCAGCGCGCGTCCCGTTCTCCGCGCAACCAGGTCAGCTGGCGCTTGGCGAGCTGGCGGGTGGCGGCGATGGCGCGCTCACGGAACGCCGCCGCATCGCCCTGGCCGTCGAGATACTCCCACGCCTGGCGATAGCCCACGGCGCGCACTGCCGGCAGGTCGAGGGGGACGGCGACGGCCTGCATGCCGGGCAGTGCGCGCAGGCGGTGGACTTCGTCGAGGAAGCCCTGTTCGAGCATCAGGTCGAAGCGGCGCGCGATGCGCTCATGCAGCACGGTGCGGTCGGCCGGTGCGAGTACCAGCTTCAGCACGCGGAACGGCAGGCGCATGCCGCGTGCTTCGCGCTGCCATTGGCTGATGGGCTTGCCGGTGAGGCGGTACACCTCCAGCGCACGCTGGATGCGCTGCGGATCGGTGGCATGGATTCGCGCGGCGGCGGCGGGATCGACCCGGGCCAACGCCGCATGCAGGGCCGGCCAACCCTGCGCCTGCGCTTCCGCGGTGATCTCGGCGCGCAATGCGGCGTCCGCCGCCGGCATGGCGGCCAGCCCTTCGAGCAGGGCCTGGAAATAGAGGCCGGTGCCGCCGGCGAGGATCGGCAATCGTCCGCGCGACGCGATGCCGTCCAGCGCGACGCGTGCCTCCTGCGCGAACTCGGCCGCCGAATACGCCTGCCACGGGTCGCGCACGTCCAGCAGGTGATGCGGCACGCGCGCCTGCTCTTCCACCGTGGGTTTGGCCGCACCGATGTCGAGGCCCCGGTAGACCAGCGCCGAATCCACGCTGACGATCTCGCCACCGAAACGTTGCGCCACTTCCAGCGCGAACGCGGTCTTGCCCGACGCGGTCGGGCCCATGATGGCGATGGCGAGGGGACGGGCATCGAGCGGCATGCGGGTATTGTCGCATCCGTCCGCCACGCAGCCCGGCGTGGCGGCTGGGCCGGCCCTCTACTCGTCGTCGGGCCAGCGGATCGTCGGCGCGGCGGTCGGCTTGCGGGGCGCCGGGATGGCGGCGACGGCATTCCATATCTTCAACGCATCCACCGTGGCGGCCACGTCGTGCACGCGCACGATGGCCGCGCCGCGCTGCACGGCGATCAGGTGCGCGGCCACCGATCCGGCCACGCGATCAGCCGGCGCATTGCGGCCGGTGAGCTGCCCGATGCTGCGCTTCCGCGACAGGCCCGCCAGCACCGGCACGCCGAGCTCGACGAAGCGGTCCAGCTGCGCCAGCAACTGCAGGTTGTGCGGGGTGTCCTTGCCGAAACCGAAGCCGGGATCGATGACGATGTGCTTCTTGGCGATGCCGGCCATTTCGGCCGCGAAGATGCGCTCGGCGAGGAACCGGTGCACCTCGCCGACGACGTCGTCGTACTGCGCTGCGGCCTGCATCGAACGCGGCTCGCCCTGCATGTGCATCAGGACCACCGGTACGCCGAGCGTCGCGGCGGTGTCGAGCGCACCGTCGCGGCGCAGGCCGTAGACGTCGTTGATCATGCTCGCACCGGCCTGCACGGCGGCGCGCATCACGCCCGGCTTGGAGGTGTCGACGCTGATCGGCACCGCGACCTGCGCGGCAAGGCGCTCGATCACCGGTATCACGCGGCGCAGTTCCTCCTCCAGCGCCACCTCGTCCGCGCCCGGGCGCGTGGATTCGCCCCCGATGTCCAGCAGGTCCGCGCCCTCTTGCACCAGTTTCAACGCGTGCGCGACAGCCGCTTCCGTCGTGTCATGCGCGCCGCCATCGGAAAACGAATCCGGGGTGACATTGACGATGCCCATCACCTGCGGGCGGTCGAGCCGGAGGATGCGGCCGGCGCAGTCGAGCTGGGGGACGGTGTCGAACATGCGCTTCTCCCGATGTGCTGCGCGCATTGTAGAGCGCGCCCCGTTGTGGGAGCGACGCCAGTCGCCGCCCACCGTGACGGACGCGGCACGAGGAAGCATCGCGCCTCGCGTCGCTTCCGCCAGGCCGGAACGACGAAGGCCTGGCATGGCCAGGCCTTCGCGTCACGCGACGGGTGGATCAACGCGCCTCAGGTCTGCGCGGCCGGACCCCCGATCGGCGGCAGCGGACGCGACTCGGGCTTGTCGTCGTCCTTGCCCGTCTTGTTCCAGCCCATCGGCGGCGGCGGCTCGCGCCCTTCCATGATGGCGTCGATCTGCGGCACGTCGATCGTTTCGTACTCCAGCAGCAGCTGCGACATGGTGTGCAGCTTGTCCATGTTCTCCGTCAGGATCGTCTTGGTGCGCGCATAGGCGCGATCCAGGATGGCGCGGACGACTTCGTCGATCCGGCGCGCGGTCTCGTTGGAGACGTTCTTGTGCTGGGTGACCGACCGGCCGAGGAAGACTTCATCCTCTTCCTCGCCATAGGCGATCGGCCCCATCTCGTCGCTCAGGCCCCACTTGGTGACCATGTTGCGCGCCATCTTGGTGGCGCGTTCGATGTCGTTGGACGCGCCCGTGGTGACCTTGTCGGCACCGAAGATCAACTCCTCGGCGACGCGGCCGCCATACAGCGAACACAGTTGCGACTCGATGGCCACGCGGTTGAGCGAATACTTGTCGCCTTCCGGCAGGTACATCGTCACGCCCAGCGCGCGACCGCGCGGGATGATGGTGACCTTGTAGACCGGATCGTGCTCCGGCACCAGGCGGCCGACGATGGCATGGCCGGCCTCGTGGTAGGCGGTGAGCGTCTTCTCGTCCTCGCTCATCGCCATCGAACGGCGTTCGGCGCCCATCAGGATCTTGTCGCGCGCGCGGTCGAAGTGGTCCATGCGGACTTCCTTCGCGTTCTCGCGCGCGGCGAACAGGGCGGCCTCGTTGGCGAGGTTGGCCAGGTCGGCACCGCTGAAGCCCGGCGTGCCGCGCGCGATGACCATCGGCTCGACATCGTCCGCCAGCGGCAGCTTGCGCATGTGCACGCGCAGGATCTGCTCGCGGCCCTTCACGTCAGGCAGCCCGACCACGACCTGGCGGTCGAAGCGGCCTGGACGCAGCAGCGCCGGGTCCAGCACGTCGGGACGGTTGGTGGCGGCGATGACGATGACGCCTTCGCCCCCCTCGAAGCCGTCCATCTCGACCAGCAGCTGGTTCAAGGTCTGCTCGCGCTCGTCATGGCCGCCGCCGAGGCCGGCACCGCGGTGGCGGCCGACGGCGTCGATTTCATCGATGAAGATGATGCACGGGGCGTGCTTCTTGGCCTGCTCGAACATGTCGCGCACGCGGCTGGCGCCGACGCCGACGAACATCTCGACGAAGTCCGAACCGGAAATGCTGAAGAACGGCACTTTGGCTTCGCCGGCAATGGCCTTGGCCAGCAGCGTCTTGCCGGTGCCGGGCTGGCCGACCATCAGCACGCCGCGCGGGATCTTGCCACCCAGCTTCTGGAACTTGCCCGGATCGCGCAGGAACTCGACCAGTTCGCCGACCTCCTCCTTCGCCTCGTCGCAGCCGGCGACGTCCGCGAAGGTCACCTTCACCTGGTCCTCGCCCTGCAGCTTGGCGCGCGACTTGCCGAAGGACATCGCGCCCTTGGCACCGCCGCCACCGCCCTGCATCTGGCGCATGATGAAGATCCAGAAGCCGATGATCAGCAGCACGGGCAGGAAGTTCAGCAGGATCGCGACCAGCGAGATGCCGCTCTCGGGCTGCTCGCGGTCGATGGTGACGTTCTTGCTCAGCAGCGTGTCGACGAGCTTGTCGTCCTGCGGACCGTAGACCGTACCGCTCGAACTGTCCTTGCGCTTGAAGGCAATTGCGTTCGTGGCGAGGTTGCTCTCGTTGGTGAACTCCACCGAAGCTACACGACCGGATTCGACTTCCTGCAGGAACTCGGAATAGGTGATCGGCCCGCCAGTGGCGGTCGCTCCCCCCTTGGGCGAGAAGCTCTGGAAGACGACCATCAACACGACGGCGACGACTACCCACAGCAGAAGATTCTTGGTCAGGTCGTTCATCCTCATCGGCTCCGGCGTTCCTCTTTCGTAATACGCACTTTACGTCACCTTACTTGATCTGGATCCGCTTGCCCTGTCCCAGGGCATACACCTCGGGGGAGCGCTTGCGGGACGCGTCCGGTTTGCGGATCGCCACCTTGTCATAGCGGCGGCGAAGCTCGCGGATGTAGTCGTCGGAACCGGTGCCCTGGAACAGCTTGATCAGGAACGCCCCGCCCGGCTTCAGGTGGCTGTCGGCGAACTCCATGGCCAACTCCGCCAGATGCATCATCCGCGGCTGGTCGACCGCATCCACACCACTCTTATTGGGGGCCATATCCGACAGCACAAGGTCCACGGGAGCGCCGTCCAGCATGGCTTCCAACCGGGATAGGACGCTGTCTTCCCTGAAATCCCCATGAAGGAACTCCACCCCGGCCAGCGGCGGCATGTCGAGGATGTCCATCGCCACCACGCGGCCACTGTCGCCCAACGCCTGGCGGACGAACTGCGACCAGCCGCCCGGCGCGGCGCCCAGGTCGACGACGACCATGCCCGGCTTGAGCAGGCGATCGCGCTCCAGCAGTTCTTCCAGCTTGTAGGCAGCCCGCGACCTGAGGCCCTCGGCCTGGGCCTTTTTCACGTAGGGATCGGAGAAGTGTTCCTTCAGCCAGCGCTGGCTGCTCTTGCTGCGGGTGGCCATGTCGGCGAGGTCTCCGGGCACGCTGCGACGGGAGCCGCCGGAGCCGTTCGTGGGGGTGGCCATGATACCCTGATCACCCTTTTGAACCCGTACCGTGCCGCATGCCTGTTGCCCTGACCGCTGCCCAGACCCGTTTCCTGCGCGGCCAGGCCCACGACCTGAAGGCGCTGCTGCAGATCGGCAACAAGGGTGTCACGCCGGCCTTCATCGCCGAGCTGGATGCCGTGCTTGAGCAGCACGAACTGGTCAAGGTGAAGGTCGCCGGCGAGGACCGCGACGCCCGCGACGCGATGATCGACGACCTGGCCGACAAGGCCGACGCCGCCCTGGTGCAGCGCATCGGCCACACGGCCGTGCTGTATCGGCCCAGCAAGGAACGCCGGCACATCGTGCTGCCGCGCGGCTGATCCCGGCGCGGTCGCCCGCCATGCAACTGAACCACGAACTGCCCGACTACGCCTTCACCCTGCGGTCCGCCGACGGCCAGTCCGCCCGGGTGAACGACCGGACGCTGTCGGCCAGCTTCATCCTCTCGCCGCAGCAACTCGTCGAAGACTGGCCGGTACGCGACAGCGCTTCGCTTGCACCGGACGATCTGGCGCCACTGCTGGCGCTGAAGCCGGAAGTGGTCCTGCTGGGCACCGGCGAGCGCCAGGTGTTCCCGCCTGCAGCGGTCATGGCCGCGTGCCTGAGCCAGGGCGTCGGCCTTGAGGTCATGACGAACGCCGCCGCCGCCCGCACGTTCAACGTGCTGGCCAGTGAATCTCGCAAGGTCGTGGCCGGGTTCCTGCTGGCGCCACGCTGACCGCGTCATGGCGATGCGGCACCTGCTCCTGCTGCCCGCCATCCTGTTCGCCACCGCATGCACCCGGGCCCCACCGGATGCCGCGCAGCGCTACGACGATTGGCGGCAGGGCGCCGGCGCACAGAGCCTGACCGCTTACGAACGCATGCTGACCGACGCCGGTGTCGGTGATGTGGTGCCGATGCATGCGCTGTTGCGCTCCAGCCGTCGCTGGCGGACCTGCCAGGCGCCGGAGTTCCTGTTGCCCCCTTCCGACCACGCCGCCGCCATCGTGCCGACCCTGCGCGTGGTCGCGCAATTGCAGGCCCTGGGTATCGTCGAAGGCAGCAACGTGCGCTCCGGTTACCGTTCCGCCGCGCTGAACCGCTGTTCGGGAGGGAGCACGCGCAGCCGCCACCTCCTCAACACTGCACTGGACTTCGACCTCGCCGACGGCAGCCAAGCAAGCGTCCTGTGCGAGTTCTGGCGCACGCAGGGTCCGTCACTGGCGATGGGACTGGGCTTCTACACGCCGACCAGGATCCACATCGATACGTCCGGGCACCGTACCTGGGGCAACGACCACCAGCGCGGAACCTCGCTGTGCGCCACCGGCGCGGCGGGTCAGTCGACCGCGCGGGCCAACCGCGCCCGGACACCGTAGTGGTCGGACGGCCAGGCGCCCTGCGCGTCGGACTGGTCAAGGATGATGTCCGCGTCGAGGACGCGGAACGCCTTGCGCTGGGCGAAGACATGATCGATGCGGATCGGCGGATGACCCAGGTGCGTGTTGAGCGTGGTGTGCACCGGCGTGTTGGTGTCCACGCCCGCGTGCGCCTCGGAGTAGGCCTCGAGGAAGCGCGTGCGCAGCGGCGCCAGTTCCGGCGTGTCCGAACGCGTGTTGAAGTCGCCGCCGATGATCGAGGGTGCGTCACCGGCCGTCTCGTCGATCAGCGCGAGCACGCCCGCGATCTGTTCGGCACGTATCGCCCCGCCCTCCGGCTTGTAATGCAGATGGGTCACGTAGACGTTCAACGGCATCCCGTGCACCGTCGTCCGCACCCAGCCCGCATTCCGGTAATCGTCGAGTGGCGCGAGCTTCACTTCACGCGACTGTTCGATCGCGCCCTTGACCAGGATGGCGTTGCCATAGCGCCGTGGCTGTTCCGGTGCGTCGGCCGAGAAGAACCGGTACCGGTAGCCGAGGCGTGAGGCCAGCACCTGCGCCTGGTTGGGCAGCGCGGCATCCTGCAGCACTTCCTGCAACACGATCACGTCCGGCGACAGCGCTTTCAACCCGGCGACGATCATGTCCTGGCGATGGGGCCAGTCCTGCTTGTCGTGCCACAGGTTGAGGGTGACCACGTCGATGGTCGACACCGCCGGTGCGCTGCGTGGCCGCTGGCAGGCGACCAGGGCCACCACTGCCATCAGCCCCAACGCCATCAGGGCCCGCTTCCGCCATATCGACACGGTCATCGGCACGATACTCAACGCGCGGGGAGATACTGCAGCGGATCGACCGGTTTGCCGTTGTGGCGGATCTCGAAGTGGAGCATCTCGCGCGATGCGCCGCTGCTGCCCATTTCCGCGATCTGCTGGCCGGCCTTGATGTTCTGGCCTTCATTCACCAGCCGCTTGCGGTTGTGGCCGTATGCGGACAGCCAGGCTTCGTTGTGCTTGATGATGATCAGTTCGCCATAGCCCACCAGGCCGGCGCCGGAGTACACCACCACACCGTCCGCCGCCGCGCGCACCGCCTGGCCACTGCTGCCTGCGATATCGATACCCTGCTTGGTGGCATCTCCTGCGACGAAACGTCCGATCAGATGACCTTCCGCCGGCCAGCGCCACGAGAATCCGGCGTTCGCCGGCGCTGGCGGCGCGACAGGACGCGTGACCGGTGCGGGCGGTGTCGGGCGCGTGGTCGCGCCGGTGACGGGCTTGGGGGGCGTGGTCGTCGCGGTGGGCCGGCTGCCGGCGCTGCCCGGATACAGCTTCAGCGATTGCCCGGGGTAGATCGTGTAGGGCGGCGCGATGCCGTTCCAGCGCGCGAGGTCGTTGACATCGACCCCATTGCGGAATGCGATGCCGAACAGGGTATCGCCGCGCTGCACGCGCACCGTCGCACCCGGCTTGGCCTGCGAAGGTTTGCGGGTCGATGACGAGGACGGCTCGCGCACCACCGTGGTCGAGCAGGCGCCCAGCATCGCCACGGCAAAACCGATCATGAGGGCGCGCGTCATTCGATTGCGGGAGCGGAGCGTCGTGGTCATGCGTGGAGTCGTTTCCTCAAGGCGTGGCTTGGCGGCCTCAGCCGGTCAATCGCTGGAACAGTTCGCGCACCGCGACGCCGCCGCCGCCGATCAGTACGCTGAAGTAGATGATCGTGCCGATGTTGGCCAGATGGCCCAGCAGGATCGCACCCCCGTCGCGCTGGATGAAACCGATGGCGTAGAGCAACAGCGCCAAGGCTGGCAGGGTATTGCTGAATGGCACGAATCCGAACGGCGCCATCAACAGCAGTGCGGCCAGGATGAAAGCAAGATTGTTGAGCGTCCCCTGCCCCGCACCATCGACGAAAAAGCGCAGGCGGCGCGGCCGGCTGATCTTCTCCATCCTGCGGACCCATACGAGTCCGCCGATCAGGCCCGGTCGCAGGCGATCGGCCGGCAATGCCTTGTCCTTCACGCGCGCCGGCAGCCACAGCGGGCGGTTGATCAACCGGCTTACCCCGACCAGCAGGATGGCCGCGCCGAACACGGTGCTGACGCCCGGGATCGACACCGGGATCAGGAACACAAGCGTCAGCAGGATGGTCAGCAACAGCAGCCCTTCGTCGCTGAAGACATCCAGCAGTTCGCCCAGGCTCAACGTGTCCGGCGGAAGGCGCTCGATGATGTCCGCCAGTTGCTCGCCCAGCGAAGCCGCCTGATCGAGCGCATCTGCGTCGTGTTGCGGATCCGTCACGCCGCTCAATCCAGGGTTCCCGACAGCAGCGGCACGAAGACCACGGGGGCCAGCGTGGTTTCTTCCACGCTGCCATCCGGGCGCTTCAGCAGGCGCACCAGGGATTGCGAACCACTGCCGCCGACCGGCGCGACAAGTTGCCCGCCCACGGCGAGTTGTTCCACCAGCACGGGCACCAGCGCGGGAGCGGCGGCGGTCACGATGATCGCATCGTACGGACCGTGCTCGGCCCAGCCGATGCGGCCATCGTCGTGCTTGCTGCGCACGTTCATGCCCAGCTGGCGCAGGCGCTTGCGGGCTTGCCGCAGCAGGTCGCCGATGCGCTCGACGGTATGCACTTCGAGCCCGAGCATGGCGAGCACTGCAGCCTGGTAACCCGAACCCGTGCCGATCTCCAGCACCTTCTTCGGCGAGGTCTCCAGCAGCACTTCGGTCATCCTCGCCACCACCCAGGGCTGGGAAATGGTCTGGCTGTGGCCGATCGGCAGCGCCGTGTCCTCGTAGGCGCGCGTTGCCAGCGCCTCATCGACGAACAGGTGACGCGGCAGCGTGCGGATGACATTGAGCACGCGCTCGTCGGTGATGCCGGACTCGCGCAAGCGGTCCACCAGGCGATCGCGCACGCGCTGGGACGTCATGCCCATGCCGACGGCCTCGGGCTGCAGACGCAGCCGCGGCGTCATGGGGCGTCCTCGAGCGCGGCAGTCAATCCGCCCACCCAGCCGGCGACCTTCTCCAGCGCCTGATAGCGCGTCAGATCGACGTGGATCGGTGTGATGGAAATATGGCCGGTACGCACGGCATGGAAATCGGTGCCGGGGCCTGCGTCCTGCTCGCGCCCCGCGGGACCGATCCAGTACACGGTATGGCCGCGCGGGTCAGGCTGCGGCACGCAGGGCTCGGAGCGGTGGCGGTTGCCGAGGCGGGTGACCTCGAAGCCCCGCAGGTCGGACCAGGCGAGGTCGGGGACGTTGACGTTGAGGATGGTGTCAGCCGGCAACGGATCGGACTTCAGCCGGGCCACGATCTCCACCGCAGCGCGCGCGGCGGTTTCGTAGTGCTTCGCATCGTGGTTCCGGGTGACCAGCGACATCGCCACCGCCGGCAAGCCGAGGAAGCGGCCTTCCATCGCCGCCGACACCGTGCCGGAGTAGATGACGTCGTCGCCCAGGTTGGCCGTGTTGTTGATGCCCGACACCACGATGTCGGGCTCGAACTCCAGCATCCCGGTCAACGCCAGGTGCACGCAGTCCGTCGGCGTGCCTGCCACGCTGCAGGTGTAGTGATCGATGCGCTTGAGCCGGATCGGCAGGTCCAGCGTCAGCGAATTGCTGGCGCCCGAGCGGTCGCGGTCGGGGGCGACCACGTACACTTCGTGGCCCGCACTGCGCAGGCCTTCTGCCAGGATTCGGATGCCGGGGGCGTCAACGCCGTCGTCGTTGCTGACCAGTACGCGCATGGGTTTCCTCGGGGACGGCCCCATGATACCGGAACCACGCCGCAGCTTCCCGCGCTTGCGTCACGTGCCGATGCCGCTACGCTGACGACATGTCCCGCCCCACGCCTCCCGACGACGATGACGCCGCGCTGTTCCGCGATGCGATCGGCGAGGTGCGACGGCTGCAGGAAGCGCCGCCACCGCCACGCAAGGCGCCGCCGAAGCCTTCGGCGCGCATGGCCGATCGCGACGAGCACGAAGCGCTTGGCGAGTTCCAGCGTGGCATGGAATCCCTGGATGTACGCGCCGCCGGTGATGTATTGAGCTACCGCCGCGAGGCGCTCTCACCGCGCGCCTTCCAGCGCCTCAAACGTGGGCAGTTCTCGGTACAGGACGAACTGGACCTGCATGGCGCCACCGCGCTGCAGGCGGAGGGCCTGCTACGCCGGTTCTTCGCGGAAGCGCATGCGCATGACCATGGCTGCGTGCGCGTGATCCATGGCAAGGGCCAGCGCTCCGAAGGCGATGCACCGGTATTGAAGAATCTCGTGGACCGGGTATTGCGCCAGCGCGCGGACGTGCTGGCGTTCCATTCGGCACCGCCCACGCAGGGCGGCACGGGGGCGGTCCTGGTATTGCTGGCACGAAGCCGCAGCTGATCAGGACGCCCCTGCCGCCGCTCCGACAGGCATGGGCGTCGACCACTCTGGGGCCAGACTCACTGCTTGTTGGCAGTGCTGTCCTCGATCCGCGGGGGATTCACCCACGTCAGGTGGATGCCACGACGCTTGGCGATCCGCTCGACATAGGCGATGTACTGCTGCTCGGCGGTCAATTGACGCTGGGCGGGCGGCGGCGAACTGGCGGTTCCACGCGTACTGGCGCATGCGGCCAGCAAGGCGCAGACGGACAACACAACTGCAAGGCGAAGCATGGTGTTCATGGCGACCCTCCGGCGTGTGGAAAGAACCTGTGGGGCGCCCTCCAGCGGTCTGCAGCCGGCACGTCGCTGGCGACGCCTGTTTCCGCTTATACGCCTGCTGGACGGCGCTTCCAGTGTCTTCAGTCGCGTTCCGACGGACGGTCTTGCGGCTGCGACGCATCCCGCGTCGAACCCAGTTCGTGGAGCACCGCCGTCGCGTAACTCCCCGGCGGCAAGGCGAATGCCAACCGCAGCACATCCGTCGACAGCCATTGCCAGGCCAGGCCGTCGGGCCGCAATCGCAACGAACGCCGCTCCTGCTTCAGCCCTTCGCGCTCCAGCCCGGCCCGCATCGCGGCCGCATCATCCCCCTGCAGCGCGCGCTCCTCGCAAAGGCGTGCCGCGGCCTGCACACGCGGCTCTCCCTGGCCCCACAACGGACCGGAGGGATGGATGTCGAAACCGGCCAGCCGCTGTGCCAGCGCATCGCTCCAGGGTTCCGGTCCGAACACGCTGCGGCTGCCCGCCAGCGTCCAGACTTCGCCCTCCAGCCCCCGATTCCAGCTGCCATCGGCGATCCGGGCCGCCAGCACCCGGTTGAACAAGGCCGAACGCGCCGCCGACAGCAGTATCGAGCGTTGTTCGCGACGCACCCGCCGACCCGCGAACATCGCCAATGCCGCCGCGACATTGCCGCCGTCGCGACCGAATCGCTGTTCGCCGAACCAGTTCGGGAGGCCATGCAGGGCGATGTCGCGCAATCGCGCCTCAATGGCCCCGGCATCGCCAACGACATCGCGCAGCACCAGCTCGAAGCGATTGCCCGCCAAGGCTCCGCGCGGGAGCTTGCGCGAATGCCAGGTCGACTCGATCACCGCCAGATCGTCGGAGGCAAGAGCCGCCAGATCGGGCGCCGTCTTGCGCGGCAGATGGACGCTGAAACGCTGTCGCGTGACCGCGTGCCGATCCTTCAGGCCCGCATACCCCACGCCCATCTCCGCGATGCCCGCCCATGCGGCGATGCGCTTGGCCGCGAACTGGGTGTTCATGCCGCGCTTCTCGACCGTCAGCAGCAGGTGCTCACCCTCGCCGGAAGGCGCGAAGCCGGGCAATTCCTCCACGAAGAAGTCTTCCGGCGCGTTGCGCATGGTCGCGGACAGCACGGATGCGCCGAACGCACGGGGCAGCTCTTCGCTCACGCCTTCACCAGCAGCACGACCGCCTGCGCCGCGATGCCCTCGCCGCGGCCGGTGAACCCCAGCGTCTCGGTGGTGGTGGCCTTGATGCTGACGGCATCGATATCGATGCCCAGGTCTTCCGCCACGCATGCCCGCATCGCACCGGCATGCGGGCCGACCTTCGGCCGCTCGCAGACCACGGTCACGTCGGCGTTGCCGACGCGCCAGCCCCGCCCGCCGATGAGGGCGTTGCAATGGCGCACGAATGCACGGCTGTCCGCCCCTTTCCAGCGGTCATCCGACGGCGGGAAGTGCAGGCCGATATCGCCCAGCGCCAACGCGCCCAGCATGGCGTCGCACAGCGCATGCAGCACCACGTCACCATCGCTGTGCGCGAGCACGCCGCGTTCATGGGGCACGCGCACGCCTCCGAGCATGACATGGTCGCCATCGCCGAAGGCGTGCACATCGAAGCCCTGCCCGATGCGGATGTTCAATGAGTCGGACATGTCGTTCCCGGTTCGGCGTCAGCGATCGCGTTGTGCCAGTTCGTAGGCGAACCGCGCCAGGTCCGCCGGCGTGGTGATCTTGAAATTGCTTTCGGAGCCTTCCACCAGCAACGGCCGCAGGCCCAGGCGCTCCATCGCCATCGCTTCGTCGGTGACTTCCACACCGTCGGCCGTGGCGGCCTCCAAAGCACGGGTCAGCTGCAGACGGCGGAACAACTGCGGGGTGAAGGCACGCCACAGCCGCTCCCGCGGCTCGGTGGCATCGATGCCGCCATCGTCGCCCGCACGCTTCAACGTGTCGCGCACGGGGGCGGCGAGGATGGCGCCGACCGGATCGTTGCGGCCGCGTTCCAGCAGCTGCGACAGGTCTGCGAGCGACAGGTTCGGACGCGCGGCGTCGTGTACCAGCACGAAGTCATCCGCGCGCACATCGCCCGGCAGCGACTGCAGGCCGGCCAGCACGGACGCCGCACGGCTCGCACCCCCGATACAGGCGCGCACCGGTTTGCCCGCGAACTCGGTCCAGCGCGGCCAGTCCGGGTCGTTCTCGGAGACCGGCACCACCGCACCCTCCACCGCGTCATGCGCGAACAGGGCCGCCAGCGTATGCGCAATCAGGGGCGCGCCATCGACAACGAGATACTGCTTGGGAAGCTCGCCGCCGAAGCGCGTACCGCGTCCGGCGGCAGGCACGACGGCCCAGATGCGGGCCATCAGGGAACGGGCTCCGCGACATCACCGTCGCTTCCCGCCTCGTCACTGGTCGCGACCGGTGTCGGCGCCGCCGGTTCGACCACGCGGTAGAACTTCTCGCCCGGCTTGATCATGCCCAGCTCGCTGCGCGCGCGCTCCTCCACCGCCGATTCGCCGGACTTGAGGTCCTCGACTTCGGCGGCGAGGGCGTCGTTGCGCTCCTGAAGGCCGGCATTTTCGCGCTTCTGCGCCTCGACCTGCTGCTCCAGCGCGACGACCTGGCCGGAACTGCCCACGCCGAACCAGAACTTGTACTGCAGCCATCCCAGCAGCAGTACGAGCACCAGCAGCAACCAGGGCGCCTTGCGCATGGATTACTTCTTCAGCGACACGAAGGCGTTTCGACCGGCATAGCGCGCCTTGCCGCCCAGCGCTTCTTCGATGCGCAGCAGCTGGTTGTACTTGGCCACGCGGTCGCTGCGGCACAGCGAACCGGTCTTGATCTGCGTGGCCGTGGTGGCCACCGCGATGTCGGCGATGGTGGTGTCCTCGGTTTCGCCGGAGCGGTGCGAGACGACCGACGCGTAGTTGGCGTGGTGCGCCATCGCGATGGCTTCCAGCGTTTCGCTGAGCGTGCCGATCTGGTTGACCTTGATCAGGATGGCGTTGGCGGTGCCGGACTCGATGCCTTCCTTGAAGATCTTCGGGTTGGTGACGAACAGGTCGTCGCCGACCAGCTGCACCTTCTTGCCGATCCGGTCGGTCAGCAGCTTCCAGCCAGCCCAGTCGTCCTCGGCCAGGCCATCCTCGATGGTGATGATGGGGTATTGCGCGGCCCAGTCGGCGAGGAAGTCGACGAACTGCTCGCTGGTCAGGCGCTTGTTCTCGCCCACCAGGTGGTACTTGCCGTTGTCGAAGAACTCGCTGGAGGCCACGTCCAGGCCCAGCAGCACATCTTCGCCGGCCGTGTAGCCGGCCTTGCCGATGGCTTCGAGGATGGTGTCCAGCGCCTCGACGTTGCTGCGGAAGTCCGGGGCGAAGCCGCCTTCGTCGCCAACCGCCGTGCTCAGGCCGTGGCCCTTCAGCACCGACTTCAGCGAGTGGAAGATCTCGGTGCCGGCACGCAGCGATTCGGCGAACGAATCGAAACCGACCGGCAGCACCATGAACTCCTGGAAGTCCACGTTGTTGTCCGCGTGCGCACCGCCGTTGATGATGTTCATCATCGGCACCGGCAGGGTGACGTCGTTGCCGTTGGCGAGGTGCTGCCACAGCGGGATCTTCTTCGACGCCGCCACCGCATGCGCGTTGGCCAGCGACACACCCAGCAGCGCATTCGCGCCCAGGCGACCCTTGTTCTCGGTGCCGTCCAGATCGATCAGGCGGCGGTCCAGGCCTTCCTGGTCGGTGGCGTCGAACCCATGCAGCGCGTTGGCGATGGGGCCGTTGACGTTTTCCACCGCCTTGCGGACGCCCTTGCCCAGGTAACGCGTCTTGTCGCCATCACGCAGTTCGACCGCTTCCTTGGTGCCGGTCGAGGCGCCGGACGGCACCATCGCGCGACCGAAGGAACCGTCGTCCAGCGTGACCTCGGCTTCGAGGGTGGGATTGCCGCGGGAATCGAGGATTTCGCGGGCGTGGATCTTGGCGATCTGGGTCATCGTGTCGTGTGCTCAGCTCAGAGAGTGGATTCGAGGAAACCGTTCTTCTTGGTGATGCCGTCCAGCGCCAGCAGGGTTTCCAGCAGCGCTTCCATCTTGTCCAGCGGCCACGCGTTCGGGCCATCGGACAGGGCCTTGGCCGGATCCGGGTGGGTCTCGGCGAACAGGCCGGCCACGCCGACGGCGACGGCCGCGCGCGCCAGCACCGGCACGAATTCGCGCTGGCCGCCGGAGCTGGTGCCCTGCCCGCCCGGCAACTGCACCGAATGGGTCGCGTCGAACACCACCGGGCATCCGGTATCGCGCATCACGCTCAGCGAGCGCATGTCGCTGACCAGGTTGTTGTAGCCGAAGGACGCTCCGCGCTCGCAGACCATGATGTCCTGGTTGCCCGTGGACTTGGCCTTGTCGACGACCGGCTTCATGTCCCACGGCGACAGGAACTGGCCCTTCTTGATGTTGACCGGCTTGCCGGCGGCGCAGACCTTCCGGATGAAGTCGGTCTGGCGGACCAGAAAAGCGGGCGTCTGCAACACGTCGACGACGGCCGCGACTTCATCCATCGGCGTGTATTCGTGCACATCCGTGAGCACCGGCACGCCGACCTGCTTCTTCACGGCGTCGAGCACCTTCAGGCCTTCCTCCATGCCGGGACCACGGAAGCTGGTGCCGGAGGTGCGGTTGGCCTTGTCGAAGCTGGACTTGAAGATGAAGTTCATCCCCAGCTTGCCGGTGATTTCCTTCAGGCGGCCGGCCACGTCGATCTGCAACTGCATCGACTCGATCACGCACGGACCGGCGATCAGGAAAAGGGGCTGATCCAGGCCGACGTCAAAACCACAGAGTTTCATGCATTCACCTTTGGTCAGAGCCCCTCTCCCCCCGGGAGAGGGGTTGGGGTGAGGGTACGGCGGAATCAGCAAGGCTGGAACATCCCGGACTTCGCCGTACCCTCATCCGCCCCTTCGGGGCACCTTCTCCCGGAGGGAGAAGGAACAAGCCTTCAAGCCCGCGCTTCCTTCAACAGCTTGCCGCCGGCCTTCTTCTCGCGCGCGGCGCGGATGAAACCGACGAACAGCGGATGGCCATCGCGCGGCGTGGACAGGAACTCCGGGTGCGCCTGGCAGGCCAGGAACCACGGGTGCACGCTGCGCGGCAGTTCCACCATCTCCACCAGCAGGTCGTCCATCGACTTGGCGGCGATGACCAGACCGGCGTCTTCCAGTTGCGTGCGGTAGCGGTTGTTGAATTCGTAACGGTGGCGATGGCGCTCGGCCACCACGTCCTTGCCGTAGAGCTCGCGCGCCAGCGTGCCGGGCTTCAGGCGCTGCTCCTGCAGGCCCAGGCGCATGGTGCCGCCCAGGTCGGAGCGCTCGTCGCGCTTCTCCACGTCACCCGTCGCGGTGCGCCATTCGGTGATCAGACCGATCACGGGGTGCGGCGACTGCTTGTCGTTCTCTGTGCTGTTGGCGTCCGTCAGGCCGGCCACATGGCGTGCGTAATCCACGACCGCCGCCTGCATGCCATAGCAGATACCGAAGTACGGGAGCTTCTGCTCGCGCGCGAAGCGCGAGGTCAGCACCTTGCCTTCGAAACCCCGGTCGCCGAAACCGCCGGGCACCAGGATGCCGTCCACGCCCCGCAACAGGGCCATGTCGGTGCCTTCCAGTTCCTGCGCTTCGATCCACTTGAGGTTGACGCGCGTGCGCTGGCGCAGGCCACCATGCTTGAGCGCCTCGCCCACGGACTTGTAGGCATCCTGGTGGTCGACGTACTTGCCGACCACGGCGATGGTCACCTCGTCCAGCGGATTGAGCGTGGCATCGACCGCCGCTTCCCACTCGGACAGGTCCGCCGCCTTCGTGTTGTCGATGCGGAACTGGCGCAGGACGATCTCGTCCAGGCCCTGCCCGTGCAACCCCATCGGAATGCGGTACAGCACGTCCACGTCCGGCACGCTGATGACGGCACGCTCGGGCACGTTGGTGAACAGCGAGATCTTGCGGCGCTCGGAGTCCGGGATCGGCTGCTCCGACCGGCACAACAACACGTCGGGCTGGATGCCGATCGACCGCAGTTCCTTCACCGAATGCTGTGTGGGCTTGGTCTTCAGCTCGCCCGCGGCCGCCACGTACGGCACCAGCGTCAGGTGCATGAAGAGGGCCTTCTCGGGACCACGCTCGGTGCGGATCTGACGGATGGCCTCCAGGAAAGGAAGCGATTCGATGTCGCCGACCGTGCCGCCGATTTCCACCAGCGCCACGTCGAAGCCTTCGGTGGCCTCGTCGATGCAGCGGCGGATCTCGTCGGTGATGTGCGGAATCACCTGGACGGTGGCGCCCAGGTAGTCGCCGCGACGCTCCTTGCGGATCACGTTCTCGTAGATCCGGCCGGTGGTGACGGAATTCTTGCGGCTCAGGCGCGTGCGCACGAAGCGCTCGTAATGGCCGAGATCCAGATCGGTCTCGGCGCCGTCATCGGTGACGTACACCTCGCCGTGCTGGAACGGGCTCATGGTGCCCGGATCGACGTTGATGTAGGGGTCCAGCTTCATCATCGTGACCTTCAGGCCACGTGCTTCGAGAATGGACGCAAGCGAAGCGGCGGCGATGCCCTTGCCTAGCGAGGACACAACGCCGCCGGTAACGAAAATCAGGGGAGTCATGGGCGGGGCTCCGGAAAGCCATAGTCTACAGGCAACACGTGTCGCCCGGAAGCGCGACGCCCCGCCGGAGCGGGGCGTCTGTCATCAGTGATGAGCCACGAAACCCTTGCGACGCAAGGGTTTCGGCGGATCTGCGGAAGGTCAGGGCTTGCGCTCTTCCTCTTCCTCGCCCGCCTTCTTCTGCTGGCCCTCGGCGGCCTTGCGCTTGGCAGCGGCCTCGTTGGCGGCACGGCGGCGCGCCTTGGCGTCGGGGTCGGACGGATCACTGGTCTGGGACTGGTCCTGCTTCGGCTTGTCGGCATCGGCGCCCGCCTTGGACTGGGCGAACGCATGGACCGCGAACAGCGCGCCGGCGACGGCGGCGGAGAGCAGCAACAGGTTGCGCGACTTCATGGGAATGCTCCTCGTGGGATGGCGGGAATCTGGGGGCACCGGATGGCGCCCGCAAGGGCTTCCATGTCCACACCGCAAGCGTACTGCGCCCTGCCCGGCCCTGGACTGAACATGGCAAAAAAGCCGCACTGGCCGCACACTGCCGCCCGGTCCGGGATTCCGGACGGGAACAGGGCGCGTCGCGTGGCCTGCGACGACCTTCGGGTCGACTGTCCCCACCATCACGTCATCCTGCGGCGTCCATGGCGCCGCGCCGCCGCACCGAGAACCTGAAAACCCCATGAGCAGTCGCTACAACGCCGCCGACATCGAAGTCCTCTCCGGCCTTGACCCCGTCAAGCGCCGCCCGGGCATGTACACGGACACTTCGCGCCCGAACCATCTGGCGCAGGAAGTCATCGACAACGCAGTGGACGAGGCGCTGGCCGGACACGCCGGCAGCATCGAAGTCACGCTGTTCAAGGATGGCAGCTGCGAAGTCAGCGACGACGGTCGCGGCATGCCGGTGGACATCCATCCCGAAGAGAAGATCCCGGGCGTGGAACTGATCCTCACCCGGCTGCATGCGGGCGGCAAGTTCAGCAACAAGAACTACACCTTCTCCGGCGGCCTGCATGGCGTGGGTGTCAGCGTGGTCAACGCGCTGTCCACCCTGGTGGAAGTGCACATCAAGCGCGACGGCAGCGAGCACCGCATCACCTTCCGCAACGGCGACCGCGCCTCGCCGCTGGAAGTCGTCGGCAGCGTGGGCAAGAAGAACACCGGCACCCGCGTGCGCTTCTGGGCCGATCCCAAGTATTTCGACACGCCCAAATTCAACGTGCGCGCGCTCAAGCACCTGCTGCGCGCCAAGGCGGTGCTCTGCCCCGGCCTGAATGTCACCCTGTTCGACGAAGCGAGCGGTGAGCGCGACAGCTGGCATTACGAAGACGGCCTGCGCGATTACCTGCGGGGCGAAATGGCGGGCCGCGAACTGCTGCCGCCGGACATCTTCGTCGGCCAGTTGAAGAAGGACAGCGAGGTCGTCGACTGGGCCGTGGCCTGGGTGCCGGAAGGTGAACTGGTGCAGGAAAGCTACGTCAACCTGATCCCCACTGCGCAGCACGGCACGCATGTGAACGGCCTGCGCAGCGGCCTGACCGATGCGTTGCGCGAGTTCTGCGATTTCCGCAACCTGCTGCCGCGCGGCGTGAAACTGGCGCCGGAAGATGTGTGGGACCGCGTGGCCTTCGTGCTGTCGCTGAAGATGACCGATCCGCAGTTCAGTGGCCAGACCAAGGAACGCCTGTCGTCGCGCCAGGCCGCCGGCTTCATCGAAGGCGCCGCCCACGATGCCTTCAGCCTGTGGCTGAACCAGCACGTTGAGCTGGGCGAGAAGATCGCGCAGATCGCCATCGAGCGCGCCAGTGCGCGCCTGAAGACCGAGAAGCAGGTCATCCGCAAGAAGGTCACCCAGGGCCCCGCCCTGCCCGGCAAGCTGGCCGACTGCATCAGCCAGGACCTGTCGCGCACGGAGCTGTTCCTGGTGGAAGGCGACTCCGCAGGCGGCAGCGCCAAGCAGGCGCGCGACAAGGATTTCCAGGCCATCCTGCCGTTGCGCGGCAAGATCCTGAACACCTGGGAAGTCGCCAGCACGTCGGTGCTCGCTTCCGACGAAGTGCACAACCTCGCCATCGCCATCGGCTGCGATCCCGGCAAGGACGACATCAGCGGGCTGCGCTACGGCAAGGTCGTGATCCTGGCCGACGCCGACTCCGACGGCCTCCACATTGCCACGCTCCTGGCCGCCCTGTTCCTGCGCCATTTCCCGGCGCTGGTACAGGCGGGCCATGTGTTCGTCGCCATGCCGCCGCTGTTCCGCGTGGATGTGGGCAAGCAGGTGTTCTATGCGCTGGACGAGGAAGAGAAACGCCTGCTGCTGGAGAAGATCGAGCGCGAGAAGATCCGCGGCCAGGTCAACACGACCCGCTTCAAGGGTCTCGGCGAAATGAACCCCGCCCAGTTGCGCGAATCCACCATCCACCCCGATACGCGGCGGCTGGTGCAGCTGACCGTGGACGACAGCCTGCAGACGCACGGCCTGATGGACATGCTGCTGGCCAAGAAGCGGGCGGGCGACCGCAAGACGTGGCTGGAAGCGAAGGGCGACCTGGCTTCCCTCGAAGTCTGAGTCCCGGCGGCGATCGATTGTCCGGGGCCGCACCTGCGGCCTCTTCACCCGCGATAGCGGCGCCATGGCGGGTGCGGTTCAACATGCCGTTCACCCTCCCGGTGAGATAACGCGGACATGGCGCAGACACCACCGCACGAAGCCCACCCTTACACCTTCGGACTCGAGGAAGAGTACTTCCTCGTGCGCAGCAACGGCCGGCGCCTGCGGCACATGCCACGCCGCTTCTTCGAGGAATGCCGCGACGCGCTGGGGAACCGTTTCGGCAGCGAGATGCTGCAGACCCAGGTCGAAGTGCAGACCCGGGTACACGACGACCCCTCTGACGCGGAATCCGATCTGCAGGCATTGCGTCGCAGCGTGAGTGGCGTTGCGCGCAAGCATGGGCTGGGGATCCTGGCGGTCGGCACGCATCCTTCGGCGCAATGGCGCGGGCAGCTCAGCACCGACAAGCCGCACTACGACCAGGTGATGGATGAGCTGCAGATGCTCGGTCACCGCAACCTGCTGTGCGGACTGCATGTGCACGTGCAACCAGCCGATTCTTCCTCGCGCGTCGCGCTGATGGCGCGCATGCAACCTTTCCTGCCGCTGCTGCTGGCCTTCAGCACATCGTCACCGTTCTGGATGGGGCATGCCACCGGACTGATGGGATACCGGCAGACCGCCTACCAGGAGATCCCGCGGACCGGGCTGCCGCCGCTGTTCCGCGACCAGGCGGAATACGACCGCTACGTGCAGCGCATGGTCGACGGCCGCGCCATTCCGGATGCGAGCTTCCTGTGGTGGGCACTGCGGCCTTCGCTCGCCTTCCCGACACTGGAACTGCGTGTCACCGACGCGTGTACCGACCCGCGTGACGCATTGGCGATCGCGCAGTTGTTCCGCTGCCTGGTACGGCACCTGGAGCGCAGGCCGGTCCTGCATGCGGAGCTGGGGGCCGGCGACCAGGCCGTGGTCGCGGAGAACCTGTGGCGTGCGCAGCGTTATGGCTTCGATGCCGGGCTGATCGACCTCGGCAGTCTGCGCCTGGTATCCGTGCGTGAGATGCTGGACAACACGCTCGATGCCTTGGCCGGCGACATCGACGCCCTGGCATGCAGGCCGCAGATCGATCGCTTCTGGCGCATCCTCGACGAAGGCACCAGCGCCCATCGTCAACTGCAGTTGCACCGCGAACGCCGCCTGGCCGGCGACACGCATGCCGAGGCTCTCACCCATGTGGTGCAGTGGCTTGCGCGCGCAAGCGCCGCCGCGTGACCGGTGTGTGCGCTCAGCGCACGGTGGCCTTCTGCTGCGACACCACGAAAACACCCGCCATCACCAACACCGTGCCCGCGATCTGCCACGGACCCATCGGCTCGCCCAGCAACAACAGGCTGAGCACGATGGTCGACACCGGCCCGATCATCCCGACCTGCGCCGCGAGGGCAGAGCCGATCCGGGCCACCGCCATCATGACCGCCAGCACCGGCAACACCGTACACAGCGTGCCATTGACCAACGAAAGCGCGTACACCTCCCACGGCAACACCAGCGCACCGAGCGGCCGGAGCAGCAGGAACTGGAGCAGGCAAAGCACGCTGGCCACACTGCTGGCGTACGCCGTCAGGCGTACCGCACCGACGCGCGCCACCACCTCACCGCTGCCAACGAGGTAGAGCGCGTAGGCCAGCGCACTGCAGAACACCAGCACGCTGCCGAGCGCGATGTTGGAACCGCCTGCCTGCAGGTCATGGCCAAATGCCAGGGCCACGCCGGCATAGCTGACCCCCAGCGCCCACGCCTGCCTGCGCGAGATGCGCTTGCGGAACGCCAACCAGCCGATCAGCGCCACCAACGTCGGCGTGAGGTACAGGATCAACCGCTCCAGCGTGGCAGTGATGTAGGCCAGGCCCGCGAAATCGAGGAAACTGGCCAGGTAGTAGCCGAGGAAACCCAGCCGCAGGATTCTGCCCAGGTCGCCCTTCGACAGCGCCGCGCTCCGCCGCGCGGCCCACAACCCCATCAGCAGGAAGAACGGGAACGCGACCAGCATGCGCAGCGCCAGCAAGGTCACCGCGTCGGCACCGTAGCGATAGCCCAGCTTGACGATGATCGCCTTGCCGGAAAAGGCGATGGCACCCATGGCGGCGAGCAGCAGGCCGGAGCGGCTGACCGCGTGCAGGCCCGGTCGCGCCTGCGGCGCTTCCACTGCCTCGGCCGGTGCCACGTCGAGTGGCTGCGCCAGTTCGTCTTCCGCTTGCGGCTGTGTCATCGCGACCGCTTCACGCCAGCGTGCATTCCAGCAGGCGACGGATCAGCACTTGCGTGCGCGCGGCGCGCTCAGGCAGGTAGGCGAAGCTGTCTTCGTCCATGTAGTTCAGCTGCGCCAGTTCGAGCTGCACCGCCTGTATGTCCCGGGTGACATCGGCGTAATGGCGGGTGATGTAGCCGCCGCGGAATCGACCATTCACGACGAAGCTGAAATCCGTCTGCGACGCAAGCACGCCTTCCAGCGCGTGCTGCAGGTCCGGCGAACAGCTCGCTCCACCGGCGGTACCGAGATTGAAATCCGGCAGGCGACCCTCGAACAGGAATGGCACCTCGCTGAGGATGGAGTGACCTTCCCACAACACGACGCGCCCGTGCGCTTCGTGGAGGCGCGCGATCTCGGCCTGCAGGGCTCGATGATAGGGGCGCCAGTAGGTGTCCACGCGTGCCGCGATCTCCTCCGGCGTCGGCTCCTGTCCCGGCAGGTAGACGGACTCGCCGCTGAAACGCACGACGGGGCACAGGCCGGTGGTGTTCTGGCCCGGATAGAGCGAGACATCATCCTCGGGCCGGTTGAGGTCGACCACATAGCGCGAGTACGCAGGCACGATGATCGATGCGCCGAGTCCGCGCGCGAAGGCATACAGCTCGGCGACATGCCAGTCGGTATCCGGAACGCGGCGTGCCTCGGTCGTCAGGCGCGCAGCGAGTTCGTCCGGCAGCGCGGTGCCATGGTGCGGCAGGCTGATGAGCAGCGGCGCCGTGCCGCGATGCAGGGTGTAGGTGTCCATGCCGCCATTGTATCGCCGCCCCCACCGGGGCAGGCGTCAGCGCAGGAGTACCACTTCCTCGGCGCTGGTGGGATGGATGGCCATCGTGTCGTGCAGGTCGGCCAGGGTGATGCCCTTCTTCAACGCCACCGCGAACCCCTGCAGCATTTCGTCGCCCCCCTCGCCCAGCAGATGCAGGCCGACCACGCGCTGGTCGTCGCCCGTGCAGACCAGCTTGAACAGGCTGCGCTGCGGCGAATCGGCCAGTGCATGCAGCATCGGCCTGAAGCGCGTCGCATATACGCTCACCTGCTCGCCGAAGCAGGCACGTGCCTCGGCTTCGGTCAGACCCACTTTTCCGACCGGCGGATGGGAGAACACCACTGTGGCGATGCTGCGGTAGTCGAGCTTCGCATCGGCCTGTCCACCGAACACGCGATCCATCAGGCGACGTGCCGCCGCGATGGCCACGGGCGTCAGTGCCGCCTGTCCCGTCACGTCGCCCACGGCGCAGATCCCGGCGACCGAGGTGTTCTGATACGCGTCCACCTGGACGAATCCGCGTGCATCGATCGCCACGCCCGCCTTCTCCAGGCCCATGCCGGAAGTGTTGGGTGTTCGCCCCGTCGCGAAAATCAGGGCGTCGAAGCGCTCGCTGCGCGTCCCGTCCACCGCCAATACCGTCACTCCGCCCCCGGACGCCTCCTCCAGCGCTGCCACGGCATGTCCGAAATGCAGACGCACCCCGTGCTGGCGCATGTCATCCGCCAGCTCCGCGGTGATCTGCTCGTCGAAGCCGTCCAACAACCGTTGGCCGCGCACGAAAAGTTCCACCTGGCTGCCCAGCGCCTGCAACACGCCGGCCAGCTCGACCGCGACGTAACCACCGCCCACGATCGCCACGCGGGGAGGCGCCGCGCACAGGTTGAAAAAATCATCCGAGACCATGCCGAGCCCAGCGCCAGGAATCTCCGGTCGTGATGGCCGGCCCCCTGTCGCGATCAGCACCTGCCTGCCTTGCAGCGCCACGCCGTCTGCATTGACCACGGTGTGCGCGTCGCTGAAACGGCCATGGCAAGGCATCAGCACCACGCCACTTTCATCCAGCCGCTTGCGATAGCTGGCATGGATGCCGGCGATGTAGCGCTGGCGATGGACGATGAACTCCTTCCAGTCCAGCGTGGGCGGCGAGACATCGAAGCCCAGCGATGATGCCAAGGCGATCTTCTGCGACAGTTCGGCCGCCAGCCACATCGCCTTCTTGGGTACGCAGCCCACGTTGACGCAGGTGCCCCCCAGTTCCCTGGGTTCCAGCAACGCCACCTTCGCACCATGCGACGCCGCGCGGAATGCGCCGGCCAGGCCGCCCGAGCCGCCCCCCAACACGATCAGGTCGAATTCCTGCGGCTTCATGCAAATCGCTCCGGTCGGTAGGGCAAGGGATCGAGAGCCGGGGTGCGGCCCGTCATCAGGTCGGCCATCAGCTGGCCGGTCGCCGTGCTCATGCTGATGCCGAGCATGCCGTGGCCCGCCGCCATCCACACGTGACGATGGCCGGGCGCGCGCCCCAGCAACGGAAGATCATCCCACGTCATCGGGCGCCACCCGTACCAGCGCTCGAGCACTTCGGCACCGAAGGGCTCACGCAGGAACTCGCGCGCGCCGCGTTCGAGAGCAGCCAGCCGCGTCTCGTTGAGGGTGTCGTCGAGGCCCGAGAATTCCATCGTGCTGCCCAACCGGAAGCCGCTTTCCCACACGGTCACGCAGACCGAGCGATCCTTCAGCACCATCGGGTGACGCGGCACGCGCAGAGGCCGTGCGTAGGTGATCGAATAACCCTTGCCTGGCTGGATGGGCGCCTTCAATCCCAGCGTGTGCGCGAACGCAGGCGTCCAGGCTCCCAGTGCGATGACGGCGTCATGTCCCGCGCGCGTGCCCTGCGTCGTTGCCAGCCGCACGCCGGTGGAAGTCGTTTCCAGCCTTTCCACGCGACAGTGTTCTTCGATGACACCCCCGCGCTCGCGCACCGCGCGCGCGAGTTCCGCCACATAACGGTCCGGACGCAGCCGCGCATCGCCGGGAAACCGGATGGCGCCCGCGACACCAGGCAGCATGGCGGGCTCCTCGCGCTCGTAATCCTTGCCGCCGAACACCTGCGTGGCAATGCCGAACTCCGCCAGTGCCGCGCATTCATCCACGTACCGCTGGAATCTGCGTGGATCGCGGAACACGTAGTCGAGTCCTTCCTCCTCGAACTCACACTCCAGTCGATAGCGGCCTACCCAGTCCGTCAGCCGGACCCGCGCATCATTGAGCAATGCGGCACGCGCCTGCGTGCTGCGACGCCAGTCGCGCAGGTTGCAACGGGCGGCGAAGCGCAGCAGCCAGTGCCACAGCGCGGGATCGACGCGGGGCTTGAGGTAGAGCGGCGCATCCGGCGTGAACATCCACCGCAATGCCTGTGCCACCACGCCCGGCGCGGCCAGGGGTGGCGCGTGGCTGGGCGTGATGGTGCCGCAGTTGCCATGCGAGGCGCCGCCGCCGACGCGGGCGGCGTCCAGCACGCGCACGCCCCGGCCTGCTTCGAGCAGTGCCAGCGCGGTCGCCAGGCCAATGGCACCGCCACCGATGATCAGGACGTCGTCGCTGGGAATATCCACCCTGTCAGTCTAGTCGCTCTCACCCTGCGCGAAGCCGCAAAGGTTGCAGCTCCGCGTACGTCAGCGAACGCCACAGCCATTCGACGGGACCGAACCGGAACCGCGACAGCCAGAGCCGGCTCAACGCCACCTGCAGGCCGAACAGCACCACCGCGAACACCGGTTGCCATGCACGCGGCAACTGGCCGAAATGACCCAGGCCATAGCCGTAGAAGATCCAGGTGCACACCAGCGACTGCATCAGATAATTGGTCAGCGCCATGCGCCCCGCCGGCGCCAGCCAGACGAACGGCCGTTGCCACGGCGCCGAGGCCAGCGCACGCATCACCCAGGCCACATAGCCCAGGCACATCAGCAGGTTCGCCAGCATCTGCAGCGTGAACGCCGTGGACACCCGCAGGTTGAACGTGGCGAAATCCATCGTCGGTTCCAGCGCCACCGAACCCAGCATGGACAGCAACCCCAGCGGCCATGCCACCCAGCGCAGGGTCGCGTACATGCGCGGAAATTCTCCGGGCCGCGCGATGGCGCCACTGCGCACGAACCAGGCGCCCAGCAAAAACAGGCCGAACGCGATGAAGCCGAACATGGTGATGTTGCTGAGCGCCATGCCCGTGCTCTTCAGGCGCTGCCAGGTGGCATCGGCATAGCTGCCACTGCCGTACGCGATGCGCTCGCTGTCGATCAGCGCCCGCATCTGCGTGCCGATCTCGGTCATCGCCTTGTCCCAGCCCTCTGTGCCGTCCAACAGCGACCCCATGCCTCCCATCAGGAACATGAAGCCGATCGGCATGGCATATGCGACCAGGCCGAGGCCGCCATACCAGCGGTATGGCATTGGCCGGAACGCAAGCAGCAGGAAGGAACACAGCGCGTACATCATCAGGATGTCGCCGGCCCAGATGAAAAGGGCATGGATCACGCCGAAGGCCAGCAGCACCAGGCCCCGTCGCCAGTACACGCCGGCGAACGGCCGGCCCGCCAGCTCGGCGCGCTGCGACATGATCGCGAAGCCCATGCCGAACAACAGCGAGAACAGCGTGTAGAACTTGCCCTGCACCAGCACATACACCAGCAGGTCGACGATGCGGTCGATCCCCGCAAGCGTCGGGTCCAGGCCGGTGCCCGACGCCATCACCGGCCCCACGAAGCCCTCCATGTTCATCAGCAGGATGCCCAGCAGCGCGAAGCCGCGCAGCACGTCCATCGCTTCGATGCGTTCGGCCACCGCGATGGGCGCCAGGTTATCGGTGATCGTCGCCGCCATTCCCATCCCCTGATGTCTTCGCTCCGATTAGACCATGCGCTGCCCGGGATCCCGCGCAGCCAAAAGAAACGGCCCGCTTTCGCGGGCCGTTCTGGAAGCAGGCATGCCGTGGATCAGTGGTGATGACCACCGTCGCCGTGCACATGGCCGTGCTCGAGTTCCTCGGCGCTGGCTTCGCGCACTTCAACGATCTCCACGTCGAAGTGCAGGTCCTTGCCTGCCATCGGATGATTGAGGTCCACGTCCACCACGCTCATGCCGACCTTCTGGATGGTCACGGCGCGCGGGCCGAAGTTGGTCTGCAGCACGACCTGCTGGCCCGGCACCAGGCGCTGGTTGCCGAAGTGCTTCTTGGGCACGCGCTGGCTCAGGCCGTCACGGCGCTCGCCGTAGGCGTCGGCCGCAGCCACGTCCACCCCGAAGCTCTCGCCGGCTTCACGGTCCTGCATCGCGGTCTCCAGGCCCGGGATGATGTTGCCGTGGCCGATCAGGATCGCCAGCGGCTCGCGGTCCTTCGAGCTTTCGATCGGCTCCTGGCCGGCTTCGGACACGGTGTAATGGAAACGGACGACGCTGTCTTTTGCGATTTTCATGCGGGACTCTGGACGGGGCCTGCCGGCGGGCAGGACGGGCGCGGCTTGTGGACCGCAAGGGAATGCGGCGAAGATGCGCCGCGATGAAGGCCCGACATTATCCCGGCTTGACCCTGCCCGCGCCACTTCGGCGCTGGGCCGTCCTCCTGCTCTGCGCCGGTCTGATCGCCTTGGCCGGCTGTGGCGGCTCCAAGCCCCAGGTCCGCAAATCGCCACCGCCCCACGCGCAACGCGATTGGCCGGTGGTGCAGGCCGACGATCCCGCCGCCGCCACTTCGGTCCTGATGCGCGCCATCGGCCTGGTCGGCACGCCGTACCGGTACGGCGGCAACACGCCGGAATCCGGCTTCGACTGCAGCGGCCTGGTGACCTACGTCTATCGGGACATGCTGGATGTGCGTCTGCCGCGCACGTCGCGGGAACTGGCGCAGGTGCAGGGACCCAGGATCGAACCACGCCGCCTGGCGCCCGCAGACCTGGTGTTCTTCGGCAGTCGCGGCAACGTGACCCATGTGGGGATCTACGTCGGTGAAGGCCGGTTCGTGCATGCCCCGAGTACGGGCGGTACGGTCCGGCTCGATCATCTGGACGGCCCCTACTGGCGGGACCATTACAGCGGCGCGAAACGCGTCCTTCGTTAGGAATCGGTCAAGTCTGTGACGCGGAACGTTCACAATTAACAAATAAATAACGATTTCTGAACCAAATCGCTCCGATCAGCCGGCATTATCGCCCCTGACTTGTTAAACCCATCCCGCGCGTGACGACCGACGACGACCTGCCAACAGGCCAGCCTGCCGCCACCCACCGCCTGCCGCGGAGGGTTTCCCGACTTCTTGTGGGCCTTGGCCTGTGCACCATGGCCGCCGTGGTGCAGGCCCAGACTGCCCCGGCCACCGTCGACGCCGCGTCAACGCCGGCGTCCAGTGATGTGGTGGTGGCCCCGGCCGCCAAATCCGTCACCACCAGCGTCAAGGAAAAGGCCGCCGAGGCCGCCACCGCCACCCTCTCCGCCCTGCTCCCGCGTCTGGCCGCCAGCGATACGCTGCCGCTGGTCGACCGCTCGGCCATGGTGGCCGGCGACATCAGCAAGTTGCTGGCCGCGTACGACCTGAGCAAGGAAGGCGTCGTGGCGCAGGAACAGCAGGGAGGCAAGGTACAGGTGGTCCTCCAGCGCGCCCTCGCGTTGATGGGCACGCCCTACCGCTGGGGCGGCACGTCGCCCGACAGCGGCTTCGATTGCAGCGGCCTGGTCGGTTATGTGTTCCGCACGGCACTGGGCATCGAGCTGCCGCGCGTGTCCCGCGACATGGCCGCCAAGGCCGACGCGGAAATGGTCGGCGCGCGCGAGGAACTGCGCCAGGGCGACCTGGTGTTCTTCGGATTGAAGGGCCGGGTGAACCATGTAGGCATCTACGTAGGCGAAGGCCGCTTCCTGCATTCGCCCAGTCGTGGCAAGGATGTGCGGGTGGACAGCCTGCTCACCGGCTACTGGGCCAACCGCTACCTGAGTGCGCGTCGCGTCGCGATGTGACCGTACGGATGCCAGAGCAACGATGAAGAAGGCCGCCCCGCGCGGCCTTCCTCTTTTCCATCTTCTGTGCGCCGCAGCTTGCATCGCTCGCCGGCTTGCCTCCATCCTCCGACGATTGCGCCATTACCGCGCATCCCGTTTCTTCGCGCCGAAGGGGAGTCGTACGCGATGCAGGCATCACTGCTGACCAATCTGCTGCTGCCGCTGGCCCTGGGCATCATCATGCTGGGCCTCGGGCTGGGACTGACGCTTGAGGATTTCCGTCGCGTGGCGCGCTATCCGCGCGCCGTGCTGATCGGTCTCGCCCTGCAGACGCTGGTACTGCCCTGGGTCGCGTTCGGCCTGGCCCTGGGCTTCGGTCTGCCTGCGGAACTCGCGGTGGGCCTGATGCTGCTGGCCGCCTCGCCCGGTGGCGCCACCGCCAACATCTACAGCCACCTCGCGCGCGGCGATGTCGCGCTGAACATCACCCTGACCGCGATCAACAGCCTGCTCTGCCTGCTGACGCTGCCGGTGATCCTCAACCTTTCCCTGGAGTACTTCCTCGGCGCAGGCCAGTACGTGCCGCCACCGACGAAGAAAGTCGTCGAAGTCGCCGCCATCATCCTGCTGCCGGTTGCCCTCGGCATGATCATCCGCGCCAAGGCCGCAGGGTTCGCGGCGCGCACCGAGAAGCCCATCCGCCTGCTGTCGGTGCTGGTGCTGGCCTTGCTGGTGGTCGCGGCGGTGGCGCAGGAGTGGAAGACGCTGACCACCTACTTCGCCATCGTCGGGCTGGCCTGCCTGCTGTTCAACCTGATCAGCATGGGCGCCGGCTATGCGGCGCCGCTGGCGTTGCGCCTGCCGAAGAAGCAGGCCATCGCCATCGCCATGGAGATCGGCATCCACAACGGCACGCTGGCGATCTTCATCGCACTCAACGTGCTGCAGAACGCGACCATCTCGGTGCCGGCGGCGGTCTACAGCCTGCTGATGTTCGTCACGGCGGGCGTGTTCGCGTGGTGGGTATCGCGGGACAAGGCCGCAACCGCCTAGGCTCCCCGGCGGCCATCGGCCACATAGGCCATGCTGACCGAGGCGGGCGCCGTTTCGGCGAACCCGAACCGGCTGTAGAGGTGTCTGGCGTCACCGTCGGCGATCAGCATGACGTAGGCGGAAGCGGGCGCATTCGCGCGCAGCCACGCATCCAGGGCGGCCATGATGCACTTGCCCTGCCCCTGGCCCTGATGATCGGGCCGCACGGCGATGTCCACGACGGCAAACACCGTGCCGTTGTCGCCAATGACGCGCCCCATGCCGATCACGTCACCCGCCTTCACCAGGCTGACGCCGTACAGCGTGTTGGCAAGGCCGCGCTCGGCGGCTTCCTGCGTCTTGGGCGACAGTCCTGCTTCGACCCGGAGCCGACGATGGGTGGCTACGTCGGGGAAGGAATCCACTAGTTGGATCGCATCGGCATTCATGGCGTCGAGGCGGCATCATCCCCGAGGCCGACATTGCTCGACGCGCTTTCGTAGATTTCGCGATCCAGCAGACCGGTTTCCTTCGCCACCAGCACCGGCACCAGCATCTGGCCGGTCACGTTCGTCATCGTGCGCATCATGTCCAGGATGCGGTCGATCGCCACCAGCAAGCCGATGCCCTCCAGCGGCAGGTTGGCCGCGCTCAGCACCAGCGTGACCATCACGGTCGCCGTGCCGGGTACGCCGGCCGTGCCGAAGCTGCCCAGCACCG
Source organism: Pseudoxanthomonas sp. 97-1-1 (assembly GCF_057773125.1). NCBI lineage: Bacteria > Pseudomonadati > Pseudomonadota > Gammaproteobacteria > Lysobacterales > Lysobacteraceae > Pseudoxanthomonas > Pseudoxanthomonas sp. 97-1-1. The sequence goes on along the minus strand of NZ_JBYMTJ010000002.1, from coordinate 216,534 downwards.
AGGCCAGCAGGATGACGAAGTACTGGTTCACCGACAGGTCCAGGCCGAAGTACTGGGCCACGAAAATCGAAGTCAATGCCGGATAGATCGCGCCGCAGCCATCCATCTTGATGCTGGCGCCCAGCGGCACCGCGAACGCGGCATAGTCCTTGTCCACGCCCAGATTGTGGGTGACGCTGCGCAGCGCGACCGGCATCGAAGCGAAGCTGGACGAACTGACGAACGCCACCTGCATGCCCGGCGCGGCGCCGCGGAAGAACTTCCACGGGTTCAATCCGTGCGCCAGCAGCAGGCTGCCGTAAACGACGACGATGTGCAGCGCGCATGCCAGGTACAGCGCGCCGATGTAGCTGCCCAGTGGCAACAGTTTCTCGAAACCGTATGTGCCCACCAGCGCGCCGATCAGGCCGAACGTGCCCAGCGGCGTCATCTCCAGCACGAAGCGCGTGACCTGCACCATGGTGTCGCTGGCCTCGCCGGCCAGCTTGCGCAGGCCCGCACTGCGTTCGCCCAGCTTGACCAGGGCGAAGCCCAGCAGGCCGGCGAAGAAGATCACCTGCAGGATCTTGCCCTCGGTGAGCGCCTTGAAAGGATTGGACGGCACGATGTCCAGCAGCACCTGCACCGGCGTCGGCACTTCGCGTACCTGATAGTCCGGCGCCATCATCAAACCGGTCAGGCCCTTGCCGGGCTGCACTACCCAGCCCACCGCCAGGCCCACGCAGACGGCCATCGCCGCCGTGATCGCGAACCACAGGAACGTGCGTCCGCCCAGCGCAGCGACCGACTTCTGCCCGTGCAGGCTGGAGACGGCGTTGATGACCGCGAAGAACACCAGCGGCACCGCGATCATCTTGATGAGCGTGACGTACAGGTCGCCGAGGGGTTTGAGCCAGACCCCGGCCGCCGGTCCCAGCCACCATCCCGCCAGCGCGCCCAGCATGAAGCCGGCGACGACGCGCTGCCAGAACGGAATCCTCAACCAGGCCGAGACCAGACTCATCCACCGCGACTCACAAAAACGGACGCGACACCTTAGCCCATGGCTCCGCGCGGGGCGACCATGCCGACGGAATGCCGGGTGTCATGAACAGGACACTGCGCGACCGTCATAATGGGCCGACTGTCCTCCACACGGCTCCTCATGTTCCTGCGTTCCCTCGTATCGCCGTTCGCTGGCTTGGCGTGGCTCACCGTCCTCGCCGGCTGCGCCAGCACCTCGCCCGCCACTCCCTCCCCGCTCGCCGTCGACGTCCCGCCCGTCGCGCACCCGCAGGGCGAGACACCGCAATGGTGGTACCGCAGCGGTGCCGCCAGGGCCGCAGCCAATGGCGCCATGCAGGGACGTGCGAAGAACGTGATCGTCTTCCTCGGCGACGGCATGAGCCTGACCACGGTGGCCGCCGCGCGCATTTTCGAGGGCCAGCGCAAGGGCATGCCGGGCGAGGAGAACCTGCTGAGCTGGGAGCGCTTCCCGCACACCGCTTTCAGCAAGACCTACAACACCGACTCGCAGACCCCCGACTCCGCGGGCACGATGACGGCGGTAGCCACGGGCGTGAAGTCGCACATGGGCGCCATCGGCGTGTCGGCCGGACGCAAGGGCGAATGCACGCCCGACGGCAGCAAGGACCTGCTCAGCTGGCTGACGCTGGCGGACAGCGCGGGACTGGCGACGGGTGTCGTCACCACCGCCCGCGTGACGCATGCGACCCCCGCCGCGACCTACGCGCATGTCTCGCATCGCGACTGGGAAAACGACAGCGACCTGCCAGCGGAAGCGACCGACGCCGGCTGCAAGGACATTGCACAGCAATTGCTGGCCGCCGCACGCTTCGGACATGGCCCGTCGGTGGTACTGGGTGGCGGGCGCGGCGAGTTCCTGCCCGTGGACGTGCGCGATCCGGAAGAAGACGACAAGGTCGGCCAGCGCCTCGACGGCCGAAACCTGGTCGCCGAGTGGCAACAGGCGCATCCGCAGGGTGCCTATGCCTGGAACACCCAGCAATTGGAAGCCGCCGCGGATGCGCCCCAGTTGCTGGGCCTGTTCGAGTACGACCACATGCAGTTCGAGCACGACCGTCGCAAGGACGACCAGGGCGAACCCTCGCTCGCCGACCTGACCCGCGCCGCGATCCGCACGCTCTCGCGCAATCCGGAAGGCTTCGTGTTGCTGGTGGAAGGCGCGCGCATCGACCACGCCAACCACTACGGCAATGCGTATCGCGCGCTCGATGAAACCGTCGCGATGTCGGATGCCGTGCGCGCCGCGACAGAGGCCACTTCACGCGACGACACGCTGATCGTGGTCACCGCCGATCATTCGCACACGCTCAACTTCGTCGGCTATCCCGTGCGCGGCAATCCGATCCTGGGCAAGGTGCGCGGCCAGGGCGGCGAAGACGACACGCCCGGCGACCTCGCGCGCGACCAGACCGGCATGACGTTCACCACGCTGACGTACGCCAATGGTCCCGGTTACACCGGCGCCAGCAACCGCCAGCCGGCAGGGCCGAAGCATTTCCTGCATTCCCCCAGCAGCGTCGAGCCGTCCGAAGGCCGGCCGGACCTGAGCCATGTCGATACCGAGCATCCCGACTACCTGCAGGAAGCCCTGGTGCCGCTGAAGTCGGAATCACACGGCGGCGAAGACGTCGGCATCTGGGCCATCGGTCCAGGCAGCGACGCCTTCCGCGGCACGCTGGAACAGAACGCGATCTACCACGTCATCGTGCAGGCCGCCCCGAAGCTGCGCGCGCGCCTGTGCGCGGCGGGTACGTGCGATGCGAATGGCGTGCCGGTGGAGCTGCCGAGCCCGGTGGATTTCGAGAAGAAGTAGATCTTGGACCGGTCTGCGTGGAGGCATCCGGGACACGATGTGCTTCCACTGCCAAAAAGCGATTGCCCCGAGGCGCCGCCGCAGTTCAAGCAGGTACGGCTACGGTGTCCGGCGCTGGCCGCTGAGGCCTGATCTCCTGCACGATGCGACCCTGCTCCATCATCAGCACGCGGTCGGCACTGGCGATGGTCTCGGGACGGTGGGCGACGATCACCTTGGTCAGGCTCAGGGCCTTGACCGCGTCGTTGACCAACCGCTCCTTCACCACGTCGAGATGGCTGGTGGCCTCGTCGAGGAACAGGAGCTTGGGATTGCGGTACAGCGCCCGGGCCAGGATCACGCGCTGCTTCTGCCCACCCGACAACGAACTGCCCATGTCGCCGATCAGGCTGTGGTAGCCCATCGGCATGGCCGCGATCTCGTCATGGACCGCCGCCAGTCTCGCCGCGTGCTCGATGCGGCACTGATCCATCTCCGGATCGAAGAAGCTGATGTTGTCCGCCACGCTGCCGGCGAACAGCTGGTCGTCCTGCATGACAGCGCCGACGAGGGTGCGGACACTACGCGGGCCGATCTTGTGCAGGTCGTGCCCGCCCACCCGAACGATGCCCTCCGTGGGCGGCAACAGGCCCAGCAGCACCTTGACCAGCGTGGTCTTGCCGCAACCGGAGGCGCCGACGATCGCCACCGATTCGCCCGCCTCGACCGTGAAGCTGCAGTCCTTCAACACCCATGGCTCACCGTCGCCGTAGCGGAACGAGAGGTTCTCCGCCTCGATCCGGGTACTGGCCGGGGGCAACACTTCTGGCTGGGCGGCCTGCTCCTCCGGCGGCGTCAGCACTATGTCGGCCAAGCGTTCGCCATGCAGACGCAGCATGCGGAACTCGATCCACTTGTCGATCAGGGCTGCCATGCGTCCGGCGAACTGGTCCTTGTAAGCCAGATAGGCGATCAGCATGCCGACCGAGAACACGTTCTGCAGCGCGAGCGTGGCGCCGATCCAGATCACTGCGATGCGTTCGATACCGAACACGAGTTGGCTGGCGCTGTTGAAGCCAAGGCCCATGCGCGCCAGCCTGACCTCCTGGTTGACGGTGTCGTGCATCAGGTTGTCGTAGGTGCTGCGGCGCTGCGACTCCTCGCCTGCGACTTTCAGGCTCTGCATGCCGCGCAACGATTCCAGCAGGTGCGTCTGCTGTTTGGCACCAGCCACCAGTTGTTGCTCGGTGCGGTCGCGGACGGGCCGATACGCGATGGCACGGATACCAAGATAAAGGATCATGGCCAGCAACGTTACCAAGGCCAGCTTCCAGCTGTAGAAAAGCATCAGCCCCAGGGTGACCATGGCCATCAGGCCGTCGATGATGGCCTCGACGAAGCTGGTGGTCAGCGTGCGCTGGATGGCTTGCACCGACGACATTCGCGAGGTGATGTCGCCGAGGTGGCGCTTCTCGAAGTAGTCCAGCGGCAGTTTGAGCAGATGGGCGAACACATTGCCCATCCATTGCAGGCCCAACCGGGACGACAGGTAGACCACGGACCAGCCGCGCAGCAGGCTAATGCCGATCTGCAGGACCAGTGCCAGTCCGAAGCCAATTCCAAGTACGGTCAGAAGGTCGCGATCGGCGGAGACCAACACCTGGTCCACGACCCACTGCATGTAGAACGGCGCCAGCACCACGAAGACCTGCAGGGCCACGGACAGCAGCAGGATCTGCGCCAGGGCGCGCCACAGGCCGCGCACCGGACCCGTAAGCTGCCGAGCCGTCACGGCGGGTGCCGCATTCTGCGGCTTGAACTCAGCGGTAGGCGTCAGTTCCAGCGCAACGCCAGTGAAGTGATCAGAGACCTCGGCGAGCGAAAGCTTCCGTTCGCCCACTGCAGGGTCGAGGATGGTGATTTTCGACTTGCCTACCTTCGCCAATACGACGAAGTGGTTGAGATCCCAGTGCAGGATGCAGGGCAACTTGAGCTTGCCCAGATCTTCCATGTCCAGCCGCAGTGGGCGGGTGGAGAAACCGAGTTGCTGAGCGATATCGATCAGGCGACTGAGTTTTGCACCCTTGAGGGAGACATAGAAGCGACGGCGCAACTCCAACAAACTTGTCTCGTGCCCATTTGCCCTTAGCACCATGACCAGTGCAACAAGACCACACTCAGCAGCTTCGGACTGGACAAGTTTTCTCACTTTAGAAAACTCATCAACAGCCAAACAACGTGGCAAGAACGATCGCCAGAAATACATAAAAATTATGAAAAGAATGCATCGCTAACGAGTAGATGAATTTCTTTTCAATCGTGTCTGAAGATACAGAAAATGGAGTAGCGAACAGCATAAACGGAACAAGCACAATCACAGCCCATCCCCACCAAACTAAAGCGTGCAACGAAGCCAGAGCGACGGCCGCTAAACAAGTCGAGACGAGAGAATTAAAGAACAATCGAGAGAATGAATAAAGTATCGCCAAAGCCAATGTTTCGACCAAGGGCGAGACAAGGACAAGCCCCAAAAAGAGCGCAGCGTGACCACCCACACTACAAGAGGCGCTAGTAGTATCTCGCACCGGAGGATCAACCAACGCATAGAGCATCAGAGCAACTCCAATTGCGATTGAGAAACTCGCAACAGCCCTTCTTGCGCAAAGCAGCAGCATTGCTTTTTGCATACCGCCCATGAACCCCTATAAAGCTGGCCCTCAATGAGGGCCAGCGGAAAGCGCTAAGCGATTAACCACGCACCGCACTCGATGCACTCGGCTCGTCCACGATGAACTTCTGAGAGTCCTGCTTTTCACCACTAGTGGCAAGATCCCAACCCACGCTTCCTGCAACCCACTTAAGGAACTCTACAACCAACTTGTTTCCACCCGAAACCTCAGAAATCTCCAGTACAGTTAACGATCGCACACGTGCTCTCCTTTTAGCAGCGCAAGCCCTACGCCAGGGTCTAGCCAAACATTTTGAGGTCAAGATTCCATACCTACACCAACCTCAACTTCCAGTCATTCTCCCGGCCAACGAGTAAAGCGGCTCAAGAATCCACTCAACTAGCGTCCTTCGCTCACCCAGCACATCCGCATCCACCAGCATTCCCGGCTTCAACGCCTCCGGCTTGCCGTAAGCGGTGATCGCCTGCCGCGCCAGCGAGACCGTCACCCGATAGAATGGCTCGCCCTGCTGCGCATTTCCGATCAACGCACCCAGCGCACCGGGGTTCAACGCGCTGCGACTGATCGCCGCGACGCGCCCCTCCTGATGACCGAACTTCTGGTACGGAAACGCCTGATAGCGCAACAGCACGCGGTCGCCTGGCTCGATGAAGCCGATGGCGCGGCTCGGCACCAACAACTCGGCTTCCAGACGCCCGTCACCTGGCAACAGCGTCATCAATGGCTGGCCGGCCTGCACCGCCTGGCCGGGCTTGACCACCTGCGTGGCCACCACACCGGTCACCGGCGCCTTGACCACTAGCGCACCGCCGGCCTGCGTCTGCACCCGCTCCTGTTCTAACTGCGCCAGTTCACGCTGGAACCCCGCCTCGCTCGCTTGCCCCTGCGCGGGCAACTCGCGCACTGCCTGCTGCAACTGCGCGATCAGACGCCGCGTGCCGATGGATTGGCGCTGCAAGGCCTGCATCTGTCCCGTGTACTCCAGCACGCCCGCTTCCTGCTGCTTGATCTGCAACACACTGACGTACTGCCCATCCTCCAGCCGGCGCAGGCGCTCCAGCGTCTCGTTGGCGATACGGATCTGGTCCTGGCGGGTCGCCACTTCCGCTTCGATCTGCGCCAGTTCGCGCTGCGCGACCGCAAGCTGCTCCCGTACGCCTTGCGTCTGCGCCTTCAACTGCTGCTGCTGCGCCTCCTGCGCGGACACGAGTCCCGCCTGCCGCTGGTCCAACTGCTGCTCCAGCGCGACCTGCGTATCGCCTGAGGCCAACGTCGCGCGGGGCACGGTGACCACCGCCAACACCGCGCCAGCTTCCACACGGCCACCCTCCGGTGCATCGAGTCTGGTCATCACGCCCGTAGCCGGCATCAGTACCGTGGCCAAACCTTGCGATGGCACCAGTTGTCCGGTCACCGTGGAACGGCGCGTGTACGTACCGAAGGTCACGAAAAGGACGATGGAGGTGGCGGCTACAACAGCCGCGAGCGTCAGCACCCACAACCGGACCGGTTGCGCCAGCGAGATGCCGCCCAGCCAGCTGCCACGCTTGGCTTCCAGGACTTCGGGGCGGAACAGCGGTTGCGTCATTGCGGTCGTGCGTCCTTGAGTGCGTCAGGCCTCAGGTCCGTTTGGACTCATTGCGCTTCGGCGATACACCGTGCGCCTGCCTTCCTCGCCATCCTGTCGCAGCCGCGACAGTCCGATCAACACGCGAACCAGCGTTGCGCGTCAGCCCTGCTGGCAATCACACTGGACTCGACCTTTGACATCAGCCACTTGCGTGACGACGTCAGCCACACTGCACAACCCGACGTCAGTATTGCTGACGCAATAATGTGAGTTGCGTCGAACAATCCTGTCGATTAGCTTGGATGCAGGTAATCGCAAGACGCACTCCGCAATGAAGCTTTCGATGCGCATCAGGATCGCGCGCCAGCGCGCACGGCTTTCGCAAGAGGCCCTCGCCTTGAATCTCGGCGTCACCCGCAGCGCCGTCGCCAACTGGGAATGCACCGACGGCGTACTGCCCGCTTCGGCACGACTGGCCAAACTCGCCGAGTTGACCAACGTCAACTTCGAGTGGCTGGCCACGGGCCGTGGAACCATCGATCACGCCGGCAACGAGGAAAGCATTCCCGCTGTCGACGGCGAAATGGTGTACGACGAACGGGAACGGCGCCTGCTTGCGGCGTTCCGCCATATGACGGAACGCGCACGGCAGGAGACCTTGATGCAGTGCGAAGCGGCGGCTTCTCCCGCTTCGCGGAAAGAGCTACTGCCTCGCTGACCGTGTGGGGACATGGGTTCGGAACCAGAATGCGTCAGGACAACCCCGCGCAAACGGCATCGTCTTGGTGATCCTCTGAACAACTCAAGTTTTGTCCGTCATTCCTGCGAACGCAGGATCCCAGCGTCTTTGCCTTCAATGACCTGAAGTCGCTGAATCCCCGCCTTCGCGGGGACGACGGCAGCTATTCAGAGCTTCCTCAAAACGGCTTCGCCAGCACCAGCCACACCACCGCGATCAAGCCGAACAAGGGCAGCTCGTTGAACCAGCGCAAGGCCGTCGGCGACGGCAGCGTCTTGCCCTTCGCCACGCCCTTCAGCCAGCGGCCGGTGACGATGAAGTGCACCAGCATCAGCGCCACCAGCGTCAGCTTGGCATGCAGCCAGCCGCCGCTGATGCCGAAATGGAACCACAGCACGCCGCCCAGGATCACCGCGATGCCGAACATGCTGTGGCCGAAGCCGTAGAGGCGGCGTCCCATCAGCTGCAGGCGCGCCTGCACGTCGGCCTGCCCCGTGGTCTCGGCCAGGTTGACCAGGATGCGCGGCAGGTAGAACACCGTTGCCATCCAGGCGATGACGAAGACGAGATGGAAGGTCTTGACCCACAGGTAAAGGCTGGCTTTGTCCACGCTGGCCGCTCCGCCGCTCGAAAGGGTGATGCGGGATTCTCCGCTACTGTCGCAACGACTGTCCAACGCGATGGAATGCCACGGACCCGTCGTTCCAGCGTAAGCTGGAATCCAATTTGATTTTCCCGTTGCTCTGCAGATCAAGGAGAGCAACGGCGCAATGGATCCCGGCTAGCGCTGGCATGACGAGCAACACGCTTGCTTCCCTCTTCCCGAACATACCAATGACCAAGCACTACGACGCCGACTACTTCCAGCGCTGGTATCGCGACGGCGACATCGGCGGCGCGCCGCGGCTGGCGCGCAAGGTGACGATGGCAGTGGCGGTGGCCGAGTACCACCTGGAACGGCCGATCCGCACGGTGCTCGACATCGGGTGCGGCGAAGGCGCGTGGCGCGCGCCGTTGCTCAAGCTGCGGCCGAAGTTGCAGTACCTCGGTTTCGACAGCAGTGAGTATGCGATCCGGCGCTTCGGGCGCACCCGCAACCTGCATTACGCGCGTTTCGAGGACTTCCAGTACCTGCGCCCCTGCGAGCCGGTCGACCTGCTGGTGTGCTCGGATGTGCTGCATTACGTGCCGACCCGCGAACTGAAGCGCGGACTGCCGGGGCTGGCGGAACTGTGCGGCGGTGTCGCCTTCCTTGAAACCTTCGCGAAAGAGGATGAATTCGAAGGCGACCACGAGGGATTCCAGCCACGCAGGGCAGCGTGGTACCGGGAAGCGTTCAATGGACTGAACTTCCAGTCGATCGGCAACCACTGCTGGCTGGGCCCGGGCCTGGCGGGCGATGTCGCGGTGCTGGAGGCTGCGGATTTCCGGCCGATAACCTGAACAGGCATGCGCGGCGGTACCGGCTTTGCGGTATGCTGCGGCGCAGCACCGTGCACCAAAAGCGGGATTCCGGACAGCCATGACCTTGTACCAACTGCACGAACTCGGACGCGCATGGATGGCGCCGCTGGCCTACATGGCCGAAGCCAACGCACGGATGTTCTCCACGCCGACCAGTTGGCTCTCGAACGTACCGGGGGCCGAGCGCATCGCGGCCGGCAATGAACTCGTCCACCGCATCGGCAAGGATTACGAAAAGCCGGCGTGGGACATCCGCGAAGTCGAGGCGCACGGCCGCACGGTGCCCGTGGTGGAACTGGAAGCGGTGAAGAAGCCGTTCTGCCGCCTGCTCCGCTTCAAACGCTATACCGACGACGCCGACACCATCGCCCTGCTGAAGGACGACCCGGTGGTGCTGGTGGTGGCGCCGCTGTCGGGCCACCACGCCACGCTGTTGCGCGATACCGTGCACACCCTGCTGCGCAACCACAAGGTCTACGTGACCGACTGGGTGGACGCGCGCATGGTGCCCGCGTCGGAAGGCCCCTTCAGCCTCGACGACTACGTCGCCTACGTGGAGGAGTTCATCCGCCATATCGGCGCCGAGAAACTCCACGTCATCAGCGTCTGCCAGCCCACCGTGCCGGTACTCGCGGCGGTGTCGCTGATGGCAGCGCGCGGCGAAGCCACGCCGCGTTCACTGGTGATGATGGGCGGCCCGATCGACGCGCGCCGCAGCCCTACCGAAGTCAACAGCCTGGCCACGCGCAACCCGCTGTCGTGGTTCGAGAACAATGTCATCCACGCCGTGCCGGTGCCCTACCCCGGCGAAGGCCGTCGCGTGTATCCCGGCTTCCTGCAGCATGCCGGGTTCCTTGCGATGAACCCCAGCCGCCATTTCATGTCGCACTGGGATTTCTATGCGGACCTGGTCAAGGGCGACCTGCAGGATGCCGAATCGCATCGCAAGTTCTATGACGAATACAACGCGGTGCTCGACATGCCGGCCGAGTACTACCTGGACACCATCCGTACCGTGTTCCAGGAGTTCCTGTTGCCGCGCGGCGAATGGACGGTCAATGGCGAACTGGTGAAGCCGGCCGCCATCAGGAAGACCGCGCTGATGAGCATCGAGGGCGAACTCGATGATATCTCCGGCCAGGGCCAGACCGCCGCCGCGCATGACCTGTGCACCGGTATCGCGAAGGCGCACCACAAGCACCTGACGGTCGAAGGTGCCGGCCATTACGGCATCTTCAGCGGACGTCGCTGGCGCGAGAAGGTCTACCCGCAGGTGCGCGACTTCATCGCCAAGTATGCCGGCTGACGCATCGCTTACTGTGGGAGCGACGTCAGTCACGAAGCCTCCACGGGATCGCCAACTGCATGCCGGCGCAAGAAAAAGGCCGCCCTTTCGGGCGGCCTTTTTTTGTTCGCGACCGAGGTCGCTCCCGCATCATGACCTCACACCACCGGCGTACGCACCAGCAGGTGCTTGGCCAGCCAGCCGTGGAAAAGGCCGGTCAGGCGCGCCAGGTGCAGCGTGGCGAACAGCAGCAGGATGCCGGCCACCGATGCCAACGGCAGCAGCCAGGGCGCTTCGTTGACCAGGCTCCAGCCGCCGAAGTTCAGCACATAGTCGAACGGCAGGAAGTACGCCACAGGCGCTGCGATCAATCCCAGCGACAAGGCCAGCAAGGTGATGGCGACCGAGAAATACAGGATGCCCAGCGGGTGCATCAGCAGCAGGTACAGCATCGCCGTCCAGGTGCGGCCATCGGTGAACAGTTCCTTCAAGCGCGTCATCCACGGCTTGTCGCGCTGCGTGTACAGCGGGCGGCGCGGCATGCGTTCGCCCAGCAACACTTCCACCACCCGACCTTCGACCAGCGACAGCAGGCGCACCGACATCAGGAACAGCAGCAGCAACGGAATGCCGATGATTAGGATCAGCAGGCCGATCGACAGGCTGGCGCCGGTCACCACCCAGGTGAAGTAGAACGTGCCGGTGGCCAGCGACAGCAGCATGTAGAACAAGGCGCCGTAGGTGCGCGGATCGGCGGCGACCCCGAAGAACTGTCCCAGCACCGACTTGCGCTTGGGCGGCAAGGGGGGCCGAAGCGCGCGCGTCACGGTGACTTCGGTCTCGCGATAGATGTCCGCAACTTCCGCTGGTGCGCCGTAACTGCCGGCGACGGAGGCGATCACCTCGGCTTCGGACTTTCCGGGGTTTTCCGCCAGTTCCGAACGCAGGTATTCCTCCGCGTCGTACACGGCGTCCTGGACCATGGCCTTGTCGGCGCCGGCGAGCGCCGCACGCAACTGATCCAGGTACTCGGGGATGGTGGTGGGCAGGCGGCTGCCCGGAGTGGCGGTGGTGTTCATGCAGGAATCCCCTCTAGCACGGAATCGACGGAATCGCGGGTGGCACGCCAGGCGGCGATCCAGGACTGCAGGGTCAGCCGCCCTGCCTCGGTAATGCGGTAGTAGCGCCGTGGTGGGCCGGCAACGGAGGGTTCGACGAAGCTGTCCAGCAGTCCGCCGCCCTCCAGGTTGCGCAGCACCGGGTAAAGCGCGCTTTGCTTGCCGCTGAGCACGCCCTCGCCGACGCGTTCGAGCTGCTTGGCGATCAGGTACCCGTACAGCGGCTCCCCCGCCCGGGCCAGGACCGCCAGCAACGCCAGCGACACGGTGCCCGCACTCAGTTCTTTCTGGAACTTCTTCAGTTGGATATCGGGCTCACTCATGGCTCCCCCTCCGCGGCACTCCCGCTAGGTTGGAGACGATGCTATTACGAAGTTTGATATAGCGGATATGCCAGTAGTCACTGGGACCGCCGGCCTCCCTACAATCGAGGCATCTCCCGTCCCGGACCCGCCATGCGCCTGACGCCACTGCTGCTCGCCTGCCTGTTCGCCCTTCCCGCCGCGCATGCCGAGGAACCACCGAAGCATCCCAGTGCGAAGGAGATCCTCGATGCATCGCCTGACGCGGACTGGCGCACGCTGGAGCCGGCGAACACGTTGTACATGGACCTGCCTGCGGGCCGGGTGGTGATCGAACTTGCGCCGGCATTCGCACCGGAACACGTTGCCAACATCCGCACACTGGCGCGCGAGGGCTTCTGGAACGGCCTGGGCATCTACCGCTCGCACGACAACTTCGTGGTCCAGTTCGGCGATGCGGAGGCGGAGGACGCCGCAAAAGCCAAGTCGCTGGGCACTGCGAAGACAAAACTGCCGGCCGAGTTCGCGCGCACGGCAACCGGCTTGGCCTTCACTCGGCTGCCGGACGTGGATGGCTGGGCGCCAGAAGTGGGCTTCGTGGACGGGTTTCCCGCCGCGCGCGATCCGAAGACGGGCGATGCCTGGCTGGCGCACTGTTACGGCGCGCTCGGCGCAGGTCGCGGCGGTCCGCCCGACAGCAGCAATGGCAGCGAACTCTATGTCGTCACCGGCCAATCGCCGCGCCAACTGGACCGCAACATCACCCTGGTAGGCCGTGTGGTGAAGGGCATGGAACTGCTCAGTGCGATTCCGCGCGGGCCGGAGCCGATGGGCTTCTACGAGAAGGCGGAGGAACGCACGCCGATCACCGCCATCCGCCTGGCCAGTGAAATGCCGGAAAGCGAACGCATGCCGCTGCAGGTGCTGCGCACCGACTCGAAAACCTTCGCCGCCGCCACCGAAGCGCGCCGCAATCGCCGCGATGGCTGGTACGTGCAACCCGCAGGCCACATCGACCTGTGCAACGTGCCGCTGCCCGTACGCGAAGCGAAGCGCTGACGCGCCGGGCATGTTGCGGGAGCGAACGTCAGTCGCGATTGCATGAGGTCAGCCCCGCGAGCCATTCCGCAGCTCAGGACTTGCCGATACGTCATCGCGACTGACGCCGCTCCCGCACCTGCCACTACGACCGCGATCACGCCGCGCGCTGGCTCACCGCAACACTGCCCAGGATCAGCGCACCCGCCGCCAGCATCGCGGGTGTGACCGGCTCACCCAGGAACAGCCATGCGAAGGCGGCGCCGAACAGCGGGACCAGGTAGGTCACCGTCGAGGCGCGTGCGGGTCCGATGCGGTGGATCAGGCGGTAGTACAGCAGGAACGCGTACCCCGTGCAGACCACGCCGATGGCGATCGCGGCACTCCACGCACCGATGCCGATCGACGCCGTGGGCCAGTGCGTGGCCGCGAACGGAAGCACGAGCAGGGCTGCACACCCCAGTGTGGCCGCTGCCGCAGCGGCGGGAGGAATCCCCGCCAGGTGCCTGCGCACCAGGTTGACCCCCACGCCGTAGAGCAACGCCGCGGTGGAACCCGCGACGACGGCACCGCCCACGCTCAGCCCGCCCGCCTTGCTGGTGGCCAGCACGACCACGCCGACGAACCCTACCAGCAGCGCAAGCGACCGCCGCAACCCGATCTTCTGCCCGAAGAACAGGAACCCCACCAATGCCGCGAACAACACGGTCATGGCATTGCAGATCGCACCGATCGCGGCCGGCGAACGTTGCGCGGCCCACGCGAACAACAGGAATGGAATCGCGGAGTTGATCGCGCCGATCAGGGCCAGCTTCGGCCACATGCCGGCGCTGAAATGCGCGCGCTCGCGCCACAGGAACGGCAGCAGTACCAGCGCACCCAGCGCCAGCCGCACCTCCACCAGCGCGAACGGCCCGAACGGGTTGGCCGCGATCCGCATGAACAGGAACGAGCTGCCCCAGATCGCGCCCAGGGCCAGCAGTTCCAGCGGCGTGCGCCAGTCACGTCCCGCCACCTCGGGGAGCGTTCCCACGGCTGCGTTTCCCTGTGTCATCGCCACACCCTCATTCGTGCCTGCCGCCATTCTGACCCAACGTACGGCCTCCACAAGCGCGTACGATACGGCCAAGCCACAAATCCGGTTTGTGCCTGGAACTGCCATGAGCCTGCGCCCCGCCCTGCTCCCCGCCCTCGGCGTCTTCGCCGCTGCGGCACGCCACCAGAACTTCGCCCATGCGGCCGACGAGCTGCACCTCACCGCCAGCGCTGTCAGCCACCACGTGCGCAAGCTGGAGGCGCTGCTGGGCGTGGTGCTGTTCCAGCGCCATGCCCGTGGCGTGAAGCTCACCGCCGAAGGCCGGCAGCTGGCGGATGCGGCCAACGCGGCGCTGGGCGATATCGATGCGGTGGCGTCGCATCTGCAACTGGCCGGCAAGACCACCACGCTGCGCCTCACCACGCTGCATTCGCTGGCCTACTGCTGGTTGCTGCCACGACTGCCCCGGTTCTGCACGCGCCATCCGCACATCCGACTGCATGTCGATACGGGTATCGCGTTGACGCGGTTCGATGACGAGGGTCCGGAACTGGGCATCCGTCATGGGCCCGGGCACTGGGCGGGCCTGACCGCGCACCACCTGATGGACGACGAACTGTTCCCGGTCGCGTCCCCGGCCCTGCCGGGCATCGACGCCGTGCTGGAGCCGCGCCAGATCGCACAGCTGCCGCTGGTCACCGACCTCGCCCTGCAGGGCTGGCGCGACTGGTTCCGTGCCGCGGGCGTGCGCGGCCTGCGGCTGCCCACCATGCACAGCTTCAACGACAGCACCGACGCGATGCGCGCCGCGGTGTACGGCGTGGGTGCCGCCCTGGCGCGCCGCCACGTTGCGCAACCGTATCTGCAACGCTACGAACTGGTGCGCCTGCCCGGTCCGGCCCTGAAGGCGCGCTTCGCGTACTACGCCGTCCACCCCGCGCACAAACCGCCAAGCGCCGCCGCACAGGCCTTCATCGACTGGCTGAAAGAGGAAGCGCGCGACGAACGCACGCCCCTGCCACCGATGCCGGATGACTTCCTGGGACGTCGCGGCAGCTGACCTGCGCGCGACCGGTCAGGGCACGGCCTTCAGTGCCTGCACCACGGCCGGTTTCAGCGCGCGGATGTTGGGGTCACCGGACTGGTCGGCTTCCAGGTGGACACTCATCAGGAACGCCATCAGATCGTGCCGGCGCGCAAGCCATACGCTGTCGGCGTACGCCTGTTCCGGGATGCCCAGCCTTGGCGGCAACGCACCGAACCAGCGCGTCCACGCCGCCTCGTCCAGCAGGCCACGCCTGGCGGCGTACAGCACCGGCCGCGCCAGTCGCCCCGGCTCGCCAAAGACATAGGCGTGCGCGCTCTCCGGCACGGCCTGTTCCGCGATCGCCTGCAGCAGCGTATCCACCTGCCCGCGGTCCACCTGTTCGTTGAGCACCAGTTGCAGCAACCAGTCCGCACCATGCGCCACGCCGTGCCGCCAACCCTCGACAGCGTCGAACCCGCGATAGTCGCGCACCGACGCCAGGTAGGCGGCGGCGCGCGCGACCATGTCGGCGCGCTCGTCTGCAGACATCCATGGCGCCACCCGGTCGGTGCGCGCGACCTCCGACAACACCAGCGCCGCGAAAGGCGGACCGAACCCTGCGGCGGCATCCTCGCCCAGCATCGCGTACAGGCGGTCGCGCAATGCGCGCCGTTGCTGCACGTCCAGTTGTCCCGCCCGCAGCCAGGTGCTGAGACCTTCGTATGCCACACCATCGCGCACTGCGGGGTCGGGATCGGCCAGGCAAGCCGGCAGTCCCGCCACCAGGGCAGCGCGCACCTCGTCGGGTACGGCGAATTTCTGTTCCCGCAGCAACCGCAGCGAAGCCGGATCCGTGCCTTCGGGCGGACAGGTCGCCTGCGCCGAATACGACAGCAGCATCCCCACCCATGCCAGCCATGCCCATGCACGCATCGTCATCTCCCCGACACTTGTTCCGTCGCCTACCTTGCGGACCCTGCTGGCTGCCAGCAACAACGTACGGGACAGCGCAGGCGAACTACTCCGTCCTCGTCGCGATCAGGCGCTGGCACCATCGAAGGCAGTGACCTTCAATGCGACAAGGTCCACGCCGGGCAGGCAGCGCACGTTGATGGCCGCCATCTGCGCACCGGTCGCCGGATGCGCGGCCTCGCCGAACGGTGCGATGCCGCAGGTCGCGCAGAAGCGATGCTGGATGTGGTGCTTGTTGAATGTGTAGGTGGACATGTCGGCTTCCGGCGTCTTCAGCACCAGGGCTTCGCGTGGCGCGAACCACAGCAGGCCACCCCGCCGACGGCACAGCGAGCAATTGCAGTCGACGACGTCGGTGATGTCGCCCTCGACCTCGAATGCGATACGGCCGCAATGGCAGCTTCCTTCGTGTTTCATGGCGTGGTTTTCCTTCGTCCGGCGGATCAGCGTATATCGAATGGCATGGGCATGGGGGTGACCTTCGGCCTATCCTGTGCGCCTCGACCACGCTGCATTGCAACAGGACTCCCATGCGCAAGACCCTGCTCGCCGCCGCCCTCCTGGCCTCGCTGGCCGCCTGCCAAAAGAGCGAAGCCCCCACCGCCGCCCCGGGTGCCGACACCGCGACCGCGACCGCTGACACCGCCAAGGCCGATGCCGCCTTCGCCGACCTGTCCAAGCGCGCGCTCGATGGCTGGCTGCAGTTGTCGCCCGTCAGCGCCACCCAGATCGGCGAGCACAAATACGACGGCGAACTGGATGATCTCAGCACGACCGGTCGCCAGAAGAGCCTGGACTTCAGCAAGAAGATCCTCGGCGAACTCGATGCGCTCGACGTCGCCACGCTGTCGCGCGAAAACCAGGTGGATGCCGCCATCCTGCGCAACCAGTTGCAGTACGACATCTGGACCGCCGAGACGCTGCAGAGCTGGGCCTGGGATCCGCAGGTCTACAACAACGTGGCCGGCGGCGCGATCTACGGACTGATGGCGCGCGAGTTCGCGCCGCTGCCCGAGCGCCTGAAGTCCGCCACTGCGCGCATGCAGAAGATCCCGGCGCTGCTGGCGCAGGCACGCGAGAACCTCGACCCGGCGCGCGTGCCCAAGGTGCATGCCGAAACCGTCGCCAAGCAGAACGCCGGCATCCTCAGCATCGTCGACACCTTCATCACGCCGAACCTCAAGGACCTGCCCGAGGCCGACCGTGCGCAGGCGCAGGCCGCCATCGACGGCCTGAAGACCGCCGTGGCCGAACACCAGGCCTGGCTGGACAAGACGCTGGTGCCGAACGCGAAGGGCGACTTCCGCATCGGCCAGGCGCTGTACGACCAGAAACTCCAGTTCGCGCTGCTGTCGTCGCTGTCGCGCGCCGACATCAAGCAGCGCGCCGAAGGCGAGCTCAAGCGCGTGCGCGAGGAGATGTACGGCATCGCCCGTACCGTGCTGAAGGACAAGCCCGGTGCACCGGCCCTGCCCGAGACGCCCAGCGCCGACGAACAGCAGAAGGCGATCGAGGCCGCACTCGAGCTGGCCTACGCCGAACGCCCGGCGCGCGACAAGGTGGTGCCGGATGCGGAAGCCGCGCTGGCGCAGGCCACCGAGTTCGTGCGCAAGCACGACCTGGTCACGCTGCCCGATGCGCCGGTCGAAATCATCGAGATGCCGGAATTCCAGCGCGGCGTGGCGGTGGCCTACTGCGATTCGCCGGGCCCGCTCGACAAGCACCTGAAGACCTTCTACGCCGTCTCGCCGATCCCGGAGGAATGGAGCCAGGAACAGGTCGATTCGTTCCTGCGCGAATACAACAGCCGGATGATCCACCTGCTGAGCATCCACGAGGGCACGCCGGGCCACTACCTGGAAGGCTGGCACTCGGCCAAGTTCCCGTCCACGCTGCGCGCCGTGTTGCGCTCGGGCATGTTCGCCGAAGGCTGGGCGGTGTACACCGAGAAGATGATGGCCGACGCCGGCTACCTCGACAACGATCCGCTGTTCCGCCTGGTGCAGATGAAGTTCTACCTGCGCACGATCGCCAACGCGATCCTGGACCAGGGCGTGCAGGTGGACGGCTGGACGCGCGAACAGGCGATGGACCTGATGGTGCGCCAGACCTTCCAGCAGGAACGCGAAGCATCAGGCAAGTGGACGCGCGCGCAGCTGACGTCGGCGCAGCTGCCCACCTACTTCGTCGGCGTGCAGGAGCACTTCGACATGCGCAAGGCCGCCGAGGCCAAGCAGGGCGCGCAGTTCAATCTGAAGGCCTACCACGACCAGGTGCTGTCCTACGGCGCGCCGCCGGTGCGCTTCGTCCGCCAGCTGATGCTGGACGAGCCGATCAAGTAATAGACGCGCGCCAGAGGCGACACCGCGAAGGGCGGGCCACAAGGCCCGCCCTTCTTCATTCGGCCTGCAATGCCGTCGTCGCCACGATCACGCCGTTGGCATCGGCGTAGATCCAGTCGCCCGGCGCGATCGACAGACCGGCGAACGCCACGGGCATGTCCACGTCGCCCAGTCCGCGTTTCTCGGTCTTCATCGGGTGCGACGCCAGCGCCTGCACACCGAGCGGCAGGGCCGCGAGCGCATCGACATCGCGCACGCAGCCGAAGATCAGGAAGCCGGACCACCCATGCTTCACCGCGTTCGCCGCGATCTGGTCGCCCAGCAACGCGCGACGCAGCGAACCGCCGCCATCGACCACGATGACCCGGCCCTCGCCCGGCGTGGCGGCCAGTTCGCGCACGCGCGAGTTGTCTTCGAAGCACTTCACCGTCACCGCCGGCCCGGCGAAGGCGACGCGTCCGCCATAGCTGCGGAACACCGGCTCGGCGACCTGCACATCGGGGTACTGGTCGCACAGATCGGGCGTGGTCCAGGACATGCGGATTCTCCGGCGTGGGGTGGCTCGATGGTAACGCGGCGGCGACGGAGGCCGCGCTATCCTGCGCGCATGGACGATCTCTTCGCTTCTGCACCCCCGGTCTCGACCGACGGTATCCGTGTCGGCATCGGCGGCTGGACCTTCGCGCCCTGGCGCAAGAATTTCTATCCCGGTGGCCTGGTGCAACGGCGTGAGCTGGAATACGCCAGCCGCCAGCTCACCGCCATCGAGATCAACGGCACCTACTACAGCGCGCAGAAGCCCGCGACCTACGCCAGTTGGCGCGACCAGACGCCGGATGGCTTCATGTTCTCGGCGAAGGCGCCCAAGCGCATCATGCAATCGCGCTCGCTGGCTTCCACGCGGGTGCAGGTGGAGGATTTCGTCGCCGGTATCGCCGAACTCGGCGCCAAGCTCGGCCCACTGGTCTGGCAGTTCGAAGCGGGCCGGCGCGTGGACGCGGATGAACTCGACGCCTTCCTGACGCTGCTGCCTCGCGAGATCGATGGACGCCCGCTACGGCATGCGCTGGAAGTCCGCGATCCCGGCGCGGTGGATGGGGACTTCATCGACCTGGCGCGTCGCCACCAGGTCGCCACGGTCTTCACCGATTCCACCGACTATCCCTCTTTCGCCGACCTCACGGCGGACTTCGTCTATGCACGCCTGATGCGCTCGCAGCCGATCGAGACCGGGTATCCGCCGAAGGAACTGGCGCAGTGGGCCGAACGCGCGCGCGCCTGGTCGCGCGGCGAAGACATCGCCGAGCTGCCGCACGTCGGCGAACCCGCGGCCGCGCTGCCGCGGCGCGATGTGTTCGTGTATTTCATCAGCAGCGCGAAGGAACGCAATCCGGCCGCGGCGATGGAACTGATCCGCAAGCTGGCGGGATAGCGCCGTCAGTAGCGCAGCGGACGCTTCACGATGACCCATGCAGCGACGCCGACACCGACCAGACAGGTGAACGACACGTAGTGCGCCGGCGCCAACGGTCCCCAGGCGACGGACACCCATGCGATCAGCGGCGGCGTCAGTCCGCCAAACACCGCGTACGCCACGTTGTACGAGAACGACAGGCCGGAGAAGCGCACCTCGGGCGGGAACGCCGCCACCATCAGCGCCGGCGTCACGCCCACCACCCCGCAGCAGAAACCGGCCAGCGTGTACCAGGCCACGAACTGCGCCTGGTGGCCCGCCACCAGGGCGCCGTACAACGCGTACGCAGCCGCGCCCAACCCCAAGGACCCGAACAGCAGCGCGCGCCCCACGCCGATGCGGTCCACCGCCCAGCCCGCGACCAGGCAACCGAATACCAGCGCCAGCGTCGCCAGGCTGTTGCCCTGGAATGCCACGGCAGGCGCAATGCCGAAGCTGGTCTGCACCAGCGTTGGCGTCAGCAACACGATCACCACGATGGCAGCGGTCAACTGCCACGAGGCCAGCATCGACAGGATCACCGCGGGCCGGTGTGCGGCCAGCACCTGCTTCACCGGCAGCCGTCGCGCCAGCTGCCGGCGCTCGCGCATCTCGACGAACACCGGCGTCTCCTCCAGCCAGCGCCGCAGCCACACCGCGATGAAGCCGAACGCGCCGCCCAGCAGGAACGGTACGCGCCAGATGCCCTCCTGCACCTGGGCCGCGCTGTAATGCGCGTTGATCCAGGCCGCCAGCAACGAGCCGATCAGGATGCCGGCGGTCAGGCCCGCCGTCAGCGTGGCGCAGGCGATGCCGACGCGACCGCGCGGCACGTGCTCGGCCACGAACACCCAGGCCCCCGGCACTTCACCGCCCACCGCGATCCCTTGCACGACGCGCATCGCCAGCAGCAACAGCGGCGCCAGCGCGCCGACCTGCGCGTGCGTCGGCAGCAGGCCGATCAACAGGGTGGGCACCGACATCATGAAAACGCTGAGCGTGAACATGCGCTTGCGGCCCAGGCGGTCGCCGAAGTGCGCCATCACCACGCCGCCGAGCGGTCGCGCCACGTAGCCCGCCGCGAAGATGCCGTACACCTGCAGCTGTGCCAGCCACGGCGCGGTACCGGGCGGGAAGAACAACGCACCCAGCACCTTGGCGAAGAACACGAACACGACGAAGTCGTAGAACTCCAGCGCACCGCCCAGCGCCGACAGGCCGAGCGTCTTCGCATCGCGCCGGTCGAAGGGACGGTGGATCGGACGCGATGCGTCAGCGACGGTCATGCGGAAGCCCTGAATGTCGGTACGGTCGTGGCGCGCGAACATCGCACGCCGCGCGAGACGCGTCCAGCGCTGTCGCCCCCTGCAGGAGCGACGTGAGTCGCGACCGGACGCCTACCGGTCATGCACAGCTGCATCGCCCATAGTCCGTCGGATTGCCAAGTGCCCTGGCGAGCTTGATGCACGGTCGCGACTCACGTCGCTCCTACAGGGGACTTCTACGCCGGCCGAGCAGCCGGTCCAGGCCCACGACGACCAGCCCCAGCACCACGAACACCCCCATGACGCCCAGCGCGTTGACGCCCACGCGCGCCCAGCCCAGCTGGCCCACGTCGATGAAGGGGTACGGATACTCGCCCACCCACGCGCCACGCAGGAACACCCAGCCGACGTAACCCAGCGGGAACAGCAGCCATCCCGCCACATCGCGCCAGCGCAGCGCCCCATGCGGCACACACGTCAGCCACCACGCCCAGTACGCCAGCGGCACCGCGTAGTGCAGGCCGGTGTCGGCCCACCATTGCGCACCCTGCGGCTGCCACAGGTGGCGCAGGATGAAGAAGTAGATGCTGCCGGTGACGCCGATGTACAACGCGACCGCGCCGCGCACGCGGGCCTGCCCGAAGAAGCCCGACCGCCCCGTCGCCGCGGCGAAGGCGACCAGCGCCACCGCGATATTGCTGAGGATGGTGAAGTAGGTGACGAAGCGCACCGTGCCCAGGACCACGCCGACATTGTCGCGGGTCAGCTGCAGGATCAGGACGTACTGCAGCACCAGCGCCGCCAGGGCAAGCAGCCCCACAAGCGCTGCGAACGTGCGGGGCACGACGGGAAGGCATGTGGGCGACATCGGTCATCCTCGATCCGCGGTCCCGCCAGCTTGCCACGGCGAGCGCCCGGTCGGGAGTGGTCTCATCGCCAGCCGCGCGGCGCTTCGGCGACAATGCACGCATGCCGATGACACCGACCGCCAGGGCCCAGCTGCAGATCCACCTGTGCGTGCTGCTGTGGGGCTTCACGCCCATCCTGGGCAAGCTGATCAGCCTGTCCGCGCTGCCGCTGGTTTGGTGGCGCATGCTGATCGTGGTGGTCGCCCTCGCCTTGCTGCCACGCGTATGGCGTGGCCTGCGCGCGATGCCGTTGAAGCTGGCCCTCGCGTATTGCGGCATCGGCGTGATCGTGGCACTGCACTGGCTGACGTTCTACGGCGCGATCAAGTTGTCGAATGCGTCCGTGGCGGTGACCTGCATCGCACTGGCGCCGGCCTTCACCTCGGTGATCGAGCCGTGGCTGACACGCCGGCCGTTTTCCTGGCGCGAACTGCTGTTCGGCATCGCGGTGTTGCCGGGCGTGGCGCTGGTGGTCGGCGGGATCCCCGACGGCATGCGGCTGGGCGTGCTGGTCGGCGCGATATCCGCGTTGCTGGTGGCGGTGTTCGGGCCGCTCAACAAGCGCCTGATCGACCATGGCGAGCCGCTGACGATCACCGGACTGGAACTTGGCGCCGGCACCATCCTGCTGACATTGCTGGCACCCCTGATGCCGATCCTGTTCCCCGCCTTCGCCGGCGAACTGTTCGTGCTGCCCGGGCTGAAGGACGGCGTGTTGCTGCTGGTGCTGTCGCTGGCCTGCACGCTGCTGCCGTTCGCGCTGTCGCTGGTCGCGCTGAAGCACCTCAGTGCATACGGCGTGCAGCTGGTGACCAACCTGGAACCGGTCTACGCCATCATGCTGGCGATCGTGCTGCTGGGCGAGCAGCGCGAGCTGACACCGCTGTTCTACCTGGGCGTCGGCATCATCCTGGCGGCGGTGTTCCTGCATCCGCTGACGCAACGCCCCAGGCGCATCGAGCACCCGGAAGTGCTGGGCACCTCCGAGGCCAAGAACATCGTCGATTGAGCGCGGTCAGCGCGCGACCACCACCGGCACCGGACTGGTGGCGATGACCTTCAGCGCCACCGAACCGACGAGCAGCTGCTTCAACGCGCCGCGCCCGTGGGTACCCATCACGATCAGGTCCGCCTTGCCGGACTTGGCCTGCTTGACGATGCTCTCGGCCGGCTCGCCCACCACGATCTTCTCCACGAAGGGCAACTGCGCGCGCTTGAGCGCGGTGCGCGCCTTCTTCAGCGCATAGGCGCCGTTCTCTGCGTGGTAACGCTCCACGCCATCGCTGCCGAGTTCGAGCGCGACCGAGCGCAGCAGCGGCGGATCGACATACAGCAGGGTCACGGTGGGCAGCTCGGCCAACGACTTGCTCAGTTCCACGAGGTGGCGGACAGCCGCCAGTCCGATCTCGCTTCCATCCACGGCCAACAGGATCTTCATCGTCGTTCTCCGCATGGGGCGGGCGCCCGCTGCGCCGCCGATGGGTACAGCATGCGTCAGTCCGTCGCGGCGCGCATTGATCCCGATCAACTCAGGTCGCCACCACCACCCGGTCGCGCCCGCTGCGCTTGGCTTCGTACAGGGCCTGGTCGGCGCGACGGAACATGGTCTCCGCGGTGTCCCCGCCCTGACGGTCCGCCAGACCGATGCTGACCGATACCGGCAGGCCGATGGGCAGCAGGCCCACGCTCTGCCGCATGTACTCGCACTGCAGCCGTGCCTCGTCGCACTTCGCGCCGGGCATCAGGATGACGAACTCCTCGCCACCGTAGCGGGCGGCCAGTCCACGTCCGGCCGACTGGGATTTCAGCATGTCCGCCAGCGCCACCAGCACGCGGTCGCCTTCATCGTGGCCATGCAGGTCGTTGATCGTCTTGAAGTGGTCCACGTCCAGTACCGCCACCGCCAGCGGCTCGCCGGACTCCTCGGCCTTGCGCATCGCAGCCTCCAGCGCAGCCGCGAATGCCCGCCGGTTGGGCAGCCCCGTCAGCACGTCGGTGCGGGTCTGCTCGGAGAGATCGGCGTTCTGCTGCTCCAGCTGGTCCTGGTAGAGCTGCATCTGCTGTTCGTACCAGCCGCGCTCGCGCAATTGATGGCTCAGTTGCCGGCTTACGCGGCGCAACTCCAGCAGCTGGGAGACCTGCCGCGAGAGCGCATCCAGTGCGGTGAGCTGGAACGGCTCCAGCTGCCGCGGCTGCGCGTCCACCAGACACAGCGCGCCCAGGGCGAAGCCATCCGACGTCATCAGCGGTGCGCCCGCATAGAACCGGATGCCGTTCCCGGCGGTGACCAGCGGATTGTCGGCGAAGCGCGCATCACGCGTCGCATCCGGCACCACCGTCATGGCGCCCGGACTGAGGATGGTGTGCGCGCAGAAGGACGTTTCCAGCGAGGGGTCCGGGTTGTCCATGCCGACCTGGGCCTTGAACCACTGCCGGTTGCGATCGATCAGCGTGACGGCGGCCATCGGCACATCGCAGATCGCGGCGGCGATCCGGACCAGGTCGTCGAAGGCGCGTTCGGGATCGCTATCGAGAATGTCGAAGCTGCGCAGGGCAGCCAGGCGTTCTTCTTCGTTGTCGGGCTTGAGAGGTCGGCTCATGCCGGCAGGGGATGTGGAGACCGGAGCAGTATGCCGGTGTTCGTGCGCACCGTAAGTCGCCGCCGCGCGACGACGATCACGCTATGCGTCACCAGGCTTCCTGCTGCGGCAGCAGGCCACGCAGCTCCTGATCGGTGAGGTTGCGCCAGCGGCCCAGCTTCAGGTCACCCAGCTTCACGTTGTCGATCCGCACCCGGCGCAACTGGGTGACGCGGTAGTCGAAGGCAGCGGCCATCAGGCGGATCTGGCGGTTCAATCCCTGGGTCAGGGTGATGCGGAAACCGAACCTGGCGATCCGGCTGGTGCGGCACGGCAGCGTCATCTGCCCGTGCACGCGCACGCCGCGCGCCATGCCGCGCAGGAACTCGTCCGTCACCGGCTTGTTGACCGCCACCAGGTACTCCTTCTCGTGGCGGTTCTCCGCGCGCAGGATCTGGTTGACGATGTCGCCGTTGCTGGTCAGCAGGATCAGGCCCTCGGAATCCTTGTCCAACCGCCCGATCGGGAAGATGCGCTGCTCGTGGCCGATGAAGTCGACGATATTGTCCTTCACCGACGACTCCGTGGTGCAGGTAATGCCGACCGGCTTGTTCAGCACGATGTATACGTGCTTGCGCTTGCCTGCCTTCACCGCCCGCGCCTTCAGCGGCTGCCCATCGACCCGCACCTCGTCGCCCTCGCCCACCACGGCGCCCATGCCGGCGGCCATGCCATTGACGGTGACGCGGCGTTCCGCGATCAGGCGGTCGGCCTCGCGGCGGGAACAGAAGCCGGTGTCGGCGATGCGCTTGTTGAGGCGGACGGTCATGCCGCCATTATCCGGGATCGGGCGCCCGCCGTCGCCCGCTTCAGGCAGGTTCCGCGTAGGCGGCGGCCGGAACGGACTCCCATGCCGCCATCAGTTCGTCCAGCGGACAGGGCACGTGGACGGCGTAGCCCTGCACGTGCCCGATGCCCACCTCGCGCAGTTGCGCCATCACCGCATCGCTTTCGACCCACTCGGCGATGGTGACCTTGCCCAGCGCCTGCCCCATCTGGCTCATCGAACGCACCAGCGCCAGGTCGACCTCGCCCCGCGCCAGGTCGCGGATGAAGGCGCCGTCGATCTTGAGGATGTCCACCGGCAACCGCTTGAGATAGGCGAACGACGACAGGCCGCTGCCGAAATCGTCCAGCGCGATCCGGCACCCGCGCGCCCGCATCGCATCGATGAAGCGGCAGGCATCGTCCAGGTTGGCGATCACCGCCGTTTCGGTGATCTCGAAGCACAGCCGCGTGGCCACGTCCGGGTGCTGGTCCAGCAGCAGGTTCACGTGCTCCAGGAAAGCGGGGTCGGCGATGGACTGCGCGGACATGTTCACGTGGCACAGATCCACGCGGGCCAGGTGCGCAGGATGCAGGGCGAAGTGGCGGCACACCGCATCGACGACGAAGGCATCGACCGCCATGCCCTGCCCGTAACGCTCCATCGCCGGCAGGAAAACCCCCGGCGCATGCAGCCGGCCCTCGCGGTCGCGCAGGCGTACCAGCACTTCGTACTGCAGGCGCTGGCTGCCATCCAGCGCGACGATCTGCTGCGCATACAGCAACAGGCGGTCTTCCGCGATCGCCAGTTGCGTGTGCGCCACCCATTCCAGTTCGTGGCGGCGACGCGAGAGGCTGGGATCGGAATCGCGATAGCAGCGGATGCGGTTGCGCCCTTCTTCCTTGGCGACATAGCACGCGGCATCGGCAGCGCGCAGCAGCCAGTCCACGTCCACTGCCGTGTCGTTTATCTCGGCCACGCCGATGCTGCAGTTCAGGCCGAACGTACGCCCGTTCCACTGGAACGAGGACTCGCCCAGCGACGCATGGATGCGCGCCATCGCCGCTTCCGCTTCCTCCAGCGTGGTGTCGTGCAGCAGCACCGCGAACTCATCGCCGCCCAGGCGCCCCAGCCAGTCTTCACGACGCAGCTGCGCCGCCACCCGGGTGGCGAAATGGCACAGGAAGCGATCGCCCGCTTCATGCCCGCAGGTGTCGTTGACCAGCTTGAACTGGTCCAGGTCGATGTAGCAGAGCGTGTGCCGCCCATCGCATCCATGTGCCTGCCCGAGCGCGCTGCCCAGCCGGCGGGCGATCTCGCGCCGGTTGATCAGGCCGGTGAGGTCGTCATGGCTGGCTTGGTGCGCGATCTCGCAGGCGAGTTCATGTGCTTCGGACACGTCTTCCACCAGCACGAACACCCGCTCCGCGCAGCGCGCGCGCGCCGCGACCACCGACGCCGTCCAGCGCACCCAGCGCACGTCGCCGTCGCGACGCACGAGCCGGCGCTCGCCCGGCTCGAGCATGCGGGTCCAGTCGATGGCGCCGTGGGCATCGCATTGCAGATCGTCGGCATGCAGGACGTCGGACAGGTGCAGCGAGCGGATGTCATGCAGCGGCATCCCCAGGATCTGCGCCAGCGCCTCGTTCGCCTGGGTGAAACGTCCGTCGCGATCCAGCTTGAGCATGCCCACCACGGACTGGTGGAACGCCATGCGGAATTCGCTTTCGGTCTCGCGCACGCGGCGCAGCGTGCTGCGCATGACGTGCAGCGCATACGCGCAGAGCACGAGGAACGCCACCGCGCTGAGCCCCAGCAGGACGCGCCGCATGAAATGCGCACCCTCCGCCAGCGAGCGCGAGAACGCGAGTTCCTTCGGGCGCACGCGCGCGTCGATTTCCATCAACCTGTGCTGGTAGGCGCGGACGCTGGCATCGTCGCGCGTGGCGCCTGGCGGACGCGACTCGAGTTCGTCGGCCAGCGCTACCAGCTGCTGGATCTCGACTTCCGCCTCGCGCCACAGGCGCACCGATTCGCGGAAGTACGGGGCCTTGCCCAGCATGCGGTACATCCAGACCAGGCGCTCGATGTCCTCCGGCGCGTTCTCGCCCTGCAGGAACCCCGCACGGGCGGCGGCCACGTCGACCGGCGTGCGCTCCAGCGCCAGTCGGCCCGCGCGGTCCCCCAGCGGCACGCGCAGGGCGGCGCGCGCATCGGCCAGGTCGGCGGGCTGCGCATGGCGCGCGTAGCGGTACAGGCTGTGCACGGCACGCTGCTGCGCTTTGGACCAGTGGCTCTCGCCGATGATGTAGGCGGTCGCGCCCGCCTGCGTTTCAAGCACGGCGGCGATCAGCAGTGCGCCCAGCGCGGACAGGACGATGAGCACCGCGACCCGGGCCGGAAGGCGCTGCAGCCCCCGGTCGCGGTCACCGCCGGCCATTCCGCCCGCTAGGGGTGCTTCCCTGTTGTCCACATGTCACTCCTGTTGGTCCACGCGATGGAAGGCATTCGCGCAGGCCTCCATCGTCGTTCATCGGCCCGGCCCCGGTGCGCTTGAGGCCATGGTCATCATTCGACACGGACCGCCGACAAATGGTCGTCCCGCGTCAGTTGCTGTCATCCGGGGCGGCCCCGGCGTCGACTACCTGGTCGCGCCCGGCCCGCTTGGCCCGGTACATCGCCTCGTCGGCGCGACGCAGCAGCGATGCCGCGTCGAGGTCCTCCGGCTCCAGTGTCGCCAGGCCGATGCTGGCGGTGACGAGCAGGCCCTCGATGCCCAGCCCGGCGCCGGTCGCGCGCACCTGCGTACGCATCGCTTCCAGGCGCGCCCGCGCGGTGGCACCGCCTATGCCGGGCAACAGCACCAGGAACTCCTCGCCGCCCATCCGGATCACGTCCGCAGGGTCGCGCACCACCGAGGTCAGGGTGCCCGCCACCGCCACCAGCACGCGGTCGCCGACCGCATGCCCGTGCACGTCGTTGATGCGCTTGAACAGGTCGATGTCGAGGAAGCCCACGGCCAGCGATTCCTCACCCGCGCGGGCATCGCGCATGTGCTGCTCCAGCCGCTTCAGGCCGGCACGGCGGTTCGGCAGGCCGGTGAGTTCGTCGGTGTCGGCCAGGGCGCGCATCTCGTCGCGCTGGCGGCGCAACTGGCCCAGGCGCAGGTTCAGCACGTACGCGCTGACGGTCAGGAACCAGGTGATCGACAGCTGGATGGCTTCCACGCGGTATTCGATCAACAGGCGGCTGTCGACCAGGTCCATCGCGGCCATCGCCAGGAACGGCATCACGGCGGCGATCGCCGCCATGGCATCGGCGCGCTGGCGGCGCAGGAAACACAGGCCCAGGGCCAGGATGACACCGCAGCCTGCGGAAAACCCCATGTCCACGCCGGTCGCCAGCCGCGACAGGCCTTCCTGCGGCAACCAGGCCACGGCCATGCTGGTGGCGCCGATGCCCGCGACGAGCCAGGGCAGCCAGCGTCGCGTGCCGGGCCAGGCGCGCGCGCCGCCGACCAGCAGCCACATCACGTACAACAGCGTCGGCAAGCCCAGGCAGGAGAACGCGACCAGCCACCGGGATTCGCCGTCGCCGATGGGCAGCCAGGGTTCCGGGTAGCCGCTCAGACCACTGAGCACCGCCTGTCCCAACACGCTGAGCGCGCACAGCAGGGTGTAACCCAGGAAGACCCGATCACGCGTGCTCAGGAATCCCATCAGTGCCATGAAGGCCAGCGCGATGGCGATGGCCACGCACGCCGTCCGCACCAGCAGGCGCGCGGTGTCGAACTGCTGGACCGGGCTGGGCGCACCGATGCGGACGGTGGGAATCCATCCGGGCTTCAATGGCGTGGCCCAGGCCACCTCGATGGGTTCCCGGTTGCCCGCCGGGGGCACCACCACCATGCCCACGCCGGCACGGAACCGCGAATCGCGCGTGCGGGCGTCGTGCATGCGCCCGCAGACCTCGCGGTCGCCATGGTGCACCCGCACCTCGCCCGCGAAGATGTTGAACACGTTGACCGCCTGCGGGGCACCGGACCACCCTCCCGGCGGTGCGGGGACCTCGACCCGCTCGGTCAGCCCGGCCAGCATCGCGGCCGTGCAGTGCCGCTGCGGTGCCTGTTCGGAGGTCGGCGCACCGGTGACCAGGTAGTCCCTGCCGGCTTCCGGAGCGGCCTGGACCGGGCACGACAGCGCGAAGAGCAGCATCAGCCACCCCGCGATTCCGCCACGTTGATCCCCGTTCCCCCTCACAGACACTCCGGTATGTCGCCGCCCTCCCGATGACCGGTGCGCTGGCTTGCGTCTCCGGAATGCAACTTCCGTGCCACTCGCAGTGCCGGGGGCACCGGCAGAGCCGTCACTCGCGCGGCGGCCCCTTGCGGTGCGGCTTGCCGGCCGGCTTGCCTGCGCCGAACGGCTTGTCGCCGCGTGGCTTGCCCTTGCCTGCGCCTGCGCCCGCGAACCGGCGTGGCGGCGCGCTGCCGGCATCCTCGCCCTGCTTGTGGATGCGCAGTTGCTGGCCGGACACCCAGACCTTCTTGAGGTGCATCAGCAGCTCGCGCGGCATGCCTTCGGGCAGGTCCAGCGTGGTGTGGTCGTGCTGGATGTCGATGCGGCCGATGTAGCGGCTCTCCAGCCCGGCCTCGTTGGCGATCGCGCCGACGATGTTCGCCGGCTTCACGCCGTGGGCGTGGCCCACCTCGATGCGGTAGGTCTCCATGCCCACTTCCGGCGCACCACGCGGCTTGTCGGCGCGCGGACGGTCGGTGTCGGGACGCTCGATGCGCGAGCGCTCGGGCTTGTCGAAGCTGCGCGCCGGGCGCTCGCCCGGACCGTCCTCGTGGCGGCGCGGACGCTCGTCGCGCTCGCGGCGCGGCGCGTTGCCATAGGTCTCGCTGCGCACCGGGCGCTGTTCGCGCGGGGTGCGCTCCTGCGACAGCAGCAGCGGCGTGTCGCCCTGCACCAGTTGCGCCAGCGCGGCGGCGATGTCGACCGCAGGCACGTTCTGTTCGCGTTCGTAGCGCTCGATCAGCGCACGGAATTCGCCGGCCTTGCCGGATGCCAGCATGTCGGTGATGCGGGCCAGGAACCTCTCCACACGACGGTCGTTCACCGCTTCCACGCTGGGCAGCTGCATCTCTTCGATCGGCTGGCGGGTGGCGCGCTCGATCGAGCGCAGCATGCCCTTCTCGCGCGGGGTGACGAACAGGATCGCATCGCCGGTGCGACCGGCGCGGCCGGTGCGGCCGATGCGATGCACGTAGCTTTCGGTGTCGTACGGGATGTCGTAGTTCAGCACGTGGCTGATGCGTTCCACGTCCAGGCCGCGCGCGGCCACGTCGGTGGCGACGAGGATGTCCAGCTTGCCGTCCTTGAGCTGCTGGATGGTCTTCTCGCGCGCCGCCTGCTGCATGTCGCCGTTGATCGCCGCGGCTGCCAGGCCACGCGCCTGCAGCTTGTCGGCCAGTTCCTCGGTCGCCGCCTTGGTGCGGGCGAACACGATCATGCCGTCGAACGGCTCCACTTCCAGGATCCGCGTCAGCGCATCCAGCTTGTGCATGCCGCTGACCCACCAGTAGCGCTGGCGGATGTTGGCCGAGGTGGTGGTCTTGGAGGCGATGTTCACCTCGACCGGATCCTTCAGGTAGGTCTGGGCGATGCGCCGGATCGCCGGCGGCATGGTCGCGGAGAACAGCGCCACCTGGCGTGTTTCCGGGGTCTTCTTCAGCACCGTCTCGACGTCGTCGATGAAGCCCATGCGCAGCATTTCATCGGCTTCGTCCAGCACCAGCGTGGTCAGCCCGGACAGGTCCAGCGAGCCGCGCTCGAGGTGATCGATCACACGGCCGGGCGTACCGACCACGACGTGCACGCCGCGCTTCAGCGCCTGCAGCTGCGGGTAGTAGCTCTGGCCGCCGTAGATCGGCAGCACGTGGAAGCCGGGAATCTTGCCGGCGTACTTCTGGAACGCTTCGGCCACCTGGATGGCCAGCTCGCGCGTGGGCGCCAGCACCAGCGCCTGAGGGCTCCCGGCATTCAGGTTGATGTTCGCCAGCACCGGCAGCGCGAACGCCGCGGTCTTGCCGGTACCCGTCTGCGCCGTGCCCAGCACGTCACGCCCGGCCAGCATGGCGGGGATGGTGGCCGCCTGGATCGGGGACGGGGTCTCGTAGCCCACCTCGGTGACGGCGGCCATGACCGGTGCCGGCAGGCCGAGATCGGCGAAAAGGAGGGGGGCGGGCGAAGGGGATTCTTGGGACATGCGGATACTCCGGGGCGTCGCGGAGCCGCACGCCGAGCCGCGTATTGTGCGCTTTCGGGGGGCTCCTGTCGCGCTGCAGCACCCGCTGACCCGGCGCCGGCGATGCGGCCGCGTGATTTTCCGGGCCCGTCGGCGAATCACCCTGCACACCGCACAATCGAGCCGATGCCGGAATGGATTCGACCACCGCCATGAATGCCCACAGCCCCATGGACGCCCGCGAGGGCTTCCCGGCGCTGCTGCAGGCCCACCGCGGCATCATCGCCAAGGTCGCCGGCACCTACGCCTGGCACCGCGACGACCGCGACGACCTGATGCAGGACATCGCCACGCAGCTCTGGAAGGCCTGGCCCGACTACGACCACGCGCGCCCGTTCGCCACCTGGATGTACCGCATCGCGCTGAACGTGGCGATCTCGCACGTCCGGAGCCGTACGCGCGGACCGTCGTCCGAGGCGTGGACCGAAGACCATCACGACCTCGCCGACCCGCATGCACATGACTACGAAGGGCGCCAGCAGGTCGACCTGCTGTACCGCTTCATCCAGGCACAGCCGCCGCTCGACCGCGCCCTGTTGCTGCTCTACCTGGAAGACCACAGCTACCGCGAGATGGCCGACGTGCTGGGCCTGAGCGAAACCAATGTCGCCACCAAGATCAGCCGGCTGAAACAGCGGCTGCGCCAGGAACTCTGACCCGATGACTTCTTCTTACGGAACTATCGCCATGGAAACCGATGAACTGAAACTGGCATGGCAGACGCTGTCGCGCCGCCTGGAACGGCACGATGCCCTGCAGGCCCACGTGCTGCTGGAGCAACGCAAGCAGAAGGCGCTGTCGAGCCTGCGCCCGCTGTTCTGGGGCCAGGTGGCGCAGACGCTGTTCGGCATCCCCTTCATCCTGCTGGCGGCGCTGTTGTGGATCCGAGGCGGGCAATCCGGCGACGGCCTGCCATGGACGACCGTCGTGGCCGGCATCATCGTGCAGCTCTATGGCATCGCGACCATCGCGATGGCCGGCCAGACGCTGCACCGCATCGGGCAGATCGACTACGCCCAGCCCATCGTCGACATCCAGAAGCGGCTGGCCACGCTGCGGCGCACCTACATCGTCAACGGAATGCTGGCGGGCTTGCCGTGGTGGTTCCTGTGGGTGCCGGTGCTGATGGTGCTGGCCGGACTCGGGGGTACCGACCTGTACGCCCGCGCACCCGGCATGGTGTGGATCGGCCTGCTGGTCGGCGCGGCGGGATTGCTGGCCACGGCCTGGTTCCATCGCTGGTCGCGCAACCCGGCGCGGCCGCGCCTGGCGAAGGCGATGGAAGACAGCATCAGTGGCGCCAGCCTGCGCCGCGCACGCGCCCAGTTCGACGAGATCGCGCGCTTCGAGCAGGACTGAGCCGTCACCCGCGTGGCTTACACTGCGCGCATGCAACGTATCGATTTCGAACTTGACCGCGACCACGTGGAACTCAACCAACTGCTCAAGCTGGTCGGCATTGCCGACAGCGGCGGCCAGGGCAAGGCCATCGTGGCGGCGGGCGAGGTCGCCGTGGATGGCGTGGTGGAATCGCGCAAGACCGCCAAGATCCGCGCCGGCCAGGTCGTCCGCGTCGGCGATGCGGAGATCCGCGTGGTCGCCGGTCCCGGCTGAGCCTCAACGCGAGCGGGTCAGGGCGCGGTGCCCGATGCGTCGCCGGGTTCCAGCGCTTCTTCCGCGTCGGCCATGCGGTCGAACTCCGACAACGGACTGTCGGCCGGGCATTTCGCATCGGGAAACTCGAAACGCTCGCGCAGGGTGAGACCGCACGCCTGCATCTGGTCCAGGTCCTTCCCCGCCGCTTTGCACTCGCTGTCGAAGCTGCGCAGGAAGGCGTCGCGGCGCAACACGAAATCCTCGCCGCAGCGGCGCATCAGCTGCAGGCGGTCGAGGTCGTCCTGGGCGGCATTGGTGCCATCCAGGCCGTATTCCTGGAGCTCGTCCTTGCTGAGCAGGCGCAACCTGCGGTTGGGCACCGTCATCATCAGGTCGGCGACCGCGACCGCCACGCCGTTGCGCGACAGATAGTCCTTCACCCGGTCGTAGACGCCGCGCAGTTCCTCGTTCAGTTCGCTGCGCGTGGTCGCCGTGGAACTCATGCGGATGATCCGGTGCACGCCGACCTTGCCGGAGATCATCCGGTTGTCGCCGGCACCGAGCACGAACACGCAGGCACTGTGGCAGACCGAGCCTTCGCGCACCCAGATCGTCCAGCCGCCGCCGCCGATCGCATCGCCCGCCTTGATCGCGTCCTCCACCTGCCCGCCGGCCGAGTCCAGATCGAGGATGCGCTTGTGGATGGCCATGCGCTCGGCGATGTCGGCCACCCGCGAGACCAGATCGGTGAAGTCCGCCGCGATCTTGCCCTGGTAACGCAGGCGCAGCACGCCGCCCTTCTGGCATGCCGACAGCGCATCGACCACGCTGAAGAACGCCAGCGATTCCAGCGGCTCGCCATCGCCCTGCTTGGTGTTGTAGTCGGCGCGGCAACTGACCCAGGCCTTGCCCGACTCGACTTTCGCCAGCGGCCAATCGGTAGGCAGGCCCTCGCGGGAGCCACTCTCGGCAGGCGCGCCACGCGCAGGCGACATCGGTCCGGTGGACACCGCACCGTCGCCACGTTCAGCCTGCTGCGAGGTTGTTTCCGCTGGCGGTGCGGCGTCGGTGGCCGGCGCCTGGGCCATCGCATCGGGCGCATCGCCGTCCGCCTCGCGCGCACCACAGCCGGCCAGCACGAGGCTGGCGGCGAGCAGCAGGGACAGGGGAAGGTGCAGGGTGCGGGACAACATCCGGTCGATCAGGGCGCGACGCCTGCGCACGAAGGCACGGGCATGGGTGAGGGTCGGCCTAGTCTAGTGTCAAACCCGCGGCGCGGGCCCACCGTGCGATGAACCCACCGTCCGTGGCGACGTCACAGCAACGCCCAGAGTACCTGCAGCAGGCCCCACAGCGAGACGGTCCAGACGATGGTACGGAGGTACGGCACGCCCGCCGCGTACAGCGGCACGTAAGCAAGACGCGCCCAGAAATAGCACTGCGCGCCAAGCGCGGTGCCGGCGTCGCCACGATCGAGCGCCACCACCGCCAGCGTGGCGGCAGCGAAGAACGGGAAGGTCTCCAGGAAGTTGCGCAATGCACGATCCATCCGTGCCGCGGCGCCCTCCAGCGGCGGCAGCACGGCATCGCGCGCACCGACATTCCACTTCAGCCCACGTTGCCGGGTGGTCAGCGCGGCCCCCAGCAGCACATGCGCCACTCCCAGTGCGATGGACCAGGCGAGCATCTTCAGTTCGATCGGCATGGTGGACGGCCTCGTGCAAGGTCCGCCCACTCTAGCGCAGCCCCGCGCACGCCTGCGCGCACCTGGCGGCTGCAGTCTTCGCCGTAGTTCGCGGCTTGCACGCGGCGCTGGCCCAGGCGCTTGTTGTAGCGCGATGGTGCCGGACGGATCGGCGAAACCTTCGCAGGCTGACGGCGAGCACGCCGCTGCGCCACGGCGGTGCCATCTGCGCACGCGGGTGCAATCGGCACGCCGCCCCCGATGGGAAGGTGGAGGCCCTACCGCACCGCGACCCCGGGTCGCCTTCACCGGACCGGAAGCATGGCCCTGCCACCCTCCCCGCATGACATAGACCTGCAACGCCGGCACGTGATGCTGGCGGGCGCCGCCGTCACCGCCGCCGCGCTGCTGCCCCTGGCGGCGTGCAGCCGCCCGCCGGCGGCTACTTCCGCGACATCCGCGCTGCCTTCCCCTCCCCCCGCCATCGAGAGAACCACCATGGGCCTGTTCACCACCAAAGACGACGTGCAGATTTACTTCAAGGACTGGGGTCCGAAGGACGGACCTGTGGTGACCCTCAGCCACGGATGGCCACTCAACGCGGACAGCTGGGAATCCCAGGCCTATCACCTGGCCGCCAACGGCTTCCGCGTGATCGCACACGACCGGCGCGGCCACGGACGTTCGAGCCAGCCCTGGGACGGCAACGACATGGACCACTACGCCGACGACCTGGCGCAGCTGATCGAACACCTGGACCTGAAGGACATCACGATGTTCGGCTTCTCCACCGGCGGCGGCGAAGTGGCGCGCTACATCGGCCGCCACGGCACCAAGCGGGTGAAGAAGGCCGGCCTGGTATCCGCTGTGCCGCCGCTGATGGTGAAGACCGAGGCCAATCCCGGCGGCCTGCCCATCGACGTGTTCGACGGCATCCGCGCCGGCCTGCTGGCCAACCGTTCGCAGCTGTTCAAGGACATCCCCTCGGGACCGTTCTTCGGTTACAACCGCCCCGGCGCGAAGCCGTCGCAGGGCGTCATCGACGCATGGTGGCTGCAGGGCATGATGGGCGGGCACAAGAACACGTACGACAGCATCAAGGCGTTCTCGGAAACCGATTTCACCGAGGACCTGAAGAAGTTCGACGTGCCGACCGTGATCATCCATGGCGACGATGACCAGATTGTCCCGATCGATGCCGCCGCGCGCGCGTCGGCCAAGCTGGTGAAGGGCAGCCAGTTGATCGTCTACGCCGGCGCCCCGCACGGCATCACCGATACGCACAAGGACAAGCTCAACGCCGACATGCTGGCGTTCGCCAAGGCCTGACGGCCCGAGCAAGGCCTGCGCGGTCCGCACAGCGCGGGCCGCGCACCGGCAGCCGATCTGCCGGGCCGGATCACCCATTGCACCCTCCGTGCTTGCGGGTAGGCGGCGATTTGGGTATCACAGTGCGACGGGGTGTCGGCCCCCAGGGGACAGCATTGGCGATACACCAGGACCTTTGGCGGCCCGTGCACTGGGCGCAACGCTTCGCGGCGGCGTTCGCGTGGCTGTTGGCCGCCACCTTCACCCTGGTGAACATCGGCGGCGTGCACTTCGTCGACGACAGCGTGCCGGTGATCGGCGTGATGGTGGCCATCGCCACCTGGCGCAGCGAGCAGCGCCCGGTGCGCCTCGCCGTCGCCGGGCTGCTGGCGGTGCTGTTCCTGCTGCACCTGTGGCATTTCCATGCGCTCGGCACCTGCCTGGTCCTGGCCGCGACCGCGATCATCGTATGGACGCGGTTGTGGCGCGGCTTCTGGCCCGAGTTCGTCATGCGCGTATTCGCCGCGGCGCTGCTGCTGCTCGCCGTGCAGCCGGTGCTGGGCGCGCTGCAGCCCGGCGGCGTGGCCGAGATCGGCTGGTCGGTCGCGCTGTCGGCGCTGGCGATGTTCCTGCTGGTCTATACGCCATCGCTGCGCTCGGGCCGCACGCTCGACGCAAGTACCGAACTGGTCGCCTTCGTGCTGGCGTTCGCGGCGCTCGCCCTGATCGGCTGGCACGTTCCCGGCAGCCTGGTCGGCAAGATGGGCGTGGCCTATCCGCCCATGCGGCCCATCTCCACGCTCTGCGTGGCGCTCGTGGCGCTGGCCCTGCTGCTGCGCCAGCGCGAACAGGAACGTCCGGCGTGGATCCTGCTGACCGTGGTCACCGTGCCGTTGCTGCTCACGCTGCTGCAGACGCTCGGGGGCATCGTCACCCCGGCGAATGCCCTCCTGCATCGGCTCGGCTGGCTGCCTCGCCTCACCACACCACTGATCGGAGGCTATACCGACTACGGCGTGCTCACCGCATGGCTGGCGGTCGCCGTGCTGCCGCAGGCACTGGAGCGCTGGGAAAGCCTGCGCTGGGGCATCACCCGCGGTCTGGGCATCGCGATGGCCTCGGTCGCCGGCATGGCGGCGCTGGGCCTGCTGATCCAGTTGCCTTATCACCGTGAAGGCCTGTCGATCTACCAGGTATCGCTGACCGCATCGGCGCAACTGGTGGCGGTGGGCCTGGCACTGGCGGTGGCGGGCGAAAACTCGCTGCGCCATCGCCTGCTCGGCGTCATGCCGATGGCGGCGGCGCTGCTCCTGGGCGGCATGTACTGGGTCGCCGCGACGGCCGATCGCGATGCGATGGCGCGCCGCGTGATGGAAATCCAGACCGCCAGCGCCACGCCCACCTTCCTGCGCGGCATGGAACTGCGGCGCGGTGCATTGCGCCAGTTGTCCGCCGCGCTGGCCGCGGCCCGGCCGGACGCCGCCGAAGTCCTCTTCGACCAGCATGTCGAGGACATGGTGCGCGTCTACGGCGCATTCCGTGTCGTACGCAGCGTGGGCGACGACGGCAGCGAACTGCGGTGGGTGCGGCCTGGCTTCGATGCCCCCGCGGCGCCCTCGCCCGCCGGGCCGGTGTCGGAAGAAGGCCACCTGCAATCGGTCCCCGGCGGTTGGTGGCTGACCGTCGATGTCGCGGGGCGGCGCACGCAGGCCTTCGTCGCGCTGGATGACTTCGTCACGACACTGAGCAAGGCCGTGCTCTCGGACCGCCCCGTGCGCGCGACGGCCGAGGGCATGGCCACGGTGGAACACGGCCAGCCCGCGGGGGCGCCGCTCTCGGTGCAGACGGTCTCGCTGCCGGGCCACGACGTGCAACTGGAAATGTGGTCGCCGCCAGCACTCAGCTCGTTCGTGCTGCCGCGCGCCCTGGTGGTGGGCGGCCTTAGCAGCGGACTGCTGATCGCGTTCGTGCTGTTCCTGCTCGAACTCTCGCGGCGGCGCTCGTCGGAAGCGGCGGAGACTGCGCGTTCGCTGCTGCTGGAGACCGAACGCCGCCTGGATGCGCAGCGGCGGCTGAATGATGCCGCCGCGATGGACAGCGCCACCGGCCTGCCGCGTTTCTCGGCCCAGGCCAACCTCATCACCGAGAGGATCGCAACACCCTCCATGTCGGGCCACGGCCTGGCGATCATGGACCTGGACGGCTTCGGCATGGTCAACGATTCGTTCGGCCACGACGGCGGCGATGAAGTGCTGCGCCGCATGGGCCAGCGCATTTCCGCGGCATGCGGCGAACAGGGCTTCGTGTACCGCTACGGTGGCGAGGGCTTCCTCGCGCATTTCGCCGACATCGACATCGACCAGCTCACCCGCATCGCCGAAGACATCCGCCGCGCCGTGGGGCAGCCGATCGCGCTGTATTCCACGCATCCCTCCTTCACCGTCACGGCCAGCATCGGCCTGGCCCATTCGCCCGAACACGGCGTTGACCTGCAGACCCTCCTGCGCAGCGCCGACGATGCCCGGCACCTCGCCAAGCGCGCAGGCCGCAACCAGGTGCGACTGCCTTCCGCCAGCACGCAGCAGGAAGCCAACGACCGCCTGAGCCGCGTGACCGCCCTGCGCGAAGCCGTCGCCCGCGGCCAGTTGCGGCTGGCGTACCAGCCCGTGGTGGCAGGCGACACGCTGCAACTGACCGGATTCGAGGCGCTCGCACGCTGGCGGCATCCCGCTTGGGGCGAGGTGCCGCCATCGGTGTTCATCCCGCTGGCGGAAAGCGCGGGGTTGATGGAAGACATCGGTCATTTCGTGCTCGAACAGGCCTGCCAGCAGCTGTCGCGCTGGCGTGCGATGGGGCTGCGCACGCTGGGCATGGCGGTGAACCTGTCGCCCAGCCAGCTGGGCCAGCCCACGCTGGCGCCGTGGATCGCCGACTGCCTGCAGCGCCACGCACTGCCCGCCAACGCACTGACGCTCGAACTCACCGAGAGCGTGCTGGTGGAAGACATGGGCGCCGCACAGCAGATGCTGCAGTCCCTGCATGCGCTCGGCGTGCAGCTCGCGCTGGATGACTTCGGCACCGGCTATTCCAGCATGTCGTACCTGCAGCGCCTGCCGCTGGACATCATCAAGATCGACCGCAGTTTCGTTGACGGCATCGCCGCGGAAAGCACCGACCGCGCCATCGCGCGCACCATCCTCGTGCTCGCCCACGAGATGGGCCTGCGCACCATCGCCGAAGGCGTCGAGACCGCCGAACAGATGCACGCCCTGCAGCAGATGCGTTGCGACGAGATGCAGGGGTATTTCTTCGGCCGGCCGATGGAAGTCGAAGAGGCCACCGCATTGGCGCGCGGCGAGCTGCGCCAGGCACAGACATAGCCGGGCGCGTTTCGCCTTATCCGCGCAGCAGGCCCCTCATCGCCGTCGCAGCGTGGCTGTCCGGGAAGACGCGGGCCTCCAGTGCCGATGTCGCGATGCCCAGGTGGTCACCGATCACGCCTTTGAACACGCTGCGCAGGTCGGTCGTCGCACGCAGGTCGCGGCCCTCGTTGAGCTGTGCCGGTGCCAGGCCTGGCCAGTCGCCTGCGATGCGCCCTCCCGCCACCGCCCCGCCGGCCAGCATCGCCAGCGTGCCGGTGCCGTGATCGGTGCCGCCGGTGCCGTTGACGGCGGCCGTGCGCCCGAACTCGGTCACCACCATCACCACCGTGCGCGCCCAGAGCGCGCCGATGCCGTCATGGAACTGGCGCAGGCCCTGGTCCAGTTCGGCCAGCTTGCGCGCCAGCACCGGCCCCTGCTGCGCATGGGTGTCCCAACCGGTGTTTTCGACAAAGCCGATGCGCGGGCCATCGGGCGCGGCCATGAAGCGCGCCGCCGCCGCCATCGCCTGCGGCAGGCGCGCCACGTTGCCGCCAGCCTGCATGGCCTGCGCCGCGACCGCCTGTTCGAACGGCTGCGCGAGCTGCGCATCGGCGGCGTAGAGCGGTTGCAGGCGCTGCAGCAGGATCGGATTGACGTCTTCCGGCAATGGCGGCGACCACGTCGTCGCGTCGGCCGGCCCGCGCAGGATCAGCGGCATTACCGTGCCGACCGCAAGTGCACGCGATGACGGCAACGCGGCGACGCAGCGGTTGAGCCAGCCGTTCGAGGCCCCACCGCCCGCGGCGGTGCCGCTCTCCAGGTTGTCCTGTGCCTCGAAGTGCGAGCGCAGCCGGTACGGCGGTGCCACGGCGAGCACCGGCAACCATTCGCGACGGGCGTGGAGTTCATGACTGAAGGCCAGCGCCGGATGCAGCGCGAAATCGCCATCGAGCCGGCGCGCATCCTTCACCATCAGCGCCCCGCGCATGCGCGCCAGCAGCGGGTCGCCGACGGGGATCACCGCGTGCAGGCCATCCAGCCCGCCCCGCAGCAGGACGACCAGCAACCGCGTGTCCTGCGCATCGGCGGCGCCTGCCAGCCGCGGCCACAAGCTGAGCGTGGTCGCGGCACCGCCGGCCGCGAGGAAATGGCGTCGGGTCAGTTTCACTGTCAGCTCCTCCACTGGAAGGCGGGACTGGCGAACAGCAGCGCCAGCCCTTCGCGCGGCGATTCGGCGCGGCGCAACGCCAAAGCGGTATCCGCACCCAGCTGCGGACCGAAGACGTCTCCGGCGACGCGCAACGGATCCGGGCCGGCGCCCGTCGCGGTTTCGGCCAGCGTCTGCGCGGCCTGGATGCGCTTCCATACCGCATCGGCGCCACTCCATTCCGCCGCATCGTCGGCGAAGCCGGCGGGCGAGCGCGGCGTGAACGGCGGTTGCCCCAACTTTCCCAGCAATCCGACCAGCGCGCGCGGCTGCTCGCCCGGCAACGTGCCGGTGCTGCGCAGTGCCGACACGACGAACTCGTCCGGTGTCTTCAGCTTGCGTGCGTCGGGCGCCCAGGCGTCGGGGCTGTCGATCATCGCCGCGTACACGGCGCGTAATGCACCGCCGCTGCGCTCCCACGCCCCTGCCATGCGATCCACCAGCGCACGTGGCGGTGCGTCGCTGACGAAATGCCGCGCAAGCTTGCCGCAGACGTGGCGCGCCGTGGCGGGGTGCACCGCCAGATCGCGCAGGATGGCGCGGCCCTGGGCTTCGCCCTCCGCCGCGTAGCGACGCCCGAGCACGTCGCGCGTGCC
Organism: Pseudoxanthomonas sp. 97-1-1; assembly: GCF_057773125.1. NCBI lineage: Bacteria > Pseudomonadati > Pseudomonadota > Gammaproteobacteria > Lysobacterales > Lysobacteraceae > Pseudoxanthomonas > Pseudoxanthomonas sp. 97-1-1. The sequence goes on along the minus strand of NZ_JBYMTJ010000002.1, from coordinate 175,040 downwards.
CGCTTCGTGCGCGTTGGCGCGGAACCGGAACGCCGTCGCGGCACCCGCCCCGGCGTCGCGCGGCAACGGCACGCTCCAGCCGGTGATCGCGCGCGCGAGTTCGCGCACGTCCTCCTGGGCGTAACCGCCATCGACGCCCAGCGTATGCAGTTCCAGGATCTCGCGCGCGAGATTCTCGTTGAGGCCTGTGCGCGGCGCATCGTCGTCTCCGTCTTCCCGGCGGCGACGCGCGCGCTGCGCCAGGCGCGACTGTTCGCCCATCGACCGCACGTTGTCCAGGTAACGCAGCATCGCGGGGTGTTGTTCCACCGCGACAAGCAGGTCGGCGAAGGTACCGGTCACGTGCGGGCGGATCGCTTCGCGCTCCATGGGCGCGGCATACAGGGCCGCCGTTCGCTTGTCCGCGGAGACGGCGAAGTGGTTCGACCAGAACCGTACCAGCCGTTCGACGAAGTCCTGTCCGGTGGCGACCGCCTGCCGGTAGCGCCAGCCGAGTTCGTCCAGCTGCGATCGGGCGAAACGTTCGCGGAACCCCATTGCCGCATCGCGGTCGCCATTGCGAGCCGCGCGCCGCGCACGCAGGTAGTCGTATTCCTGCCGAAGGTAGTCCACGCTGGTAGGCAATGCGGCGCGCGGCGCGACGGCTGGCGCCTCGAGCTGGGCATGCAGCCAGCCTCGCGGGTCGTCGACCTGCGCCAGCGTGCCGGGTCGCGCGCCCAGGCCGAAGCGGTTGGCGGCGCTGATGGTTTCGCGGCGGATCATCGCGGAGTTCCGTGGGGCGATACTCCTTCCAACGCGCGGCCCGCATCCGCGTTGACACGCTCCACGTATCGTCAGCGATGTCGAAGCGGTTCTACACGACTGGAGCGCCGACCTGGCCCTCGCGCAATTGCGCCATGAACGCGCGTCCCGCCGGGCCCGGTGGCGTGTCCTTGCGCCACACCGCGCGCATCGGCATCTGCGCGTAGCGTGGATCCGCGTCTGCGATGCGCAGGCGTTTCAGGCGGCCCGCCGCGAGGTCCTCTTCGACGATGTGCATCGGCATGTGGCCCCAGCCCAGCCCGGCGCGCAGGAAGGCATGCTTGGCGCCAAGGTCTGCAAGCCGCCACGTCAGCGGCGACTGCACCGCGAAATCGCGACCTGCCGTCAGCGGTGTGCGATCGGTGAGCACCAGTTGCACATGCTGCACCAATGTCTTCGTCGGAACGGTGCCGCGGATGCCGGCCATTGCATGCGCGGGCGCGACCACGGTGACGAAGGGCACCGACACCAGCGGCTCCACTGCCAGCACGTCCGGCAGTTCCGGCAACGAGCCCACCACGCCGATGCGGCAAGTGCCGTCCAGCACCGGCTGGATCACGCCGCCCAGCACTTCCACGTAGAGCCGCAACGGCGTGTGCGGAAACGCGATGCCGCTGTGCGCGGCGGCGCGCGTCAGTGCGTCCATCGGGAACATGACGTCCACCGCGACCGACAGTTCCGGCTCCAGTCCCTCGGCCATGCTGCGGGCACGCGCCTTGAAGGTGTCCATGTGCCCAGCCACCGCGCGCGCTTCCACCAGCAGCGCACGGCCGGCGTCGGTGAGTTGCGGGTAGCGGGCACGGCGGTCGAACAACGTGACGCCCAGTTGCAGCTCCAGGTTCGCCAGCGTCTGGCTGACCACCGACTGCGCACGCCGCAGCTTGCGTCCTGCGGCGGAGAAGCTGCCCTGCTCGGCGGCGGCAATGAAGGTGCGCAGCTGGTCCAGGGTGACGGCATCGAGCATCTATCGCTCCAAACGATGGATTTCATCGAAATATATAGGCTTCCGGGATGCATGGCGACGGCCTAACCTGCGCTCCGTACCCGCTGCACCCACCACCCCATTCCTGGAGTCCACCATGTCCACCGTTACCGCCACCCCGACCACCACCCGCGTTCCCGCCCTGCGTGGCGCCGCCGACCTCATCGGCCGCAGCCTGCTCGCCTCGCTGTTCGTCATCTCCGGTCTCGGCAAGCTGGCCGCCTACGCCGGTACCGCCGGCTACATGGAGTCCGTCGGCGTCCCCGGCGCCCTGCTGCCGCTGGTCATCGCGCTGGAAGTGCTCGGCGGCCTGGCCATCATCGCCGGCTACAAGACCCGCATCGTCGCCAGCATTCTTGCGGTGTTCTCCATCGCCAGCGCTGTGCTGTTCCACAGCAACCTGGGCGACCAGATCCAGCAGATCATGTTCCTGAAGAACGTCGCCATCGCGGGTGGTTTCATCACGCTTGCGGCCCGCGGCGCCGGCAGCTGGAGCATCGACAACCGCTGAATTCGCTCCGCTTCATGTCCCACACCTGGAACGCCGGCACCCGCCGGCGTTCCGCATTCCGGGCCCTGCCCGCACGCCGGTACAAGCGCCCGCCGGAAGCGCATGCCAACGTGGGGACTGACCCGTCCGTGGAGCCGCGCATGTCCGGTCGCCTCCTGCTCGCCCTCGGCCTTGCCATGCTCCCGGCAGCGGGGCCTTCCCATGCGGCGGACGTGGGTCGCCTGCCGGTGACCGCGTTCGCCACGTTGCCGCCCGATGCGCGGCACCCGGAGAGCCTGGACGTCGATCCCGCGAGCGGCGAGGTCTACGTCGGCACCTTCGACGCCCGTTCGCCCGAGACCGACCGCGACAACCAGCTGCTGCGCTTCGGCGCCGACGGCCGCCTGCTGGTGCAACGCCGCTTCGGGGCTACCCCACTTACCGGCGTGGCGTATCGCGACGGCCACGTCTACGTACTCAACTTCGGGGCATCGAAACTCCAGCGGCTGCCGGCCCGATTCGATGCAGGCAGCGCGGTGGAGGATGTCGCAACGTTCACGGCCCTGTCGCCGACAGCCCCGCCTGCACGCCGTGTCGACAATCCGGATGGCAGCCAGGACACGATCACGTATGGATCGGAGGGTTTCCCGGCGATCAACGGACTGGTGTTCGACCGCGCCGGCACGCTGTATGTCTCCGACTCCTTCCAGGGTGCGATCTACCGCATCGCGAAGGCGACCACTTGCCGGCCCTGCACCATCGACGTGTTCGTGCGCGATCCATTGCTCGCGACCACGGGCGCACTGCCGTTCGGCGCGAACGGGCTGGCCTTCAATGCCGACGAATCGATGCTCTACATCAACAACGCCGGCGACGGCCGCGTGCTGCGCAAGCGCATGCCGGACGGTGCGATCGACGTGCTGGCCGACGGTACGTACGGCGCCGATGGCCTGCTCTTCCACCGGGGATTGCTGTGGGTCGCCGCCAACCAGATCGACACGATCGTGGCACTGGACGAACAGGGGCGCGTGCGCCATCGTGCCGGCGACTCCCTGGGCGTGGATGGCGACGGCACACCGCGCGGCCTGTTGTTCCCCGCAGCGACCGCCGTGCAGGGTCGCCGCATGATCGTCGCCAACCTGGCCCTGCCCCTCACCGCCGCGCGTGGCGATGAATGGGAGGAGGACGTCACCCGCTGGAACCTCGTGCAGTTCGATCTTCCCGATCCGCCACCGCCTGCCCACTGAGGAACATCCCATGCTCAACATCACGCCCTTCGGCTGGTTCCACACCGCCATCAGCCTGGTCTCGCTGTTCGGCGGCCTGTACGCGCTGCTGCGCTATCACGACATCCGCTATGCGACGCCGCTCGGCAAGACGTACACGTGGTTCACCGTCGCCACCTGCATCACCAGCTTCTTCCTGATGCGGACCGGCAAGCTGAGCGAGGCGCACGGACTGACCGTGCTGACATTGATCGTGCTTGCGTTTGCGGTGCTGCTGGGGCGCAACGCCGTATCCGGCTCGTGGCGGCACGTCGCCGCATCGCTGGGATTCACTCTGACGGTGTACTTCCACTTCATCCCCGGCTTCACCGAAACGCTCACGCGCGTGCCGATCGGCGCGCCGCTGGTCTCCGGGCCACAGGACCCGCTGCTGCAGAAGCTGGTGGGCGGCACCTTCCTGGTGTTCCTCGTCGGCATGGTGCTGCAGGTGCGCGCACTGCGCCGCGGACGCACGACCCTGGCACAGCCTGCGACCTGAGCCAGCGGACGCGCGGCGGCCATGCTGATCGCGCTGCCGACGCTGGACGCCCTGCTCGCCGCGCACGCGACGTCGCTGGGCGGCGACGCCACCGCCTATCGCCACCACGCGTACCGGGTGGCGAACTTCTACTGGCTGCTGGCACCCGGCGATGCCCTCGCGCTCGAGAAGCTGAGCATCGCGGTCGCCTTCCACGACCTTGGAATCTGGACGGCCGGCACGTTCGACTACCTGCCGCCGTCGCGCCAGCTGGCGCGCGCGCATCTGCATGCCGCCGGCCACGCGGACTGGTGCGACGAGGTCGATGCGATGATCGATGCCCACCACCGGATCCGCGAGCTGCCACCCGGCACGCGGGCCACCGTGGAGGTGTTCCGACGTGCGGACTGGATCGATGTCAGCCGGGGCGTGCGCCGCTTCGGGCTTCCTCGCGATGCCGTGCGCGAGGTGATCGCCGCGTTCCCGAATGCGGGCTTCCACCGGCGCCTGGCGATGCTCACCCTGCAGCGGTTGCGCCGGCACCCGCTGGATCCCTTGCCGATGATGCGCTGGTGACGCGATGGGCCTGTCTCGCCAAGCCGACGAACGGTCGTTGACTTACATGGTTAGGACTCCTAACTTATTGGCCATGATCAATACCCCCTTCCAGCGCAGGCAGGCCACCCGGGGCCTGGAACAGCTCGCCCACCTCGTGCGCGCGCAATCGTGGCGCCAGGATGGCACGCCTTCGCTGCCGCCGACGCAGGCGGCAGTGCTGCGCATGCTGCAGGGCGTGCAGGACGGCCTGCGTGCCCGCCAGATCGCAGAGCGCCTGGGCGTGTCGCCGGCCAGCCTCAGCGACTCGCTGAAGGCGCTGGAAGGCAAACAGTGGATCCGTCGCACGCCAGACCCCGACGATGCGCGCGCGGCGCGCGTAAGGCTGACCTCCTCCGGCTCGCGCATGGCCACGCAGTTGCAGCGCCCGGACCAGGGCATGGGCTCGCTGGTCGAATCTCTGGGCGAAACCGACCTCGGCGCCCTGCTGCGCGTTACCCAGTTGCTGGTGAACGAGGCGCAGGAACAGGGGTTGGCCACCGGCCTGCGGACCTGCCTGGGCTGCGAGTTCTTCCGCCCCTTCGCCTCGGGCGAACCCGGGGCACCGCATGTCTGCGCCTTCCTCGGTACACCGTTCGGCGATGCCGAACTGCGCGTGGACTGCGCCGAACAGCAGCCCGCCGATGACGCACAACGGCTTGGAAGCGTGGCCCGCTTCCGCCAACCGACTCCGCAGTAGGCGGAAACAAGATGGGCGGCGCCCGACTGCAATCGGACGCCGCCCGGTACCTCCCACCCACCCTGCAAGAGCAAGCAAGAGGAATTCGATTATGCGCCAGAACACATCCCGCAAAAAAACATCCGCCACACGCTTCGCACTGGCCACCGCGCTCGCGCTGGTCGTCGGCGGTCTGCAGGCCCATGACGGCACGTCGCACACCGGCGGCATCAAGCCCACCGCCGACAAGGCGGCGGTCGCCGATTTCGACATCGTGCACACCAGGATCACCACCGAGAAGAACATCGCCACCTTCCACATGGCCGTGTCCGGCAAGGCCGGCAAGAGCACGCCCGCCGCCACCGGCAAGCTGGCCGGCAGCGATGTGTTCTCCTACGTGTGGCCGACCACGATCGATCCGTACGAAGTCGGCTTCGAGAAAGGCGCCGGCATCCTGGCGATGGCGGTCACCGCGCATCCGGATTTCGACGACACGCCGCTGTACGACGAGAACGGCGACGGCAAGCTCGACAACGACGGCAACCTCTGGCACAGCCACTGGGTCGTGCTGAAACCGAACGAGGCCTGCGGCCCTGGCGCGCTCGCGGTGGTCGACATTCCCGAAGGCAGCAAGCCACGCCTGCCGAAGACGTGGCCGGGTTTCCCGATCCTGCTCGACAGCCCGGGCTGGAGCCCCACGCTCAATGCCGAGACGGTGGAAGTGAAGGTGCCGTTCGACGACATCGGCGTGGTCACCGCGGGCAGCTTCGACGGCGTCACCGCCGGCCTGCGCGTCAATGCCAGCGTGCATGCGCCGCTGCTGTGCGTGGTGGACGTGTTCAAGGTCGCTTCGGGCAACCTGAGCCTGCCCGGCAAACCCAACCAGTAAACCGCTGTACGCGCCACGCGGTGACGGTCCGCTTCCCGGACCGTTCGCCGCCGCGCATCACGAGATCACCCCCATGACAACGCAAACCCGACCGGCGCCACCCTGGCAGGTGGACCGCTGGTTCAACACATCCGACGCCATCACCCTGGAATCCCTGCGCGGCAAGGTCGTCGTGCTGGAAGCCTTCCAGATGCTCTGCCCCGGCTGCGTGTCGCACGGCCTGCCGCAGGCCGCGCGCGTGCATGCCACGTTCCCCGACGACCAGGTCGCCGTGATCGGACTGCACACCGTGTTCGAACACCATGACGCGATGACGTCGGTGTCGCTGCAAGCCTTCCTGCGCGAATACCGCATCGGTTTCCCGGTCGGCGTGGACCGCCCCGGCACGCACGGGCCGATCCCCCAGACCATGCAGGCCTACGCGATGCGCGGCACGCCCACGCTCACCCTCATCGACGCACAGGGACGCATCCGCCACCAGCACTTCGGCCAGGTCAGCGACCTGGTGCTGGGCGCGCAGATCGCGGCGCTGGTGCATGAGGCGCAGGCGGAATCACGCGTCCCTCGAATGCCAACGCCTGAGCCGGCAACTGCCTGCGACACGCAGGGATGCAATGCGGACCCGCTGCACGCTTGATCCCGGGCACCAGATATCACCTGGATTGGGCCGCGCCGAGAAGCAGTTTCGGCTTGAATGAATTTCTAGTGCGCGCCTAGTGATCTCAACGTGTTGTGTGTTGCCATTGACAGAACTGCGATCAGGCACGAGTAAACAACTGCAACAGCCACGAAGAACTCCAAAAACAGAACCCGCTTGAATCGCCAGCTTGATACAAGAAACATCCACGATCGTTTGCGCGGAAAAGATTCAAGACGCTTGATGCGGCGCATAGTCGTGCGCGCCCAAGCTGAGCCACTAAAGGCATTATCGAAGAATTTCCAAGTATTTGCGGCTGCCGCGAGGAAAACGACCAATAACAAGCCAACTACGAGAGCCCAATAGCCGATGTTTGCGACGGCAAAGAGCGGACGCTTAATTAGCGAGAGGACGACGATACCGGCGGAGAACAGCAATGCCTGCGGTGTAAGATTCCGCAGGAACTCCAAGAACGCATCTCTGCCAGATCCGATAATGTGCATGTGCGTGCCAACACCCTCTTTCTGGTCTGAGTCAATGCTGCCTGTCGCAGATGGCCGCGCGGCCATAGCGCAGAGGGCGTGCCGGCACTGTCGGCCTGGTCGCGGCGCCGACCGTTGCCGGCGACCGCTCCACCCTGGCCTGAGAGGTGACGGATGTGGGCGCCTCATCCTCTTGCCACCCACTCAGCGCCCGATGAAACCGCGCCGCGACGTGGGCCGCCCTCGCGCGGAGGGCTTGCCACATGCGCTGGAATCGCACCTGCGGATGCACGATGCGCAGCCAGCGTGCGCCCCCTGCGCTGACGCGATCTTCATGTAGCCCGACGGGAGAAGCTTCACCTGCTGCCGGCCGGGGAAGTCCAGTGGATGCCCTGGCGTCCACCGCCAACGGCGCCGCTGGCGCATTGCCGCCATGCCCTGGCGGCAATAGCGGTTGTCCGCCATTGACGCGGATACCCCCCTGGCGCCCCGTACCGGTACGCACGTACACGCCACTGTTGCCTTCGCGCAGCACCAGGTCCAAGTGTCCGTCGCCGTTGACATCACCGAGCGCAATGGGGTTGAACACATCGTTGTAGGCCGTGCCTCCGGCATATCGGGCCTCGATCGTCAGCGCACGCGAGCGGCTCTGCTGGTAGTAGCCAACCGAGGCATTGTTGACATGAAGGACAACCAGGTCCTTCAAGCCATCGCGATCGATGTCGGCGATCAACAGATTGTCCGGCTCGGGTGCCGTGGCCAGTCTGACCGCGTGGAACTGACCGGCCAACGCCTGCTGGTAGAGGATATGTATGTCGGCATCCACCTTGACGCGATTGCGCGTGACGGCGATATCCAGCCAGCCATCGCCATTCAGATCGCCCAACGCCACGTTGGCCTTGCCGGTACCCGCCACCGGATGATGGAGGGCAGGCAGGAAGGCGTGCTGGCCATCATGGATGAGAAGTGCTGCACCACCTTCATCCGAACCCGACAAGGAGTAGCCGAGCGCGAGATCCGGCAGGCCATCTCCATTGAGATCGCCGGACGCCAGGCTGCCGAACGGGAACGACAACGCGATGAAATCACGCCGGAAAGCCTGCGGACCATTGCCCAGATAGATACTCAAGCCCGCTTGCGCACTGCCTGCGGCCTCCAGGCTTCGAGCAACCACATCCTTGATGCCATCACGATTGGCATCCATCACCAGCACTCTGTCTGCGGGCACACCATGGCTGCCACTGAACGACGTACGCCAGAACTGTCCGGTTCGGGATCCGGCGATCAACCCAATGCCGTCCCCCTGCGCCACCAGCACGTCGGTCACGCGATCACCGTCCATGTCGGCGACGGCGAGGCCGCCGCCATAGAAATCCGCGAGCGATGGCGGTCGGACGACAGCAGGAAAATCGACATAGACAGGAGCACCCAGCTTCCCTTCCGTGTTCTGCAGCATGATGCCCACGCGGCTCGGCACGTTGCTGCTCTGCTCGGTCGAAGCATCCTTCGACGTGGAGAAGGCGACATCATCCCGACCATCTCCGTTGAAGTCGCCCGTGACCATGTCCTTGTAGAAGTTGCTGTACCGGTTGACCTGTCCAAAGAAGGCGCCGATGCCGGGAGGCGGCTCCGGATGAGGGACAGAACCAAGTCGACGCACGCGGGAGTTGTACCGGTCCGCGATCAACAGGTTGCCTGCGGGATCCAGCGCGATGCCCGACGGTCCATAGAGCAGTGCCTGCGTGGCCGGACCACCATCGCCAGCAAAACCGGACGTCGTCTCCCTACGCCCATTGCGCGTATTCTGCGTCCCCGCGACATGGTGCATGCCACCTTCCGGCGTCACCATCTGAATCGTGTGGCTCGTCGAGATGTAGACATTCCCGCGACCATCAACCTCGACGCCCTGCACGCCACTCAGCAGGTTGCTGTTCGCCGCCGGGTCCGCACCGAACATGCCATTGCCGGCCAACGTCACGATGATCCCGTCCGGATCTACACGGCTGACGAAAAAGTTATGCACGATGTACACATCACCCCGCGCCGAGACGGCCAGGCCGAGAGGATTCGCGATCTCGGCCTGTGTCGCAGGCCCTCCCATGCCACCGTAACTGTTGGATCCTGTGCCAGCGATGGTGGTGAGGGTACCGGTGGGCGTCAGCTTGCGTACGCGGTTGTTGCCGAAGTCCGCGATATACACGTTCCCTGCGGCATCGACGTCCACATCTGTTGGATCACTCAACCTGGCCGCCACACCCGGCCCGCCATCGCCCCCATAGCCACGAATGCCCGTACCCGCGACTGTGGCAATGATCCCGTTCACCCCGACCCTGCGGATGCGGGAACCGGCGTGGTCCGCAATATAGAGATTGCCCGCCGCATCCACTGCGATGGCGACGGGCATCATGCCTGCCGCCGTAGCGAGGCCACCATCGCCGCTGTGGACCGTCGAGCCATTGCCCGCGACCGTGGTAATGATCCCGTGGGTGGATATCTTGCGTACGCGCGCGTGCCCGTAGTCGGCGATGTAGACGTTGCCGTACCCGTCCACGGCAACGTCCCTGGGTTGGTTCAGCGCCGCTTGAGCGGCCGGTCCGCCATCGCCCAGCGTCCCTCCGCCTCCGGCGATGGTCGCGATGGTGGGCGGGGTCGACGACGATGCCTGGGACAGCGCCAACAGCATACCTGTCAGCATCAGACCCTTGAGCCTGCGCCGCCATCCTCCACCCGGTGCAGACCCCTTTCCATGCACGGAACTCTTCCCGCGTCCTTGCAGATCCATGGCACCTCCGCTGTTTTGCGAACTATAGGCAGGTACCTGCGGCGGCGTCCATCCGCCCGCTGGCCGGTGGCCACCGGTAGTGGCGTTGGATGAGGCACAGGGGTTTCACGGCGCGTTCGCGCCCGTTGGGTTTGGATAGCACCATGCACCGTTCGGCCACCCCTGCCACCTTCCCGCTGATGCATCGCCTGGCCTTCATGGGCCTGGGGATGACCTTGGCGCTGATCGGTGGCGCGCTGTTCCCGTAACCCGGTTCCTCAGACCAGCGAAGGGTCCAGTTCCGCCGCCCAGGCCAGTGCAATCACCCGCTCCTCCGGCGCGAACGTCCGCATCTCGGTCTGCGGCATCAGGCGATCGACCACACCGGTCACCGCCACCAGCCATCGCTTGTCCGTCACTACCGCCGCCCGCGCGAAGCGCGCGTACTCCCCGCGCTTCGCCAACGCGTAGCGCAGATCCTTGCCGATCACGTCCACCGACAGTCCGTGCAGGTCGCTGATGTCGCCGAGTACGGCGATGCGCGGAAACTGCGCCAGGCGCATTTCGATATCGGCGATGCAGGCGTCATAGTCCTCGCCGGTCAATTGGTCGCTGAAGCGGTAGGCAGCCACGTGCGGTGGGCTGCTCAGGATCTCGATCATGCCGGGCACTCCGTCGAAGGGAGTGCCCGACCATACCCGTCGGCGCCCGCAGGCGCGTCAAGGACGCTTCACGAAACTGGATCGCGTGCCACGTCGCGCCCCATCATCATCTCGATGACCCGCGCGGAACCGCCTTCGTGGAAACCCGTCTGCGGGGCGAAGCCGCGCGGATTGTGGAAGGTGCCGAACAACAGATCGAACACCGGCAATTCGGAATAGTTCTGCCGATGCAGGCCGCGCGCGTGATGCCAGGAGTGCATCTCGGGGCGCTCGACGAACCAGCCCAGCCAGCGCGGCGTACGTACGTTGGCATGGGTCAGCATCGCCAGCAGCGTGGCCGCCAGCAGTGCAAACGTGGTCGCCTCCGCACTCAGCCCGACGACCAGCGTCAGCGCGAGACTGCCGACGGCGGTCCAGCCCAGCGTATCGAGCGGACTGAACCAGAACGTGCTGAACGTATCCAGCCGCTCCGCACTGTGATGCAGCTGGTGGCCGAAGCGCCACAGCACGTCGTTGGCATGCAATGCACGGTGCCACGCGTACGCGAGTGCCTGGTACACCAGCAGGCCGACCAGTCCACCGACCGGCCACGCGAGATGGCTCAGGTCGACCAGCTGCAGGGGCAGCAGGTACTGCGTCCACAGCATCGGCAGATAGGACGACAGCAGGAAGTAGAACACCGCCGCCAGCAGGCCCCGCGTGCGCCAGCGCGCGACGCGCGGGAGTACGCGCGCGGGGGCGATCGCCTCCCACAGCATCAGCACGGCATACATGCCGAAGAAGGCGAACGACAAGGGGTGAAGCAGGAGTTCGAGGGGCGATGGCATGACGGCAGCAGCTCTGTTCTACTACGGGGAGGCGGCACGATACGGGCCGCCACGCCCTGGCACCGCAGCCATTTCCGCCGCCAACCTGACATTTCCGTCATGCCGCGCCGCGATCCCCCCACCATCGCCCTGCTCGCCACCCACGGTGCCGCCGCGTCGGTGCTGTACGGCATGTACGACCTGTTCAATTCCGCTGGTCGCGACTGGCCGGCGATGATCGGGGAGCCACCGGGTGCTTCGGTGTTCCGTCCCATCGTGGTGGCCCGCGACACCACGCCCATTCCGGTCATCAACGGCATCGTGGTGACCCCGGAAGTCGCGATGCGCGACCTGCCCGCCCCGGATTTCATCTGCATCCCCGACCTGGCCATCTACCCGGGCGACATCGCCCTGCACGGCTACGAAGAGGAAGCCCACTGGCTGCGGGACTGCCATGCCCGCGGCAGCGTGATCGCCGCCGCCTGCACCGGCGCGATGCTGCTGGCGGAAACCGGCCTGCTCGACGGCAGCGATGCGACCACGCATTGGGCGTACTGCGACGCGATGGCCGAGCGGCACCCCCGCGTGAAGGTCCATCCGCAACGCGTGGTCGTCACCGCCGGACCGGACCAGCGCCTGGTGATGGGGGGCGGGGGTTCCAGCTGGCAGGACCTGTCGCTGTACCTGATCGCACGCGTGGCCGGCATCGAATGCGCCATGCAGACGGCGCGCGTGTTCCTGATCGACTGGCACCAGACCGGCCAGCAGCCTTTCGCCAACCTGGCGCGTACGCGTACCAATTCGGACACCGCGATCACCCGGTCGCAGGTGTGGATCGCGCAGCACTACGACACGTCGGCGCCCGTCGCGGGCATGTTGCAGGCCAGCGGCCTGGCCGAGCGCACGTTCGCGCGCCGGTTCCAGCAGGCGACGGGCCTGTCACCGCTCGAATATGTGCACACGCTGCGGCTGGAAGAAGCCAAGCAGCAGCTGGAAACCGGTGACGACGCCGTCGAAGCCATTGCGCAGGCCGTGGGCTACGAGGACGCGGCCTACTTCAGCCGCCTGTTCCGGCGCAAGGTCGGCCTGTCGCCCGCGCAGTACCGCCGGCGCTTCGGCGGTATGCGCCGCATGCTGCAGCAGGCGGGCGCACCCTAGCGCCCGCTGCGCATCCCTCCTCACGCGCGCCGCAACGACCAGAAGCCGATGTCGCGCCGCACGCGATAGCCAAGCTGCTCGTACAACTGCTTGGCCCGCGGATTTTCATGGCTGACATGCAGGAACGGCTGCATGCCACGCGCCAGCGTGTCGTTGGTCAGCCACACGGTCAGGCGACGCGCGTAGCCGCGGCCATTGAAGTCCGGGTGCGTGCAGATCGCGCTCATCTCGCGGGTGGCGTCGCTGCCCAGACGTTCCCCGATCATCGCGGCCAGCCGGCCCTGTTCGTAGATGCCGAAGTAACGTCCCATGTCCATCGTGCACGGCCTGAAGTAGTGCGGATACACCAGGGCCGTCAACGCCAGCACGTCGGCCCGCTGGGCTTCGCCCAACGGCATGATCTCCGGCCCGTCCACAGACGCCAGCGGCGCATCGCAGACCATCTGGGCCAGCGGCCGGAACGCCTGCAGCGCCCAGCCCGCCGGCATCGTGGGCGCGACGCCGAGCAGATAGACCGATTCGCCCGGCGCGACCAGGCGTTCGAAGGCATCGCCCACGCGGACCGCAGGGGACGCGACCCCGAGGAACGGCGCGTGGTCGGCGGGATACCGGGCTACCTCGCCCGCACGCAAGGCGATGTCGCGGTGGATCGAATCCAGCGCGGCCCAGAATGGATTGTCGAGTGTGTCGGTCATCGGCGGGCACGAGGTGCGGAACCGTGATTATCCATGCCGGACACGCAAGGTCATGACGCGGCGAACCATGGTGCATCCCACCGCCGCGCTACGTATGCTGCGCGCATGACGACCCCTGCCCTCCGCTTCCTGCTGCGCGTGCTCCCGATTGCGTCTGCGCTCCTTGTGGCGGCCTGCGCCACCGCACCGCCCACCCCTGTACGCCCGCCGGCCGACACGCGCAGCGAAATCGTGCGGCGCATGCCGGCCAAGGTCGCCGACCGCGAACGCTGGGCCGCCGACATCGAGACCGCGTTCGCGGCCCAGCGCATCGAGCCCAACAGCGAGAACATCTGCGCGGTGCTGGCGGTGACCGAACAGGAATCCGGCTATATCGCCAATCCGGCGGTCGCCAACCTGCCGAAGATCGCACGCGGCGAGATCGACCGTCGCGCGTCGGCCCTGCACGTACCGGGGTTCATGGTGGATGCCGCGCTCGCGTTGCGTTCACCCGACGGGCGCAGCTACGCCGAGCGGCTGCGCGCGGTACGCACGGAGCGCGACCTCAGCGACATCTACCAGGACATGATCGGCAGCGTGCCGCTGGGCAGACGGTTGTTCTCCGACTACAACCCGGTGCAGACCGGCGGGCCGATGCAGGTGGGCATTCCGTTTGCGGAATCGAACGCATCGGACTATCCGTATCCCGTCGAGGGCAGCATCCGCGACGAAGTATTCACCCGTCGCGGCGGCCTGTATTTCGGCATCGCCCACCTGCTGGGATACCAGACGCCGTACACGCGCAAGGTGCATCGCTTCGCCGACTACAACGCCGGCTGGTACGCCAGCCGGAATGCGGCATTCCAGAGCGCCGTCGGCATCGCGGCCGGGGTGCCGCTCACCCTGGACGGCGACCTGCTGAATCCCGGCGCACCGCTGGACACGCCGGGCCAGACCGAACGCGCGGTCCGCAGGTTGGCCGACGCGCTGCGGATGGACGATCGTGCGATCCGCGCCGCACTCCAGCGCGGCAACCGGCTCGACTTCGGCGATACCGATCTGTACGCGCGCGTGTATGCCCTGGCCGAGGCCCGCGCCGGCAAGCCGCTGCCGCGCGCGATGATCCCCGGCATCAAGCTGGAAAGCCCCAAGATCACCCGCGACCTCACCACCGCGTGGTTCGCCACGCGTGTGGACGAGCGCTACCGGCATTGCCTGCAGCGCTGAGCACGCGCGTCAGCCGGCCAGCCCGCCCCACCAGCGCGCGAACGCCTGCCACGGCTGCGTGCCCGGCACCACGTGCATCAGCACGAAGTTGACCACGAACACCAGCGTGACGAAACGGAACACGCCGCGGCCACGTGGGGCGCCACGTTCGCACCACATGAGCAGCCCGAGCACGGCGAAGGTCAGCGCATAGCCGACCCACGACGGATTGATGCGCACGCCTTCGGGCAACAGCGCCAGCACCAGGCGCGCCATCGCCGGATCGATCATCACCAGCGCCGTGGCCACCATGTAGCGTGCGTGCAGCGCGGAATCGCGACGATGGCGGATGGCCAGGCCCCAGAACAACGCCAGCATCACCGACGCCGCCGTGCCCAGATACAGCAGCATCGCCTGCAGGCCGAACATCTCCGGCGGTGCCGCGGCCATGCGCAGCTGCGACAGCCACAGCGCCGTCACCAGCACGCCCGGCATCACGCCGTACGAGAACTGCCCCACCTGCCGGTGGAGCGACATGCGCCGCGTCCGCACCAGCCAGGGCTGTACCAGCAGCATCGCCATCCATGCCAGCATGAGGCCGGCATGCAGGTGCGTGACCAGATCGGCCAGGCTCAACCGGCTGAAGTACGTCTTCCAGAATCCCGCCAGCACCAGTGCCGCCAGCGCCAGGATCCACGCCGCGCTGCCGATGCCCCATGGGCCAGCCCGGCGCGGCACCGCGCCCGTTGCAGAAACCATCACACCACCTTTGTCCGGATCGTGGCAGGTTGAACGCCCCGCCCGGCCGGTACCGGCCAGCCGTCTGTCGAATTCCGCCCGCCCCACTCGTCGCATCCATGAAGGCGCCATTCCGGCGTCGCATTCCCGGAGGTTTCCCATGCCTTACATCGATGGTTTCGTGGCCGCCGTGCCGACCGCCAACAAACAGAAGTTCATCGACCATGCCAACCATGGCGACCCCGTGTTCATCGAACAGGGCGCCACCCGTGTCATCGAGTGTTGGGGCGACGATGTGCCCGACGGCACCGTCACCGACTTCCGCAAGGCCGTGCAGGCGAAGGAAGACGAAAGCGTGGTGTTTTCGTGGATCGAGTGGCCCGACAAGCCCACCCGCGACGCCGGCATGAAGAAGATGATGGAAGACCCGCGCATGTCGCCGGAGAACAATCCGATGCCGTTCGACGGCAAGCGACTGATCTATGGCGGCTTCACCCCGGCACTGGAACTGGGCAGCCCGGATGCACCTTCGTCCTATGTCGACGGATTCATCCTTGCGGCACCCACGGCAAAGAAGGCCGCCTTCACCGATTACGCCAACACCTTCGACAGCATCTTCATGGGCTTCGGCGCCACCCGGATCATCGAAGGCTGGGGCGACGACGTGCCACGCGGCACGCAGACCGACTTCTTCCGTGCAGTGCAGGCGAAAGACGACGAAACCGTGGCGTTCTCGTGGGTGGAGTGGCCGGACAAGGCCACGCGCGATGCCGGCATGCAGAAGATGATGGAAGACCCGCGCATGGACCCGTCCAATCCGGACAATCCGCCGATGCCGTTCGACGGCCAGCGCATGGTCTATGGCGGATTCTCGCCGGTGGTCGAATTGCGCGGCTGACTTGCGCGCGCATCACCGCACGCCGGGGGCCATGCCAAGTCGGCCCCCGGCGCGAGATCGACCAGGAAGAACTCGCCCGATGCGTCGCCATCGGCCTGGGCGAACAGCAGCCGCCTTCCATCCGGCGACAGCAGCGGCCCCACCTGGAAGACATCATCGCGCGCCGGAACGCGGCCGCGTTCGCGCCACGCGTCGCCGTCGCGATCGTAGACATACAGGTGCGAGCGGGTGCCGCGGTTGGCGACCACCACCAGTACCCGGCCATCACGCGCGAGATCGGCCTCGTATTCATCGGCCGCCGTGTTGACCGGCGCCGGC
Organism: Pseudoxanthomonas sp. 97-1-1; assembly: GCF_057773125.1. Taxonomy (NCBI): domain Bacteria; kingdom Pseudomonadati; phylum Pseudomonadota; class Gammaproteobacteria; order Lysobacterales; family Lysobacteraceae; genus Pseudoxanthomonas; species Pseudoxanthomonas sp. 97-1-1. The sequence goes on along the minus strand of NZ_JBYMTJ010000002.1, from coordinate 158,522 downwards.
AGCGGTGCCACATCCCAGCGACCGTCGGCACGCAGCGTGGCGATGTAAAGATCACGTCCGCCGATGCCTCCCGGCCGGTGCGATCCGAACAGCAGGCGGCCATCCGGCAGTGGCCGTGGCAGCAGTTCGGTCTGCGGCGAATTCACCGGCGCGGGCAGCCGCTCGGGTTCACCGAAGCGGCCGTCGGCGTGGCGCGGCACGCGCCAGATGTCCAGATCGTCCTTGTTCGCGCGGTCACTGGCGTAATACAGCCAGGTGCCATCGTGGCTGTAGGCGGGATCGGTTTCCAGCGCGTCGGCTGCGCCGGCGAAGGTCGGCTCGCGTGGCGCACGCCATCGCCCGCCTTCGCACCGCGACGACAGCAGGCGATAACGGTCGAACGACGGCGGTGCGCGGAAGAAGAACACCTCGCGACCATCCGGGGAGAACACGGGCGACGATTCATACTGGTCACTGCTCAGCGCAGGCGGCGTCCATCGCTGCGGGACAGGGATGGGGAGATTCCCGGGTTCGCCCGCCATGCCGCTGATGGCGAGACCGGAAAGCAGCAACAGACCCGTGGCACGCAACATGTCGGTTCCTCATCGCAGGGCTGGCGCGACGCTACGCGGCACGCTGCGCTGGGCGAAGCGAACATTCCGCAAGCCAGCCTTGAGCCCCGCTCAACATGCGACGCCGTCGATCCGCGCCGGCACGCGTCGCGATTCCTGCGGCCTGAAGTCGACGGCCCCACTCGATGATGTCCATGCAGACGCGGGCGAACCTGCATGGTGCGAAGGCTCGATCGCGAGTGCACGCATGCGGTGCATCGCGCGTCCCTGGCGGACTTCGACGTTTTCCACGCGCACGTATACGCATGCGCGCGGCGTCGCTGCACAACACTGGCGCAACGCGCACCGTTCGCGTGCACGGGACTGCGTGAAAAGCGTGCGAAGAGTGCAAAAAACGGAACGATGATTACTTTCGTTGTGCACCGCGCCATCGTGTGATCCATGCCTCGTTTCGAGCTGTTTGCTGCCGCCTAAGGTGCAGGCGGTAGCACGGCGATGACAGCAATGTGTAACGCCCACTACCCGGAGTGCGGGCGGTATCCGCGTGGCCGCTGACGGCACTCGCGCAAGAACAACTTCGACACCACACAGCACATTCAAGGGGCGCACCGCATGGGCAACAGAGAGAAGCCGCACGTACGTGTTTCGAGCACGCCATTGGCATCCGCAGTGAAATGGGCCCTCGCCGCCGCCACCCTGGTCGGCAGCAGCACCGCCGTCGCGCAGACGACGGAACCTTCACCCGCACCGGCGGCGACGCCGCCGGCAGAGGAAGCCACCACGCTCGACACCGTCTCGGTGCTGGGCAGTCGTGGCCAGCCGCGCACCGTCTCCTCCTCCGCCGTGCCGATCGACATCATCAGTGCCGAGGAGTTCCGCAACCAGGGCGCCACCGATGCGCTCGACCAGCTGCGCGTGCTGGTGCCTTCATTCAATGTCAGCACCATCCCGATCGATGACGCCGCCAGCCTGATCCGTCCCGCCAACCTGCGTGGCCTACCGCCGGACAACACGCTGGTGCTGGTCAACGGCAAGCGCTTCCATCGCTCCGCCGTGATCACCTTCCTGGGCCACGGCTTGTCCGATGGCTCGCAAGGCCCCGACCTCTCGGTGTTTCCGTCGCTGGCGCTGGAGCAGGTGGAAGTGCTGCGCGACGGCGCGGCCGCGCAATACGGCTCGGACGCCATCGCGGGCGTCGTGAACTTCGGGTTGAAGAAGATCAGCGAAGGCGGGGCTTTCGAAGCCTTCGCCGGCCAATACTACGAAGGCGATGGCTTCACCACCCAATACTCCGCGCAGATCGGCCTGCCGCTGACCGAGCGCGGCTACGCCACGCTGACCGCCGAATGGCGCCAGGCCGATGACACCTCGCGCAGCGTGCAGCGCAACGACGCCGCAGCGGCGATCGCGGCCGGCTATCCCGGCGTGCCGGTGCCGGCACAGATCTGGGGCTCGCCGAAGGTGGACGACGACCTCAAGTTCGTCGCCAACCTCGGCATCACCGGCGACAGCGTCGATGTCTACCTGTTCGGGAATTACGCGCAGCGCGAGGTCGATGGCGGCTTCTACTTCCGTGACCCCACCGCGCGCTCCGGCGTGTACTCCAACGACGGGGGCGAGACCCTGCTGATCGGCGACACCACGGGCGCTGGCGGCTGTCCGACCATCGCCCTGCGCGACGCGAACGGCAACCTCATCCCGTACAGCACGGTCAGCACCGCAGTGGCCGCGTTGCCGGCCAACTGCTTCACCTTCCTGTCCACGTTGCCCGGAGGCTTCACGCCGCGCTTCGGCGGCAGCCTGGAAGACATGTCCGTGGTCGGCGGCGTCAAGGGCACCTGGGGCAGCGCATGGCACTGGGATGTCAGCGCGACCTACGGCCGCAACGATATCGACTTCGTCATCTACAACACGGTCAACGCGTCGCTCGGCGCAGCGCAGCCCGCGGGCCTGCGCTTCAGTCCCGGCGGCAATACCCAGACCGAGAAGGGCGTGAACTTCGACGTCGGCCGCGACATCGAGACCTCGTTCACCGCCGAGGCCCTGCGCCTGTCCGCAGGTGCGGAATGGCGCGAGGAGAGTTTCGAGGTGAAGGCCGGTGACGATGCCTCCACCGGCATCGGCCCGCTGACCGAACAGGGTTTCGCACTGGGCTCGAACGGCTTCAACGGCTTCAGCCCGCGCACCGCAGGCGAATGGGATCGGCGCAACTGGGCGGTCTACCTGGACCTGGAGGCGCAGTTCACCGAACAGTTGCTGCTGGCCGCCGCCGTGCGCCACGAGGATTTCGACGACTTCGGCAGCACCACCAACGGCAAGCTGACCGCGCGCTTCGACGTGTCCGACACCTTCGCCCTGCGCGGCGCGTACAACACCGGCTTCCGTGCGCCCACCCCCGGCCAGGCCAACATCAGCCAGATCAGTACCGCGTTCAACGGCAGCGTGCTGGAGGACATCGCCACGCTGCCACCGACCAATCCCATCGCCATCCTGAAGGGCGCACGGGCGTTGACGCCGGAAGAGTCCAAGAACCTCTCGCTGGGCATGGTGTGGAGCAGCGGCGACTGGCTGGTCACCCTGGACGGCTACCGCATCGAGGTGGAAGACCGCATCGCCCTGAGCACCAGCTTCGCGCTGACGCCCGAGGAACGCGATGCGCTGGTGGCCTCCGGCAATCCGGAAGCGGCGTCGCTGAGTTCGGTGACCTACTTCGGCAACGCGTTCGACACCACCACCACCGGCGTGGACCTGGTCACCAGCGTGGAAACGGACCACTTTGGCGGCACGACCACCTACTCGCTCGCCGCCAACTGGAACAAGACCGAGGTGGACCGCTACGACCCCAACTTCATCAACGAAGCCCGCGTCTACAAGATCGAGGAATCGCTGCCGAAGACCAAGGGCTATTTCAGCATCAACCACAAGCGCGAGGTCTTCCACGCGAACCTGCGCCTGGGCTACTACGGCTCCTGGTACGAGGATCACCTGGACAGCGGCGCCATCAGCATCGACGACGGCGGCCTGCCGATCTACGAGGACAGCAAGGTGATCGTGGATGCCGAAGTGGGCTGGACGTTCCCCTCCGGCCTGTACGTCAACGTCGGTGCGCAGAACCTGTTCGACGAAACCCCGGACGACAACCCGTGGGGTGCGTCCGTGGCGGGCGCGGCCTATCCCGTGCACTCGCCCTACGGCTTCAACGGCGGTTTCTACTACGCACGCGTGGGCTGGAAGTTCTGACCGCGCGGACCGGTGCCCCGCACGGGGCACCGGTGGCGTGCCGCGCCAGGTGCGGCCGCGTGCCCGCGGTGCGCGCCTTCATTCGGACGGCGTCGCCCGGCCGGGAATGCGGCGGCGCGGTGCCTGTGCCTCGCGTTCGTCCATCTCGCGCACACGCCGGCCAGCCTCGCGGACGAGATCCGGCAGCAGGTGGGTCTCTGGCAGGTGTTTCCAGTATTTCTGCGGCATTTCCTGTCGCATCATCCGCGTGTTGAGGCGTGCGGGATTGAAGATGTTGGCGTAGTAGGTGCGCCACAGCGCATCCTCCGCATCGTCTGCCGGCGCATCGGATCGTTGCGCGCCCTCGCCCGCCCACAGCTGCGCGCCATCCCATTGCACGCTGCGATACGGCGTGAGGATGGCCCAGCGCATGCCGGCGAAGCGGCGCATGAAGAACGGTGCGACGCGATCGACGATGAAATGGTCCGGCTCGAACCAGGCGAGATAGTGGTTGTCCTCGCCGTCGACCTGGCGGAAGCGCACGAACGCCTTCATCTTGTGCGTGTCGCGCCGTACCGCCTGTGCCCAGCGCGTCGCGCGGTGCACGTCGGCGTCGGTGGCGCGGTCGAGCAGCGCGCGCTCACCGTTGCCGATGCGCCACAGCAGGCGGTACAGCAGCGCGTGCCGGCCGGCATCGCGATGGCACAGCACCGAGGCGGCGAACGCCATGAAGTCCGCCGGCACCGACAATCCCATCCGCTGCACCGGCTGGTCCATCACGGCTGCACTCCCCAGCAGTTCGCCCTGCGCATCGGCCTGCCATTCCACAGCGTCCGGTGGCAGCGCCGCTTCCCACGCATGCCGTGCCTGCACGCGCCAGGCGTCCAGATCCCACGCAGGCGTCACCGTGGCACGGAACATTCCCGCGACTCAGCCGAAAAGATCGGCCTGGCGCGGTGCGGGCGCCAGTTCGCGTCGCAGGCGCGCCGGATCGTCCAGGCGCTGGCGCGGGTGGTGGTCCAGCAGCACTACGAAGGGCAGCACCTTCTGCAACGGCGCGCGCAACCGTGCCAGGTCCGCGACGCGCAGCCGGCCCTGCCGGCGCGAATCGACGATGCGCTGCACGTTGCGTGCACCCAGGCCGGGCACGCGCAGCAGCATCTCGCGCGGTGCGGCGTTGAGGTCGACCGGGAACCGGTCCGAATGTCGCAATGCCCACGCCAGCTTGGGGTCGACATCCAGGTCCAGCATGCCGCCCTGCGTGCCGGTGTCGCCGACGATCTCCTGCACGTCGAAACCGTAGAACCGCAACAGCCAGTCCGCCTGGTACAGGCGGTGCTCGCGGAGCAGTGGCGGCGCGCGCAGCGGCAGCTGCACGGAGGCATCGGGAATGGGGCTGAAGGCGGAGTAGTACACGCGACGCATCCGGAACCGGTTGTACAGGGCATCGCTGGCGACCAGGATCGCGCGGTCATCCGCGGCGTCGGCGCCCACGATCATCTGGGTACTCTGCCCGGCCGGCGCGAACTTCGGCGGACGCCTGCGCCTGGGTTGCGCTTCCTGCTTCGTCGGCCTGGCAGCCAGGATGCGCGTGTGCAGTTCGCCCATCGCATCGCGGATGCCCTGCGCCTGCTTCTGCGGCGCCAACTGCTTCAAGCCCTCTTCCGTCGGCAACTCAACGTTGATGCTGAGCCGGTCCGCGTAGCGGCCGGCGGCGGCGAGCAGTTCCGGCGACGCTTCCGGGATGGTCTTCAGGTGGATGTAACCGGCGAAGCGATGGTCTTCACGCAGGCTGCGCGCTACTTCCACCAGTTGCTCCATGGTGTAGTCGCCGTTGCGGATGATGCCGCTGGAGAGGAACAGGCCTTCGATGTAGTTGCGCTTGTAGAACTCCAGTGTCAACCGCACCACCTCGGCCGTGGCGAAGCGCGCACGTGGCACGTTGCTGGAGACGCGGTTGACGCAATAGGCGCAGTCGTAGATGCAGAAGTTGGTCAGCAGGATCTTCAGCAACGACACGCAGCGCCCGTCCGGCGTGTATGAATGGCAGATCCCCATGCCCTCGGTGCTGCCGATGCCACCGTTGCCCAGCGAGTGACGCTTGCCTGCACCGCTGGAGGCACACGACGCGTCGTACTTCGCCGCGTCGGCCAGAATCGCGAGCTTGTCCTTCAGTTGCATGGCGTCATGGTATCCGGCGCACGCTCATGCGATGAGACGATGCGGGCCATCGGCGCACGCAATCGCGGCCCCGCCCCCACCCTGCGGACAGCGCCATGCGCTGCCCGCCCTGAATGAGGGCGATGGCCTTGGACATGACGGGCATGCGAGCATGGGCACATGCGCAGCGACGGTTCCGGTTTCCGGCCCCGCCGGGAGACCGGAAACCTCGGAACGCCCGTCAGAAGTCGAAGCGTGCGGCGATGGAGAGCGGCACCGATACACGCTTGCCGGTATCGTTGATCGAACCCAGGCCCAGACCGCCGATGGCGCTGTCATCGCCTTCCAGATCGGCGACGTAGCGCACGCCCGCCTGCGCGGTGATGCTGAAGGTCTCGTTGACCGGAATCAGCACGCCGATATCCACACCGGCGCTGGCCGCCCACTTCTTTTCGGTGAAGGGCGCGTTCTCGATGGTGATGGCCGCATCAGGGATGTCGAACGTGGCACGGATGTCGTCGGTCTGCGTGGCGCCCAGGCGGCCGGCGACGAACGGGCGCGTGTAGCCCGGTTGCATGAAGTAGTACCGGTATCCGGCTTCGACCGTCAGCGCCTTGTAGTCGCTGAAGGTCCCGTAGACCGGCAGTTCGGTAGTGAGCGCCGGCACGAAGGCTCCGCCCACGCGCACGGTGCCCGGATCGGTCTCGGTGCGCCGCAACTGGCCGAAGATCTCCGCCCGATCACTCAGTCCGTACGAGAATTCGAGACCGTACGTCATCGCCTGGTCGTAGATGTCTTCATGCGTGCGCGGCTGGATGCGCAACTCCGCACTGATGCCGGCCAGATCCGGATTGAGCGGCCCGAGGTCGGGCACCGGCGCCACCGCGCCATCATGCACATCGCCACTGACGGGCGTATCCGCACCACCGAACAACGACATCGAGAACTTGCCCTGCTCGGGGCCGGACGCGAACGCGGGAGTGGAAACAGCGAGCAACACCAAGCCAGCCAACCTTGTGTTCATGACGGTATCCAGGATGAAGGGTGGGATGCCGTGGCGTGATGCACACGACGCCTCCCTTACGCGTATACGCGCGGGTTGGATTCACTTCTTGATGCGGCGGGGTTTCAATGGGATTTTCTTCACCCACCCTGCACGCACGTGAACGGGTGACGCATCGCCTGTTCGTCCTGCGCGCAACGACTGCAGGCACTGCCGCGTTTCGTCACCACGGGATGGGATGGATGCAATCCGTTGACAGGTGGAATGTGCGGTGCCGAGCGACGCTAGTGGACAGCGCGCACCCACGGCGCGAGGACGCGCAACCAGTGCGCACGCCAGGTGAGCACGAACGCGGTGGTGAGCGCGCCCGCCGCGAGGCTCATCACCCACACCAGCACCGCCATGGAAGCGTGGTCGACCACCAGACACAGGGCCAGCGCGACGACCAGGCCGGCCGCACCCAGCAGGCGCAACAAGCCCGGCGTATGACGGGAACACCCGCGCACCCATACCTGCTGCGCGTGGGGCTGCATCGACAGGGCCAGCCAGCCCATGCCGGCGAGGCTGGAGAGCACCGCCGCCAGCAAGAGGTATCCCGCCATGGGGTCAGGCATGGGACGCCTCCACACCGGTCACGCGCATCCCGGCGGCAACGGCACGCCGCTTGAGGATGCGCGTCGTGATGCACGCCACCACGGCGGTCACCAGCAATGACAGGTCAACGCCCGCGACAGGCCAATAGCCCGCGCGCAACGTGGCGAGCAGGTGGTCACCGGTCGTCACCCAGTTCAGCACGACGGCGGCCACTGCCAGCACCGCTATCGCCCCGGATTGCTCGCGCCATGCGGGATTGGCCAGCCCACGCGCGACCGGTGCGCTGCGCCAGCCGGCATGCAGCAACGCCAGCACCCAGGTTCCCCAGAAAGCGTAGCGCTCCCAGTCACCGCGTGCCGGCAGCTCCTCGGGCAGCAGGCGGTTGGCGACCAGTATCCCGAGTGCGGCCAACACCATGCCCGTCACCGTGGTGACGGCCAGGGCATCGACCACCCTCGCGCCCTGGCTGCCTCGCTGGGCATGCTGGCGCTTGCGCTTCTCGACGAAGAACACGAACCCGGTCGCGATGCACACCGCACCCGCCAGCCCGCCCAGCACGTAGAACCAGCGCAGCAACCAGTGGCGGAAGTGCTGCAGGTGCAGGCCGGTGAGGAATTCGCTGACGCGACCCACCGGGGTGGCGGCAGGATCCTCGCGGATCAGTTCGCCCGTCGATGCCTTGTAGTGGATACCATCGCCCACCAGCGCGATGCGGTCGGTACCCGCGCGGTAGACGCTGACGTAGCCATTGGCATCGCCCACGTGCTGCAGCACCAGGAAGCCGACATCACCCGCCTTGTCCTTCGCCTCCCAGCGGCGTTGCGCATCGGCCACCATCGCGTCGACATTGGCCAGGCCCGCAGGCACGCCCGCGCGCTCATGCGGCAGGCCGGTCTCGCGCGCTTCCACTTCCGCGTGCAGGTCATGCAGTCCGTGCAGCTGCGTGTGGCCGAGGGGGAAGTAGTACGTGGCGGCGAAGATCAGCAGGCCGGTGAACGCGAAGAAGAAATGGAACGGCAGTGCGACGACGCCGGTCAGGTTGTGCAGGTCCAGCACGCTGCGCAGGCGCGCCTTGTCGGGACGGAAGGTGAAGAACTCGCGGAAGATCTTGCGGTGCATCACCACGCCGCTGACCAGCGCGGCCAGCATCACCAGCGCGGAGAAGCCGACGATCCAGATGCCGAGGTTCTTCCAGTCCAGCGTCAGACCGTAGTGCATGGGATAGAAGAAGCCGCTGCCGACCTTGAGCCTGTCGTTGGGCAAGGGCGTGCCGTCGCGCGGATCGAGTGTACCGTCGGCCCAGATGGTTTCCTCCGGATCCTTCGCATTCGGCACTTCGTACCCCGCGAACACCTGCAGCACCGGGTCGCGGTGGGTGGTGTAGGCGCTCCAGCTGACCACGGTATCGAAGCGGGCCGGCATCTCGCCGTTGACACGGGAACGCATCGCGTCCACGGCCGCCGGCAGCGGCTGCATGCGCTCGAAGGCCGGACGCAGTACCTTTTCGTACGAAGGCATCGGTTGCGGCTCGAAACGCGTGGACGGAATCGCCCAGCGGTCGATCTCGCGATCGAACACCGACAGCGCGCCGAAGAAGAACGCGGCCATCAGCACGAAACCCAGCACCAGGCCGAACCAGGTGTGCAGCCATGCCATGGCCTGACGGAAGCTCGGGAACATGTCGACCTCCTCAGACCAGCAGCGATTGCACGAACGAGCCCGTGCCCGCCAGCAATGCACCGCCGCCGGCCAGTACCGACCACACCACCCACACCCGGCGCGCCGCGAACGCCCAGAGGAACGCCACCAGGAACGCCAGCACGCCCAGCAGGCTGGCGAGGAACTCGGCGTCGTGGAAATCCATGCCGGCGGCGAACATCAGGCTCGCGCCGGTGGCGACGATGCCCCAGGCGAAGGCATAGCCGCCGAACACGGCGGCGGTGATGCGCGCCGCCAGGTGCAGGCGCGGCGCGTGGGAGGAAGCGGCGATGGTGCGGGACATGGCGATGGCTCGTGTCTCGGTGCGGGGAAGCGGCGGTTCAGAACCGCCAGTTCAGGCTGAGCGTGTAGTTGCGCGGCGCGCCGTAGTAGCCGCTGTAACGCAACGTGTTGATGTACTTCTCGTCGCCGAGGTTGTTGACGTTGAGCCGCAGCGTGGCGTTGGGCAGGAAGTCCCACGCGGCGAACGCATTGAGCACCGCATAGCTGTCCTGGCGAACGGTGAAGCCGCTGGATTCCACGTTCGAAATGCTGCTCTTCCAGCGCCCGCCAATGCCGAAGGACAGTGCCGTGTAGGTCGGCAAGCGCGCGCTCAGCAACAGGTTGGCCGTCCGGCGCGGCACCCAGCGATAGGTATCGTCTCCGTCCTGTCCGGTCAGCTTCAGCGCGGTATAGCCGAACACCATGTCGACGTTGTCGCTCAGCTTGCCGGTGGCTTCGAATTCGACGCCCTTGGACTCGACGTCCACGCCTTCGTAGTAGAACTGGCCAAGGTCGTTGTAACCGGCACCGGTTGCCAGGCCATCCTGCTCGGCCCGGAACATGGCCAGCGTGGTCAGCAGGCGCTTGTCCAACCAATCGGCTTTCACACCCAATTCGTAGTTCGACCCCTTGGTCGGATCCAGGTAACGCCCGTCAGCGTCCGACTGGCTCTGCGGCTGGTAGATGTCCGAGTAGCTGACGTAGCCCAATACGTTGGGAGTGAAGTCGAAGGTCAGACCCGCGTAAGGACTGGTCTCGCTCTCGGTCTGATCGAATACCACGCCGTAGTTGACGCCTTCGCGGTGGTACTCGGCATAGTTGAATCCGACCACGGCCTTAAGCCTGTCCGTCAGCGACAGTCGGGTCGCGCCGTAGGCGCGCTTGAGCCGCTCATCCAGCGTGCTGTAGACCGACAAATCGCCCCACACCGGCTCGGGGATCACGTCACCCGCCCACGGAAAGCCGGGCATCTCGATGTAACCGCAAAGCTCGGTGCCGCACATGGCGCCCGCGTACTGGCTGCTGACGCTTTCGCTCTTGGACCAGCTCACGCCAAGCATGACTTCCTGATCGCGGCCGAACATGGGGAAGTGACCATTGAGCGTCGCCGAGCCCAGGTCGGCAGTGAATTTGTCGGCGCCGCCCCACGGATAACCATACAGCCCCAGATTGGTGCCCGGCTCCAGGCCAGTGGCCGCGAAATCAGTGGCGTAGAACAGCTTGTCGTCGTTGCGGATATCGCGATGGTTGTAGGACAGCTTCATCTGCCAGTCTGCGCCCAGCTGGTGGGTGTACTCGATGAAACCGGTCTTGGTGGTCGTGTCCCAGTACGTCCAGTCCTGGGTGGTCGAGGCTCCGCGATCCCATTCGGCCTGCGTGCCGTCGCTGTACATGAAGCCGAGCGCGCCCCACATGTTGCCGTTGGTCTTTCCTTCCTGCCAGGAATACCCCAGCGTCAACGTGCCGTTCTCGCCGATCTGGCCGTCCACTACGCCATAGAGGAAGTCGCGCGTGTCGTCCTTGCCGCGCAGCCAGGAATCGCCTTCTTCGTGCGCGGCCACCACCCGTCCGGCCCACGTGCCGTTCTCGGTGAACGGCGTGGAGTAATCGACCTCCGCCCGCGTCGTGCCCCAGGAGCCATAGCTGATGCCGACACTCCCCTGCGGCTCGTTGGTGGGGCGCTTGCGCACGTAGTTGATCGTGCCGGCGGCATTGCCCACGCCGGTCAGCAGGCCGTTGGCGCCACGGATGACCTCCAGCTTCTCGTAGCCGAAGGTGTCCTGCGCGCCAGTGACGATGCCCCAGCTGTTGGGCAGACCGACACCATCGATCTGGGTGTTGGCGATGTCGAAGCCGCGCGCGGTGAAGTTGGTACGGTTCGTTTCCCACTCCTCCACCTGGATGCCGGTCGCCATGCGCAACGCTTCGTTGAGGCTGTCGGTGCCGAACTGCGCCATCTGCTCGCTGCTCACCACGCTGATCGACTGCGGCGTCTCTTTGATCGCCAGGTCGAGGTTGGTGGCGCCGTTGCTGACGCGGCTGGCGCGCTGACCGACGACCATCACCGCATCGAGGTCGGTCGCTGTCGCGGAGGCATCTGCGGCCGCCTGGACGGCAGGCACCGCGTCCTGCGGCGCGGCGATCGCCGTGCCCGCCGTACAGGCCAGCGCGATGCAGATGGCGGTACGCAGTCGCGCCGCCATGGCGGGGGTGGCAAGGGAACGGCGGGCACGGGAAGACAGCAGGATGGGGGACGTGGAGGGCATGGGGGGGTATCGGGGAGGGGAAAGGAAGCGGCGCGGCCGTGACGGGCAACGACATCCCCGCCCGCGACATCGCGCGATGCGGACATTAAATGCGAATGGTTCTTATTTTGCAAGACTGAGGTGTACCGGTTACCGTGCAACATGCACGCAATACCTGCCCGCGAGCACTTGGGCCCGGAACGCATGCCTGCGGGATGTGCCGCGCTTGTGGCGGGCACGCGCATACCCGGCACGCAAGGTGCCGGGCAGGCCAGAGGGCCTCGATCAGAGCTTGAACAGCGGCTGCAGGCGTTGCGCCAGCCAGCCCGGGAAGCGCAGCGGCGCATCCAGCGCGGAAACGCAGATGCAGGCGACGCCGGGCACGGTCACCGGCTGGTGCTCGACGTCGCTGTCCAAGTCGGCCACGTCACCGGGGGCGAAGTGACCCAGCGCATCGTGGTAGGCGCCGCGCAGGATCTGGGTGAGTTCCGTGCCGCCATGGCTGTGCACGGGCATGCTGCGGCCGGGGCCGATCTTCAGCATCAGCAGCGTGCCTGTCGGCGTCCCCGCCGCCCGGATGCAATGCACGCCGGGCGCCATCCAGCGCCACTTCAAGGCACGGTAGGACGTGCCGAAATAGGGATGCAGCGGTGCCGGCAGGCGATCGTCCGCCTCGTACGGCGCGGCGCGCGGCGGCGGCGCCACCGCGACAGGCTCGTCATCGAGGCGACGCAGCATCGCCTCGCGCAGGACGGCCCGGTGTCCTTCGTCCGGGGCGCCCGGCCCGGGCTGCTGGTGTTCGATCAGCTGCCCGCCGATGCACTCGGCCTCCTCCACGCGCGCGCGGCAATGCGCACAGGTTTCCAGATGCGTGGCGGCGACGATCGCCATCTCGACGGTCAGCGCCCCCGCCGCGTAGCTGAGCAGGGTGGAGGGATCCAGATGATGGTGCGGATTCACGACTGACCTCGTACTTGGCCCTGCAGGCGCAGGAACGCGCGCCGCAGGTGCGACTTCACCGTACCCAGCGGCATGTCCAGCTCGTCGGCGATTTCCTGGTGGCTCTTGGCTTCGAAATACGACATCCGCATCAACCTCGCCTGCACCGCCGGCAGTTCCTCGATGCGGCGTTGCAGGTGAACGTGCTCGGCGTAGTCCTCCGCCGACGTGAAGGGCCGGGCCAACTCCTCGTCCGTGCACTGGCACGCATCCTCCAGCACCTGCACCCAGCCGGGTTCGCGTCGCACGCGGTCGATGTGCAGGTTGCGGCCGATCCGGAACAGCCAGGTGGACACCGCGCCCTGTTGCGGATCGTACATGGCCGCCCGCTGCCACAGGCGCAGCAGCGCCTCCTGCGAGAGCTCTTCCGCCACCGCCTCGGGACTGCCCAGCCCGCGCAGGTACAGGCACAGGCGTGGCATGAAGTGATCGTAGATCCGCATGAAGCTGCCCCGGTCGCGCAAGCGCGCGACCGCGATCATCTCGCGGGTCCAGTCATGCGTATCCCGGGTGGAGGGCGTGGGCGTGGACACCGGCCGTGCCGCCCCGCGGGGCGGCGTAATCCTTGTGAAGTCGGACGGCATGGTATGCCAGGCCCCGTTGCTGGTCGTGATGGGCGTATGTACGGGCGGGACCGCCGTTTGGATGCGGCGTCATCCAGTGCCCGGATGCATCCACCCTGCCCCGCACAGCGTAGGACGAACCGGTCCACCCCCGGGAATCCCGACGCATGTCCGTACGCAGCCACCTGCTCGCGTTGTCGATGGGCGCCATCGGCGCCTGTGTGGCCGGTCCCGCCTGTGCGGACACCGATATCCATCAGCAGGAAGCCCGGGCCCATCCCCGCAAGGGCGAAACGCTGCTCTACCGCGAATCGCACTGGCGTTACCGGCAGGAGGGAACGGCGCGCCGGCTGGTGCTGTATCGGTGTCCCGATGGCCGTGCGTTCGCGCGCAAGACCGTGGTCGAACGCCCCATGGCCCAGGCACCGGACTTCGATTTCCACGATGCCAGGGATGGCTATCGCGAAGGCGTGCGCAGCGGGCCGCAGGGGCGCGTGGTCTACGTCCGGTCGGGTGCGCGCGCTCCACTGAAGGAACGTGCGCTGGCCGTACCCGCCGATGGCGTGATCGATGCCGGCTTCGACGCCAGTGTGCGCCTGCACTGGGCGACCCTCCGCGCCGGTGACGACGTGACCCAACCCTTCCTGCTGCCCAGCCGGATGTCCTTCGTGCCGGTACGCCTGCAGCCCGGGCCCTCCGTGCGATGGCAAGGCATTCCCGCGCAGCGCATGACGATGCGACTTGACCGCTGGTATGGCTTCGTCGCGCCTTCGATGGAACTGACCTACGCGGATGCGGACCGGCGCCTGCTGGAGTTCGCCGGCATCGCCACCATCCGCGACGGCGCCGGGCGGCACCAGGACGTCCGCATCGTGTTCCCCGAACCCGCCAAGCCCGCCGATGCCGGTGCCCTGCAGCGCGCACTCGCCACGCCGCTCGTGCAGCGGTGCACGCCCTGAGTGTCGTGCCGCGTGCATCCAATCACCGTCTGCACACGTATGTGCCGTGAATGCAGCGGAGACAGAGCGATGCCGGCCAGCGTTTCATCCCCCTCCACGCTGGCGGCACGCGGTCTGGCCGCCGTGCGTCGCTGGTTCGACACGCAGAGAGTGGATGACGAAGACGCAGGCCGCGCCCGGGAGATCGACTGGCTGCGTGCCGCCCCCTTCATCGGCATGCACCTCGCGTGCGTGGCCGTGCTGTGGGTCGGCGTATCGCCTGTCGCGGTGACCGCGGCAGTGGCGCTCTACGCCGTGCGCATGTTCGCGATCACCGCCTTCTACCACCGCTACTTCTCGCACCGCACGTTCCGCACTTCGCGCGTGCTGCAGTTCGTGTTCGCGCTGATCGGTGCCGCCAGCGTGCAGCGCGGGCCGTTGTGGTGGGCCGCGCACCACCGCAACCACCATCGCCATGCCGACACCCCCGCGGACCCGCATTCGCCCGCGGTTCACGGCTTCTGGTGGAGCCACGCGGGCTGGTTCCTGACCCGCGGCGGCTTCCGCACGGACTGGGCGCGCATCCCCGACCTTGCACGCTATCCGGAGTTGCGCTGGCTGGATCGCTACGACACCGTCGTGCCGGTACTGCTGGCCGCCAGCCTGTATGCGGTCGGGGAACTGCTGGAGTACGTGGTGCCGCGATGGGGCACGAACGGCCCGCAGCTGCTGGTGTGGGGCTTCTTCGTGTCCACCGTGGTGCTGTTCCATGCCACGGTCACCATCAATTCGCTGGCGCACCGCTTCGGCCGCCGCCGTTTCGACACGCACGACGACAGCCGCAACAACGTCTGGCTCGCGCTGCTGACGTTCGGCGAGGGCTGGCACAACAACCACCACTTCTTTCCCGGCACCGCGCGCCAAGGCTTTCGCTGGTGGGAAATCGACCTGACCTGGTACGGACTGCGGCTGCTCGCCATGCTCGGCCTGGTGCGGGAACTCAAGCCGGTGCCCGCCTGGGTGCTGGCGAAGGCGAGGCACTGAGCATGCGCATCGCGATCGTGGGTTCCGGCATCGCCGGACTGGCCTCGGCATGGTGGCTGTCGCGCCGGCACGACGTGGTCCTGTTCGAAGCCAACGACTACCTGGGCGGCCACACGCACACGCACGATGTCGAACAGGCGGGACGGCGCTACGCCATCGACAGCGGCTTCATCGTCTTCAACCCCGACCACTATCCCCTGCTGTGCGGTCTTTTCGGCCAGCTTGGCGTGGCCTCGCAACCGACCACGATGAGTTTTTCCGTGCACAGCGCGCGCAGTGGCGTGGAATACAACGCGACCACGTTCGACACGCTGTTCTGCCAGCGCCGCAACCTGCTGTCGCCGCGCTTCTGGGGCATGCTCCGCGACCTGGCGCGTTTCTACCGCGAGGCGCCCGCATTGCTGGCCGGAGGACAGCCGGGCCCCACACTCGGCGACTACCTGCAGGCCGGCGGCTACGGCGATGCCTTCCGCGATGAACACCTGGTGCCGATGGCATCGGCCCTGTGGTCGTCGCCGCCGCAGGGCATCCTGGCGTTCCCGGCACGGTACCTGGTGCAGTTCATGGCCAACCACCACATGCTGACGCTGGGAGCGCGATCGCCCTGGCGCGTGGTGACGGGCGGTTCAAGCACCTATGTACAGGCATTGCGTCGTCGCTGGCGCGTGCAGGAGAGACGGTCCACGCCCGTGCGGGCGATACGCCGCGACGACGAAGGCGTGGAGCTCGACACCCGCCACGGCCGCGAGCGCTTCGACCATGTCGTCCTGGCCTGCCACAGCGACCAGGCACTTGCGCTGCTCCACGACGCGGAGGCCAGCGAGCACGCGATCCTCGGCGCCATCCGTTACCAGTCCAACGACACCGTGCTGCACACCGACGCCAGCGTGCTGCCGCGCGAACGCAAAGCCTGGGCGGCATGGAATGCGCATGTGCCCCGCGACCCTTCGGCGCCGTGCACGGTGAGCTACTGCATGAACCTGCTGCAGGGCGTCGCGTCGCCGGATCCCTTCGTGGTCACCCTCAACCGCAGCGAGGCGATCGATCCCGCGCGCATCCTCAAGCGCATGCACTACCGCCATCCGGTCTACGACCACGGCATGGTCGCGGCGCAGCAACGCAAGGCCGAGATCCAGGGCCGCCGCCGCACGTGGTTCGCCGGCGCCTACTGGGGCTGGGGCTTCCACGAGGACGGCATCCGCAGCGCGCGCGACGTGGTGGATGCCATCGAGGCGCTGACCGCCGGAACGGTTGGCCGGCGCGACGCCGAAGCGGTGAGCGCGTGACCGCTCCGCTGGCAAGCGCCGTATACGAGGGCTGGGTGCGGCATCGCCGGCACTCGCCGCGCGCGCACGCCTTTCGCTATCGCATGGCGCAGCTCTACCTGGACCTGGACGAAGTCGATACCGTGTTCGACCGCCGCTGGCTGTGGTCGGCGGATCGCCGCAACCTCGCGGAGTTCCGCCGGTGCGACTACCTGGCGCCGCACGACCGGCCGCTGGTCGAGGCCGTGCGCGACCGCGTCGAACGCGCGCTCGGCCATCGCCCGCAAGGCCCGGTTCGTCTGCTGACGCACCTGCGCTACGCCGGCTACGTCTTCAATCCGGTCAGCTTCTACTACTGCTTCCAGCCGGACGGCACCACGCTGGACGCCGTGCTGGCCGAAATCACCAACACGCCCTGGCGCGAACGGCACAGCTACGTATTGCCCATACACGACGGCGTGCCGTACGGCGACGGCTGGGAATGGGGCTTCGACAAGGCCTTCCACGTGTCGCCGTTCCTGCCGATGGACTGCACCTACCGCTGGCGCTTCACGCCGCCCGAAGATGCCCTGCGCGTGCACATGCAGGTCGACCGCGAAGGACGGCGCGCCTTTGACGCCACCCTGACCCTGCTGCGCCGACCCTTGGATGGCGCCTCGCTCGCGCGCGTGCTGTGGCGCTACCCGCTGATGACCACGCAGATCGTGGCCGGCATCCACTGGCAGGCACTGCGCCTGTGGCTGAAGCGCACGCCGGTGCACGACCATCCTTCACTCGCACGCGAGACCCCATGAACGAGATTGCCGACGTCTCCACTGTTCCCTCCTACGGCGCGCTCGACCGCCTGCTGCGCTCGCAGCTGCTGGCCCGCCTGGACGCGCTGGACCATGGCGTGCTGGTGGTCCGCGACGCGCTGGGCGAACACCGCTTCGGCCATTCCGGCGAGGGAAGGTTGTCGACCGTGCACCTGTGGATCGACGATCCCGCGTTCTATCGCGCGCTCGCCGCGCAGGGCAGCGTGGGCGCCGGCGAGGCCTACATCGCCGGCCACTGGCGTTGCGACGACCTGGTCGGGCTGGTCCGGCTGCTGGTGCGCAACCGCACACTGCTCGATGGCATGGAGGGCGGCATGGCCCGCATCGGTGGCTGGGCGCTGCGCCGCTGGCACGCACTCCGCCGCAACACGCGCGAGGGCAGCCGCCGCAACATCGCCGCGCACTACGACCTCGGCAACGATTTCTTCGCCCTGTTCCTGTCGTCGGACCTGATGTACTCCTCGGCGATGTTCGCCTCCCCGGACGACGACCTGGAGACAGCCTCCTACCGCAAGCTCGATGCGGTGTGCCGCAAGCTGGCGCTCGCGCCGGGGGACCGCGTGGTCGAGATCGGCACCGGCTGGGGCGGCTTCGCGCTGCATGCGGCGCGCCACTACGGCGCGCACGTGACCACCACCACGATCTCGCGCGAACAGCATGCACTGGCCAGCCAGCGCGTGGTCGACGCCGGCCTGCAGGACCGGGTGACGCTGTTGCTGCAGGACTACCGCGACCTGCAGGGCGCTTACGACAAGCTGGTGTCGATCGAGATGATCGAAGCGATCGGCGCGCAGTACCTCGGCACCTTCTTCGGCAAGCTGGGCAGCCTGCTGCGCCCGGGCGGGCAGGCCTTGCTGCAGGCCATCACCATCGAGGACCACCGCTACCTGCAGGCGCGCCACTCGGTGGACTACATCAAGCGCTTCGTCTTTCCGGGCAGCTTCATCCCCTCGCTCAATGCCATGTATGACGCGAAGACCCGCGCCAGCGACCTGCAGGTCGTCCACCAGGAGGACTTCGGCCTGTCGTATGCGTACACGTTGCGCGCATGGCGGCGGCGCTTCATGACGCGCCTGGCGGATGTGCGCGCGCAGGGCTTCGACGAGCGCTTCATCCGCCTGTGGGAGTTCTACCTGGCGTATTGCGAAGGCGGCTTCCTGGAGCGCTCCATCGGCGTGTCGCACCTGCTGATGGCGCGCCCGGCGCACGCCGCGGAGGCAGCATGAACCTGCTGCCCACACTCGGACTGGTCGCCCTGCCGGCCGCAGTCGTGATGATGTACGGCTGGTACTGGCAGCGGCGTCGCGACAACGCCGGGATCGTCGACGTGCTGTGGTCGGCATGCGTGGGTGGCAGCGCCGTACTGCTTGCAGTCCTCGGTGATGGCGCGTGGCAGGCACGCGCGACGCTGGCCGTGCTCGGTGGCCTGTGGGGCGCGCGGCTCGCGCTGCACCTGTGGCGACGCGTGCGCCACGAACCGGAAGACCGCCGCTACCGCCATCTGCGTGACCACTGGCAAGGGCACCAGGGCAAGTTCCTGCTGTTCTTCATGGCGCAGGCGTTGCTGGTGGTGCTGTTCGCGCTTCCGTTCGCTGCCGCGGCGCGCAGCCCCGTGGACTCGGCGTGGCCGTGGATCGTGCTGGCGGTGGCCATATGGATGGGCAGCGTCGCCGGCGAGGCCGTCGCCGACCGCCAGCTCGCGCGCTTCCGCGCAGATCCCGCCAACCGCGGGCGCACCTGCCGCGAGGGTCTGTGGCGTTACTCGCGACACCCCAACTACTTCTTCGAATGGCTGCACTGGTTCGCGTACGTCGCGCTGGCAGCCGGTTCGCCGTGGTTCTGGCTGGCATGGACGGGCCCGGTGGTGATGTACGTGTTCCTGCGCTGGATCAGCGGCATCCCCTACACCGAAGCGCAGGCGCTGCGCACGCGCGGCGAGGACTACCGCGACTACCAGCGACGCACGCCGATGCTGTTCCCCTGGTTCCCGACACCCCGCGACGAGGAAACGACGCGATGAACACCATGACCGACGAGCTTCCCGTTGACCGCCCCGCCACCGGCCTGCTCGGCCTGGCCGAACGCGGCCTGCTGCCCGACGCGCTCGTTCGCGCCGGCATCCGCCGCCTGTGCGCGCAGCGCCTGCGCGACGAAGGCGAAGGTGGCCAGGCGGCGCAGTCCGCACGCCTGGCGCAACGCCTGCGCGACCTCCAGCGCGGCGCACTCGCCCTGCATACCGACGCTGCGAACCGCCAGCACTACGAACTTCCGCCCGCCTTCTTCCAGCACTGCCTTGGACACCGGCTGAAATACAGCAGCTGCTTCTATGCCACCGGCACCGAGACGCTGGACCAGGCCGAAGACGCCATGCTGGCCCTGTACGGCGAGCGCGCGGACCTGGCCGACGGACAGGACATCCTGGAACTCGGCTGTGGCTGGGGTTCGCTGACCCTGTGGATGGCGGAGCGTTACCCGAACGCGCGCATCACCGCTGTCTCCAACTCCCATTCGCAGCGCGAGTTCATCGAGGCACGCTGCGCCGAACGCGGGTTGCGCAACGTCCGCGTCCTTACCCGCGACGTCAACCAGCTGCACCTGGAGCCGCAGGGCTTCGACCGCTGCGTGTCGGTAGAGATGTTCGAACACGTCAGCAACCATGCCGTGCTGCTGCGTCGCATCCATGACGCGCTGCGGCCGGGCGGCAGGCTGTTCGTGCACATCTTCGTGCACCGCCACCTGATGTATCCGTTCGAGACGCAGGGCGAAGACAACTGGATGGGCCGGCACTTCTTCACCGGCGGCATGATGCCGTCGGCCGACCTGCTGCTGTTCTTCCAGGATCATCTGCATCTGCAGGAACGCTGGCTGCTCGACGGCAGCCACTACCAGCGTACCGCCAACCACTGGCTGGCGCGGCACGATGCACATCGCGCGGAGGTGATGGACGTACTGCGCCAGGCCTATGGCGATGCCGCGCCGCTATGGAACCAGCGCTGGCGCATGTTCTGGATGGCCTGCGCCGAACTGTTCGGCTATCGCGACGGGCAGGAATGGCTGGTCGCGCACTATCGCTTCCAGCGACCCACCCGGGAGCACTGACATGCGTACCCTGCCCTTCGTGCTGCTCGCGCTGATGGTCGCCACCACCACCGCGGCCTGCAGCTCCGGCAACGTCAAGCCGTCCATCCCCACGGCCGCACCGGTCGACGTGGACCGCTTCATGGGCGACTGGTACGTCATCGCGCACATCCCGTCGTTCCCCGAACGCGAGGCTTATGCCGCCGTGGAGTCGTACGCGAAACAGCCGGACGGCCGCATCCAGACCACGTTCCGCTTCCGCAAGGGCGCGCTGGACGGACCGGAGAAGACGATGCACCCCATCGGCACCGTGAAGCCCGACGGTGGCGGTGCAGTGTGGGACATGCAGTTCGTCTGGCCGATCCAGGCCGAGTACGTGATCGCGTACGTGGACGCCGACTACCAGCAGACGATCGTGGGGCGCAGCAAGCGCGACTACGTGTGGCTGATGGCGCGTACGCCGCGGATTCCGGAGACGGACTACCAGGCGCGCGTCCGCCAGATCGAAGCGCTGGGCTACGACGTGTCCAAGCTGCGGCGCGTACCGCACTGAGCAGCCGCCGGCTCCGCTGCAACGATTCGCGAACGGATCGCACGCTAGCATGGAGGCCCCGCCGCAACGGAACACCGCATGTCGTTCTCGGATCCAGACGCCGTCGCCCGCTACGCCCAGGGTCCCATCCGGCAGGTGCCCGGATTCCAGGGAATGCAACAGATGGCGCGGATCCTGCTTGCCGAACGCGTGCCCGACGATGGCCACGTACTGGTGCTGGGTGCCGGGGGCGGGCTGGAGCTGAAAGCGTTCGCCGACGCGCAGCCCGGCTGGCGTTTCACCGGCGTCGATCCGTCGGCCGAGATGTTGAAGCTGGCCACCACCACCCTCGGGCCGCTGGCGTCGCGCGCGGCGCTGGTCGAAGGCTACATCGACGATGCGCCGACGGGCCCCTTCGATGGCGCGACCTGCCTGCTCACCCTGCACTTCCTGCCAGCGGAACAGCGCCTGCATACGCTGGCCGAAGTGCGTCGACGGCTCGCCCCCGGCGCACCGTTCATCGTCGCCCACCACAGCGTGGACGACGCCACGGACAAGCGCGAGCGCTGGCTTTCCCGTTACGCCGCTTTTGCCGTCGCATCCGGCGTGCCTGCCACGAGCATGGTCAGCGCTGCCGCCGCGATCAACGCGCGCCTGCCGCTGCTGTCGCCCGCGCAGGACGAAGCGCTGCTGGACGAGGCGGGGTTTGTCGATATCGAGCTGTTCTATGCCGGGTTCACGTTCCGCGGCTGGGTCATGCGCAACCCTGGCTAGACATGCCACGTGCGACCCAGGCAGGGATGGCACATGGCCAGCGGGGCTCGCGTTTCCGGAACGTATCCCGGGTTCGCGGCGCTCGCCCGGGATTCACTTGCAGCAACAACAGCCGATCAGGTCGGCGCGAAACCGCGCGTGGCCTTCTTCTCGCTCTTCTCGGCGCGCTTTTCCTTCATCGTCTTCGCCGGCTTTTTCTTCTGCTCTTTCTTCTTGTCCAGGCCCTTGGCCATCACGTGTACTCCCATGGTCGTTGCGACCGCCGGGAGCATGACACATCCGGGGCGCCAGGGAGGTGAGGCTGCATGGGGTCAGCCGACGCAAGGCATAGCGCTCGCGCGGGAACCCTCCTGCCCGCCTACAGCGCCATGCCGGGATGCCAGCCGCTGCGGGCCAGGAAGGCGCGGGCGTCGTCCATCTCCAGGATCTCGCGCAGCGCCTGGCGCTTGTCGGGCGCGTTGCGGTAATAGGCCTTGGCGATCCGGTAACCGACCCAGTAGCCGAGATCGCCCGGCTGCTCCGGGGTGGTGTTGTAGACCCAGTCCTTGAGCTCGGTCTTGTCGATGTCGGCGGCGAAGCGGGTCTCGATTTCCTGCTCGCGACCTGCCGCCATCGCCGCGGTGCGGCCGTAGGCGATCTCGCCCGCCACCAGTTCGCCGACGAATTCGGCGATGCCCTCGAGCAGCGAGATTTCCAGTACCGTCGGCGCGGGCTTGTCGCTCAGTTTGTGCGCGTTGACCTGCTGCACATGGACGTATTCGTGCGCGAGCACGTAGACGATCCTGTCCTCGGGGTCGGCATTGAGCCAGTCCGCGTCACACAGCGCCTCCAGGCCCACCTGGATGCCGGTATCAGGGGCGCCGATGGCGATCGGCTTGCCGCGACCGATGGCGATGGTCACCGGCGGGAAGCGCGCCTCGCCATACAGCCCGCCGAGGTCGCGCAGGGCCTTCTCGAGCCGCGCGCGCGCCTGCGGCAGTACGGCCAGGCAGCGGCGCGCATCGGCATAGAGCGCGGGATCGCGGGCCACGGCATCCGCGATGCGTTGCCCCGTGGTGTTGCGCAGACGGGCGAACAGGCGCAGTCCTTCCGAACCCTGCTCCAGGTAATGGCGCTGCAGTTGCGCAGCCGTCGGCTTTCCGCCCGCCGCATCGTAGACGCGGTAGAACAGCGCCACGTCATCGGTCTGCACGACGGCGCCTTCCGTGGCGGCGGTCGATGCATCCATTTCCGCTGCAGCGGAAAGGCCTGCCTGCGTGCCCAGCACTGCGAGCAACAGCATGGCAACGGCCCGCATACGCGTGAAGGCGAATCCTGGCAATGGACTGCGCTGGATCATCCTGATGAAGTCCCACTGGGGTGCCACACGCATCGGTTCCCGTCCCGTTTCGATTTCGTGTGCCGATTCTGACCGCTGGGCCCGCCTCCGGCCAACGGGTCACCGCGCTGCGATGGCGAAATCCCTAGACGGACAACAACGCAGAGAAGAAGCCCGCTCCCGTCCACACGGCGAACGCTGCCATGGCCGCGATGAGCCTGAATTCGTCGGAGCGGACGACCGCGCCCCATGCGAGCAGCAGGACGACGACCACGGTGCACGCGCTGTAGGCGACGAGCATGTGCCCACCCCAGACCAGAAGAGCCGGTGGCCCGAGTAGCCCCGCGTGCCAGATGGTCTTGACGGGAAGCCAGTCGGGTCGGAAGAAGGCCACAAGACTGAGGCCGCCATACACCGCCAGCAGCACAACGACTGCGACCCGGGCAGCAAGGTGATGGCGTTGTGCTCCTGACGTGAGCAAGCATTCACTCCTTTGGACACTGGCGCAGTCTAGCGTCGGCTCACAGGGCGCTGGATGCGCGTCCGCCTCGCGTGCAACCCAGCCTCACCGCACGGCCAGTGCCACCGCATCCGCACCCGCCGGGAAATGCAGTTGCCCGGTGGTGTCGTTCACGGCGTGCCACACGCCTTCGGCGACGTCGGACTCGGCCGTCACCGCGGTGATGCTGCCCAGTCCGGCAAATACGCTGTGGGCGAAGGGCTCGTATGCCTCGGGGATCAGGCCCTGCATGCGCTGCTGGCCATTGGCGGTGAACCGGGTCGACGGACCATAGCCGGGCTCCACCAGCTTGACCCGCACATCGAAGGCCTTGAGCTCGTGCTCCAGCGATGCGGTGAAACCTTCGACTGCGGTCTTGCTGGCGGTATACGCCGCCACCAGCGGGAACGGCGCCAGCGTCGCGCTGGAGGTGACGTTCACGATGACACCTGCCCTGCGCTGACGGAACTGCGGGATGACGGCCTGGCACATGGCCATCAGTCCGAACGTATTGGTTTCGAATACCTCGCGCACGGTGTCCATGGGCGTGGCCTCGAACGCACCGAACAGACCGATGCCGGCATTGTTGACCAGCGCGTCGATGGGACCCGCGGCCTCCACGGCGCTGGCGATGCTGTCCGGCCGGGTGACGTCCAGCGCGAGCACGCGCAGATGGGGTGAAGCGGGGAGCAGGTCTTCGCGCGGATGCCGCTGGGTGGCGATGACGCTCCAGCCCTGCGCGAGGAAGTGGCGGGCGGTTTCCAGGCCGTAACCGGACGAGCAGCCGGTGATCAGGACGGTCTTCATTTCGTTCTCCGAGGGTGAGTTGACTCGGCGGGAACGATAGGCCAGCCTTTCCGGATGATCGATAGCGCATCGTCCTGTTTGTTTTAGCCGGAGTCCGGAATGGCGGATCCACTTTCCGACGTCGTCCAGCTGCTGCATCCGCAGGCGGTCTTTGCCAACGTGATCAGCGGCAAGGGCAACTGGGCCGTGCGGTATGCCGACTACGGCCAGCCCGGCTTCTGCATCGTGCTGGAAGGCAGCGCGCGGCTGGCCGTGGATGGGCACGCCCCCATCACCATCAGTGCGGGCGACTTCGTGCTGCTGCCGACCACGCCCGCCTTCACGCTTTCCGGCTTCGTGCCGGCGCCACCGGTCTTCATCGACCCCGGCGTCGTACCGGGCGGGCAAGGAGAACTGCGTCATGGCGATCCCGACGGACCGCCGGACATGCGCTCGCTGGGCGGCGCGTTCCTGTTCGACACCCGGGACGCCGCGCTGCTGGTCTCGCTGCTGCCCACGGTCGTCCATGTGCAGGGGTCGCAGCGGCTCATGCAACTGGTGCAGATGGTCGGCGAAGAGTACGCGCAGCAGCAGCCGGGCAATGCATACATGCTGTCCCGGCTGGTGGAGATGCTGCTGGTGGAAGCCATGCGCTCGACCACTGCAGGCAACGCGCCGCCCGGCCTGTTGCGCGGACTGGGCGATGAGCGGCTGGCGATGGCGCTCAAGCAGATCCATGCGCGCATCGCGCATGGGTGGACCGTGGGCGAGCTGGCGAAGGCCGCCGCGCTCTCACGCTCGACGTTCTTCGAACGTTTCACCCGCGCCGTCGGCGTGCCACCGATGGAATACGTGCTGGCGTGGCGCATGGAAGTCGCGAAGGAATTGCTCAGGCGCGACGGCCTCAGCGTGACCGAAGTGGCCGAGCGCGTCGGCTACGGTTCGACCAGCACGTTCAGCGTGGCCTTCAGCCGGCACGTGGGCGAACCGCCCAGCCGGTATGCAGGCGGGCCATGAAGCGCCTAGGCACAGGGAAATGCATCTGCTTCGGACCGGCGTACGAACCGCGTCGCCGCGACACCCCTACCGACCTGTGCGTCGCGCTTCCCAGAATGCGGCATCGTCGCCCGCTTCCTGTTGCAGCCATCCGCAGAATGCGTTGACGGCGGCGCGTGGGCGCGCATCGTCCCGTCGCAGCAGCCAGAAGGCGTATGCGTTGGGCAGGCTGCGCTCGAAGGGCAGGAGCAGGCGGCCGTGGAGCACGTCTTCCTTCACCAGGGGCGCGATGCCCAGCGCGATGCCGTGGCCGGCGATGGCCGCTTCCTGCGCCAGGTAGATGCTGGCGAAGACCGGGCCGCGACCTGCATCGACACCCTCGACAGCGGCGGCTTCCAGCCAGTCGGCCCACTGGGGCACGCCGGGCCGGCCCAGCGCGCTTTCGTCGTGCAGCAGCGTCTGCTGTCGCAGATCGTCCAACCGCGACAGCGCCAACGATGGCGCACAGACGGGAAATGCCGGCGCCTCCATCAGCCGTTCCGCATGCAGGCCCGCATACCCACCGGGTCCGTAGCGGATGGCGACATCGACACCGCGCGCGAAGTCGGCCGGCTCGTTGCCGGTTTCGATACGCACGCGGATATCGGGGAACGCGTGATGGAAGCGGTGCAGCCGCGGCGCCAGCCACTTGGCGGCGAATGATTCCAGCGTGCTTATGCGCAGATCCGCCGATGCGTGCGATGTCACGCGGTCCAGCGCCAGATCCAGTTGCCCGAAGATGTCGCCCAGCGCGGCCGCCAGTGCCTTGCCTTCGACGGTGAGTTCCACCGAGCGATTGCCGCGATGGAACAGGGTGACGCCCAGATACGTCTCGAGGTGCTTGACCTGATGGCTGACCGCCGCCGGCGTGACGAACAACTGCTGTGCGGCCGTGTTGAAACTCAGGTTCCGTGCCGCCGCTTCGAACGTGCGGAGCGCATTGAGTGGCGCGGGATGACGGGGCTTCACGAGCACCTGGGCGGAGGGGGGCCGGCCGGCATCGTATCGCGTTACTTTTTCTGAAGCGAACGACAAAACAACTCGTTTGTCGCCACCGAGGGCGTTGGCCACCATGTCGCCACCCACGGCAAGGCGACCCTCGTGAAATTCGAAGAAGTGCATACCGACGTGCTGATGTTCGTCGGCGACGACGTGCAATCCGTCGCCACCGCGTTCATCGATGGCGATGACGTGCTGCTGGTCGATTCGCTGGGCAGTGCGCACGACGCAGGCCACCTGCGCGACGTGCTGTGCGGGCAGTTGGGCAAGACCGTACGCCTGCTCGCTGCCACCCATTTCATGAGCGATCACATCGCCGGCATGTCGCTGTTTCCCGACGCGCTGACGATGGCCCACCGGCACCATCGCCATGCCTACCTGTCGCAGAACCGCCGCGTGGATGCGCTCTACCGGGAGCCGGACATGGTGTTCGACAACATGGCCCTCCGCTGGGGCGCGCATGCGCTGCGCTTCCTCCACAACCCGGGCAAGACGATGGACCACCTGAGTGTGGACGTGCCCACGGCGGACCTGGTCTGCGCGGGCGACAACATCGTCGGCAACATCGTCTACCTGTCGAAGGCCGATCCCGCCCTGCTTCGCGTCGCCATCGGGCGGATGCGCCAGTTCGGCCGCGGAACGGTGATCGGTGGACACATCGGCAGGTTCCACGCAGTGGTGCTCGACAATGCCCTGCACTATCTCGACCAGCTGCGGGATGCCGTGGTCCGCTGCCGCATGCAGGTATCGGCGGTGGAAACCGACGACCGGATCGCGACGATCCGCATCGAGGATTGCCTCGCACCGGGCGTGGTGCCGACGGCGTTCGAACGCGCGTGGCATGGCCATAATCTCGAGGTCATCACGTCGCAGGCGATCTTCGCGCTGGATGCCTCCCTCGCATCCCGGGAGATGCACGCATGAACGGTGATCCGGAAGCACGTCCTCCCATGGAAGGCCGCAGGCGGTTCCTGGCGGGTTGCGTGGGCGCATCCGCCGCTGCGCTGCTGCCGTCGGGCAGCCTGCTGGCGTCAGGCCCCGCGCCTATGCTCCGCGTCCAGCGCCTGGCGTGGGCCGGCATCCGCCTGCAGTTGCCGCAAGCGACCTTGTTCATCGATCCGCTGGTCAACCCGGACGCCTGGGGAACCGCGCTCGGCGACCGGCTGGTGCCGGTGGATGACGGCGTGGGCGAAACCAGCGTGCTGATCACCCATACCCATTCGGACCACTTCGATGCACACGCCGTGGCGGATGCGCTCGGCCGTGGCGGTGTGCTCGCCTATCCAGCGGGGACACAGCCGCTGCCGATGCCGGCCGGCGCACGCGCCAGGCCGAGCGCGCTGTGGGAACCCCAGTTGCTGGGTGACTTCACCGCCACGCCGGTACCTGCGTCGGACGGGTATGGCGACACCCAGGTGTCGTGGGTGGTCGCTGCCGGCGGACGCCGCATCTTCCATGGGGGCGACACCCTGTGGCACGGCCACTGGTGGCGCATCGGCCGCCAGTTCGGGCCGTTCGATGCGGTCTTCCTCCCGATCAACGGCGCGCGATTCGGCTGGCGACAGCCCGTCAGCGGCCAGCCGGGCGTGCTGACGCCCGAGCAGGCGGTCGCCGCCGCCACCATCCTGGGTGCACGCACGCTGGTGCCCATCCACTACGGCATCACCGGCATGAAGGAATACGTGGAAGCGGACGACGCGCCGGGTCGACTGCGCGAAGCGGCGCACGAGAGATCGATGGACGTCCAACAGGTGGCCCCCGGCGATTGGGTGGCCTGGCGTCCCTGACCCGATGCCGACGCGACGATGCAGCATGCCCATGTGCAGCCTGACGCTCGCACTGCTTCCAGCATCGCGACGGCGGCGTTGGCCCTCGGGAAGCCTGATGGCCGTCAGCGACAGCGCAATGCGGTCCGCTTCATCCCTTCGGCAAGCCCGGGAAACTCGCCCGCCAGGTCCGCAGCATGACCACTGGACCGGAAACACCTGCGCGCAAGGCACAAAGACTCGCCGACGCCCCTCGGCGGCTCGCGGGCAAGGGAGAAACACGCGCCGCTGCAAGCCTCGACCCGTCGCCGACGAGGCTCACTGGGTGACGCGCGGATATCCGAAGCCTGCGGCCGAGCCTGCAGATTCTGCGACCGGGTGTTCGAGGGTTGCGCCTCCGACGCTCCCGCACTCGCGCGCACGTCTCTGCATGTCGCGTGCAAGGCGCAGGCAGGTCAGCGTCGGGAAGCGGTAGGTTGCCGGCGACATTCCGTGGGGTGCGGATGGGGTCGGCTCGATCCGCTGTGGGGCTGCGGGCGCGTTCAGCCGGACACGGACGTTCGTCGAAGCGCCCGTGCGTGCCGGGGCTTGCCTGGAGGCCATGCAGCGACCAGTCGCCCCACAGCGGCATCAGGTTCCCACCGGATCGAGCAAGCGCTCATAGAGCGCAGTACTGCTCGGTGAGGTTCATGGCACTTCACGAGGGAGGGGGCTCAGGCAGGCCGTTCAGTCGGCAGCCGCGCCAGGACGTGCGCCCGGCAGACCTCCAGGATTTCGTCCGCCAGCGGTGAATCGTCGGGACAGGACCTCGACAACACCACCGCTCCAACGGCCTGGGCCATCAGGACGATCCGGCGCGCACGCGCCTCGTCGCTCTCGTTGTCACCCGGAGCCTGCTCCTGGCGCGCTGGCGCCGACAACTGATGCTCGATGCCTGCCGCAAACGCCGCCTTGACCGATTCCGGCTGGCGCGCGGCATCCGCGCAGAGCGCGGCCATCGTGCAGCCACTGCCCGGGTTGTCCCGGTGTTCCCGGGAAATGTAGTAGCTCATGAAGTCAGCCGGACCGCCGCTCATCGCGGCGTCCGCGGAGCGCGCCAGGCCGCAGGCTGCCGCTTCTGCCATCAGGTCGGTCTTGGAGCCGAAATGCTTGTAGAAGCCGCCATGGGTGAAGCCGGCGGCGGCCATCAGGTCCGCGACGCCCACGCCGTCGTAACCCCGCTCCCTGAACAGAGTGGACGCCGTTTCGACGATGCGCGCCCGATTTGCCTGCGCTTGTTGCTTGGTGACCTTCATGACCCGTGTCTCTGGATGTCCCGCCTGCGGAAGGTCGGCACTATACCACTGATAGATGACGCTCATAATCAAACCATTGACACCAATGATTACGGTCATCATCATTGATGCTTCGACCAGGACGGGATCCGGGAGAGGCGCTCTACCCGGCCATCCAATCCACCTTCACACCTCAGGCACGACATGACCGACACCACGCTGTTCCAACCCTACCCACTCGGCCCGCTGACCCTCGCCAACCGCATCGTCATGGCACCGCTGACGCGCAACCGCGCCGGTGCCGGCCTGGTGCCCGGCGCGCTTGCCGCCACCTACTACGCGCAGCGCGCCTCGGCCGGACTGATCATCACCGAGGCCACCCAGGTCTCGGCGCAGGCCCAGGGTTACCAGGACACCCCCGGCCTGTACACGCAGGACCAGATCGACGGCTGGCGTCAGGTAACGGATGCCGTGCATGCCCAAGGCGGGCGCATCTTCGCGCAGCTGTGGCACGTTGGCCGCATCTCCCATGTCGATCTGCTCGGCGGCGCCGCGCCTGTCGCCCCTTCCGCCATCCGCGCGCAGACCAAGACCTTCGTCAACAACGGCTTTGCCGATGTTTCCGAGCCGCGTGCGCTGGACATCAACGAATTGCCGGGGATCGTCGACGACTTCCGCCAGGCCGCCGCCAACGCGATCGCGGCCGGCTTCGACGGCGTGGAGATCCACGGTGCCAACGGGTACCTGCTGGAACAGTTCATCAAGGACGGCGCCAACCAGCGCACCGACGCCTACGGAGGCTCCATCGAGAATCGCGCGCGCCTGCTGCTGGAAGTCACCGCCGCGGTGGTCAAGCAAATCGGTGCCGACCGCACCGGCGTACGTATCTCGCCGGTGTCGCCGGCCGGCGCCATTTCCAGCAGCGATCCGCAGCCGCAGTACGACTACATCGTCGAACAACTCGACGCACTCGGCATCGTCTATCTGCACGTGGTGGAAGGCGCCACGGGTGGTCCACGCGAGGTGGCGCCGTTCGACTTCGATGGCCTGCGCCGCCGCTTCACGCGCACCTATCTGGCCAACAACGGTTACGACCTGCCACTGGCCAATGCCCGCCTCGGCGAGGGCAAGGCGGACCTGTTTGCGTTTGGCCGTGCCTTCATCAGCAACCCCGATCTGGTCGAGCGTCTGATGACCGGTGCGCCCCTTGCCGCATTGAACCCGGCCACGTTGTACGGCGGCGGCGCCCAGGGCTACATCGACTACCCGACCCTGGCCGACGCACACGCACAGTAAGGCCGCGCACGCCGCTGCTTTGCCGCCTCATCCGATTGGCCCGGCGCATTGCCCCCTGACCCACATCCCTACCCCCAGAGACAGCCATCATGACCGTGCTTCCCACCACCCTCATCACCGGCGCTTCCAGCGGCATCGGCGCCACCTATGCCGAACGCTTCGCGCGACGCGGCCACGATCTCGTGCTTGTCGCACGCGACAACGCGCGCCTGGAAACACTCGCCGCTCGCCTGCGCCAGGAAACGGGCGTCGCCATCGAGGTGCTGCCGGCCGACCTCACCCGCCGCGATGAACTGGCCGCGGTCGAAGCGCGCCTGCGCGACGATGCCGCCATCGGCATCCTCATCAACAACGCAGGCGTCGCGCAGTCCGGTGGTTTCATCGACCAGTCGGCCGACAGCATCGAGCGGCTGGTGACCTTGAACACGACCGCGCTGACACGCTTGGCCGCCGCCGTCGCCCCGCGGCTGGTGGAGGCCGGCGAAGGTGCGATCGTGAACATCGGCTCCGTCGTGGGCCTGGCACCGGAATTCGGCATGTCCGTCTACGGCGCGACCAAGGCCTTCGTGCTGTTCCTGTCCCAGGGGCTGAGCCTGGAACTGGCGCCCAAAGGGGTTTACGTGCAAGCAGTCCTCCCTGCGGCCACCCGCACCGAAATCTGGGAGCGTGCCGGTATCGACATCAACACATTGCCCGAGGTGATGGATGTGGGCGAACTGGTCGATGCGGCGCTGGTCGGATTCGATCGCCGCGAAGCCGTCACCATTCCTCCCCTGCATGTGGCCGCACGCTGGGACACCCTGGACACCACGCGCCAGGCCTTGCTCACCGACATCCGCCAGGCGCAGGCCGCCGAGCGCTACCGGGTAGCCCGCTGAGATGGCGCAGCCCCACAACATCGTCGAAGGGAAGCCAATGAACCAGACTCGTGGAGCATGGGTACTCATCACCGGCGCTTCCAGCGGATTTGGCGAGGAGTTTGCCCGGCAGTATGCGCAACACGGCCACCCGCTCATCCTCGTGGCCCGCCGCCTGGATCGGCTCGAAGCGTTGGCGCAATCGTTGCGCAAGCAGCATCAGGTCGAGATCATGGTGGAGCAGGTTGACCTGTCGGATATCGGCGCAGTACGCCAGTTGCATGCACGGCTCCATGAGCGCGGCATTGAAGTCGACGTTCTAATCAACAACGCCGGGCACGGGCTTCAAGGTCCGTTCCTGAACAGCCCGTTGGAGTCGGCGCTGTCGATGATCCAGTTGGACATTGCCAGCCTCACGGCCATGACCCATCTGTTCGGTCAGGACATGAGGACGCGCAAGCGCGGAAAAATACTGCAGGTTGCCAGCCTCTTGGCCTACCAGGGCGTGGAGAACTTCGCGGCCTATTCCGCAGCCAAAGCCTACGTACTGCGGCTGGGCGAAGCGCTGCACCGTGAGTTCAAGCATGATGGTGTGACGGTCACGTCGCTATGCCCAGGGCTAACGGATACCGGCTTCGCAAGCGTTGCACAGCAAAGAATCTCGCCTCGGCTGAAGGCATTCATGATGCAGACGCCGCCGGTCGTCGCAGCGGGCATCCGCGCCCTGGATGCCGGACGGATCAGCGTTGTCCCGGGGCTCACCAACAAGTTGAATGTCGCCTTCATGTGGGCCACCCCACGCTGGCTCCATCAGGCCGTCCTGTCGCGCCTGCTGAACACATGAGGAGCAGGCATATCGCTCAAATCTCGCCAGCTTGCGATCCTGGCCTCGTTCCTGTCCTTCGGCCTCGCGACCAGATCGATGTTTATGCCTGACCCTATGCTGACCAACGGGAACGCTGCGCGTTCCCATCCAGCCGAGCTGGTTGGCCGGCGCGCGGCGGCCCTGTATACGGGATTTGGGATGATGCTTCTTATGGCAAGGAGCGCCGAGCAATCGCCAGCCCTCGCGGCGCTGGCGGCAGGCATGGTCACCGCCTGCTCGCTGGCAACGCCTGGCGTGTTCGAACTGGCCGCAGGCCATGCGGGGGCCGGAATCCTCACCGCCACTCTGCTGGAAATCGCGCTCGCACTGGCTTTTCTTCTCATCGGAAAAAAATCATGAAAGCCTTCATCATCGACCGTTATGGCAAGAAAGAAACCGGCCGCATCGGCGACATGCCGGAGCCGGATCTACGCGACGATGACGTCCTGATCAAGGTCCATGCCGCTGGTGTCAACGCGCTGGACTCCAAGATCAAAAGTGGCGAGTTCAAGCTGATCCTGCCCTACCGCTTTCCCCTGGTCCTCGGTAACGACGTGGCTGGCACGGTCGTGCGCGTCGGTGCCCGTGTCCACCAGTTCAGGCCGGGCGACGAAGTCTATGCACGCCCCGACGATGACCGCATCGGCACCTTCGCCGAGTTCATTGCCATCAAAGCATCGTCGGTAGCTCTGAAACCCCAGAATCTCAATATGGTCGAGGCCGCCTCCCTGCCATTGGTAGCCCTGACGGCATGGCAGGTGCTGGTCGAGACAGCGAAGCTGCAGAGAGGACAGAAAGTCTTTATCCAGGCCGGCTCTGGAGGCGTTGGCACCATCGCCATCCAGCTTGCCAAACATCTTGGCGCATTCGTCGCCACGACCACGAGTACGGCCAACGTCGCCTGGGTGAAGGCCCTGGGCGCGGATGTCGTCATCGATTACAAGCAGCAGGATTTCGCCGCCGCGCTCCATGACTACGACGTGGTGCTCAACAGCCTCGGCAGCGATGAACTGGACAAATCCCTCCGGATTCTCAAGCCGGGCGGGCATCTCGTCTCGATATCCGGTCCGCCCACCCCGGCGTTCGCCACTGCGCGCGGACTGGCATGGCCGCTCAAGCAGGTGATGCGCCTGTTGAGCCGAGGCATTCGCAAGAAGTCCAAGCAGAAGAATGTCGAGTACACGTTCGTCTTCATGCGCGCCGATGGGGCTCAGTTGCGCGAGATCTCCGCGCTCATCGAATCTGGCGCGATCCGCCCCGTCGTCGACAAGGTGCTCCCGTTCAAGGACACCAGCGAAGCCCTGGCCTACTCAGAAAGCGGGCGCGCCAAGGGCAAGGTCGTGGTGCAGATGCTGTAGCGGCCCGCGAATAGTCCGGCCCTGGAATTCCCTGTCGCTTCAAACGACAGGGGAACGATCCAAGGGCCTCCACAGGCGAAAGCACGGGCCTGCGGCCCCACATCACTGCCTTCTGGCTGTCGGTGCAACAGGTCCTCTTCCTGCACGTCATCTGCAACACTCGTGCTGCCTGCGCAGCGTTCCGCATGTTGCATCGATCAGCCGAATCCACGGACAGACGCGGACACTCCATCAAGCAGAACGCATGCGCTTGACATCGCGCTGGGGCGGTTCGCCGAAGAGACGGCTGTATTCGCGACTGAACTGCGACGGGCTCTCGTAGCCCACGAGCCCACTCGCATTGCTGGCGTCGAGGTTCTGGTTGAGCATCAACTGCCGCGCTTCCTGCAGCCGGAGCTGTTTCTGGAACTGCAGCGGGCTGGTACCGGTGATGGCACGGAAGTGCTGGCGAAACGTCGAAGGGCTCATGTGCACCCGGCTCGCTAGCGCGTCGGCCTGCAAGGGCTGCTTGAAGTTGCGCTTCAACCACGCGACGGCCTTGGCGATCTGCTGGTTGGGCGACCCGGTCGCCACCAGATCCTGGAGGTACCCGCCATGAGGGCCGGCCAGCAGCCGGGCGGTGATCTCCTGCTGGATCAGTGGCGAAAGCGCCTGCACCAGCGCAGGCTCATGCAGCAATCCTACGAGGCGAACCAGCGCATCGACCAGGGCCGCCTCCAAGGTTTCGACCGAGATGGACCGGCAGGCGCGCTCTCGCTTGCGCGGCGGCAGCTCCAAATCGGAAGCCAACTGCGTGATGAGCCTGATATCCAGGGTCAGGAACAGACCGAGGAACGGCTCCCGGTTGGAGGCGTGCGCCACGTGCGACACGACGGGTGAATCGATGGTGGTGAGCATCGATTGTCCGGGGGCGTAGTCGATGACCTCGCTGCCCATCAGCACCTGCTTGCTGCCCTGGGCAACGACGCCGACGCCCAGGCCATAGACGCAATGCAGCGGCTCGGTGGGCGCGCTGCGACGGTGCAGCGAAAGACAGGGAATAGCCGTCACGTGGTCGCCATCGCATCGGGCAACCCGCTCGATGGCCCTGGCCAGTCGTGCCGGGTCGGCCAGTGACGCAGAAGTCTCTGCTTCCAGCGTTCTCATGCGGATCTCCGTCATTCGATGCTTCCGCCCAAGCGTACATGCCCTCCGTCGTCCGGATGCCCGTCCTGATCGGGATTCGTCATTCCAGGCAATACCGCCGGCAGATCCGGCAATCCCTCCGGATGGCGGGGGCGGACACTGGCGGCCCTTGTCCAGCATCCGTCAGCAAAGGTGCCCCCATGAGCTATCCCACCTGCAACCTCGACCGCCGGGAATTCCTGGCCCACTCCACCCTGGCTGCCGCTGGTTTGGCGGTTGCGTCCCTCGGAACGGCCTACACCGCCAGCGCCAGTGCCACCAAATCGGAGGCCGCTGCCGCGCATTCCAGGAAGATGCCGAGGAAGCTTGGGACCTTGCACGTCTCGGCGATGGGTGCCGGCGCGATGAGCATCAGCGCCAACTACGGACCGCCCGCGGACCGCACGCAGGGCATTGCGACGCTTCGCGCCGCGCGCGAGCAGGGCGTGACCTTCTTCGATACCGCCGAGGTCTACGGCCCGTACACCAACGAGAGCCTGGTCGGTGAAGCGCTCGCGCCGTTCCGCGACGAAGTGGTCATCGCGACCAAATTCGGCTTCGACCTGGAGAAAGGCGGCGTTACCAGCCGTCCTGAGCATATCCGCAAGGTCGTCGAAGGCTCGTTGGCGCGCCTTCGCACCGATCGCATCGACCTGTACTACCAGCACCGCGTCGACCCGTCGGTGCCGATCGAGGATGTCGCGGGCGCGGTGAAGGATCTGATTGCCGAGGGAAAGGTGCTGCACTTCGGCCTGTCGGAGGCAAGCGCCCCCCATATCCGCCGAGCGCATGCCGTGCAGCCGGTTACCGCGGTGCAGAGCGAGTACGCATTCTGGTTCCGCGGACCGGAGGGCAACGGCGTCCTGAAAGCCTGCGAGGACCTGGGCATCGGCTTCGTACCGTGGAGTCCGCTGGGACAAGGGTACCTGACCGGAAAGTTGGGGGCCGACGTCCGCTTCGATCCTGACAAGGACCTTCGCTCGCAGTTCCCGCGGCTGACGGCGGAGAACCGGGTGAAGAACCTGCCCGTGCTCGCATTGATCCAGCGCGTCGCAACGCGCAAAGGCACGACACCTGCCGCGCTTGCCTTGGCGTGGCTATTGGCCCAGAAGCCGTTCATCGTCCCGATTCCCGGCACTCGTCGCGAGGATCACCTGAAGGAAAACCTGGCGGCTCTGGATGTCAGCCTGTCGCCGGCCGACCTCCACGAACTGGAATCGGCGTACGCCCTGATGACGGTGCATGGGCTCCGGATGGGCGAGGCGCACATGCGAGCGATCGACGGATGGCCCGCCAGCACGATCTGACAACGAAACCCAATCATTGGAGCGCCTCATGACAAGCAGGATCTGGTTCATCACCGGGGCGGGCCGCGGCCTCGGCCTCGAGATCGCCCGGGCGGCACTCGCGCAGGGCGACGCCGTCGTCGCCACGGGCCGTGATGCTGGCAAAGTCGAGGTCGCGATAGGGCCGAACCCGGATCTGCATTGCGTCCGCCTCGACGTGACCAGCGAGGCCGAGGCACGGGACGCAGTAGCCAGTGCAGTGGAGCGATTTGGTCGCATTGACGTGCTGGTCAATAACGCAGGCAATTTCTTTGCGGGCTTCTTCGAGGAACTCAGTTCTGCCCAGGTCCGGAGCCAGATCGAGACCCTGCTGTTCGGCCCGATGAACGTGACCCGTGCGGCGCTGCCCGTGATGCGCAGGCAACGCGCGGGCTTGCTGCTGACGATTTCCTCGACGGCGGGCATCGCCGGTGGTTTGTTCTGCTCGGCGTATGCCGCCGCGAAGTTCGGCGTTGAAGGGTGGATCGAGTCATTGGCGCTGGAGGTGGCACCGTTCGGTATCCGATCGATGCTTGTCGAGCCGGGCTTCTTCCGCACCGAGCTGCTGACGGCGGAGTCGACCACATACGCCGCAGGATCCATCGACGACTACGCAGCGCGCACCGCCGAGACGGTAGCCGCCTGGACCGGCATGAATGGCAAGCAGGGCGGAGACCCGACGAGACTCGCCGAGGCGCTGGTGCAACTCGCTCGTCATGATGACCCTCCGGGAAGGTTTGCGGCGGGCACGGACGCGATCCAGGTATTCGAAGCCAAGGCCAACACGTTGCTCGCGCAGGCCGCGGCCCATCGTGGATTGTCGTCGTCCCTCGGGTTCCCGGATCCCTGACCCGCTGATCCAACGTTCCATGTGGCCGGACACGGACATGGTTCTGCTTTCCCACTGCGAACGCCCGGCCTTCCAGCTTCCAGGGGGAGCTGTGCCGGCGCGTTGAAGAAGCGGGCGGACTCAAGGAGTCGCGGGCAACTGGCGCCGACTGCATCGCGAAGAGTGACGATTCTCGGGCCAGACCTTGCACGCCGAATGTCTGCTCCGACCCATGAGCTGACATGGAGCTACCGGTCCTTGCAGCGAATCCTCGATCGCCTTCGTAAGGGCGCCAACGTTGTCATCTGAGCCAACGTCAACATGAGGGCGAAGAGCGCATGAACGCAGGGGCAGCCTATCTCTCCAGGGGCTCCAAAGTGACCAGGACTACGTCGTTGCTTCGCATCGCCAGATCGAGGTCGAGAAGTCCGTCGCTGCCTACACGCAACATCCTGTCCTGCTCGGCTTGATCGGAAGTAGCGGACTTCAGGGCGTTCAGCTGCACTGCACTCACGTCCGACGGCAGGCCCATGTCTATATAAGCCGACAGAGGATCGTTCTTGAGGTATCCCGTGCGATGCACCTTCAACCGGTAGCTCCCCGGCTGGATGCTCTTCAGATGGATAGAGAGCGGTACCGCCGGTCTGGCGACCAGCTTGCGGGTATAGAACGGCCTGTTGCTGACGTCCTGGACGGGTTGTTGCCAGTCCCAGGCGAGTATCGTGATCTTCCTTTCATCCACGGATGCCCATGCCAACTCATCGTTCGTGGGAATTTCGCGCCCCGTGAGCTGATTCAAATACTTGTAGGCGAACCACGTCGGCTTTCGCACCCCCTCACGATTCATGAGACCGAATCCCCCGTGGAAGGATGCCGGGGGTGGGCCCGCCTCCTCGAAAAGATCGGTATAGGCCCAGTAGCTCATGCCCTGGGCCAGCCCCCTCGCCTGCTTCAACTTGGTCAGCACATAGGGGGCGTTGATGTAGCTGTCATGCACCACGTCCCTGGGGCTGTAGCTGCTGCTCCATTCCGTGAAATAGAGGGGCAGGCCCGGGAAGGCCGACGCATCGATCTCTTTCCGTGCCCTGCGCACATCCGCAACGATCGCACCGGGCGAACTCAGCAGTTTGGTGTCCTGCCCGCCCTGTTCGTCCAGAAAACCGCCATCGACGCCATAGGTATGCGTGGTGACGAAATCGATCGGCACCTCTTCTTCATCGCAGAATGCCAGAAACTCCGGGATCCAAGCCGCGCCCGCCGTGGATGGACCGCCCACACGCAATCGGGAGTCCACCGCCTTCAGGGTTCTGGCCGTATTGGCATAGAGCTCGAAATATGCATCCCGGTCGGCGCCCTCCCAGAAGTCCTTCAGATTGGGCTCATTCCACACCTCGAAATACCAGCTGCGCACCTCATCGACGCCATACCTGGCGATCACGTGCCGCAGGTATGCGTCGATCAGATGGCGCCACATGGCGGGCTTGGGGTGCGATGTGTTGGCCTTCCAGTAGAAGAGCGACTGATCGGATGTCTTCAGCGCAGCGGGCGTGAAGCCGAGCTCCACGAATGGGCGGACTCCCTTGGCCAGCAGCGCGTCGTACAGCTGATCGATCCTGGTCCAGTCATAGACGATCGCACCGTCAACGTGACGGACCGTACCCAGCGTGTCGTGGAACAGGTCGTGGAAACGCAGGTACTCGAACCCGAGCTCGTCGGCTGCCACCGCCAGGTGGGCCTGTGAGTCCTCGCGGATCAATGTTCCCGGGTAGTCCGAACCCACCGAAAGGGCGAAGAATCGATCCACCGGCTCGACGGCCTTGTCGACATCCAACTCGATCCTGCGTGAAGTCTGGTCGGCAGCCGCGCAGGGCATCGCGATGCCGAGGAACATCGCAAGGAGTACTCGACGCATGTCGAAGGATCCGGAGTCTTCTGGGGCTTTCGAGCATAGCGACGCATCCCATGCGGGAGCTATTCGAATATGTGCCCGAGCTATGCCGGTAACGCTATTGCTCCGTGGTACTGCCTGGCCAGTGGCTGGAGCCTGTGCCAACAACAGACGGATTCGCGCGCACAGGGCGTGTCCGGGAAAACGCCTGGTGAAACAACGTCAACGTTGCGTCTGCGCTCGGCCCGGCAGGCTGTGCGACCTGCAGCGAGTTCGCCTGCAGCATGAGCTGCAGATAGAGGTCGGCATGGTGCGCGGCCATTTCGACGCCTTCGCGGACCAGGGCCGCGCAGACGTACGCCCGGTAGGGGGCGAGATACGCGTTCCAGAGTTCGGCATAGAACGCTACCCCGCCAGCGGACCGCTGGAGCGTCGCGCAGAAGCGCCGGCAAGCATTCACCTGGGCCAGCTTCTGAATTTCGAGCGCGACATACGCCAACTCATCCTTCAGGCCGGGCAGTGGCTGGGAAGGAATGATGGACAACGGAAAGTTCGAAGCGTGCAGCTCCATGACGGCCGCGAACAGGCAGGCTTTGTCCCGGTAGTGCGCGTAGACGGTTGCCTTCGTGAACCCTGCAATCTCCGCGACCCGATGCATGCAGGTGTCGTCATAGCCGGACGCCTCGAACGCCTGAGCCGCCGCCTCCAGCAAGCAGGCCCGCGTGTGGGCGCGCACGCGCTCCCAGCGCCTGGACGATGCGCTCATGCCCATCGCCGGATCGATTCGACGACGGGACCGGTTGCGCCTCTTGCAGCACGGCGTCTCATCTCACGCCCCTGTGCTCAGGCGAGCCCGAACGTCTTGCGCAGGCTTGCGTCGACGGGACCGGAAGGCATGTAGCGGCGCAGCTTCGCCAGCAACGACGCTTGTCCGGCGGGAGCACGCCGCATCTTCCACTTGCCGAGTGCGGCCTGGACGATGGTGTCGGCCACCGGCGCCGCGTCAGCGGCGTCATTGGATGCCCGGATCACTGCAGCAAGCGCAAGGTCACGCTCCCGGTCATAGTCGGAAACCGTCGTACGCACCAACTGCGTGTTCGTCTGGAAGCCGGTGTTGGTGAAGGAAGGCTGCACCAGCGTGACCCGCACGCCGAACTGCCGCAGTTCGTGATCCAGACTCTCGGACAGGCCTTCCACTGCGTGCTTGCTCGCCGCGTAGGCTCCCATGTAGGGCGCCGGCAGGAACCCCAACACCGAGCTGACGTTGATGATCCGCCCGGCCCGGCGCGCACGCATATGGGGCAGCACGGCACG
The DNA here is from genome assembly GCF_057773125.1 of Pseudoxanthomonas sp. 97-1-1. Lineage (NCBI taxonomy): Bacteria > Pseudomonadati > Pseudomonadota > Gammaproteobacteria > Lysobacterales > Lysobacteraceae > Pseudoxanthomonas > Pseudoxanthomonas sp. 97-1-1. Next base: position 118,188 of record NZ_JBYMTJ010000002.1, on the reverse strand, counting down.
GATCGTCCTCATCATGCCGAACACATTGGTGTCGAACAGCGACTCGACTTCCGAGATCGCTGTCTCTTCGACGGACCCGATCAGGTTCTGACCTGCATTGTTCACCAGCACATCGATGCAGCCTTCAACCGCAACGATCCCGGCAACGGCATGGTCGATGCTTGCCTGCTCGCGAACGTCCAGCTGTACCAGCGTTACCCCCTTGATGGGCTCCGCGCGCTCGAGTTGGCGTACGCTGCCATACACCTTGCAGCCCGCATCCGCCAGCGCCCTGGCACTGGCACGGCCGATGCCGGACGAAACGCCGGTGACGAGAACGGTCTTCTTTTCCATGCTTGCTTCCTTGGTGGTCTTGATGCGACGTGCTTGGGGTGCGTCAGTGCGCAGCGGCGAGCGCGCGCTCGTCCGTGTCGATGGAGGAGGACGGTTTGATCCTGAACCAGATCGAGTACATGGCCGGCAGGAAAACCAACGTCAGGACGGTTCCCGCCAGGGTGCCGCCGATCAGGGTGTAAGCCAGCGTTCCCCAGAAAACCGAGCTCGTTAGTGGAATGAAGGCCAGGATCGCGGCCAGCGCGGTCAGGATCACCGGCCGCGCCCGCTGTACCGTGGCTTCGACAAGGGCATCAAACGGGCTCAAACCCTCCTGCTCGTTGTGATGGATCTGCCCGATCAGGATCAGCGTGTTGCGCATGAGGATGCCTGACAAGGCGATCAGTCCGACGAGGGCATTGATGCCGAATGGTTGCTGGAAGACGATCAATGTCGGCACCACGCCGATCAGTCCCAGCGGACTGGTGGCGAACACCATGATCATCGCTGCGATGGATCGCACCTGCAGGATGATGATGAGCAACGTGAGCGCGATCATGATCGGGAAAAGCGGCAGCATTGCCGTAGTCGCCTTGCCCGATTCCTCGATCGCACCGGCCTGCTCAAGGCGGTAGCCCGGCGGGAGCCGCTCGATCACCGGTTGCAGTTGCTTCAGGACCGCCGTGGACACATCCGGGGGTTGCAGCCCCTCGGCGATGTCGCCACGCACCGTGATGGTGGGCGTGCGGTCGCGGCGCCGCAGGATCGGGTCTTCCATGCGCACTTCCACGGTGCCCACCTGGGAAAGCGGGATGCGCTGGCCGGCGGCGCCGACCAGCGTGAAGTCCGCGATCTTTTCCGGATCCAGGCGCGTGTCGCCTGCGGCACGGCCGACCACCTGCACCGAGCGGATGTCCTCGCGCACTTCGGTAAGCGGTGCGCCACTGAGCAGGAACTGCAACTGCAGCGCCACCGAGTTGGAGGTCAGGCCCACAGCGTTGAGTCGGTCCTGATCCAGCACGAAATGCAGCGTGGGTACACGAGGGCCCCAATCCGTATTGACCGTGCGCATCATCGGGCTGGCACGCATGACGCCGCTGACCTCTTCAGCGATCTCGCGCAACTTGCCGATTTCCGGCCCCATGACGCGGTATGCCACAGGAAACGGTGAAGGAGGGCCGAATACGATCTGGGTGACACGCACCTGCGCTTCGGGTGCCAGCCCGTCGGCGATCGCCTCGCGCAGCCTGAACTTCAGGGCTTCCCGCTCCCTGTCATCGCCAGCCAGGACGACGATCTTGGCGAACGACGGGTCGGGCAGTTCGGGCGCCATTGCCAGGAAGAAGCGCGGAGCGCCCTGCCCGATGTAGGCCGTGACGATGCGGGCTTCCTCCTGCTTCGCAAGCCAGGCTTCGACCTTCGCCGCCGCGGCACTTGTCTGTTGGATGGAGGTGCCATAGGGCATCTGCACCTCGACCAGCACTTCCGGTCGGTCGGAGGTGGGGAAGAACTGCTTCTTGACCAGGCCCATGCCGACGACAGCCAGCGCGAACAACCCGACCACTGCACCCGCCACTACCCATTTGCGCGCGATCACCCGCCCCAGCAACGCGCGGAAGCGGTTGTAGTTGCGGGTGTTGTAGATGGCCTGGTGCCCACCTTCGACCTTCCTGATGTCCGGCAACAGCTTCACGCCCAGGTAGGGCGTGAATACCACCGCCACCACCCAGGACACGATCAGGGCGATACCCACGATCCAGAACATGTTGCCGGTGTACTCGCCGGCCGTGGAGCGTGCGAAGCCGTTAGGCATGAACCCGACGGCGGTGACCAGCGTCCCCGACAGCATGGGCGCGGCGGTATGGCTCCAGGCGTACGCCGAGGCGGCGACACGGCTGTATCCCTCCTCCATCTTCACCACCATCATCTCGATGGCGATGATGGCATCGTCCACCAACAGTCCCAATGCCAGGATCAGCGAGCCCAGGGTGATGCGGTCGAAGTTCTTGCCAGTGGCCGCCATGATGACGAACACGGCGGCCAGGGTGAGGGGAACGGCAGCTGCAACCACGATGCCGACGCGCCAACCCATGCTGATGAAGCAGACCACCATCACCACGAGCAACGCGACAAAGAACTTGACCATGAACTCGTCGACCGCTGAACCGATGTTCACGGCCTGATCGGTGACCTTGGTGAGCGAGATACCCAAGGGCAGCTGCGCGTTGATCTTGGTGACCTCCGCTTCCAGTGCCTCGCCCAGATCCAGGCCGTTCCAGTCGTCGCGCATGACGACCCCCAGCAGGAGCGCCGGCTCGCCGTTGTTGCGGACGAGGAAGGTGGCCGGATCCTCGTAACCACGCTCGACGGTGGCCACATCCGAGAGTTTCAGCGTGCGTCCCTGGGCTACGATCGGTGTTTGGCGGATCTTCTCCAAACTGTCGAAAGCACCCTCGACGCGAACGAGGACCTGCGGTCCACGGGTCTCGATGGAGCCCGCGGGGGTCAGCACGTTCTGGCTGTTGAGTGCGGTGAAGATCTCCTGCGGGCTGACGCCCACGGTGGCCAGTCGGTCGTGGGAGAACGAGACGAAGATGCGCTCGGGCTGCTCGCCAATGATGTTGACCTTCTTGACCCCGGACACGTGCAGCAGCTGCTGACGCAGCGCTTCGGCATCACGCACCAGCAGTCGTTGCGGCTCACCCTTCGCCTTGAGGGCGAAGAGTGCGAATGTCACGTCCGCGTATTCATCGTTGAGGATCGGCCCAATGACGCCGGCGGGCAATCTCTTGGCCTCATCGCCCAGCTTCTTGCGCGCCTGATAGAACTCATCCTGTACCTGCGAAGGCGGCGTGGCGTCGCGCAAGGACACCATCGTGAAAGCCAGGCCAGGACGCGTATAGGTCTCGGAGCGGTCGTACCACCTGAGCTCCTGCAGCCGCTTTTCCAGTGGTTCGGCGACCAGGTCCTGCATTTCCTGCGCCGTCGCTCCCGGCCATGCCGTTACGACCGTCATTTGCTTGATCGTAAAGGGCGGGTCCTCGGCGCGACCCAGCTGGAAGAACGCAAGGACGCCCGCCGCCGAGATCAGGAACAGAAGGAACACGGTGATCGAACGCTCGCGGACGGCGAGCGACGAAAGATTGAAGCGCCCCTCGCTCATGGCCGGGCCCCGGAGAAGGCTTCCTTCGGCCCAGCCATCGGGATAACGATCTGGCCGTCCTTGAGTAGGTGCGTGCCCAACGACACCACCCGGTGACCTGCCCGGAGGTTGCCCTTGACCTGCGCCGTGTCATCCGAGAGTCCCAGCACCTGGACGGGGCGCCAGACGGCTTTGGCGGGTTTACCCTCCAGCGCCCAGACGCCGGGCCCTTGCCCGGGATCGAACAAGGCGCCGATCGGGACCTGCAACGCTGCCGTGGACTGTGTGCCATCGGCGATGTCGATCGTGACAGTGGCACCCAGGGGTGCCTCTGCGAGCGCACCATCGAGGACATATCTGGCTTCGTAGGTCCGAGTCAGGGGATCGGCTGCATCCGAGAGCTGCCGGAGCCTGGCGGGGACTGGAGCCTGGTGACTGCCATAGAGCATCGCCTGCCCGACCGAGCCCAGCGCCGGGCGCAGCGTCTCAGGCAGATGCACGATGGCTTCGCGCTCTCCTGTACGAGCCAAGCGCACAACAGGCTGGCCGGCGCTCACCACCTGCCCGGGCTCGGCCAGCGTTTCCATCACTACGCCGTCCGCATCGGCGAGAAGCTCGGCGTAGCGCGTGGCGTTGTTGGCTACCTGGGCCTGGGCTTTGGCCGCGCTGAGCTGGGCACGAGCCGCGTCGGCTGCGGCCTTGCTCTGGTCGTATGACGAGGCGGAGATTGCGCCGGTACCCCGCAGAGCGCGATACCTCGCCTCATCCGCGATCGCTTGCCTGGCCTGTGCTTGCGCGGCCACGACGGCTTGTTGCTGCGCCTGCGCCGACAGTTGCAGATCGGCCGGGTCGATGCGCATCAGGATCTGACCGCGCCGGACCTTCTGGCCTGCATTCACCAGCCGCTGCGCCACCTTGCCTGGAACGCGAAACCCAAGGTCACTTTGGACCCGAGCTGCCACCGTCCCGGTAAATGCGCGGGAAAGAGCGCGATCTCCGACAACCGTCGCCGTGCGTACCAGGGGAGCCTTTGTCCTGGGATCAGCAGGGGCTTCGGCCCCACAGCCTGCCAGACCGCCCACCAGAGCAATCGCTAATGTTTTTTTAACAACGTGGCGCATAGGAGTCCCGTCGATCCAGTCTGGACGGGCACTCTGGGCCTAGTGACTAAAATAGTCAATAGTCACTATCAGGTAGACAGACTCCGAAGCACAAGACTCGAGAGCAGCGCGGGCGCTTGCTCGGTGTAGTCCAGGCTGTGCTGCAGCAGAAGCGGGTTCAGATAGGGGCGCAGCACGAGATAGACGGCGTTGGTGGCCTCGTCCAGAGGCGTCTTCCGCTCGAAATCACCGCACTCCCTGCCCTGCTGGAGAATCTGCTGGAGAAGCGCACGCAACCGCTCTTCGTATGCCAGCACCGATTGCCAGCGCTCGGCCGCTGCGGACTCCGCAATCTCGTAAAGCTTCCGATCCTGGAAGAACAGCCGCTGGCTCGCCTCCACCGAAGCCCTGAAAAGCTTGCGCAGCTTCTCTGCTGGCGGGTCAACGCCCTCAATGGCTTGCAGGATCTCCTGTTCGATCTTGGCCAGGCAATTGGCGCAGATCATCTCCCCAATGGCCTGCTTCGATTCGAAGAACTTGTAGACGTAGGCTTTCGAGAAGCCGATCGCCTTGGCCAGATCCGAAACGGTGGTCTTCTCGTATCCGTAGTGGCTGAAGTGCTCGGTCGCCGCGACCACGATCTGGTCGCGGACATCATGCGTGGCCGGCCCACGACTGGCCGCAGCTGGGGCGATGGAGGTATTCATGCGGCGAGCTTACCGGGGACACTCTGAACCATCAACGCGTAACCCGTTGAGATATTGGTCACCGACGGGAGAGTAGCCTCGTGCGTCTAGCGTCGAACCGTTCCTCATTGGGGATTCCAGAGAACGGTCATGCACCACTGTCCGCTTCCGCAGTCGGCAGCGGACATCACCGCGACTCTTCGTGAAACCCAGGTTGAGCGGATGGAGTTCGGGCGCCAGAACACGCCTGCACGCGCGCCCAGGCCGTCACCGCGCCAGGAAGAAATCCATGGGGATGAGCTCGACGGCCCATCCACCCTCTTCGCCCAACATGGCAGCCGGATGCATGGACGCGATGCGCAACGCCTCGTCACGGCTGTCCGCCTCGATGATGAAAAGACCACCCACCACTTCCTTCGATTCGGTGTAAGGCCCGTCACTGACGAGGGTCTTGCCATCGCGCGGGCGAAGCGTCGCCCAGCCGTCCCTGTCTCCCAGTGACGCGGAAACCAGCACGTTGCCGGTAGCGCGCATCTTCTCGTCCAGTGCCGGGCACTGGCTCACCAGTTCCTCGATGTCGCCTGGGCTCATCGCGGCGAACTTCCCGGGGGTGAAGTAGGCAAGGCCGAGGTATTTCATTGGAGTTCCTTTGGGCAGGGATATGTGGGCGACGAAGCTGATGACCGGAAACAGACCGCACTCTGACACGGCTCTCCCTGGGGTCCGGCCAACCCGCCAGCCTCATGTCGCAAGCAGACCCGTCGCCGAAGCAGATACATGCCAGACGGCCCGCGATCGCGGGCCGTCTGGTGGCGACATGGGTATCGCGCCATCACGCCATCGGCAGCTTCAATCCCTGCTCTTTCGCGCACTGCACGGCGATGTCGTAGCCCGCATCCGCATGCCGCATCACGCCGGTGCCCGGGTCGTTCCACAGCACGCGCGCGATGCGCTTGTCGGCTTCCTCCGAGCCGTCGCAGACGATGACCACGCCGGAGTGCTGCGAGTAGCCCATGCCCACACCGCCACCGTGGTGCAGCGAGACCCAGGTGGCGCCGCCGGCGACGTTGAGCATGGCGTTGAGCAGCGGCCAGTCGGAAACCGCGTCGCTGCCGTCCTTCATCGCCTCGGTTTCGCGGTTGGGCGAGGCCACGCTGCCGCTGTCCAGATGATCGCGGCCGATCACCACCGGCGCCTTCAGTTCGCCGTTGCGCACCATCTCGTTGAAGGCCAGGCCCAGCTTGTGGCGCAGGCCCAGGCCGACCCAGCAGATGCGTGCCGGCAGACCCTGGAAGCTGATGCGCTCGCGCGCCATGTCCAGCCAGCGATGCAGGTGCGCATCATCGGGGATCAGTTCCTTCACCTTGGCATCGGTCTTGTAGATGTCCTCCGGGTCGCCGCTCAACGCGACCCAGCGGAACGGCCCCACGCCGCGGCAGAACAGCGGGCGCACATAGGCGGGCACGAAGCCGGGGAAGTCGAACGCGTTCTTCAGCCCCTGGTCGAACGCCATCTGGCGGATGTTGTTGCCATAGTCGAACGTCGGCACGCCCATCTTCTGGAAGGCCAGCATCGCTTCCACGTGCACGCGCATGGACTGCTTGGCGGCATCGCGCACGCGCTCGGGCTCCACCTTCTGCTCGGCCAGCCACTGTTCCAGCGTCCAGCCGATCGGCAGGTAGCCGTGCACGGGGTCATGCGCGCTGGTCTGGTCGGTGACGGCATCGGGGCGCACGCCGCGCTTCACCAGCTCCGGGAGGATTTCCGCGGCGTTGCCGAGCAGCGCGATGGACTTCGCTTCGCCCGCCGCGGTGTACTTCGCGATGCGTGCGAGGGCGTCATCGAGGTCGCTGGCCTGCTCGTCCACGTAGCGCGTGCGCAGGCGCATGTCGATGCTGGACTGCCGGCACTCGATGTTGAGCGAACTGGCACCGGCCAGCGCCGCAGCCAGCGGCTGCGCACCGCCCATGCCGCCGAGGCCGGCGGTGAGGATCCATTTGCCCGTCAGATTGCCGCCGTAATGCTGGCGCCCCATTTCCACGAAGGTCTCGTACGTGCCCTGCACGATGCCCTGGCTGCCGATGTAGATCCACGAACCGGCCGTCATCTGGCCGTACATCATCAGGCCCTTCTTATCGAGTTCGTTGAAGTGCTCCCACGTGGCCCAGTGCGGCACCAGATTGGAATTGGCGATCAGCACACGCGGCGCATCGGCGTGGGTGGGGAAGATGCCTACGGGCTTGCCGGACTGCACCAGCAGCGTTTCGTTGTCGTCCAGTTCGCGCAGCGACTTCAGGATCGCGTCGTAGCAGGCCCAATCGCGCGCGGCGCGGCCGATGCCGCCGTACACCACCAGCGAGGTGGGGTCTTCGGCGACTTCCGCGTCCAGGTTGTTCTGCAACATCCGGTACGGCGCCTCGCTGAGCCAGGACTTGCAGGTCAGCGTGTTGCCGCGCGGGGCGCGGATGACGCGGGAGGGGTCATGGCGGGGATCGGACATGGCAGGTTCCAGATGCAGGTATGCGGCCATTATCGGCGGGAGGCGCCGCCCTGCGCGAGCCGCGGCGATGCTGCAGTGCGCGATGGCATGCATGGCAGAATCCGGGCCATGACTGCCTTGCGCCTGCTTCTCTCCGCTTTCCTGTTGGCCGGGCTGCCATGCGCGGCGCCTGTGGCGGCCACGCCACCGGACCGCATCCTGGTGTTCACCAGGACCGCCAAGTTCCGCCACGAATCGATTCCGGTGGCGGTGGCAACGTTGAAGCGGATCGCCGCGGCGGAAGGCATGGTCGCCGACCACACTGAAGATGGCGGTACCTTCACCGCCGACCGTCTGGCGCGTTACCGCGTGGTGGTGTTCGCCAGCACCACGGGCGATGTGCTGGACGATGCACAGCAGGCGGCACTGGAGGGCTTCGTGCGCAACGGCGGCGGCTTCGTCGGCGTGCACGCCGCGGCCGACACCGAGTACGACTGGCCCTGGTACGGGCAACTGGTGGGCGCGTACTTCCACGATCACCCGCCGGGGCTGCAATCCACGCACGTGCAGCCAGAGCATGGCGGGAAACCCGTGGGTGAGCGCTGGCCGATCACCGACGAGCTCTACAACTACCGCGCCAATCCGCGCGGGCGCGTGCAGGTGATCGCCACGGTGGACGAACGCGGATACGACGGCGGCCTGATGGGCGCCGACCATCCCATCGCGTGGTGCCATGCCTTCGATGGCGGGCGCAGCTGGTACACGGGGCTGGGCCACGATGCAGCGGTGTATGCGGATGCGAACGTCATCGCGCAGCTGGTGCGCGGGCTGCGGTATGCCTCGGGGCGTTCGAACGACTGTTGAGGCTCTGCGCTCTCCCCTTGGGCGAGGAGAGCGCATGGGAGCGCTTGCCTCCCGGACGATCCGGGACCGGAGAGGCTGGCCGCTCTTCCGGAATTACCGGATGGAGGAATCCAGCGAGCGCAGCGCGTCAGCCAGGTTGAGGTGACCGGTACGGTCGAGATCTTCCTTGGTGTACGCACGGCCCGGAAGACCGTTGCAGGCCGTCTTGTGATCGCGCGGACGGATGCGGCTGCCGGTCTGGCGCACGCAGTTGGCTTCCGACACGGGCGGCTTTTCGGTGGCTGCGGAGGCGGCCTCGGCATCGGTGGCTGGCGTCGCGGCGCGGGTTTCGGCGACAGCCGTCTCCGGAGAAGCTGCGGGTTGCGCTGCGGCGACAGGCGATTCGGCGTGCGCGGCGGTAGCCGCCAGGCAGGCAGCGAAAGCGAAGAGGGTCAGGTGTTTCATGATCGACTCCCGGGCGAGCGTGTGGGACCTACGTTACGCCTCGCCACGGGTGAATGTGAGTCTGGACGTCTTGACCGTTTAGGCGGAACTCAGGCAGGAGGGCAGTGCACCTTGCGCCCTTCGTGGAAGCGTTGCACGGCCGCCGCATCGGCCTTCTGCGGGGACACGCCATCGTCGAACAGGACGCGCCATGTGCCGTCATCGCCCCGGTGCCACACCGAGCCGAAGCGGCCGATCCTGTGCTCGCCGGTCGCCGGGTCCTCGTACAGGGCCGGACCGCTGGAATAGGCCGTGCGGCCATCGCCGCCGAGGGTCACGACCGCCGGGTACCAGCGCAGCTTCAGCGTCTTGCCTTCTATCAGCGGTGCCCATTCCAGGGTGATGGCCTCGCGCCCCCGTGTCGGCGCGCGGCTGACACCGAAGGCGGCGTCGGGATGCAGGTGCTCGGCGAATGCGGCGGCATCGTGCTCGGCGACGGACTGGGCGAAGCTGAGTTCGCGCTGCCAGACGGCGCATTCGGCCTGCCGCGTGGTTTCCGGCGGCACGGCCAACGCATCACCGGCCAGCAGTCCCAGCGCCAGCGTGCACGAAAGTCGGAGGAGCGTTGTCATGCGGATTTCCCCGGAGTCTGCCAAGCTGTCATGGATTCCAGCTCCTCTACGTACCGCATGCGCCTGCCATTGGTCAGGGTGACGGTGCTGGCCGTCCTGCTCTGGACGGCCGGTTGCGCCACCACCCCCTCCGCCGCCCCGACACCCTCCACCCGGCACAGCGTCGTGCTGATTTCCATCGACGGCCTGGCCGCCAGTGCGCTGGCACGCGGCAACACGCCCAACCTGGACCGCCTGGCGGCCGAGGGCGTGCACGCGGCATGGATGAATCCCTCCTACCCGGTGCTGACGTTTCCCAACCACTTCACCCTGGTCACCGGGCTGCGGCCGGACCGCCACGGCATCATCCACAACAGCATGCGCGATGACGCCGTGGGCGGCTTCAAGGTGGCCGACAAAGCAGCGGGCGCGGATGCGCGCTGGTGGCAGGGCGAACCGATCTGGAACACCGCCGAGAAGGCCGGCCTGCGCACTGCGATCTGGGCGTGGCCGGGCAACGCGGCCCCCATCGATGGCCGCCGTCCCACGCGGTGGGTCCCCTATTCCCCGGAGATCAGTTCGCTCGAGCGCGCGGACCAGGTCGCCGACTGGCTGACCGAGCCCGCAGCGACGCGGCCCCACCTGGCGGCGCTGTATTTCGAGCGGGTGGACAACGTGGGCCACGACAAAGGCCCGGATGCGCCGGAAACCCTGGCGGCGATCCGCGAAGTGGATGCCGCCGTGGGCCGCATCATGCAGGCACTGGATGCACGCGGACTGCGCACGTCCACGGACATCGTGGTGGTCTCCGACCACGGCATGGCGCCGGTGGCGCCGGATCAGTACATCGCGCTGGAAGACATGGCCGCCTTCGAGCAGGCCGAGGCGGTCAGCACGGGACAGGTGATCGGCTTCAATCCGCGCCCAGGCCACGAAGCCGCCGCCGGACACCGCCTGCTCGGTCGGCACGACCACTACCAATGCTGGCGCAAGCAGGATCTGCCGGCCCGCTGGCACTACGGCAGGCATCCGCGCGTGCCCGCGATCGTCTGCCAGTTCGATGAAGGGTGGAATGCCCTGCCAGCCGAGCAACTGCAGCGCGTGCCGAAGGACCGGCTGAACCGCGGTTCGCATGGGTACGACAACACCCTGCCCTCCATGCGCGCGGTGTTCGTGGCGGCGGGGCCCAGTTTCCGCCGTGGCGCAACGCTGCCGGCATTCGACAACGTGGACGTGTACCCGCTGCTGGCGACGTTGCTGGGCCTCGCGCCGGCGCGCAACGACGGCACGGCCGCGACCTTCGCGCCGGTGCTGGCACCGCGGGCGGACATGCCGCATTGATGTCCGGAAACGGGGAGTCCACGCGCGGGGCCGGTGCTAGCCTTCCCGCATGCTTCCCGCCGATGCCACTGCCCTGCCCGACCCGCATGTTTGCGAACAGGCGCGCCTGAGCCGCGATGCGCGCTTCGACGGCCTGTTCTTCACCGCCGTCACCAGCACCCGCATCTACTGCCGGCCGGTGTGCCCGGCCCCGGCACCGAAGCCGGCGAACATCGTCTACTACCGCCAAGCCGCTGCGGCAGAGGCCGCCGGCTTCCGCCCGTGCCTGCGCTGCCGCCCGGAACTCGCCCCCGGCGACGGCACCTGGCGGCGCGGCGATGCAGTGGTGGCACGCGCACTGAAGCTGATCGACCAGGGCGCGCTGGTGGACGCGCCGTTGTCCGCACTGGCCGGGAAAGTCGGATTGGGCGAACGGCAGCTGCGGCGCCTGTTCACCGAACGCCTGGGCGCGACGCCTGCGGGCGTGCACGGCACGCGGCGCCTGCTGTTCGCCAAGCAGCTGCTCACCGATACGGCGCTGCCGATCACGCAGGTGGCCCTGGCGGCGGGGTTCGGCAGCCTGACCCGGTTCAACACCGCCTTCCGCGAGGAATACCGCATGGCGCCGCGCGATCTGCGCAAGCGCGATGCGCCGCCTTCGCACGAGATCATGACGCTCCGCCTGGGCTACCGGCCGCCCTACGACTTTGCCGCGATGCTGGATTTCCTGCGCGGACGCGCCCTGCCCGGCGTGGAAGCCGTGGATGGGCACGGGTATTCACGCGTGATCGGCACGGGGGCTGCGCCGGGCTGGTTGCGGGTAAGCGCATGGGATGGGAAGGACCCGCATGCCCTGAAGCTGGAATTGCACGGTGCGGCACCTGCCGACCTGCTGGGGATCGTGCATCGCCTGCGACGCATGTTCGATCTGGATGCGGATCCGCGAGCCATCGCGCACGCGCTGGAGGGCGACGCGCGCCTGCGCCCCCTGCTGCGCGAACGACCGGGCCTGCGGTTGCCCAGCGGCTGGGAAGGTTTCGAGATCGCGGTGCGGGCCGTCATCGGCCAGCAGGTCAGCGTGGCCGCCGCGCGCACGCTGACCGCCCGCCTGGCGCAACGGTATGGAACCACGCTGGCGACACCGTTCGGGGCACTGACGCAGGTGTTTCCGACGCCCGACGCGATCGCCGACGTGGATCTGACCGAGATCGGCCTGACCCGCGCGCGCGCCGCCACGATACGCGGGCTTGCGCGCGCACTGATCGAAGGTCGCGTGGACTTCAACCCGGAGCGCACGCTGGACGATTTCACTGCACGCTGGGTGGCCCTGCCCGGCATCGGCCCGTGGACGGCGCACTACATGGCGCTGCGCGCACTAGGTCATCCGGATGCGTTTCCTGCCGACGATCTGGTCCTGCAGAAGGCGGTGCCGACGGATGGCACGCGGATGACAGCAAAAGTCCTGACGGCACGCGCGGAAGCCTGGCGGCCGTGGCGCGCGTATGCGGTGATCCATGTGTGGAAGGCGAGCATGGCGGCGCAGAAGCCACGCTCTCCTGCAGGAGCGACGTGAGTCGCGACCGCATGAGTGAAATGTTTCCGTCGTCTGAAGGATCCCGGTCGCGACTCACGTCGCTCCTACATTCGAGCTCCCTTATCCTGCCCTCACCATGATCCTCTTCCGCCACCTCGCCAGCCCTGTCGGCACGCTCACCCTGGCCGCGACCGACGACGGCCTGCATGCGATCGAATTCCCGCGCAACCGCCACCCCGCGAACCGTGCTGGATGGACGGAGGGGCAACATCCCGTGCTCGATCTGGCCGCGCGCCAGCTGGATGAGTATTTTGCCGCGACGCGCCGCGCGTTCGATCTGCCGCTGGCACCGCGCGGCACCGACTTCCAGCGCACCGTGTGGCTGGCGCTGGCCGGCATCGCCTACGGGGAAACGGTCAGCTACGCGCAACTGTCGCAGCGCGTCGGAAAACCCACCGCGATGCGCGCCGTCGGCGCCGCCAACGGACGCAATCCGCTGCCCATCGTGCTGCCCTGTCATCGCGTGATCGGTGCCGACGGTTCGCTGACGGGCTTCGGTGGCGGCCTGCCGACCAAGCAGTTCCTGCTGGAACTGGAAGGCGCGCTGGCGAGGGCGGGCGACCTGTTCGGCTGAGATCGCCTACATGCCGCGGAAACGCTGCTGGAACGCGGCGCTGACCGGCAGTACATCCTTGCGGCCCTTCACGCTGAGCTGGTGTCGGCCGAGTTCGTCCTTGCGCACGCGGTCGATCGCCTGCACGCGCACCAGCACGCCGCGATGCACCTGCCAGAACACATCGTGGTCAAGCCCGCCCAGCAGTTCCTTCAGCGGCATGCGGATGATCGCATCGTCATCGGCGGTCGCCACCCGCACGTATTTGTCCTGCGCCTGGAAGAACAGCACCTCATCGATGGCAATCATGCGCACGCTGTCGCCGACGCTGGCGGTGATCCAGCGGATGAGCCGTTCGCCCTGCGGACGCAGGCGCGCCTCGAGATCGTCGATCAGCGCACGAAGATCAGGCGCGCGCGGGTCTGCAAGCCGCTCCCTCACGCGCTCCACCGCCTGCGCCAGCCGCGCGTCCTGCACAGGCTTGAGCAGATAGTCTGCGGCGCCCGCCTCGAAGGCGCGGATCGCGTAATCCTCGTAGGCGGTGGTGAAAACCACCAGTCCCTCCTGTTCGACCACCTTCCGGGCCACGTCCAGTCCGTTGACGCCCGGCATGCGGATGTCGAGGAACGCGATCCGGGGACGATGCCGCGCCACGGCCTCCAGTGCGGACACGCCGTCCTCGCATACCGCCACGATTTCGAGTTCCGGCCACGCAGCGTGCAACTGCTGCTGCAGCGCGCGTCGCTGCGGCGCTTCATCCTCGGCGATCATGGCGGTGATGCGGCTCATGCCTGCGACCGTAGCGGCACGCGGATCCCGGCGCAAACACCGCGGCCGTCCGACCGTGGCGACAGCGCGAAGTCCGCCTGCGCACCGTAGCGTGCGGCGAGTTGCTCCCGCACGTTCGCCAATCCCACGCCGGTGCTCAGGCCAGGCTGCAGGCCGGCCCCATCGTCGATGACCCGGACGCACAACTGCTCGCTTTCAACGACCGCCGCCACCTCGATGCGCCCCGGGCCCGGGCGCGGCTCGATGCCGTGCTTGATCGCGTTCTCCACCAGCGTGATCAGCAATGAGGGTGGGAATGGCAGGGCGCGAAGCGCATCGTCCGCCCGCACCGTGTACGCCAGTCGCCCGCCCATCCGCACCTGCATCAGCGCGAGGTAGCTGGTGGCGATGTCCAGTTGCTGCCCCAGCGTGGCATGCAGCCCGCGGTCGTCGCGCAGCTTGGGGATGGTGGCGCGCAGGAAGGCGACCAGCGCGTCCAGCGTGGCCTCCGCCTGGGCGGGATCCTGTCGCACCAGTGCGCGCACCGAGGCCAGAGTATTGAACAGGAAATGCGGCTCCACCTGGGCCTGCAACACGCCCAGGCGCAGGTCCGCTTCGTGCACGCGATCTTCGAGTGCGCTCAGTTCGCGCAGGTGATGATGGTCTTCCCATCGACGGTGCTCGCTGAAATACGCGCGCAAGGCCAGCCCGCCACCGAACAGGCCGTAGATCACCACCAGTGCGGCGATGTTGATGGCCAGGCCGATCGCCTTCATCACGGGTGAAAGCACAGGCGGCTTCGAGGACAGTCCGGCGGCAGCCAGTTCGGGCCTCACCAACTGGTCGATGTACGAAGACGCCACGCGATCGACGAAGAAGCTGAGCACCATGCCGGCCAAGACGGCGATCACCACGGCCTTGCGCTCCCATGCAACCGGCCAGGCACGATGGCGCACTGCAGTGGCGAGTGCAGGTCCCAGCGTCGCCATCAGGCTGAAGGCGACAAACTGCGTCGCCGCCACCTTCAGCGCGATGGCGAGATCCTGCACCGCCACGCCGACACCGGCCCCTATGAAGGCGGCGACCACCGCGATCACGCCGCAGAACAGCAGACTGCGACCGAGCAACCACTGCCGGCCGAACACCGGGTACTGGCGATAACGGCTCCACACCGCGTTGCCGCCCACCAGCACCTCGGGTGGCAGCTTCTGGCGCAGGGAGTAATCGCGATCCATGGCCTACTTCCTCTCGCCGCGCAGCTGCTGGCCGGCCTGCTTCAGCGTCAATGCAACCACCTTGCCCGCCGCATCCCGCTCAAAGCGTATCTCGGCGCCGACAGCGTCCATCACGAACTCGTCCGGCGCCACCGCCTGCACGGGCAGCGCCGGCTGGCCGGTGCCCTGGATGGTCAGCGTCTCGCCCTGCGCCTTCACGGTGAGCGCGAACGCGGGCATGAGCGGGTAGTCGCCTTCGTATTCGCGCAGCACGGCGGCATCGAGCTTCAACGCAGGCTTCGGCGCGGTGGCATCCATGCGCCTGGCCGGCAGAGCGGCGCCCATCTGCATCCATGTGAACGACTGTCCCTCCGACGTACGCTGCGGCCGCAGGACGGCATCGAACTCGCGTGGGTAGAAATCGCCCGCACTGTCGTACCCCATCGCATAGGCGCCCTGCCCGGCGGGCTGGATCTCCAGCGCATCGCCCTTCCGGCGCACGGTCATCTTCATGCCGCCCGCCAGCTGGTACTCACCGGCAAGCGCATCGAGCAGTGCGGCATCGGGCTTGCTCTCGCGGCGCGGCGAGCCGAGCGGAAAGCGGACGTCGACCAGATGCAGGCCCAGCGAGCCCAGGCTGCCGATCGAATTCCAGGTGGTGTCGGACAGGATCACCACCCCCCGCTGCCCGTCCTTGTCGAACGACACGAAGGACGAGAAGCCACCGGTACCGCCTTCGTGCACGTGCACGATGCGCTCCCCGACCGGCATCAGCATCCAGTTCATCGCCATCGGTGGCGCATCGGAGAGCTTCTGCTGCGACAGCGCCAGGGCGGGCGAGACGGATGTCGCCTCGCTACCAAGCTGGCCCTGCACGTAGCGGACCATGTCCTCGAGCGTGGCGCGCACGCCACCCACGCCCGCGAGGTTGGCATGGAAATGCCAGGCGGAAGCCGGTTGCGCATTCGGCGTATGCCCCACCGCCGCACGCACGCCGGGCGGTGCATGGTCGATGTAAGCGTGCTGCATCCCGAGCGGTGCGAACAGCCGCTGCTTCAGGAGCGTTTCCATGTCCGTGCCGGCGCGGCGGGCGACGGCGTAGGACAGCACCATCGAGGCGAAGTTCGAGTATTCGAATGTCGTGCCGGGCGCGGCGGTCAGGGTGACATCGCCAAGCGAGGCGAGCAACGCGGCCTCGTCCAGCCTGGCGTAGGGATCGTCCACGTTCGGCGCGGCCATGCGCGACGGCAGTGCGGGCAATCCCGAGCTGTGTGTCACCACGTGGCGGATCAGGATCGGCTTGCCCTGGTAGTCCGGCAGTCTGGTGCCCGCCGGCAGCCACTCGGACAGCGGGTCATCCAGCGAGCCCTTGCCCTGCAGGATCAGGTCGGCCAGCAGCGCCGCTGTCATGGTCTTGCTGACGGAGCCGATCTCGAAGGCGGTATCGGCGCCGATGCGCGCGATGTCCCGTCCATCCGCGCACTGGAACGTGCGGGCCACGCTGCCGCCTTCGATCACGGCCACTGCCATGCACGCGCCGGTGCGATCGCCCTGCAGGCGCTGGCTGACGACATCGGCCAGTGCGTCGTCGCTCATGGCATGGACGGAACCGCTGACCACTGCCAGCGTCAGGGCGAGGGAATGCGCGAACGTCATGACATGGCTCCGGGTGGGATGGCCGCCATGCTGCCGCGCCTGTCCATGCGCCGTGCAGGCATCGGATGGAGCGGGCACTACCCGCGACGGAACCCCCGATCCGGCGGATGGCACCGGCGACGGTGGCAGCCCGTCCCGCACGCCCTCAATCCCGCAGCAGCTGTCGAAGCGTCCCGGCGTAACGCCGCGCGATGGCCTCGCCTGCCACGTGCCGCCCGCCGGCGACGACCTGGCGCCCCGCTACGCGGACCTCCTCCACCAGCGGACGATTGCCGGCGAACAGCCAGCGGTCGATGACATCGTCCTGCGTGGCGCCCGCCAGTGCGGGGGCATGTCCATCCAGGAGGACGGAATCCCCGTGTGTCCCCGCGAAGCCGGTGGCATCCGCGGCGCTGGCCAGCACGCCACGCAACAGCGTCTCACCGACACTGGTGGATGCCGGCGTCACCGCGATGTTGCGATGGTGCGTGACCAGGCGCTGGCCATACTCCAGCCACCGCAGTTCCTCCACGGGCGACACCGAGACATGCGAATCCGAACCGATGCCCCATTGCCCGCCCGCCTGCAGGTAGTCGCGCAACGGGAACAGGCCATCGCCCAGGTTGGCTTCGGTCGTGGGACAGATCGCCACCGTGGCGCCACTGGTGGCGATGCCGCGCGTCTCGTCTTCGGTGAGGTGCGTGGCATGCACCAGCGTCCATCGACGATCGACGGGGCATTCGCCCAGCAGCCATTCGACCGGCCGCGCCTGGCGCAGCGCCAGGCAGTCCTGCACCTCACCCACCTGTTCTGCGATGTGGATGTGCACCGGCGCGTCGGCGGGCAATGCCGCCAGCACGTGCCGCATGGCCGCTTCCGGCACCGCACGCAGGCTGTGGAACGCGCAGCCCACGCGCAATGCGTCATCCTGCAGGGAGCGCAAACTGTCGAACAGGCGAAGGAAGTCGTCCACGCCGTGGCCGAACCGCTGCTGCCGTGGCGAAAGCTCGCGTCCGTCGAAACCACCGGTCATGTACAGCACGGGCAACAGCGTCATGCGAATGCCGGTGTCGCGCGCGGCGGCCACCACCGCCTTCGACATCGCGGCCGGGTCGGCATAAGGCGTGCCGTCCGGCTGGTGGTGCACGTAGTGGAATTCGCATACCTGCGTGTAACCGGCTTCCAGCATTTCCGCATACAGCTGCGTCGCCACCGCGTACATGCTGTCGGGCGTCATGCGGGCCGCGAAGCGGTACATGATCTCGCGCCAGGTCCAGAAACTGTCCTCCGGATGCGTCTGTCGCTCCGCCAGGCCGGCCATCGCGCGCTGGAAGGCATGCGAATGCAGGTTGGCGATGCCGGGGACGCGCCATCCGCCGTCGGCGGCGACGGCCAGCGCTTCGTTGGGATCACGCGGGGACATGGCAATGCTCACGGCTGGCGACAAGGGTGCGTTAGGCTACCGCGTCGCTCCCTGCTCTGGCACGCCCATGGATGCTCTTGAAATCGCCCTGCTGTTCGTCGCGGCGGCCCTTTTTGCGGTCTTCGTGTTCCTGAAGGCCGCGAAGACGGATCGGGACGACGGTGGCAACGGCAGCGTCCATGGCTTCGAGGGCGATGCGGACGGCGGCGGCGACGGCGGAGGCGATTGACCTCATGACGCTCCGTTGGGACGGCCTGCTGGTGAATGCGCGACTGGTGACGCTGGCAGGCGACACCGGTTACGGCGTGGCGGAGAACGGCGCGCTGGGCTGGCGCGAAGGCGTGCTGGTGTTCGCAGGCGCAATGGACAGCCTGCCCGCGCCACCGGATGCGCTGGCCGACACCTTCATCGATGCGCGCGGCGACTGGGTGACGCCCGGCCTCGTGGATTGCCACACGCATGTCGTGTTCGGCGGCGACCGCGCAAGCGAGTTCGAACAGCGCCTGCAGGGCGCCAGCTATGAAGACATCGCGCGTGCAGGAGGCGGCATCGTGTCCACGGTGCGAGCCACCCGTGCCGCCAGCGAGGACGACCTGTTCGCACAGTCGCTGCCGCGCGCGCGCGCGCTGCGCGACGATGGCGTGACCACGCTGGAGATCAAATCCGGCTATGGCCTCGATCTCGAAAACGAGCGCAAGATGCTGCGCGTGGCCCGGCGCATCGGCGCTGCGCTCGGCATCACGGTGCGCACCACGTTCCTGGGTGCGCATGCGTTGCCGCCGGAGTACGCAGGACGTGCCGATGATTACATCGGCGCCGTGTGCGACTGGCTGCCGCTGCTGCATGCGGAAGGACTGGTGGATGCGGTGGACGCCTTCTGCGAACGCATCGGCTTCACCGCGGCGCAGACGCAGCGGGTGTTCGAAACCGCGCGCGCCTTGGGGCTCCCCGTGAAACTGCACGCGGACCAGTTGAGCGATGGTGGCGGTGCGGCGCTGGTGGCCGGCTTTGGCGGGCTGTCGGCGGACCACGTGGAGTACACCTCGGAAGCCGGTGTCGCCGCCATGAAGCAGGCAGGCAGCGTTGCCGTGCTGTTGCCGGGCGCATTCCACGTGCTGCGCGAAACCAGATTGCCGCCACTGGATGCCTTCCGTGCACAGGGTGTGCCGATGGCGGTGGCGACGGATTGCAATCCCGGCACGTCACCGCTGCAATCCCTGCGGCTGGCGATGTCGCTGGCGTGCACGCATTTCCGCCTGACGCCCGAGGAAGCCTTGCGCGGCGCCACCGTGCATGCGGCACGGGCATTGGGCCTGTCGGATCGTGGACGCCTGCAGGCCGGCCAACGCGCGGACTTCGTGCGCTGGCGCATCGGCCAGCCCGCGCAGCTCGCCTACTGGCTGGGCGGCGACCTGGTGTCGGCCATACACGTAGGCGGCCGCCTCGTCACCCCTGGCTAGAAAAACGAAAACCCCGGCATGGGCCGGGGTTTCGCACGCGCTGCCGGGCTTGCCGGCGCGGTTGGTTTACGCCTTGGCGACGGCCTTCTTGGCCACGGCCTTCTTCGCCGGGGTCTTCACGACCGACTTCTTGGCGGTGGCGGTGGCAGCCACACCCGCCTTGGCGACCGTGTGCTTGCGTGCATTGCCGTAGCTGGACGAATAGCGCTTGCCCTTGGCCGTCTTGCGATCACCCTTGCCCATCTTTGTTCTCCTGATTCACTGAAAAGTACGCCCGGGTCGGGGCGATTGCACGTGCGACCACCGGATCGGGGCGCTGCGCGCGAGGCCGCAAAGCCTACCACAGCGGGGCCTTCCCGGCCCCTGCCAGCGTCACGGGCAGGCGCTCAGTGGGCGCAGCTGGCGTCGTGGATGTGCCAGTGGTTCAGGCGCAGGTTCAGCAGGTGGGCCAGGCCGACCAGCGTACCGCCCACGGTCATGACGATGGCGTGTGGCACCACGGCTTCGTGGAGGGGTGCATACAGCACACCCGCCCACAGGGCCGCCAGACCGAACAGGAGCATGCCCAGCGCGCGGAAGGCACGGTGGCGGCGATAGCCCCAGAGCAGGCTGAAAAGGCCCAGCACGGTCACGAAGGTCACGAAGCCACGCTCGAACCCGTCGCCCAGCCACACGGACAGGCCCAGCGAGGGAATCGCGGCCAACAGCAGGGGGGTGATCGCGCAATGCAATGCACACACCAGCGATCCGGCAGCGGCGAAGCGATCGATGAAGAAGCGGAGGGAGGACTTCATGGGGACAAGTATGACTTCCGGGAGGGTTATATTGTCACTATTGGTATATTATAACATCTTCAACTTCCCCACCATGAGTGAATCCACGCCCATGCCATCCCCGCGTCGCGCCCCTCCCGCCCCCCACCTGCTCGCCGCCGCCCTCGCCCTGGCGCTGGCCTCCCCCGCCGCGCTGGCGGACGACGCCGGAGCCCCCCAGGCCAAGGATCTGGACGCCGTAGTGGTGACCGCCTCACCGTTGAAGGGCAATGCCGAATCCGTCGCCACCCCGGTGGAGGTCCTGTACGGAGAAGCGCTGGACAAGGCCAAGGCCGGCACCCTGGGCGAGACGGTGGCGAAGCTGCCGGGCGTGCAGACCACCTATTTCGGCACGGGCGTGGGTCGCCCGATCATCCGCGGCCAGGAAGGCCCGCGCGTGCAGGTGCTGTCCGGCGGCATCGGCTCGATGGACGCCTCCACGGTCTCCGCCGACCACGCGGTCAGCATCGAGCCGTTCCTCGCCGACCAGATCGAAGTGCTGAAGGGGCCCGCCACCCTGCTGTTCGGCAGCGGCGCCATCGGTGGTGCCGTCAACGTGGTCGATGGCCGGCTGGCCGAATCGATCCCGGACCAGCCACTGAGCGGACGCGCGGAAGTGCGCGGCAACACCGTCAACGACGAACGCACCGGCATGTTCCGCCTCGACGGCGTCAACGGGAACTGGGTGCTGCATGTCGACGGCCTGGTCCGCGACACCGACGACTACGACATCCCGGGCGTGGCCATCCTGCACGACCACGAGGAAGGCGAAGAACACGAAGAAGAACCGCAGCCCCGCGGCACATTGCCGAACAGCTCGGTGAAGACGCGCGCCGGAGCCATCGGCGCGACCTATCTCGGCGACCGTGGCTACTTCGGCCTGGCCGCCAGCACCTACCGCACCGACTACGGCATTCCTGCCGGCGCGCACGTGCATGGCGAAGAAGATCATGACCACGACCATGACGGCGAGGAAGACCACGACCACGAAGCGCACGAGGAAGGCGCGGTACGGATCGACATGGTGCAGAACCGGCTGGACCTGAAAACCGGCATCTACGACCCGGTGTCTTTCCTGCAGAGCCTCAACCTGCGCGCGGCCTGGAACGATTACGAGCATGTGGAGCTGGAAGGCGGCGAAGTCGGCACCCGTTTCACCAATGAAGGCTACGACGCGCGCCTTGAAGCCGTGCAGAAGGAATGGAATGGCTGGCGCGGCGCCTTCGGCCTGCAGTTCGGCAGCACCGATTTCAGCGCCGTGGGCGATGAAGCCTTCGTGCCGTCGACCGTCACCGACACTCTGGGGTTCTTCGTGGTGCAGGAAAAGGACTTCGGCCCGTGGAAGCTGGAACTGGGTGGCCGCTACGACAAGGTCGAACTGAAGCCGGATGACCGTGCCGCAAGCGACTTCAATGCGGTCAATCTTTCTGCCGCCGCGATCTGGCGCCTGAGCGACGGCTTCGACCTGCGCTTTGGGCTGGACCGTTCCGAGCGTGCGCCCACGAATGAGGAACTGTTCGCCGGCGGCACCCACGTCGCCACGCAGTCCATCGAGATCGGTGACGCTTCGCTGGATACCGAGAAGGGCGTGCGCGCGGAAATCGGCGCGCATTGGCACACCGATCGCGTCGATCTGAAGCTGGCGGTCTACCAGACGAAGTTCAAGGACTTCATCTACCTCACCGATACCGGCGTGGAAGAAGAAGGCTATCCGGTGCGCCTGTGGACACAGGACGACGCCACCTTCACCGGCGCCGAGGCCGAA
Source organism: Pseudoxanthomonas sp. 97-1-1 (assembly GCF_057773125.1). Classification (NCBI taxonomy): domain Bacteria; kingdom Pseudomonadati; phylum Pseudomonadota; class Gammaproteobacteria; order Lysobacterales; family Lysobacteraceae; genus Pseudoxanthomonas; species Pseudoxanthomonas sp. 97-1-1. The sequence goes on along the minus strand of NZ_JBYMTJ010000002.1, from coordinate 96,027 downwards.
GCGAAGATCCAGCTCGCCGATACCGCCGCCGGCGCATGGGACCTGCGCGTGTACGGCGACTACGTGCGTGCGGAGCTCGATGGCAACGGCATGCGGACGGTGGCCTTCGAGGTACCGCATGGCGACCATACGCATGGTTACGAAGTGGATATCGCACAGGGCGGTTACCTGCCGCGTATCGCACCGATGCGCATCGGTGCCGACCTGGGCTGGTCGCTGGGTGGCTGGCGCGCATCGCTGGGCGCGGTGCGCTACAGCAAGCAGGACGACCTTGCACAGAACGAGGAGCCGAGTGACGGCTACACGCTGGTGGATGCGCACTTGGCATATCGCTGGGATCGCACGACATCAAGCTGGGAGGTGTTCCTGGATGGCAGCAACCTGACCGACGAAGAAGCCCGCCCGCATACCTCGTTGCTGCGCGACTACGCGCCGCTGCCGGGCCGCGGCGTGGCCTTCGGCATCCGCGCGTACTTCTGACCGGCGACTGACGGCCCTCCCCGGGGCGGCTGGCCTGGATGGCAGCCGCCCTTCTTGACAACACTTATGTGCATATACACATAATTCATCCGGCAGCCCCCATCGCGATCAATCCCGCATGCCCGCCCCCTCCGCTACCGCATCGCCCAGCTCATGCACCTGCTTCCGCCTGCGCCGCGCAAGCCGCCGCGTCACCCAGGTGTACGACCATGAACTCGCCGGGGCCGGCCTGAGCCTCAACCAGTACTCCATCCTGCGCCGCAGCGAACGCGAGCCACGCGTGCTGGGCGACCTGGCCGGAGAACTCGGCATGGATCGCACCACCCTGACCCGCAACCTGTCGCCGCTGGTGGATGCAGGCCTGGTGGAAATCGTCCGCGGCCACGACGCGCGCCAGCGCGTGATCGCGCTGACCCCGCCGGGCCGCGACCGACTCGCCGCCGCGAAGCCCCTCTGGCGACATGCGCAGGCGGTCATCGACGCGATGCTCGGCGAGGCCGGCGTCAAACGATTGCACCGCGACCTGGACCACCTCGACGACCTGCTGCGCCAGCGCCTGGGAGAAGCCGCATGAGCCCCGCTACCCCGACGCCCGCTCCGCGCATGCACTGGGGCCTGTTGCTGGCCGCCGCAGCGACGCTGATGATCACCATGGGCGCGCGCCAGACCACCGGGCTGTTCGTTTCACCGATCCACCAGGACACCGGCATCGGTATCGCCACGATCAGCTTCGCGCTGGCGATCGGCCAGTTCACGTGGGGAGCCGTGCAGCCGATCTTCGGCGCCATCGCCGACAAGCGCGGTTCCACCGGCGTGCTGGTGCTCGGTGGCATCCTGCTGGCGCTGGGGCTGGCCCTGACGCCGCATCTCACCTCGCCCTGGGGGCTCATGTTCACGCTGGGCCTGTTGACGGCGGCCGGCGCAGGCGCAGGCAGCTTCTCCATCCTGATCGGCGCCACCGCACAACAGCTGGCGCCCGAGAAACGCTCGTTCGCCGCGGGCTTCATCAACGCGGGGGGTTCGCTCGGACAGTTCGTCTTCGCGCCGCTGGTGCAGGCCGTCATCGCCGTCGCCGGCTGGGCCAGCGCGATGTACACGCTTGCCATTGCGTCGCTGCTGGCGATTCCGCTGGCCTTCCCGTTGCGCAGGAAGGTGGCGTCTTCGACGGGTTCAACACCCGCCACCGCGGTCGGCGATATCTCGCTCAAGCAGCAGATCGCCATCGCCCTGCGTGACCGCAGCTACTGGATGCTGCACCTGGGCTTCTTCACGTGCGGCGTGCACATCGCCTTCCTGGTGACGCACCTGCCTGGCGAAATCGCATTGTGCGGCCTGTCGCCCAGCGTGTCGGCGGTGTCGATCGCGCTGATCGGCCTGTTCAACGTGGCCGGCAGCCTGGTGGCCGGTGCACTGGGCCAGCGCGTGCGGATGAAGTGGATCCTCGCGGTGATGTATGCCAGTCGCGCGGTGATGATCGCGCTGTATCTGCTGGCGCCTCCGACGCCGTTGACGTTCTACGTGTTCGCGGCAGCACTCGGTTTCACCTGGCTGGCGACGGTGCCACCCACGGCCGGCCTGGTCGGCAAGCTGTTCGGTCCGCGCTACCTGGGCACCCTGTTCGGACTGACCTTGCTGTCGCACCAGATCGGCGGCTTCTTCGGTGCGTGGCTCGGCGGGCTGGCGCTGGAGCGCTTCGGCGACTACACGTGGATGTGGTACGCGGATATGGCGTTGGCGTTGATCGCGGCAGCAGCGAACCTGCCTATCCGGGAAACGCCACCGAAAGCGGTGCCGGCGGCGGCGTGAGCAAATCCGTTGCAGGAGCAACTGCAGGAGCGACGTAAGTCGCGACCGCACGCCAACACTTGCCGGAAGCTTCAGCTGGCGCAGCTTCTTTCTTGCCCGGAAGACCTAGCGCGATGATCAGCTCCCGGCCAGCGAAATCCGCGATCGCGACTTACGTCGCTCCTACAACAACAAATCCGCTACGCGGCAGCGCAGCGCGCGCACAGGCCATGCACTTCCAGCGTCTGCGCCTGTGGCTGGAAACCCAGTGCCTTGGCGCGCGCATCCAGCGCCGCCACTACGTCGCGATCCTCCAGTTCCACCGCACTGTGGCAGCGGTCGCAGATGAGGAACGGCACCGAGTGCTGGGCGCTGTTCGGGTGATGGCAGGCGACGAACGCATTGACGGATTCGAGCTTGTGCACGAAGCCATTGGCCATCAGGAAATCCAGCGCGCGATACACCGTTGGCGGCGCGTCGGCACCCACGCCCTTCGTGGCGCGCACCCACTCGAGCAATTCGTAGGCCTTCACCGGCTTGCCGGCTTCGGCGATCAGCTGCAGAACACGCGCACGGATCGGCGTCAGCCGCAGGCCGCGCTCCTGGCACGCGCGCTCCACTGCGACCACGAACGCCTGCGCGTCATGGACATGGTGGTTCGGGTCGGTGCAGGCGTGTGGCATGGGCGATCCGTGATCAGGCGGCCGTACTTGTCTTGATAAGTGCTGCGTCGATGCGTTTCAAGGCTTCATCGCGACCGGCAAGGTAGACCGTCTGGGAAATGTCCGGGCTGACCTGCGTCCCGGTGATGGCCACGCGCAAAGGCTGCGCCACTTTGCCCATGCCGATGTCGAGCGCCGCTGCGGCCTCGTGCAGGGCGACGGACACACTTTCCGCGCTCCACTCCGCCAGCGCCGCCAGGCTTTCGCGGGCCTTGGCCAGCGGAGCATGCGCGGGGGCGCCCAGATGCTTGGCTACTGCAGCATCGTCGTACACCGTCAGCGGCCGGTACCAGACCACCGCCTTCTCGGCCATGTCCTTCAACGTCTGCACGCGGTCGCGCAGCGCGACCACCACGTCGGCCGGCGCCGGACCCGCGGCCAGGTCGATGCCCAGCTTCTCCAACTGGTAAACGAGGTGCGGCGCGATGTCCGCAGGCGCATCGGTCTTCAGGTAGTGCTGGTTCACCCAGCCCAGCTTGGCCATGTCCAGGCGCGCGGCCTTGGAATTCACGTCCTTCACGTCGAACAGGTCGATCAGCTCCTGGCGCGAGAAGAGCTCCTGGTCGCCGTACGACCAGCCCAGCCGCGCCAGGTAGTTGATCAGCGCGTGCGGCAGGTAGCCGGCGTCCTTGTACTGCATCACGTCGGCCGCACCGGTGCGCTTGGACAGCTTGGCGCCCTGCTCGTCCAGGATCATCGGCATGTGCGCGAACTTCGGCACCGGTGCACCCAGCGCTTCGTAGATGTTGATCTGCCGGGGCGTGTTGTTGATGTGGTCGTCGCCGCGGATCACCTCGGTGATGCCCATGTCCCAGTCATCGACCACCACGGCGAAGTTGTAGGTGGGATAGCCGTCCGGACGGAAGATCACCATGTCGTCCAGCTCGCTGTTGGCGATCTCGATGCGGCCCTTGATCAGATCGTCGAAGGCGACCACGCCGTCGAGGGGGTTCTTGAAGCGGATCACGCGGTTCGGGTCGTCGCGGTGCGGCAGGTTCTGCTCGCGCGCGGCGCCGTTGTAGCGCGGCTTCTCCTGTTTCGCCATCGCGGCTTCGCGCATGGCGTCGAGCTCCTCGCGTGTCTCGTAGGCGTAGTAGGCCTTGCCGGCCGCGACGAGTTGTTCAGCGACCTCGCGATACCGGCCGATGCGCTGGGTCTGGTAGACCGGGCCTTCGTCGTAGTCCAGGCCCAGCCAGTCCATGGCGTCCAGGATCGCGTCGATCGCGGCCTGCGTGCTGCGCTCGCGGTCGGTGTCCTCGATGCGCAGAATGAAGTCGCCGCTGCGATGGCGCGCTTCCAGCCAGCAGTACAGCGCCGTGCGGGCGCCGCCGATGTGCAGGTAGCCGGTGGGACTGGGAGCGAAGCGGGTACGGCAGGCCATGGAGGAGCTCAAGTACGGAGTCCCGCGATTTTACCGCGCCGCGACGGTTCTGCCGCGCTCGCCGGCCCGAACGCGCCGCAGTGAGCCCGCTCGGTGAGGCGCCCGGAAGGCCTTGCCGATAGAGGAAGCCCGGTGGGGAGGGCTTAGAATCGCCGCATGACCACACTCTTCATCTCCGACCTGCACCTGGACGCTGAACGCCCTGCCGTCACCGAGTTGTTCGGCGCGTTCATGCAGCGGGAAGCCGTTGCGGCCGACGCCCTGTACATCCTGGGCGACCTGTTCGAGGCCTGGGTGGGCGACGACGATCCATCGGAAACGGGTGCCTACGTCGAGGCCCGCATTCGGGAGGTCGCCGATGCCGGCGTGCCGGTGTTCTTCATTCGTGGCAATCGCGATTTCCTGCTCGGCAATGCCTTCGCCCGCCGCGCCGGCATGCGCATCCTGCCCGATCCGGCCGTTGTCATGCTGTACGGAAAGCCGGCGATCCTCATGCATGGCGACCTGCTGTGCACGGGTGACACGACCTACCAGGCGTTCCGCGCGCAGACGCGCAATCCCGCCTGGCAGGCGCAGTTCCTGTCGCAGCCACTGGCGGCCAGGCTCGCCTTCGCCGCGCAGGCGCGTGCCGCCAGTGCCGCTCACCAGGGCGGCATGAAGCAGAGCGACAAGGCGCAGTTCGAAGCATTGACCGACGTGACGCCGGCGGCCGTGGACGCGACACTGGTCCAGTTCGGCATCGACACTCTGATCCATGGTCACACGCACCGCCCTGCCATCCACGAACTGATTGTTGGCGAACGGGCGTGCCGCCGCGTGGTGCTGGGCGACTGGTACGAGCAGGGCTCGGTGCTGCGGGTGGAACCGCATGGAATGACGCTGGAGCGTCTGTAGGTCTCTGATGTGGGAGCGACACAAGCCGCGATGATGCTTCCGCGGTAGCTCATCGCGACTTGTGTCGCTCCCACACCCTCATGTGCATTCCGTCCACAGGTCGCCCAAGCCCCCTACGGGGCTTCCAGCGCCGCGAGTTCGTCTTCGTCGAACCCAGCCAACAGCCGCGCCTCGATATTGAACGGGCCATGCAGGTAGCCGCCGGCGTATTCCCTCAGCAGTTCGCGGAAGCGTGCGCGCGGTTCGATGCCACGCTGCTCGCAGTACCAACGGTACCAGCGCGAACCGGCGGCGACATGCGCGATTTCCTCGCGCAGGATCAGGTCGAGAATCCCGACGGTGGCTTCGTCTCCCAGATCGCGCAGCTTGACGATCATGCCTGGCGTGACGTCCAGGCCGCGCGCCTCCAGCACGCGCGGTACCAGCGCCATCCGCGCAAGACCATCGTGCGCGGTCTTCTCTGTCATCTCCCAAAGACCGTTGTGCGCATCGAAATCCCCGTAGTCGTAACCCAGTTCGCGCAAGCGGTCGCGCAGCAGGACGAAGTGGCGCGACTCATCGTTGGCCACGCTGACCCAGTCGGCCTGGAACGCCGCCGGCATCCCACGGAAGCGATACACCGCATCCCAGGCCAGGTCGATGGCATTCAGTTCGATATGCGCGATGGCGTGGATGAAGGCCGCCCTGCCCGGCTCGCTGCCGAGCCCGCGGCGCGGCAGCTCGCGCGGATGCACGAGGGCCGGCTTCGCCGGTCGCCCCGGCATGCGGATCGGTTCGGGTGCCGGCGCGTCCGCCGGAATGGCCAGCTCACCGCGCTTGAAGGCGTCAGCGAATCGCTGCGTCAGCGCGACCTTGTCGTCCACGTCCGTTGCGTCCAGGCAGGCACGCGCGGCCTCGAACAGCGTGGCCATGGAGTGCGCGCCGGAATCAGCCGACGCGGCGCTTGCGCTTGGCCTCGTCCGAGCGCATCTGCTCGATGCGCTCGAAATATCCCGGCTCGATGCCGGTGACATACTTGCCATCGAAGCAGGAGGAGTCGAAATCGGCCAGCTGCGGATTGCCTTCGCGCACAGCCGCCTCGAGATCTTCCAGGTCCTGGTAGATCAGCCAGTCACAGCCGAGCAGCGTCTCGATCTCTTCGATGCTGCGGTCGTGTGCCACCAGCTCATCGGCAGCCGGCATGTCGATGCCGTAGATGTTGGGGTGGCGCACCGGCGGTGCGGCACTGGCCAGGTAGACCTTGCGCGCGCCCGCATCGCGCGCCATCTGCACGATCTGCTTGGACGTGGTGCCGCGCACGATGGAGTCGTCCACCAGCAGCACCACGCGGTTGCGGAATTCCAGGTTGATCGGATTGAGCTTGCGGCGCACGGACTTCACCCGCTCGCCCTGCCCCGGCATGATGAAGGTGCGGCCGACATAGCGGTTCTTGATGAACCCCTCGCGGTACTTCACGCCCAGCACGTTGGATATCTCCAGCGCGGCGTCGCGCGAGGTGTCCGGGATCGGGATGATCGTGTCGATGTCGTGGTCCGGGCGCAGGCGCAGGATCTTCTCGCCCAGCTTCACGCCCATGCGCATGCGCGCCTTGTGCACCGACACGTTGTCGATCATCGAATCGGGACGCGCGAAGTACACGTACTCGAAGATGCACGGCGCATGGTGTTGCGGTTCGGCGACGATTTCGCTGAACAGCTCGCCGCGCGCGGTGATCACGATGGCTTCGCCGGGCTGCACGTCGCGCATGCGGGTGAAACCCAGAATGTCGAGCGCGGCGGATTCGGACGCGATGATGTACTCGGTGCCTTCGCTGTGCTCGCGCTTGCCCAGCACCAGCGGACGGATGCCGTGCGGGTCGCGGAACGCCACCAGGCCCAGGCCCAGCACCACGCTGACCACCGCATATCCGCCCTTGACGCGGCGATGGACGCCGGCGACCGCGCGGATGGCGGCTTCCGGACTGAGCGTGCGCTGCAGGTCCAGCTCGTGCGCGAACACGTTCAGCAGCACTTCGCTGTCCGAATCGGTGTTGATGTTGCGACGGTCCTGGGCGAACACGTCCTGGCGCAGGGCCTCGGTGTTGATCAGGTTGCCGTTGTGCGCCAGCGCGATGCCGTAGGGCGAGTTCACGTAGAACGGCTGCGCCTCGTCCATGCCCTCGGAGCCCGCGGTCGGATAGCGGCAATGCGCGATGCCCACGCGGCCTTCCAGCACGCTCATCGCCTTGGCGTTGAACACGTCCCGCACCAGCCCGTTGTCCTTGTGCACGCGCAGTCGCGTGCCGTCGGCGGTGGCGATGCCGGCGGCGTCCTGCCCGCGGTGCTGGAGGACGGTCAGCCCGTCATAAAGCTGGCCGGCAACATTCTGGTTGCCGACGATTGCGACGATGCCGCACATGGTGGACCTACTCCGGTTTCGACTCGGGCGACGCTGGCGGGGAGACGCGCTCCGGCGGGGCGCCGGACTCTTGCAGCGGCAGGGGCAAGTTTTGCAGGCGCGCATTATCGCCCGCCGGACGCCCATTGCCAAAGTCCAGTTCCTGCACAGTCCATTCCGGCAACCACTGCGCAAGCCATTCCGCGCCGGGCAGGAGCAGCGGCACGATGGATGACCGCTGCCATTCAGGTTCGCGCGGCAGGTCGGTGAAGGCCACCAGCAACAGCAGCACGCAGGCCACGAAGGCACCACGCAATATGCCCAGGCCGAGCCCCAGCACACGATCGAGCCCCGACAGGCCCACGGTCTTCACGAGTTGCCGCACGATCCAGCCGGTCACGCCGACCACGAGCATGACGCCGACGAAGCTGAGCGCGTACCCCCCCAGCAATTCGCTGGCGGTGGGCGGCCCATCGTCGGAAAGCCAGACGGCGACCTGCGCGCCGTAGTGGAAGGCGACCCAGCCGGCCAGCACCCAGGCGACCATCGATGCTGCGGCGCTGACGAGCCCGCGCATCAGCCCGAACAGCGCCGAGACGGTGATGATGCCCAGCAGTGTCAGGTCGAGCGCACTCATGCGCGCGCCTGCCCGCACCCGGATTCAGTGGCGATGCCGATGCCGGTCAAGGATGCGGGCGCACCATGCCATCGACACCGACCTTCGCCGCTACCTGCGCCTTCAGCCGGTCCGCATCGGCACGGCTTGCCACCGGCCCCACGCGCACGCGACTGAGCGTGCCCTTGTCGGTGCGGACCTGTTCGACGAACGCACTGAAACCGGCAGCGCGGGCGCGATCACGCAATGCGTTGGCGTCCGCCGCGCTGGAGAATGCCCCCAGCTGCACGGCGAAGCCCACGCCGGACGCGGCAGGCTTTGCTGCTTCGGCTGGCTTGGGTGCGGGCGCGGCGGGCTTGCTCGCGGCGACGGTCGGCTTGGGTTCGGCGGGCGGCGGCGTGGTGGCCGGCTTCGGCGCCGGTGCCGCGGGCTTGGGTTCCGGCGGCAGCGCCTGCGCGGTGATCGCCGGCGTGGGAGCGGCGGCCACCGATGAAGGCGTCGGTGCCACAGGCGTGGCGGACGGGGTGGGCGCAGTGGTCGCCGCAGCGTCCAGCGTGACGACCTGGGCGTTCACATCACCCCGGATCCTGATGGCCTCCAGACGCGCGGATTCGGCCTGCGGGCGATCGGCATAGGGACCGACGCGCACGCGGAATGCCTGCTTGCCATTGATCGTCGCCGGCTCGACAAAGCCCGGCAGCGCAGCCTGCTTCACGCGGGCCAGCACGGCATCGGCATCGGCCTGCGTGGCATAGGCGCCGAAGCTGACGGCGAAGTTGCCGGCAGCAGTGGCGGCGGACTGCGGCACGCCGGCCGCCGGGAGCGGTTCCGCAGCGGGCGCGGCCACCTGGCCCTGCATGCCGACCGCACCATTCGCGGGGGGGCTGCCCGGGGCGACCAAGGGCAGCTCACGTGTTTCGTATTCGCCATCGGCGGCTGGCGGAACATCCAGCGGCACGTCCGACACGCCGCTATCGGGCGCGGGGCCTTTCACCAGCATGGGCAGGAAGATGACGGCCAGCGCCACCAGCACGACGGCGCCGATCAGGCGCTGTTTCAGGGCAGTATCCATCCAGGTCCACGGGAGATGAGGCAGGAGTGCCGGCGCGATTATACGGCGCGTCCCACCGCGCTCCCCCTCATCGACCTGAATGCAGCACGTGCAATGCGTCGGCCACGGTGTGGAACGAACCGAACACCAGCACGCGGTCGCCGGGCGCCGATGCAGCAAGCGCGCCTTGCAGCGCGGCGCCGACATGGCCGTGCAGGACGGCGCCATCCGCATCAGTGCCCTGCAGGCGCGCGGCCAGCTGCCCGGCGGTCTGCGCGCGCGGCCCCACGTCCAGGCCGGCCAGGTGCCATTGCAGGGTCATGCCGGCGAAGGCGTCGACCACGCTTCGCACATCCTTGTCTGCCAACGCGGCGAACACCACGCGGGTCACGCCACCACTGGCATGGATCTGCAGCCATGCGGCCAGTTCGCGCGCCGCCTGTGGGTTGTGGCCGACGTCAAGCACCACGTGCACGCCATCGCGCTCCAACTGTTGCAATCGGCCCGGGAGCGCAGCCTTGGCCACGCCTTCCGCGAAGGCGCTGTCAGGAATGACGTCTCCTGGCAGCGCGCGCAATGCGGCAATCGCCGTGGCGGCGTTCGCGCGCTGCGAAGGCGCGGACAGCGCCGGCACCGGCAGTTCAAGTTCTGCCCCCACTTCGCGCCAGCGCCAGCGCTGGCTGTCGATGGGCTCGTGGAAGAAGTCACTGCCCAGCCGGAGTGCATTCGCTCCGATGGCATAGGCATGGCGCAACACGCTGGACGGCGAGTCCACCTCGCCAAGCACCAACGGCGTCCACGCCCGCGCGATGCCGGCCTTCTCGGCGCCGATGGCCTCGCGGTCGTTGCCAAGCCAGTCGGTGTGGTCGATGTCGACCGTGGTGATGACGGCGACATCCGGATCGACGATGTTCACCGCATCCAGCCTTCCACCCAGGCCGATCTCGAGTACCGCCAGGTCCAGCCCGCTGCGCTGGAACAGCCACAGTGCGGCCAGGGTGCCGAATTCGAAATAGGTCAGCGGAATTGTGCTTCCTTCTCCCTCCGGGAGAAGGTGGCGCGCAGCGCCGGATGAGGGTACGGCAGATTCGCTGGCGTCCGGACCATCATCGCTGCTCCCTGCCCTCACCCCAACCCCTCTCCCGCCGGGAGAGGGGCTAAAGCGCGCCGCTTCGACGGCTTGGAACGCTTCGATCAGTGAGGCGTCATCCACGTCCACGCCATCGATGCGCACGCGCTCGTTGTAGCGCAGCAGGTGTGGCGAGGTATACGCCCCGACCTTCCAGCCTGCGGCACGCGCGATGGCCTCGATGAAGGCCACGGTGGAGCCCTTGCCATTGGTGCCGCCGACGGTGATGACGCGGGCGGCGGGCTTGCCGAGCGCCAGTCGCATTGCGACTTCGCGCACGCGGTCCAGGCCCATGTCGATGGACTTGGGATGCTGTTGCTCGATGTACTCGAGCCAGTCGTCGAGGGTATGCAGCGCGCGTGACATGTCAGTTGCCGGATTCGATATGCCGGATGCTGGAGCCGAACAGCGATCGTCGGCCGCTCAGCACCACCGACACCTGTTGCTCGGGATGGCGATGATAGAACGCTTCACGGATGCACAAGTAGCTCGGAAAGCCCCGCTCCATCGGGCCGCCTCGCACTCGGTAGTCGCATGCACGACGGCTCGGGGCGTAGTGCGTCTGCATGATGTGGGATTCGCGGAATGCCTCCCCGAACACGCACGTCCACGCCCACGGCAAGGACCTGGCCAGCACCAGCCAGCCGACGAGGCCCAGCATCACGGGCATCCCGCAAAGAAGGAACAGGAACTTGAGGAACCCCTGGTCGAGCAGGAGGGCCATGCGTCCATGGCGGCGGGCATGGCCGATCAACAACGCCGTTCCGATCACGCCACCAACCAGGAACAGCAAGGCGACATGGAGGCCGTGCAAGGCGGGCGCAGGCACGAAGTCGACGAACAGACCCGTCAGCGCCAACGCACAGGTGCCAAGTACCGCCACGGTCGCGGTGACCTGACCAGGCGCAGGCGCGTCCGAGCCGAACCAGACCGCTTTCCAGCCCATGTGCGCTCGCAGAACGTCGCTGCTGCCGCCGGACTCTAGAGCGCCCGATGCTTCGCTTCGCCGAAGAATGGCGTGTGGTGCGCGCAGTCGTTGAGGCGCACGACTTCGAGCTGGTCGACCGAGGGGCCTTCCAGCAGGTTGAGCGTGGTCGGCGCCTGGCGGAACGTCCAGAGCTTCGCGATCGGCAGGCCCAGGATGCGGCACAGCAGGACGCGGTTGACCGCATCGTGCGCCACGATCAGCAGGGTGTCCTCATCGCCCAGTCCCTCCGCGGCGCGTGCGAGCCCGCGCCAGGAACGGTCCAGCACCTGGCGCAGCGATTCGCCACCCGGCATGAGGATGGTATCGGGCTCCTCACGCCACGCCAGCAGGCGGGCGGGATCCTTGTCCTGGATCTCGCTGGCCAGAAGGCCTTCCCATTCGCCATGCGCGATTTCCTGCAGATCCGCATCGGTCTGCAGAAGGTCGGCGCGTGCATCGCCCAACGCGAGTTTCGCGGTGAGCTGCGCCCGCGACAGCGGCGAGGCGACTGCACGGTCGATGCGTACGTCCTTCAGCCGCTGGCCCAGCGCGGCGGCCTGGCCTTCGCCGACCGGCGACAGCGGGATGTCGATCTGGCCCTGGTAACGGCCTTCGGCGTTCCACGGCGTTTCGCCGTGACGGGCAAGCAGGATGCGCATGCGTCGGTGTGTCCATTCGGGGGAAGCGGCCCCGCTTCCGGAAGCCGGAAACGAAGACGGGAGCGGATCATACCCGCTCCCGTCCCGTGCCTGCCGCTAAGTTGCAGGTGTTACTTGCCGACGCCCATTTCCTTCAGCAACTGCGGCGCTGGATATACCTCCTGCATGATCCAGCGCAGGTAGCGGCCATCCACGGCGATCATGCGGGTCATCTTGGGGTCGAACACCCAGTTGGAGCTGACCGACTCCCAGTTGCCGTCGAAGGCCAGGCCGACCAGTTTGCCGTGTGCGTCCAGCACCGGCGAGCCGGAGTTGCCGCCGGTGATGTCCAGGTCGGACAGGTAGTTCACCGGCACGGAGCCGATGCGCTTGTCCTCCAGGCCGCCGTAGCGCTTGGCCGCGACCGCATCGAGCAACGCCTTCGGCGAGTCGAACGGATCCTGCCCGGTTTCCTTGGCCACCACACCTTCCAGCGTAGTGAACGGGGTGTACTCCACGCCGTCCTTCGGCGCGTAACCCATCACGTTGCCGAAGGTGATGCGCAGCGACAGATTGGCATCCGGGTAGACGTACTGACCCTGGCTCTTCTTGTAGTCCGCCAGCGCCTGCAGATAGACGGGGCGCGCGGCCAGATTCTCGCCGGCGCGCGTCTTGCGCTCCTGCTCCAGCTTCAGCAGCGTGGGCATCACCGCCACCGCGTACTGGATCGCCGGATCGCTGCTGGCCTCGAATGTCTTGCGGTCTGCGGCGAACCACTTCAGGCGCTCATCCGTGCTACCGAGCTTCGTGCCCGCCAGACGATCCAATCCCCGCTTCACCGCTGCGGCATCGTTGCCGCCCAGCCATGCGTCCACGGCGTCGACGCGCTGGGCAGCGGGCAGTTTGATGTACTCGTTCAACCAGTACTCCTGCAACTGGCGATCCATCGCGGCCACGTAGCGGCGCTCAAGCTGCTTCAGGCCACCTTCGATGGCAGGCAGGTCGCGTTCCTGGTAACCGGACTCGCGTTCCGCATTGGGCTTCTCGCGCTCGATCGACAGCCGGTACAGCTGCGTGGCCGAACCCACCATCGCGGTGTTGTTGAACATCGCCAGGGTCAGGTCGCGCTCGCGCGTGGCCTTGTTCTGTTCCAGCAGGGCGAGCAGCTGGGCATGCGCGTCCAGCGCCGTCTGGCCCTTGGCGCCCTGCCCCTTCAGCCAGGCCAGGACGGCGGCTTCTTCGCGCTGTTTCTGGCCAGCGGCGTCAATGCGCTTGAAGCCTTCCAGCTGGCCGTCGTAGTTCTTGCTGGTGTTGTTCCAGCCCGCCATGGTATTGGCGTACTTCACCTGGATGTCGGCGTTCTTCTTGCCGGCGTCCTGCACCATCGCGATCTGGTTCTTGTAGTGGCGCGCGATGGTCGGATAGGTCCACGCAGCGGTGTTGTCGAATTCGGCCGCCAGCGCATAGCGGTTGGTCGAACCCGGATAGCCCGCCACCATGACGAAATCACCGGCACCCAGCGGCTGATCGGCGAACTTCAGCCAATGCTTCGGCTGGTACGGCACGTTGTCCTTGGAGAATGCGGCCGGCTTGCCGTCCTTGCCCACGTAGGCGCGATAGAAGGCGAAGTCGCCGGTGTGGCGCGGCCACATCCAGTTGTCGATGTCGCCACCGTACTTGCCCACGCTGCCCGGCGGTGCGTACGCCAGGCGCACGTCCTTGATTTCCATGTTCTTGAACAGGCGATACGTGTTGCCACCGGAGAAACTGTAGAGGCGGCAGCGGAAGCCGGCCTCGGCCTCGCAGTCGGCGATCAGCTTCTTCTCGAAGGCCTCCAGCGCCTTCGTGCGCGCCAGCGCATCGCCGCCGGCGGAGGCGATGGCGGCCTGCGCGTCCTTCGTCACATCGGTGATCTCGTCCAGCACGAACACGCGCGCATTGGGGCCCGCGCTGACTTCATCGCCCGCCGTCGGTGCGTTGAAGCCGTTCTTGATCAGGTTGTTCTCGGCCGTGGAGTTAAGCTGGATGGCGCCATACGCGCAGTGATGGTTGGTGACCACCAGGCCGTTCGGCGAGACGAAGCTGGCGGTGCAGCCGCCCAGTGCGACCACCGCGCCCATCGGGTCGCCGGTCAGGTTGGAAAGCTGCTGCGGCGACAGTTCCAGGCCGGCCTTCTTCAGCGGTCCGGCGATTTCGGGCAGCTGCTGGGGTACCCACATGCCCTCGCCCGCATGGGCGAACTGGGCGGCGAGCAGGGACAACGGAACCGCAATGGCGGCGGCGAGCAGGTTCGGACGCATGGAAACCCCGGTACGGACAGGAAAGTTCCGATTGTAATGAACCTGTCACCGCGGCCGACCCATGACTTTCGTCCTAGGAAGACGGGCATGGGGACGCTCCGGCGTGTCAAGGCGCCCTGCAACAGGGCGCCACGGAGGCGGCGCGTATAATCCGCGCCCTCAACCCCTGGATCGACGCCCGATGGCACAGACGATGAAGGCGCTGGTGAAGCGCGAGGCCGGCAAAGGTATCTGGATGGAGGAACTGCCCGTCCCGCAGCCCGGCCCCAACGAGGTGCTGATCAAGCTGGAGAAGACCGCCATCTGCGGCACCGACCTGCACATCTACCTGTGGGACGAGTGGAGCCAGCGCACGATCAAGCCCGGCCTGACCATCGGCCATGAATTCGTCGGCCGCATCGCGCAACTGGGGTCCGCCGTCACCGGGTACGAAGTCGGACAGCGCGTGTCGGCCGAAGGGCACATCGTCTGTGGCCACTGCCGCAACTGCCGCGGCGGCCGCCAGCACCTGTGCCCGAACACCGTGGGCATAGGCGTGAACCGCAACGGCGCCTTCGCCGAGTACATGGTGATGCCGGCCAGCAACCTGTGGCCGATCCCGGACCAGATTCCGTCGGAACTGGCGGCATTCTTCGACCCCTACGGCAACGCGGCGCACTGCGCGCTGGAGTTCGACGTGGTCGGCGAAGACGTGCTGATTACCGGCGCGGGCCCCATCGGCATCATCGCCGCCGGCATCTGCAAGCACATCGGCGCCCGCAACGTGGTGGTCACCGACGTGAACGACTTCCGCCTGAAGCTGGCCGCCGACATGGGCGCGACCCGCGTGGTCAACGTGGCCAACCAGTCGCTCAAGGACGTGATGGCCGACCTGCACATGGAAGGCTTCGACGTGGGCCTGGAGATGAGCGGCAATCCGCGCGCCTTCAACGACATGCTCGACTGCATGTACCACGGCGGCAAGATCGCGCTGCTCGGCATCCTGCCCAAGGGCGCCGGCGTGGACTGGGACCGCATCATCTTCAAGGGCCTGACCGTGCAGGGTATCTACGGCCGCAGGATGTACGAGACCTGGTACAAGATGACGCAGCTCGTGCTGAGCGGCTTCCCGCTGGGCAAGGTGCTGACGCACCAGCTGCCGATCGACGATTTCCAGAAGGGCTTCGACCTGATGGAACAGGGCAAGGCAGGCAAGGTGGTGTTGAGCTGGAATTGACGCGCACGCTCCCTTCCGCGCAAAGAAAAAGGCGCCTTGCGGCGCCTTTTTCTGTTGCGTGCCCTATCAGGGAACCGCAACGGCGATCGTGAACACCACGCCGGGCTTGTAGATATCCGAGCCGCGACGCAGCTCGGACGCGTCCGAACCGAAGGTGTCGTAGTAACCCAGTGTCGCGGTCGCGGGACCGAAGCCCTTGGAGAGCGTGACGGAGCCATCGTAGAAATCGGCGCGACCATCGCTGCCCGCGTCGATGGAGGTGTAACCCGTGGTGGCACCCAGCGAGAAGCCCGAATCGCCGATGTCGTAGCTGGCCGACACGCCTGCATAGATCTCTTCCGCGCCGGTGTTGCTGTAGTCATCGGCGTACGCCAGGATGCCGCCCACGGTGACAGGGCCGCTCCAGGTCACCTTCGCGATGTACTCGTTGTAGTCGATGTCGCCGTACCCGTCGGAAGCACCTTCATAGGTGTAACGGTTCACGCCCAGGTCGAGGTTCCAGCTGTCGCTGAGGTCCTTGTTCCAGCCGACGAAGTAGTCGACTTCGAAGTCGGGGCCACCCTCGCCGAAATCCACATTCGATGCCCATGCACCGGCATACAGGCCGAACGGCGCGGAATACGTCGCACCCGCCTGGAACGCAGGCTCGTTGTCGGTCTGGGAAACGCCGCGGAACACGTAGTCCGTGGTCACCGCGAATGTCGCGCTGAACGGAGAGGATGCTTCTTCCTCGGCATCCTGGGCGAAGGCGGACAGCGGAAGCGCCAGCAACAGGGCAGTGGCAAGGGCGGTGCAGAGCTTGACGGGCTTCATCCGGATTCTCCTGGTCGATGGGCGGACGGTGGCGGCTGGCGTGGCGAGGATTGCCGGTCGTGAGACCGTAATCGCAGCTTCACGGTTTTTTAACTGCGCCTCGATAGTGCGCCGCAACAATCGCCGTCGTCAAGTGCCTGTCCGCATGCCGGATAATTGGTTTCTTTTTCAATCAATTCAGCAGCTTACGTCGCATCACGTTGGTGCCTACGCACCGTTTAGGGGAAACCATCCGAACCGTTTTGGTGCCAAGCGCACCGGCTGTCCGGGCGCCGTTGCAGGGCTCTCGTGGTCGGCGGGCAAGTCCACGTCGACCTCGATGGCATCGTCCTGGAGCCGCGCCCGCAGGCGCAGCCGCGGACCGTTCCGCTGCGCAACGATGATCGTCGCCGGCCAGCCGGGGCCCTCTTCCACCACCTGCAGATCCTCCGGGCGCACGAAGACCTCGGCCTGCCCCTGCCCCGCCTGCTCACGTGACCGCAGCGGCAACCCTGCGGCCTGCAGCGCGCCTGCTTCCCAGTGAGCTGGCAGGCGGTTCACCGCACCGACGAAGGAGTAGACGAAGGGCGAGGCCGGCGCATCGTAGGTATCGGCCGGGCTGCCGAGTTGTTCGATGCGCCCGCGGTTGAGGATCGCCACGCGGTCGGCCAGCTCGAGTGCTTCTTCCTGGTCGTGCGTCACGAACACGGTGGTCAGACCGGTGCGGTCGTGCAGTTCCCGCAGCCAGCGGCGCAGGTCACGCCGGACCTGTGCGTCGAGCGCGCCGAACGGCTCGTCCAGCAGCAGCACGCGCGGCTCGATCGCCAGCGCACGCGCCAATGCCACGCGCTGCCGCTGGCCGCCGGACAGCTGCGCCGGATACCGCGTGCCGAATCCCTCCAGTTGCACGAGCGAAAGCAGTTCCGCGACGCGCGCCCGGATGGCGGCATCGGACACGCGCTCGCGACCGCGCCGTACGCGCAGGCCGAAGGCGATGTTCTCCTCCACCGTCAGGTGGCGGAACAGCGCGTAGTGCTGGAAAACGAAGCCCGCGCGCCGCGCCTGCACGCTCAACCGCGAAGCGTCCTCGCCATCGAACCAGACCTTGCCCGCATCGGCGTGCTCCAGCCCGGCGATGATGCGCAGCAACGTGGTCTTGCCGGAGCCGGACGGCCCGAGCAGCGCCAGCAGCTCGCCCTGGCGGATGTCCAGTGATACCTCGTCCAGGGCGACGAAGTTGCCGAACCGCTTGCCGAGGTGTTCGATCCTGATACCCATGATGTCTTCTCAGTGACGGTGGTTGGCAGCCAGCGCTTCGCCGTGCCGCCATTCAAGCCAGGTCTTCAACGCCAGCGTCACCAGCGCGGTCAGCGCCAGCAGCGAGGCCGCCGCGAATGCCGCGCTGTATGCATACTCGTTGTAGAGGATCTCCACATGCAGCGGCAGCGTGTTGGTGCGCCCGCGGATGTGGCCAGACACGACCGACACCGCGCCGAACTCGCCCAGTGCGCGCGCACTGCACAGCAACACGCCGTACAGCAGCGCCCAGCGGATGTTCGGCAGCGTCACCCGCCAGAAGGTCTGCCAGCCATTCGCGCCAAGGCTGAGTGCCGCCAGTTCCTCGTCCGTGCCCTGCTGTTCCATCAGTGGCATCAGCTCGCGCGCGATGAACGGGAACGTCACGAAGATCGTCGCCAGCACGATGCCCGGCAGCGCGAAGATGATCTTCGGCAACTGCAGGTGCAGGTCGCCGAGCAGCGGCAGGGAGAAACGCCAGCCTTCGTCGATCAGCGAGTACGCCCAGCCCTGCGCGCCGAAGATCAGCACGTAGATCAGGCCGGCCACCACCGGCGACACCGCGAATGGCAGGTCGATCAGCGTGACCAGCCAGCGTTTCCCACGGAACTCATGCTTGCTGACCACCCATGCTGCAGCTACGCCGAAGGCGAGGTTGAGGGGCACCACGATCGCCGTCACCAGCAGCGTCAACTGCACGGCCGCCAGCGCATCGGCCTCGGTCACCGCGGATGCGAACGCCGCCCAACCGCCGCGCAGCGCTTCCACGAATACCAGCGCCAGCGGCAGCAACAGGAACGACAGCAGGAAGCCAAGCGCGCCCAGCACCAGCAGCACCTGCACCCAGAGGGGTTCGGTGGTGGCCGCATGGCGGCGGACAGGGCGTGCAGGCGCTTCCACGAAGGACGACTCCGGGGGGATGGCGATGACGGCGGAGATGGCGTCGCCCATGTTAGCCCCCTGCCCGCTTGCCGGTGCGCTGCAGCCGCGCCTGTAGCGTGTTGATCAGCAGCAGCAGCGCAAACGACAGCAGCAGCATGGCCGCCGCGATCGCCGTGGCGCCCTCGTAGTCGAACTCCTCCAGCTTGATCGTGATCAGCAGCGGCGCGATCTCGGACACCCCGGGCAGGTTGCCGGCGATGAAGATCACCGAGCCGTATTCGCCCACGCCACGCGCGAACGCCAGCGCGAAGCCGGCCAGCACGGCCGGCCACAGCGTGGGCAGCACCACGTGACGCACCGCCTGCCAGCGATTGGCACCCAGGGTGGCCGCGGCCTCTTCCAGTTCCGTCTCGATTTCCGCAAGCACCGGCTGCACCACGCGCACCACGAAAGGCAGGCCGATGAACACCAGCGCCACGGTGATGCCGAGTGGCGTGTACGCGACCTTGATGCCGGCGGCTTCCAGCCATTGGCCGATCCAGCCGGTCGGGCCGTACAGCGCCGTCAGCGCAATGCCGGCCACGGCGGTGGGCAGCGCGAATGGCAGGTCGATCATCGCGTCGAACACGCGCTTGCCGGGAAATCGGTAGCGCACGAATACCCAGGCCACCAATGTGCCCATGACCGCATTGAACGCCGCCGCCGCGAGCGCGGTGCCGAAGCTGATGCGCAACGCCGCCAGCACGCGCGGCTCCGTCCAGATCGCCCAGATGCCCGCCGGACCCAGCCCGCTGGCCTTGGCGAACACACCCACCAGCGGAATCAGGACGATCAGCCCCAACCAGGCCAGCGTATAGCCCAGGCTGAGGCCGAAACCGGGAATGACGCGCCGTGCGCGCACCTTCCCCGGCCAGGATTGCACTGCCGCCACCTTACTTCGCCTGGATCTGGTCGAACACGCCACCGTCCGCGAAATGCGTGGCCTGCGCCTTCGCCCAGGAACCGAAGACGCCATCGATCGTCACCAGCTCCAGCTTCGGAAAGCGCGCGATGTCCGCAGGCGCCGCATGCTGCGGATAACGCGGACGATAGTAATGCTTGGCCGCGAGCCGCTGGCCCGTTGGCGAGTACAGGTATTTCAGATAGGCCTGCGCCGCTTCGCGCGTGCCGTGCTTGTCGACATTGCGATCCACCAGCGCCACCGGCGGCTCGGCCAGGATCGACAGCGACGGCACCACGATGTCGAACTTGTCGGGGCCCAGCTCCTCGATCGACAGGAAGGCCTCGTTTTCCCACGCCAGCAGCACGTCGCCGATGCCGCGCTGGACGAACGTCGTGGTCGATCCCCGCGCGCCGGTGTCCAGCACGGGCACGTTGCGGAACAGGCCACGCACGAAGTTGCGCGTCTTCGCCTCGTCACCCTTGAAGATCTTCAGACCGTAGGCCCACGCCGCAAGATAGTTCCAGCGCGCGCCACCGGAGGTCTTCGGATTCGGGGTGATGACGGAGATGCCCGGCTTCACCAGGTCGTGCCAGTCGCGGATCTTCTTCGGATTGCCCTTGCGCACCAGGAACACGATGGTCGAGGTGTACGGCGCGCTGTTCTCGGGGAGGCGCGATTGCCAGTTGGCGGGAAAGAGCTTGGCCCGCTGCGCGATGGAATCCACGTCGTAGGCCAGGGCGAGCGTCACCACGTCCGCCTCGAGGCCATCGATCACCGAACGCGCCTGCTTGCCCGAGCCGCCATGCGAGGTCTCGATGCTGACCTTCTGCCCCTTGGTCTTCTGCCACTCGGCGGCGAAGGCGGTGTTGAACTCGCGATAGAACTCGCGCGTCGGGTCGTAGGACACGTTGAGCAGCTTGATGTCCTTGGCGCCGGCCGCTGCGGCCAGCGTCAGGCCGAAGGCGAGCAAGGCGGTGTGGACGTGGCGTCGGATGGATGGTGTCTTCATGCGATGTCTCCGGAAATCAGAAGGCGACCTGCAGTCGCGAGAACACGGCCTTTTCGTCTTCGCGGTCCGCACCTGCGGCGGCCCCGCCCTCGAACTGCGTGTCCAGGTAATTGAAGACCAGCTTCAGGTTGCTGGTGAGGTACCAGTTGACGCCCAGCGTCCATGCCTTGGCGCGTCGCGCGGATACCGACGCATCGGCGAACAGCGGGAACGCACCCTCATCGATCTCCAGTTCGCCATAGCGGCCGACCAGTTCCCACGCACCCCAACCACCCTTGCCGGGACTGAAGGGGTTCGATGGCTTCACGACGCCGCGATAGCTGGCGTCTTCGCCGGTCAGCACGTAGCTGGCCGTGGCCTGCCAGGCGGTGTTTTCCAGTTCGGCGGCATTGCCCGCCACCACCAGTTCCTGCTTCGACGCGATGTACTCGGCCAGCAGCCCGAACCCGTTGCGATAGAAGTAGCCCTGTGGCGACCAGCGCGTGCGCCTGCCGTCGGCGGCGACCGCACTGCGATAGTTGAAGAACTGCACCTGCCCGGGCGTGCGATAGCGCGGGAGGATGTTGTTCCCCGTGCCCACGGTATCGCCGGCGCTGCCGCCGATGCCGAAGCCGAGGCCGGACCAGAAACCCGCGCCGTCCTTGAATGGCTCGACGAAGAGGCGGCCGGCGACCTCGAACTCGTCGTCCGGATTGGTGGTCGCCGCATCGCGACCGTCGACCGTGCCGTTGAACACACCGATCGCGTAGCTCAGCTTGCTGCCGGCCAACTCGCCCTGCAGTTGCACGCCGATGTCGCGATTGGGCGCCAGTTCGCTGGGCAGCGCACGTTCCACGTCGGACAAGGCAGACGACGACTGCAGGCGTTCCAATCCCACCGGTGAGGTGAACTTGCCCAGACGCACCGTCGCGGCGGGCGAGAACTTCAGGTCGGCATAGGCATCCACGATGCTGGCGCTGTCACCGGCGAACTCCGGCGTGAAGCGGAAGCCGATCCATTTGCCCAGCGTGCCCTCGATGGTCGGGCGTGCCGTACGCAGCAGGAAGGTATCGTAGGTGCCCGACGGCACGCCACTGCTGAAGAAGCGCCCGTCGCCCTGGATCAGGCCGCGGATCTTGACCTCGTAATCGCCATTGGCCGATTTCAGCGACGCACCCTTGTCGTTCACCGCGATGACGGGGGCCTCCTTGGCCTTGGCGGCGGTCTCTTCCTGCTGCAGTTCCAGGCGGCGCTCCAGGACGCGCAGGCGCTGGTCCAGGTCACCCAACGTGGCGGGCGCGGATTCGCCTTCAGCGGCCACGGCCGCCGGTGCATCACCGACGCGGCGTTCGAGGGCTTCAAGCCGTTGCAGCAGCTCCTGCACGGTGGGCTGGCTCTGTGCGGACACGGGAATGGCCAGCGAACAGGCCAGCGCGCCCAGGATGGCGACGCCGCTGCCCTTCCGCTTGCGCTGTCCCGGTGGTATCCGCATGACCCCATGTCCCCGTGCGATAGCCGTCGTCGGCCGGAGACGCGATGCTGCGTGTGCACATGCGGGCTGGGAAATGACGAAACGGCGACCGCTTATTCCGCGACAGCATGACGGACGGGGCGTGGCCGACGGGCGGTTAGAATGGCGGCCTCCTCTTCCAATCCGCGCCCATGTCCAGCCCGCTCACCGCCCACTACGCCGCCACCCTCGACGAGATCCGTGCCCAGGGCTTGTTCAAGGCCGAGCGGATCATCACCGGCCCGCAATCGGCCGAGATCACGCTGGCGGACGGGCGCACGGTGCTGAACTTCTGTGCCAACAATTACCTGGGGCTGGCCGACCACCCGGACATCATCCAGGCAGCGAAGGACGCGCTGGATACGCATGGCTTCGGCATGGCGTCAGTGCGCTTCATCTGCGGCACGCAGGACCTGCACAAGCAATTGGAGCAGACGATCGCGGACTTCTTCGGTACCGAGGACACCATCCTCTACGCCGCCTGCTTCGACGCCAACGGCGGCCTGTTCGAACCCTTGCTGGGCGAGGACGACGCGATCATTTCCGATGCGCTGAACCATGCATCGATCATCGACGGCGTACGCCTGTGCAAGGCCAAACGGTTCCGCTACGCCAACTGCGACATGGCCGACCTGGAAAAGCAGCTGCAGGCCGCCGACGCCGCGGGGTGCAAGACCAAGCTGATCACCACCGACGGCGTGTTCTCGATGGACGGTTTCATCGCGCCGCTGGACGAGATCACCGCGCTGGCGAAGAAGTACAACGCGCTGGTGCACATCGACGAATGCCACGCCACCGGCTTCCTCGGCGCGACCGGCCGCGGCTCGGCGGAAGTGAAGGGCGTGCTGGACAGGATCGACATCATCACCGGCACGCTCGGCAAGGCGATGGGCGGCGCACTGGGCGGATTCACGACCGCGCGCAGGGAAGTGATCGAATTGCTGCGCCAGCGCTCCCGGCCTTACCTCTTCTCCAACTCGCTGCCGCCGCACGTGGTGGCCGCGGGCATCAAGGCCTTCGACATGCTGTCCTCCGCCGGCGAACTGCGCGAACGCCTGCAACAGAACACGGCGTATTTCCGCGAACGCATGACGGCTGCCGGCTTCGACATCAGGCCCGGCGTGCACCCCATCAGTCCGGTGATGCTGTACGACGCACCGCTCGCACAGCGCTTCGCCGAGCGACTGCTGGAGGAGGGCATCTATGCGATCGGCTTCTTCTTCCCGGTGGTCGCGAAAGGCCAGGCCCGCATCCGCACGCAGATGAGTGCGGCGCATACGCGCGAACACCTGGATCGCGCAATCGACGCCTTCATCCGCATCGGCCGCGAATTGGCCGTACTGAAGGCGTAGCCGAAGCCTGTGCGCCCGCGGTCAGCGGGCGCGCTTGGCGACAGCGGAAGCCTTCGGCCTGGCGGGCGCGCCCTTGGCGACGCGGATGCCGCGCGCCTTCATCCAGGCATCGAATTCTTCCGCCGTCATCTTGCGGCCATTCTGCTGCATGTCGAAGCGGTGGCCATGCGGCCCCGGGCGCACGCTGACGACTTCTTCCTTCACGCCGGCGGTATTGGCGTGTGGCGGCTTCGAGGCGCAGCCCGCCGCCATGCCGATGACAAACAGAACAACGAAACGCGCAGGCAGGCGCGCCGTCAGGTCGAGCATGGCAATTCCCCAGTGGTCAGGCGTGAGCGAGTGTAGGCAAGCACACGACAGCGAACCCTGACCGCGGTCGCGCAATCAGAAGCCGGTCACCGGCGCCAGCGCTTCGCGTTCCGCTGCATCGAGCATGCGCCATGACCCCTTCGCCAGCGTGCCCAGGAGCAACGGACCGATGGCGACCCGGACCAGCCGCAACACGCGGATGTCGAAGGCCTCAAGCAATCGTCGGATCTGCCGGTTGCGGCCTTCGTCGAGAACGATCTCCACCCAGGCATTACGTTCGCCGGCACGCAACAGGCGTGCCTGGCGGGCAGCCAGATGCTCCCCTCCGACGTGGACCCCCGCTTGCAGCGCGCGCAGCAATGCTTCGTCGGGCACCCGATCGACCTGCACGTGGTAGGTCTTGTCGGGCCCGCACGCCGGATCGGTGACGCGTGCGGCCCATTCCGGATCGTTGGTGAAAAGCAGCAGACCCTCGCTGGCTTTGTCCAGCCGCCCCACCGGCGCGGTCCATGGCAGGCCGGCACCCTCCAGGCAACGGTAGACAGTGTCGCGCCCGCGTTCGTCGCGCGTCGTCGTCACCAGTCCGCGAGGCTTGTTGAGCATCAGGTAGTGGCGATCCGCCGCCGCAGCCGCCTGGCCATCCACGCGCACGACAGCACGGCCGGCGACCACCGGGAATTCCGGATCGCGAACGATGCGCCCGTCGACGGACACCCTGCCGTCGGTGATCCAGCGCGCGGCTTCCGTGCGCGAACAGACGCCCTGCTTGGACAGGATGCGCGCCAATCCGTGTCGTACTGCGGGACTGCCGGACATGCTGCGGCGCGCGGTCGTCTGCGTATCGCGAGGCGGTCTACGCTCAGGCATGGCGGTGTCCGGCGGAAAAACGGCCGGGAATGCCGGCCGTTCGTCGATCAGTTCTTCTTGGGCGGCTCGGCGGGAGCCGGCGCGGGTGCAGCGGCCGGCGCACCGGGCGCCTTGACCACGCGCACGCCACGCGACTTCATCCACGCATCGAACTCGTCTGCCGTCATCCGCTTGCCGTTCTGGCTCATGTCGAAACGCCAGGGCGAGTTGTCATGCGCGGTCTTCGGCTGATATGCCGCCGGGCTCGCGGTGGCTGCCGCAGCAGACGTCGTTCCCGGTGCGGGCAACGCCTTGGCAATGTTGCGGCACCCCTCGATGCGCAGGCGCATCAGCACGCGGTCCACCGATTGCGATTCGTCGAAAGCATGCGACGCCAGCACACCGGACGGTGCCCCCAGTTGGGTGGCCGTGGCGGTGAACTCCGGTGCGACCGGCGCGATCACGGTGTTCGATGCCTTCAACGGCGGCGGCACCAGACTGCCCGTGCAGTCGGGTGCGGCATGGGCGGCAGGAATCGCGGCGATGCACAGCAGGCTGGCGAGGACATGACGGCGCATCGTGATGACTCCTGAGTATTCCTGTTCGTGCGGCGAGTTTAGGCACGCCCTCCAGGCATGGCAAGGAATTGCAAGTCACCCACGCCCTGCGTTGCGCAAGACGGAAACGCGGTCACGCAAATCGCGCCTACGCCTGCCGAAAAAACGAAGCCCGGCACTTGGCCGGGCTTCGTGTGTTGCGGGAAGAGCGTCCGATCAGTTCTGGACGTTCAGTTCCGTACGACGGTTACGCTCGCTCTTGCAGCCCGGCAGCGTCTGCGCGGTCGGCTCCAGCGGACGGCTCTCGCCGTAACCCACCGGGCCCACCAGACGCGAAGCATCCACGCCGTTGCTGGTCAAGTAGTCGTACACGGTCTGCGAACGACGCTGCGACAGCGACTGGTTGTAGGCATCGGCACCGCACAGGTCGGTGTGGCCGGCCACTTCGACGCGCAGGTCGGGGTAACGCTTCAGGATCTCGGCGGCTTCGCTGAGGATCGCGATCGCGTCGGGACGCAGGGTCGACTTGTCGAAGTCGAAGTTCACGCCCTTCAGGTCGATCGAAACCTGCACCGGGCAGCCGTCCGGACCGATGGTCTGGCCAGCCTGCGAACCGGGGCACTTGTCGTCGCAGTTGTTGACGCCGTCACCGTCGTCATCCAGGTCCGCGCAGCTCGGCGCAGCCGGCGGGGCCGGCGGGGCAGCGGCTTCAGCCTTCGGACCCAGCGGGATCACGACGCCAACCGAGGCCAGCACATCGCCGAACCAGTCTTCCTGCGGAGCGGCAGCGCTCTGGTCGTTGAAGTCGGCGCGGTAGGCGAGTTCGGCGCGAACGCCGACGCGCTTGTCCAGCGTGGTCTGCAGGCCGACGCCCAGCTTGGCAGCCAGGTTGTTGTCACGGGTCTGGTTCGACGCGTTGATCAGCGACTCTTCTTCCGAACGCTGCAGGCCCAGGCCGGCGACGATGTACGGGTTCCAGCCGCGGCCTTCCTGCACGAAGTGGCGACGCAGGTCCAGCGAGATGCCGTACTGGCTCCACAGGGCGTCACGGTTGTCTTCGAACTTCGGGTTCTGGTAGTTCAGCTCACCGTCCAGCGACCAGTTGGGGCTGATGAACTTGCCAAGGCCCAGGCCCAGGAACGGGGCGTTGCGGGTGAGGCGATCGTCGTCCTGCAGGTTGAAGCCGGCGGAGCCGGTGAGGTACCAACGGTCGTCGAACTCCTGCGCCATCGCGTGGTTAGCGAGGCTCAGGCCGCCCAGCAGCGCGGCGCAGAGAATCTTCTTGTTCATTTGCAGCTCCTTTCCTTGTAAAAGTTCAGTTGTAGAGAAACCGAAATACGTCTGTTGCGGTGGTTCCGGCGTTTCTAGTTGTTATTCGAGACGACAGGGACCCATCGCCTTGCTGAACAGATTATGCGCGGGTACGTGAAGACTGTGTTAACGGTACCATAACAAGTCGGGCAAGGTTAACACTCCTGAAGGGAACTGGCGCAGATCTTCACGCGGCCGACGCGCAGAGCGCCTGCCCGCTGCTCGCCCGTGACGATACTCCCGTGGGCAACACACCGATGCACGGATGCCTCTTGGTAAGTCGTCCGGGGCGCCCGATGCTCGCATCATGAACCTGCCCACCTCCGCCGTACACCTCCCCAGCCTCTTCCTCTCGCATGGTTCGCCGATGCTGGCCCTCGAGGATTCCCCTACCGGCCGTTTCCTCGACCGCTTGGGGGGCCTGTTGCCGCGGCCCCGCGCGATCGTGGTGGCATCCGCGCACTTCGTGCACGCCCATCCCACCCTTACTGCGGCACCCCGGCCGGGCACGATCCATGACTTCGGCGGATTCCCCGAAGCGCTCTACGGAATCCAGTATCCGGCGGCCGGGGCACCTGCGCTGGCGGGGGATGCTGCGCGCCGCCTCGCCGAGGCGGGCTTCGAGGCGCAGGTCGACGACCATCACGGCCTGGACCACGGCGTATGGGTGCCGCTGCGCCGGATGTACCCGGCATCGGACATCCCGGTGGTGGCCTTGTCCGTCAATCCGGCACAGAGCGCGGACTGGCATTACCGATTGGGCAGGGCGCTGGCACCGCTGCGCGAGGAAGGCGTCCTGGTGATCGGATCCGGCGGGTTCTCGCACAATCTGCGTGCGCTGGACTGGCAGCACGCGCACGCGACGCCTTATGCCTGGGTCGCCGCATTTACCGATGCGCTGCGCGAGCACCTGCTGGCCGGCAACATCGCGGGAGCGCTCGACTGGACCGCATTGCCCGAGGCACACCGCAATCATCCGACGACCGAGCACCTGTTTCCGCTGTACGTGGCGCTGGGAGCCGGTGGTGTGGGGGCCAAGGGGCGGCTCCTGCATCGCGACGTGGAAATGGGGGGACTGGCCCTGGACGCGTTCGCCTTCGACGTCGCCTGACCCGGTCTACAGTCCGCGCTCCCAGGGCGGGTTGTCGCCGAACTGCTCGATCAGGAAATCCGTGAAGGCCCGCACGCGCGGCGGCACGAGGCGGCGCTGCGGCATCACCGCACTGATGGCAGTCGTGGTCAGCGCGTAATCGGACAGGACGACCTCCAGCCGGCCGGCACGCAGGTCGTCGGCGACGTGCCACAACGAATGAATGACGATGCCCTCGCCGGCCAGTGAAGCGTCGCGCAGCACTTCGCCGAAGTTGCTCTCGAAGCGCCCTTGCACCCGCACCGCGATCTCGCTGCCCGCCGGAGTGCCCAACCGCCACACATCCTGGCGGCCGCCGCTGCCGAACAGCAGCAGGCAATCATGCTGGGCCAGTTCTTCAGGCACGCGCGGTCGACCTCTTCGGCGCAGGTAGTCGGGCGATGCGCACAGCACGCGTCGGTTGGGCGCGATGCGCCGCGCAACCAGGCGCGAATCGTCCAACGCCCCGATGCGGATCGCCAGGTCGAAGCCCTCGCTGACCAGGTCCACCACGTTGTCGCTCAGATGGATGCTCAGCCGCAGCTTCGGATGCCGCGCGAGAAAGGCGGGCAGCAGCGGCGAGACGTACTGGCGCCCGAACGATGCGGACGTGGTCACCCTCAATGTGCCGGCGACTTCGCGCGCAGCCTCGCGCAGGCCGGTGCCCAGCGTCTCCAGTTCCTCCACCAGCACCCTGCCCTGCTCGGCCAGCGCGGCCCCCTCCGGCGTTGGATGCAATCGACGGGTGGTCCGGTGCAGCAGGCGTACGCCCAGTTCCTTCTCCAGCCGCTTCAGCCGCTGGCTGGCGACGGCCACGGACAGGTCCAGGCTGTGCGCGGCTGCGGTGATCGAGCCCAGGTCGAGGACGCGCAGGAAGAGGGCCAGGTCACCGACTCGATCCATTATCAATATTCTGTTGATAGTGATTCGGCATATTCACGGTTTTTCAAAACGAAAGGAAGCCGCAAGCTGCACGCCCCGTTTCCTCCCGTACGCCCCCATGCCTCCCGCCACCTCCCCCGCCACCCGGATGCCTCTGGGTCTGTATGCGCTCACCGCCGGTGCCTTCGGCATCGGCACCACCGAGTTCGTCATCATGGGCCTGCTGATGCAGGTCGCTGCCGACCTCCACGTATCCATCGCTGCCGCTGGCCTGCTGATCTCCGGCTACGCGCTGGGCGTGTTCGTCGGTGCGCCCCTGCTGACCGCCGCGACCAGCCGGATGCCGCGCAAGGCGGTGCTGGTGGCGCTGATGGTCGTGTTCACGCTGGGCAACCTCGCCTGTGCGCTCGCACCGAGCTATGAGCTGCTGATGGCCGCGCGCGTGGTCACGTCGCTGGCGCATGGCACGTTCTTCGGCGTGGGCGCCGTGGTCGCCACCGGCATGGTCAGCGAAGACCGCAAGGCCTCCGCCATCTCCATCATGTTCACCGGCCTCACGGTCGCCACGCTGCTCGGCGTGCCGGCGGGTGCCTGGCTGGGCCTGCAGTTCGGCTGGCGTGCGACGTTCTGGGCGGTGACCGCGATCGGCGTGCTGGCTACGGTCATCATCGCGACGCTGGTGCCGGCCGACCGCAGCGCGCCGATGCCGCTGTCGTTCCGCGACGAACTGCGCGTGGTCGCGCGCCCGCAGGTGCTGCTGGGCCTGTTGATGACGGTGCTGGGCTTCGGCGGCATGTTCACCG
Source organism: Pseudoxanthomonas sp. 97-1-1 (assembly GCF_057773125.1). Lineage (NCBI taxonomy): Bacteria > Pseudomonadati > Pseudomonadota > Gammaproteobacteria > Lysobacterales > Lysobacteraceae > Pseudoxanthomonas > Pseudoxanthomonas sp. 97-1-1. The sequence continues at coordinate 66,872 of NZ_JBYMTJ010000002.1, read as the reverse complement.
TCTACACGTACATCCAGCCGCTGCTGACGCAGGTGACCGGCTTCACTGATGCGGCGGTATCGCCCATCCTGCTGGTGTTCGGCGTTGGCATGATCGTCGGCAACCTGCTCGGTGGCCGCTTCGCTGACCGCCGCTTGGCACCGGCCCTGCTGGGCACGCTGGCATTGCTGGCGCTGGTGATGGGCGCGATGACGCTTGCGCTGCACAGCCCCTGGGCAATGATCGCGTTCACCGGGCTGCTGGGCGCCGCCGCCTTCGCCACCGTGTCACCGCTGCAACTCTGGGTGCTGCAGAAAGCGAGCGGCGCACAGAGCCTGGCATCCAGCCTCAACATCGGTGCTTTCAACCTCGGCAATGCGCTCGGCGCGTGGCTGGGTGGCGTGGTGATCTCGCAAGGCCTGGGCCTGTCGGCGCTGCCGTGGGTGGCCGCGCTGGTGCCGGCAGCCGCCTTCGCCGTTGCGCTGTGGGCGCTGGGGCTGGAACGCCGCAGCCAGCGTCTCGTGCTCGTCAGCGATGCCGCCGGCACCTGACCCGCTCCTCCTTCCTCATCAGGACTCCTCCATGGAAACCCGGTTTCTCGGCCGTTCCGGCTTGAAAGTCTCGGCGCTGGGCTTCGGCGCCGGCACGTTCGGCGGCAAGGGGCCGCTGTTCGGCGCCTGGGGCAACACCGATACCGCGCAGGCGCGCCGCATGGTCGACATCAGCCTGGACGCGGGCCTCACGTTCTTCGACACCGCCGATGTCTATTCCGACGGTGCGTCCGAATCGATCCTGGGCGCGGCCCTGAAAGGCCGGCGTGACCAGGTCATCCTGTCCAGCAAGACCGGCCTGCGCCTGGGCGAAGGCCCCAACGATGCCGGCGCGTCGCGCTTCCGCCTGCTGAAGGCGGTGGATGCGTCGCTGCAGCGGCTCGGCACCGACTACCTCGACCTGCTGCAACTGCACGCCTTCGATGCGCTGACGCCGGTCGAGGAAACGCTGTCCACGCTCGATGGCCTGGTCCGTGCCGGCAAGGTGCGGTACCTCGGTGTGTCCAATTACGCCGGCTGGCAATTGATGAAATCCCTGGGCGTCGCCGAACGCTACGGCTACACGCGCTATGTCGCCAACCAGACCTACTACTCGCTGGTCGGCCGAGACTACGAATGGGAACTGATGCCGCTGGCCATCGACCAGGGAGTAGGCGCGGTGGTGTGGAGCCCGCTGGGTTGGGGCCGGCTGACCGGCAAGCTGCGACGCGGGCAACCGCTGCCTGCCACCAGCCGGTTGCACGACACCGCCGACATGGGGCCGCCGGTGGAACAGGAGCGTCTGTTCCGCATCATCGATGCGCTGGACGTAGTCGCCGGGGAAACCGGCAAGTCGATCCCGCAGATCGCCATCAACTGGCTGTTGCAGCGCCCCACCGTGTCGACGGTGCTGATCGGCGCACGCACCGAGGAACAGCTGCGACAGAACCTGGGTGCCATCGGCTGGCAGCTGTCGTCCAACCAGATCGCGCGCCTGGATGCTGCCAGCGCCGTGGAGACGCCGTATCCCTACTATCCGTACTGGCGCGGGCATTTCTCCGAACGCAGTCCGTTGCCCGTCCAGGCCTTTCCCCCACATGCCGGAGCCGCCCCATGAAAGCTGTCGCGCTTACCCGTTACCTGCCCATCGACGATCCGCAATCGCTTTCCGATGTGGAACTTCCCACGCCCTCGCCCGCCGGCCACGACCTGCTGGTGCGCGTGGAGGCTGTCTCCGTGAATCCGGTGGACACCAAGGTGCGCTCGCCGAAACCGCAGGTCGAAGCACAGCCGAAGGTGCTCGGCTACGACGCCGCCGGGGTGGTTGAAGCCGTCGGCGAGGCAGTGACGCGATTCAAGCCCGGCGATGCCGTCTACTACGCGGGCGACATCACCCGGCCCGGCAGCAACGCGCAGTTCCAGCTCGTCGACGAACGCATCGTGGGCCACAAGCCCGCGTCGCTGGACTTCGCACAGGCCGCCGCCCTGCCGCTGACCACGATCACCGCGTGGGAGCTGCTGTTCGACCGCATGCCTTACGCGCTGGACGGCGGCGGTGCGGGCAAGTCGTTGCTGGTGATCGCCGGCGCCGGCGGCGTGGGGTCGATCGCGATCCAGTTGGCGAAGCACGCCGGCTTCACCGTCATCGCCACCGCGTCGCGACAGGACACGATCGACTGGTGCAAGGCGCTGGGCGCCGACCACGTGATCACCCATCGCGAACCGCTCGGCCCGCAACTCAAGGCGCTGGGCATGGACACCCTCGACGCTGCGTTGAACCTGGCCGACACCGACCGCTACTGGGCCGAACTCGGCGAGCTGCTGGCGCCGCTGGGCCATGTCGGTCTGATCGTCGAACCGCGCGGCGAGCTGCGCATCGGCGACCCCTACAAGGCGAAGAGCATCGGCATCCATTGGGAAATGATGTTCGCCCGCCCGCGCTTCCGCACCGCCGACATGGGCGAACAGGGCGCATTGCTGGACCGCGTGGCGGATCTGGTCGATGCCGGCGTTCTGCGCGGCACGCTGACGCAGACGCTTTCACCGATCAATGCCGCCAACCTGCGCGAAGCACACCGCCGGCTGGAGTCGGGCACGACCATCGGCAAGCTGGTGGTCGCAGGCTGGTGATGCCCATGCGGGTACCGCAACGATGACGACGAGCGCGTGGTGGTGGTTCTGCACGCTGTGCCTGGCCACGGCATTCAGCCCCGGCCCTGCGGTGCTGCTGGCGGTGTCCAATACGGCGACGCAGGGTGCGCGGCGCGCACTGCTCGGGACGGCAGGCAATGCCACCGGCGTGTTCCTGGTCGCGCTGGCCGCACTGCTTGGGCTGGGCGCCCTGCTGCGCACCTCCGCAACGGGATTCGCGATACTGAAGATGGCGGGCGCCGCCTACCTGGTCTACCTGGGCGTCCGCCAATGGCGCGCGCCATCCATGCTGGTGACCATGCCGGCTCCCGGCCCGGTGTCGCGCGATGCATGCCAGCTGTATGCGCAGGGACTGATGGTGGCGGTCACCAATCCGAAGAGCATCCTGTTCTTCACCGCGCTGTTGCCGCAGTTCATGCACCAGGCGACATCCCCCTGGCTGCAGGGGCTACTGCTGACCTCCACGTTCGCCGCCTGCACGGTGGCTTCGCACCTGTGTTACGTGCTTGCTGCAGGCCACCTGCGGCGCTGGCTTGCGGGCCGATGGGGCCGATACTGGCAGCGCGCGACCGGCGCGCTGTTTGTCGGAATGGGCATCGCCCTGCTGCGGATGCGGCGACCAGCGCTGTAGGCGACGCGGGGCGGCGTCAGGCCGCCACGGCGTCCCCGCCTCGGTCGCGCTTCAGCACGGCGACCGGCTCCGCCCAGGTACTGGCGGCGCGCCGCTTGCTGGTGGCCAGCACCAGGTCGGACGGTTCGAACACGTTGACGTTGTGCGTGATGGGAGTGGTCAGGATGTACTGCGCGTCGGTCGAGCGCAGGAAGCGTCCGACCTTCTCGATGTTGGCCACGTCCAGATGCGCGAACGGTTCGTCGATGAAGACAAAGCCGCCCGGTTGCTCCTCGTCACGCAGCAAACCAACCAGCAGCAGCAGTGACTTCATCACCTGCTGTCCGCCCGAGGCCTCGCCGTCGTCCAGGCCGATCCAGCCCTTGCGGTCGAAGTCGAAGCGCACGGTCAGGCCGGCCTGCGCCAACGCGGTGTCCTCGTTCACCAGCTCGGGCAGCTCGGCATCCACGCCGATGCCGGCCAGCTCGCCGAGCGCCGCCAGATTGCGCTTGTAGCGACGCACCGTGGCGCGCAGCACATTGATGTAAGCGCCGCGCGCCTCTTCCGTCAGGCGGCGTGCGCGATGCAGGTGCGCCTCGCGCTTGCCGATGGCGGCTTCCAGCCCGGCATGGTCGGCGGCGAACTTGTCGCGCAGCGCAACGCACCCTTCATCCTCCACGTAGCCCCCGCGCGCGATGCGCTCCTCGATCCGCTCCAGTTCGCGACGGACCGAGCTGGCGCTCTCGTACTCCTCGCGCGCCGCACGCAACACCGACGCGCTGCGCCACGCGACCGGCATCTGCGCACGGCGACGACGGTAATCGAGAATCCGCTGTACCAGCGCCATGCGCTCCTGGTCGATCTGCTGAACGCGCTCACGCACCTCAATCGCCAGCGCCTTGATCTCGCCAGCACGGCTTGCCGCCGCGATGCCCTCGACCTTGTCCTGTGTTTCCAGGGCATCCAGGCGTGCACGCGCCTCGGCAAGCGAAGCGCCTGCCACGGCCGCTGCGTCCGCGAGCGCGGGCAGGCGCTCGATGGCATCGGCGAACTCCGCCGCACGCGTCACCAGTTCCTGCCCGGCATCCAGCCCCAGCAGGCGCGATTGCGCGGCGTCGAGCTGCTTGCGCAACGTGGCCAGTGCGTCCTCGCGCACCTGCGCACGGTCCAGCAGCATCGCGTGTTCCGCACGCAACGACACGAGTTGCGCCTGCCGTGCACCGGCGCCGAAATGATGCGCGCCGCCGCCGACATGGCGAGCGCCGCGCTGCTCGCGCAGGTAGCCCTTGGCCGTGATCCAGTCCTGGCCCTTCGGCAGGCGATGGCCGGCCTCGACATCGGCAACGCGCTGGATGCGGTCGAGATGCCGGGGCAGCCATGCTGGCGGGTCGCCGGAGAACCGCACGACCTCCAGCAACGAGCCTTTCGTCGCCTTCTCCACCGGCGCGCGATCGGCGACGACGAAGTGGCGATACTGCATCTGTTCACCAAGCCGCCAGGCCTCGCGGGCGTCCTTCGGGTGATCCAGCAGCACCAGGTGGCGGTAGGGTGCCAGCATGGCCTCCACCGCGACCGCCCAGTCCGCATCCACGACATCGACCATCTCGGTGAGCACGCGATGCGCGATGCCCTGGCGATCCAGTGCCGCGCGGAACTCGCGCTCGAACGGTTCGACCACCCGGCCGCCGCCACTGAGCGCGCCGACCTGGGCGGCGATCTCGCCATTGCGCTGGCGGTCGCGTTCGGCTTCGAGCTTCAGTTCGGCCTGGCGACGGCGTCCATCTTCCAGTTCACGGCTCAAGGCCTCCACGTCGGCACCGCCGCGCTCGGCCTGCAGCTTCGCCAGTTCGTCATGGCGTCGCACCAGTGACTCGGCATCGCGCGCATGGTCGCGCGCCTGGGTGAAGATCGCTTCCGCCTGCCTGAGCTGCGCGCGCGTCCCGGTCAGCTCGGCAGCGGCACGGTCCCGTTGCAGCTGTGCGGCCACCTCCTGGGCAAGCAGGTTCGCGTGGGCGCGTTCGCGCTCGCGCAGCGCGCGGCGCAGGCCGGTCAGGCGTGGCCGTGCGCCTTCGATGGTGGCACGCAGGTCGGCCAGCTCCACCTTGGGGGCGATCTCGGTCTGCAGACGGTTGCGCTGCGAACGCAGGGACAGGCCGTCTTCGAACGACCGTACGTCCGCGCGCGACGACTCCAGCCTGACATGCAGTTCCGCCAGTCCCTGCTGCAACTGGCCGATCTCCTTCTCCACGTCGAACTGTTCGTTGCGGGCACGCTGGTAGTCGTCCAGCACCGCCTTGTCCTCGAACACGTCGAACACCAGTTGCAACAGTTCGCGCGGCGACAGCTGGCACAGCTTGTCGGTCGCGCCCTGCTCCAGCGTCAGCACGCGGCAGATCGCGCGGCTCAGGCCGGCGCCCGCCAGACGCACGCGGTAGTCGCGCACGCCGAGCCAGTCGCCGCCCTGGTCCAGCGTCTCCACCGGCACGTCGCCCGCGACGATCTGGTAGTCGCGCGACCAGTCGCCGCCGCGCTTGCGGATGCGGCAGGCGATGGTCACCTGCTCGTCCATGTGCGGGAAGAACGCGCGCTTGCCGCGCCGGTCGACCGGATTGCTCACCACCGCGCGCAACCAGGCATACGGCTTGCCGTTGTGGCGCAAGTAGGTCTTGTAATCGCGCGCCATGTCGCGGTCGTCGATCGCCAGCAGCGTGCGCAGCGCGTCCAGCAGCGTGGTCTTGCCGGAGCCGTTCGGGCCGACGACGGTGATGATGGAGGCATCCAGCGGCAGCGTGTAGCGCTGCCAGTAGTCCCAGTGGACGACTTCCAGGCTGCGGAACTCAAACATCGGCCTGCTCCTCGTTCACTTCATCGACACTCTCGTCCGGCGGCACCTCGGGCGCATTCGCCTGCGAGGCACGCGCCTCCTCGATCACCTGCGCCAGCGCGCCCTCCATCACCCGGCTGGCAATGCGCTCGTAATCGAAAGCCAGGTCGAGCAGCGGCCCTTCGTGGATGCGCTCGCGGCGACGCACGATGAAGCCATGCCGGTGCAGCGTGCCGAGGTTCATCTGCAAGCGGCCCTTGCCACCGAGCCTGTCGGCGAAGTCGGCCAGCAGCGTGCGTTCGTTGACCGGTTCGACCAGCTCCGCACCCACCGGCACCGGCTTGAGCTCGGCGAACATCTGCTCCTGCTCATGCTGGCGCTCGCCTTCCTGCCGCGCGATCTGGCGCTGGCGCTTGGGCAGCACCAGCAGCGCCCACAGCACGACCAGCAGCGCGATCGTGTCGCGCCCCAGCGAGAGGTTGCTGGCGGCCCAGGCGTCACCATGGCCGTAGACGTCGCTCTCCTGCGCGCGCGCGACGCCGACGGCGACATGCGCCGCATAGGGATGCTCAAGCAGGCGCAGGCCGGCGGCGGCGAGGCGGCGATCAAGGTCGTCGCGCAGTTCGGCGTCGACCAGCACCTGGCGCACGGCGCGGTCCTCGCGCGGCAGCCAGCGCTCGGCCAGCAGCCGTGCGATCAGGGAAGCGATGGGGTCATTCATGCGGTGCGGGTTTTCTTGTTGCGGAGAGGCCCGGGCTGTGCCGGCACCCCGGGGGTCTGCGGCAGCAGCCGGCCACGGCTCATGTAAGCCACGCCGGCACGCTGGACGGGTTCGAACTCGGTACCTACGTGCCACTGCATCGGCAGCTGCGCCAGCGAAGCGGTGATGCCATGGCGGTTCTCCGCGCCGGCGTCGCCGATCAGGCCAAGCAGGGACAAGCGGTACGCGCTGAGCGCGAAGCCGTCCTGCGGCACCCAGTCCGACAACAGTGCCTCGGCGTCGAGGGCGGCCAACTGGTCGAACCATTGCTCGGCGTGCCCGTACTCGTTCTGCGCCACCGGCACGTGGGTATCCACCGGCGCAGCCTGCGAGGGCGGCAGCGTCGCGTCATCCTGCGCGGCGCGTTCGCGCTCGACCAGTTCGTACTCGGCCACGTCCAGCGCGATCGGGCCCAGTGCGAACACCGGCTGGGGCACATGCATGAGCACGTCGTCGGCCAGTGTCGCCAGCGCCTGGGCATCCAGCGCACGCAGGTACCGGTTGACATCGGACGACGACAGCCCGCTGGCCCCCAGATGCACGCGATGACGATCCAGCTGATTGAGCGCGCGCTGGAACACCGACGCCTGCCGCAGCAGCGCACTCTGCGCGCGGCCGATCTGCTGGGCGACGCGGTGGGTGGCGGTATCCAGTTCGCCGTCGGCGGCGATGTCGCGGATCAGTTCGGTGCCCTTCTCCACCCACTGCCAGACCGACTGCAGCGTGTCGGCGGCGCGCTGGATGCGGTGTTCGGATCCGCTCAGCACCGCCTGGTCGAAGTCCTCGCGCAGTTCATTCAACCGGGACAACAGATGTTGCAGGTCGTCGGCGCCCACCCGGCCCATGGCCTGGCCTGCGGCGAGTTGCGCGGTGACGTAGGCGAGCTCGTCGCCTTCGCGGTTGAACTGCAGCAGCAGGCCGATCGAGGCCAGTGCCTGGCGGCCGATCGGGCTGATGCGGTAGCGCTGGCTGGCCCCGTCCCACAACAGCAGATCGTTCTCGCGCAGGCGTCCGAGCACGGTGTCGAACTTGACCGGATCCAGGTAGGCGAACTGGTCGCGCAATTCCTGCGGCGACCAGTCCGGCGCCTCGCCGCGCTCGCCGAGGGTGCGCAGGACCAGCAGGCGCACCATGACGCTCTCCTCGCCGCCATGGAACAGCGTGGAGAAAGCCCGCAACAGGTCGCGGGCACCGAGCAGGGGATGGAGGTCCGGCAGGTCCACGGCGGCGAAGCCGGCGCGCAGGTAGTCGTGCAGGGGCGGTGTTGCGGCGTCCATGAGGGCCCGGGAACCTGGGGACCCTATGGTCCCCGAGCCTGCGGGGCGGGACAACTCTTGCAAGCCGGCCGGCTCTGTGCCCTGCTTCGCGCCAGGGATGCCGGTCGTGACCTGGCCCGCGCCGTCTTGCGCCGGGCGTCTTGTCGCGGCATCGTTACCTCTTCCATACGCAAGCGTATCCACCGCCCGCATGACCGCCATCGCCGCCAACGCCCCCTCGCCCTACCCCCACCTGTTCACGCCGCTGGACCTGGGTTTCACCACGGTCCGCAACCGGGTGCTGATGGGCTCGATGCATACGGGTCTGGAAGACCGCGCCAAGGACTTCCCGCGCCTGGCGGCGTACTTCGCCGAGCGCGCGGCGGGCGGCGTGGGTCTGATCGTGACCGGTGGTTTCTCGCCCAACCTGGTGGGTTGGCTGAAACCGTTTGGCGGCAAGCTGTCGTGGCCTTGGGAGGCGCGCCCCCACAAGTTCGTCACCGCGGCGGTGCACGAACACGGCGCGAAGATCTGCGCGCAGTTGCTGCATGCGGGCCGCTACGGCTACCACCCGCTCACGGTGGCGCCGTCGAAGCTGAAGGCACCGATCAACCCCTTCACCCCGCGTGCGTTGTCGGCCCGCGGCATCGAGCGGCAGATTTCGGCCTACGCCAATGCGGCGAAGCTGGCGCGCGACGCCGGCTACGACGGCGTGGAGATCATGGGTTCGGAGGGGTACTTCATCAATGAATTCACCGCGCCGCGCACCAACAAGCGCAACGACGCCTGGGGCGGCACGCCGGAGAAGAGGATGCGCTTCGCGGTGGAGATCGTGCGCCGCGTGCGCGAGGCGGTGGGGCCGGACTTCATCCTGATCTATCGCCTGTCGCTGCTGGACCTGGTGGACGACGGCAACCAGTGGGACGAGATCGTCGCGCAGGCCAAGGCAGTGGAAGCCGCCGGCGCCACCATCATCAACTCGGGCATCGGCTGGCACGAGGCGCGCGTGCCGACCATCGTCACGTCGGTGCCGCGCGCGGCCTTCGTGGACGTGACCGCCAAGCTCAAACCGCACGTGCGCGTGCCGCTGGTGGCCACCAACCGCATCAACATGCCGGAGGTCGCCGAAAGCATCCTGGCCGCCGGCAAGGCCGACATGGTGTCGCTGGCACGCCCGCTGCTCGCCGATCCGCAGTGGGCAGCCAAGGCCCGCGCCGGCACGCCGCAGGCCATCAACACCTGCATCGCCTGCAACCAGGCCTGCCTGGACCATGTCTTCGAGAACAAGATGGCCAGCTGCCTGGTCAATCCGCGCGCCTGCGCTGAAACCGAACTCAACTACACCAAGACCTTCGCGCCGAAGAGCATCGCGGTGGTCGGTGCCGGCCCGGCCGGCCTGGCCTGCGCCACGGTCGCGGCCGAACGCGGCCATCGGGTGACCCTGTTCGACGCGGCGGACCAGATCGGCGGACAGTTCAACTACGCCAAGAAGATTCCCGGCAAGGAAGAGTTCCACGAAACGCTGCGCTATTTCCGCCACCGGCTGGAAGAAACCCGGGTGGACGTGAAACTGTCCACGCCGGTCAGCGCCACGGACCTGCACGGCTTCGACGAGGTGGTGCTGGCCACCGGCATCACCCCGCGCCAGGTCGCGCTTCCCGGTGCCGACCACGCCAAGGTGGTCAGCTACGTGGACGTGCTCTCCGGGCGGGTGGAGGTGGGCGCGCGCGCGGCGCTGATCGGCGCCGGGGGCATCGGCTTCGACGTGGCCGAATACCTGACCCACGAAGGCCCCTCGCCGTCGCTGGATCCTGCCCGCTGGATGGCCGAATGGGGCGTGGACCCCGCCTTCGAGACCCGCGGCAGCCTGGCCCGACCCCACCCGGAACCGCCCGCGCGCGAGGTCTGGCTGCTGCAGCGCAGCCCCGGCAAGCCCGGTGCGCGTCTGGGCAAGACCAGCGGCTGGGTGCACCGGGCCACGCTGAAGGCCAAGCAGGTGAAGATGCTCGGTGGCGTCGAGTACCTGGGCGTGGACGACGCGGGACTGCGCATCAAGGTGGACGGTGCGGAGCACCTGCTGCCGGTGGACCATGTGGTGGTCTGCGCCGGCCAGGAGCCGCGCCGCGAACTGCAGGCAGACCTCATCGCTGCGGGGCGGGCGCCCCACCTGATCGGCGGTGCCGACGTGGCCGCCGAGCTGGACGCCAAGCGCGCGATCGACCAGGGGAGCCGGCTGGCCGCCAGCCTTTAGCAACGCGCCGGCCGCTGGCCGGCGGAGCACCCACGACGGCACGACATCCCGCAGGCACCCACCTGTGCTGGGCAGCGGGTGATGAGGCCTGGCCGGGCGCATTTCCGCGCCGCCGGGGCCTCGCCGGTGCGACACGCCTCACACTTTCCAGCCAGACCGGCACCCCGTCCGTCAAGCCGACCCGTTCAGGCCGAGTTGGGTCGCCTCCCCCTACCTTGCGCCCACTTTCCGGCCCGCCGCCCAGTTCAAGCGGGCTGAGCCCGGCGCTCGGACCCTTCTGGTCCGGCCTTGCCGGTCCCCGGGCAGCCCGTGTGAAGGCTGCCTCCCCATGACGCCCTAGCCGCCGTCCCATCGATGTCCTTCCCTGCGTAACGGGAGAGGCAGGGGCGCGGGAAAGACGGAGCAAGGAGTTCCCATGAAACTGGCCTGGATCCTATGGCTGTCGCAGATGTTGCCGCAGCCGGCCGCCGATTCGCTTTGCCTCAGCACCACCGTGTACCTGGAAGCCCGCGACCAGACCCTCCGCGGGCAGCAAGCCGTCGCCGAAGTCGCCCTGCGACGCCGTGACAGTGGCCTGTGGGGTGACTCGGTCTGCTCCGTGGTCACCGCCCGCAAGCAGTTCGCCCCGACCATCGTGGGCCCGAACACCCGCCTGAAGAACCCGGACGCCTGGGCCAAGTCGGTCAGCGTGGCCCTGAACGCCGAGCGCAACTGGGCCCTGCCGCCCGGGCAGCGCAAGGAGATCGTGCCGGGCGCCAGCCACTTCATGGCGCACCAGATCGCCAGCCCGAGCTGGCGCAACGCATACCACGTCGCCACCATCGGTGACCACACCTTCCTGCGCGTGCAGAAGCTCAAGCCCCGCACCTAGGAACAGGCGCTTTCGAAGCATCAACGCCCAACGCGTCGACCCGCTCGCCGAAGCCGAACCCGCATGGCACCTACTTTCCCTCTCTCTCGAGGAGAGGGCACGGGGTGAGGGCTGACCGCCGCGATACGTCACATCAAACGCGACGATCCGTTGCACCCCACACCACGCTGCATGCATCCGAGGCCCGCGATAATCGCGGGCCTTTCTTTTTCCTGGACACCCGCATGAAGCTCTATACCAAGCCCGGCGCCTGCTCGACCGCCGACCACATCGCGCTGCAGTGGACCGGCCAGCCGTTCGAGGTGCAGGTGATGACGGCCGCCGAGATGAAGGAGCCCGCGTACCTGGCGATCAATCCTACCGGCGCGGTGCCGGCGATCGTCGATGGCGACTTCGTGCTGACCCAGAACGCCGCGATCATGGGGTACATCGCCGACACCTATCCGCAGGCACATCTCGCCGGCGATGGCTCGCCGCAGCAGCGCGCACAGGCGGCGCGCTGGCTCTCGTTCGTCAATTCCGATCTGCACCCGGCCTTCCATCCGCTGTTCGGGCCGGCGCGCTTCATCGGCGACGAGGCACGATTCGACGAGGTAAAGGAAGCGGCACGCAAGCGCCTGCGGGGCTTGTTCGGAAGCGCGGAGAAACAGCTGGAAGGACGCGACTGGCTGGCCGGCTTCCGCAGCTTCGCCGACCCCTACTTCTACATCACGCTGCGGTGGGCCGCACGCACCGGCGTGGACCTCTCGGGGCTGCCGAACATCGCCGCATTCAAGCAGCGCATGGAGGCCGATGCCGGCGTGCAGGCTGCTTTGAAGGCCGAAGGCCTGGCGTGACTTCGACGCGCGCGCGTCAGGCCATCGATGCGCGCACATCCTCCAGCCAGCGCGTGGCGAAGGTATGGTCGCGTGCCTTCGTCAGCGCCGTGGCCACATCGGGCAGCAGTGCGGCCAGTTCGTCCGCGTCGGCGCAGCGCTCGACCTTCAGCTGCAGGAAGTAGCCCTTCAGCCCGATGTGCGAACGGATGTCTTCGGTGATCCGCGCGTAGAGCAGGTTGTAGCGCTCGGCAGATGTCATCGTCGTCGCCTGCACCCCGTCGCCGGCCTTCGGCGCGGCAACGGCGGCAAGCAGCGATGCCGCGCCCGAGCGCCGCTCGATCAATCCGTCGGCTGCCAACTGCTGCAGCGCGTCGTCGGGTGCATGCAGCCCGCTCATCATCGCGCGCAGCTCTTCGTCGTTACGCTGGCCATCCACCAGCAACAGGATGGAACGCAACCCCGCCGGCAGCTTGCGCGTGCGCTGCTGGATCTCGTTGCGTCCGGCGTCGGTCTTGCACCACATGGTCTGCATGGCGTCCCCCAGCATCGTGCGGCGGGCCCCTCCCGCTCGCTGCGACGCACCCCTTGCGACCGCAAGTAGTAACCCGGCCGACCTGTTCCGGGCTGCCACACGGGTCACACAAACGACACGGGGCCGCCCGGCCTGCGTCGAAACGGCCCTGCCCTGCGCGCCGGAACGGCTCAGCGCTGGTTGATCGGCACGAAGGCCAGGTCTTCCGGGCCCGTGTAAAGACGCCCTCACCCTTTGCCCTCTCCCGCAAGCGGGAGAGCGGAAGTGGGTGCCACGCGGGTTCGGCTTCGATCAGCGCCGGTCCAGCGGAACGAATTCCAGATCCTCAGGCCCCGTGTAATTGGCGCTGGGGCGGATGATCTTGCCGTCGATGCGCTGCTCGATGACATGCGCGCTCCAGCCACTGGTGCGGGCGATGACGAACAGCGGCGTGAACATCGCCGTCGGCACGCCCATCATGTGGTAGCTGACGGCGCTGAACCAGTCCAGGTTCGGGAACATCTTCTTGATGTCCCACATCACCGACTCCAGGCGCTCGGCGATGTCGTACATCTTCATGTTCGACTGCTCGGCCGACAGATCCTTCGCGACCTGCTTGATCACCCCGTTGCGCGGATCGCCGACGGTGTACACCGGGTGACCGAAGCCGATCACCACTTCCTTGCGCTCGACGCGCGCCTTGATGTCGGCCTCGGCCTCATCCGGCGTCTCGTAGCGCTTCTGCACTTCGAAGGCGACTTCGTTGGCGCCGCCGTGCTTCGGGCCTCGCAGCGCACCGATGCCGCCGGCGATGCACGAATGCATGTCGCTGCCGGTGCCGGCGATGACGCGGCAAGTGAACGTGGAGGCGTTGAACTCGTGCTCGGCGTACAGGATCAGTGAGGTATGCATCGCCCGCACCCAGCTGTCCTTCGGCTTCTCGCCGTGCAGCAGGTGCAGGAAATGGCCGCCGATGGAGTCGTCGTCGGTCTCGACATCGATGGCGCGGCCGTTGTGGCTCCAGTGGTACCAGTACAGCAGCATCGAACCCAGGGAGGCCATCAGCTTGTCGGCGATGTCGCGCGCGCCCGGATGGTTGTGATCGTCCTTCTCCGGCGACACGCAGCCCAGCACGGACACGCCCGTGCGCATCACGTCCATCGGGTGCGCGGACGGCGGCAGCTCTTCCAGCGCGGCCTTCACCGCGGCCGGGATGCCGCGCAGCGACTTCAGCTTGGCCTTGTAGCCGGCCAGCTCGGCGCGATTGGGCAGCTTGCCATGCACTAGCAGGTACGCGACCTCTTCGAACTCGCTGGTGGTGGCCAGGTCCAGGATGTCGTAACCCCGGTAGTGCAAGTCGTTGCCGGTGCGGCCGACGGTGCACAGCGCGGTGTTGCCGGCAGCGGTGCCGGACAGGGCGACGGATTTCTTGGGCTTGAAGGGAACGCTCTCTGACATCTTCCTACTCCTCATCTTGATTTGGAGCCCCTCTCCCATTGGGAGAGGGGTTGGGGCGAGGGTTCGGCGGAGTCCGTGAGGTCGGAGCCATCCGGATTTCGCCGCACCCTCATCCGGCGCTTCGCGCCACCTTCTCCCGGCGGGAGAAGGGCCGGGGCTACTTCTTTGCGGAGAACAGGGTATCGAGCTTCTGCTCGAAGGCGTGGTAACCGATGCGGTCGTACAGCTCTTCGCGCGTCTGCATGGTGTCGACCACGTTCTTCTGGTGACCGTCGCGGCGGATCGCCTCGTAGACGTTTTCCGCCGCCTTGTTCATCGCGCGGAACGCCGACAGCGGATACAGCTGGATCGCAACGCCGACCGAAGCAAGTTCGTCGCGGGTGAACAGCGGTGTCTTGCCGAACTCGGTGATGTTGGCCAGCACCGGCACCTTCACCGCATCGACGAAACGCTGGTAGGTCGGCAGGTCGTAGGCGGCTTCGGCGAAGATGCCGTCCGCGCCCGCTTCCACGCAGGCAATGGCGCGCTCGATGGCGGCGTCCACGCCCTCGACCTGGATGGCGTCGGTGCGCGCGACCAGGAAGAAGGCGGGATCGGTCTTCGCATCGGCGGCGGCCTTCACCCGGTCGACCATCTCGCCGGCCGACACGATTTCCTTGCCCGGACGATGGCCGCAGCGCTTGGCGCCGACCTGGTCTTCGATGTGGCACGCGGCCGCGCCGGCCTTGATCAGCGACTTCACCGTGCGCTCGATGTTGAACGCGCTGGGACCGAAGCCGGTGTCGATGTCGACCATCAGCGGCAGGTCGCAGACATCGGTGATGCGGCGCACGTCGATCAGCACATCTTCCAGCGTGTTGATGCCCAGGTCGGGCAGGCCCAGCGAACCTGCGGCGACGCCGCCGCCGGACAGGTAGATCGCCTTGTAACCGGCGCGCTTGGCCAGCAGGGCGTGGTTGGCGTTGATGGCACCGATCACCTGCAACGGCGATTCGGCGGCCAGCGCGGCGCGGAACTTGGCGCCTGCGGTCGGGTGGCTCATGCGACGGGACTCCTCTCGATCAGCGTGCCTGCCCGGCGTGATCGCCGGACGCCAGAGGTGCGCGAATGGTACGCCCCTCTTCGGGTCGCAAATCTGGCACCATCCGCCAGGTTGATCAATCTTGATCGAACGAATCAATATTTCCGCATGGCCGCCGCCACCGATCTGCTGTCCGCCCGCGATACCTGCCGCCTGCTCGGCATCAGCCGCGCCACGCTGTACGCCTACGTCAGCCGCGGCCTGCTGGAGTCCCGCCCCGGCAAGGATCATCGCAGCCGCCTGTACCTGCGCCAGGATGTGGAACGGCTGGCCCAGCGCAAGCAGGTGGGGCGTGGCGCGGCCCGTGGCGCCGCCCAGAGCCTGGACCGCGGGCTGCCGGTGCTGGAGACGCGCATCTCGCTGATCCGACCCGATGGCCCCTACTATCGCGGCCGCTCGGCGATCGCGATGGTGCACGAGGGCGCCACGCTGGAAGACGTGGCCCGCCACCTGTGGGACAGCAGCGCGGAGGATCCTTTCGCGGCACCTTCGTTGACCCGATGGCCCGATGTGGTCGCGCCGCTCGCCGCCAACACCCTGCTGCCTCCGCTGGAGCGCGCGATGGCCGCCATCCCGTTGCTTGCGCTGGAGGTACGCCATTCCTTCAGTTCCGCGCCGCTCGTGCGCCATGAGATCGCCGCCGGCCTGCTGCGCCACAACGCCGCGCTGCTGGTCGCGCAGCCGCCGTCGGACGTACCGGTGCACCGCGTACTGGCGCAGGCCTGGCATCCCGGCGATGACGGCTTCGCCGAACTCGTGCGCGCCGCACTGGTGGTCTGCGCGGACCACGAACTCAATGTCTCCGCGTTCGCCGCACGCGTGGTCGCATCCACCGGTGCGCACCTGCACGCGACGGTATGCAGCGGGCTGGCCGCCTTGTCCGGCCCGCGCCACGGCGGCGCCACCGCTCGCGCGTATGCGTTGATCAGCGATGCACATGAGGCCGTGTCCGCACGCGCATTCATCGCCGAACGCTGGCAGCGCGGCGACGACCTGCCCGGCTTCGGCCATGCCCTGTATCCGCAGGGCGATCCGCGCGGTGCCGAACTGCTGGCGCGCGCACGCGAGCGCCATGCCGGCACGCGTGAAATGGCCGCACTGGAAAACCTCATCCTCGCCACCGAGGACGTCAGCGGCCTGCGCCCGAACATCGATTTCATGCTCGCCGCGCTTTGCCATCTCAACCGGTTGCCGGCCACGCCGGCCCTGGTGATGTTCGCCGCAGGACGCCTGGCGGGCTGGCTGGCGCATGCACTGGAACAGCAGGCACAGGGGCGTCTGATCCGTCCGCGCGCACGCTATGCAGGCGTGACACCGCCAGCAACATCGCCATGATCTGCCCGCCATGCATGCGCGCCTGCGTTTGACATCACCCGCGCATACGGGGACCCTGCCCTGGCCTGCTTTCCTCCTGTTGCCGCGATGCGCCCTGCCCTTGCCCTGTGCCTGCTGCTGACGATGATGACGCCGAACACCATCGCCCGGAACACCGATCACCCGTCCTCGCCAGCCACGGTGTCCACGCCCGTGCCGCCGCCTCCCGCATGGCTGCCCGCACTCGATGCGCTGTACGACGCCGAACTGCGCGTGGCCGGACTGGAGGACCGCACCTTCACTGCGGAACACTGGTGGTCGGTCGCCACACCGTTGCTGGAGCCGGGACGCGGCTTCCGCGTGGACGGGATCGGCCGCAGCGTGGAGGACCGTCCGCTGCAACATGTTCGTTGGGGCCAGGGCAAGAAGACGGTACTGCTGTGGTCGCAGATGCACGGCGACGAGAGCACGGCGTCGATGGCGCTCGCGGACCTGTTCCGCTTCCTCGGCGAACACCCCGACCATCCGTTGGTGAAGCAGCTGCAGGCGAATACCACGCTGCACGTCTTTCCCATCGTCAATCCCGATGGTGCCGCCCGCTTCCAGCGCCGCAACGTACAGGGCATCGACATCAACCGTGATGCGCGGATGCTGGCAACACCCGAAGCGCGCGCGCTGAAGGCGCTGCACGACCAGGTGAGGCCGATGTACGGATTCAACCTGCACGACCAGCGCGTGGGCTACCGTGCCGGCGATTCCGACCGCGGCACCGCCATCGCGCTGCTGTCGCCGCCGTACAACCACGCGGCCGATGTCAACGATGTGCGTACGCGCGCCATCGAGGTGGCCGGCGTCATCCGCTCCGCGCTGGAGCCCTATCTCGCCGGCCACATCGCGCGCTGGGATGAAACGTTCGATCCACGGGCGTTCGGCGACCTCACCACGCAGTGGGGCACCAGCACCGTGCTGATCGAGGCCGGCGGCATCGAAGGCGATGTGCAGAAGCAGCGCCTGCGCAAGCTGTACTTCCTCGGCCTGGTCGCGGCATTGGACAGCATCGCCAGCGGCAGCCATGCCGGCGTGTCGCCCGCGCTGTACCGCGACCTGCCGGAGAACGGCGATGTATGGCCGGACCTGCTGGTGCGCGGCGGTACGTTGTCCGTACCGGGACGCCCACCCGCCCGCGCCGACCTGCTGGTCAATTTCCGCAATCCCCTGACGGAAACCGACGGTGCCGTTGCCGATGTGGGCGACCTCGGTACGAAGAAGGCACGTCGCAGCATCGACGCACGCGGGCTGTTCATCGTGCCGATCCCGGGGCATGCCGGCGAACGCACGGTCATCGAAGCCAACGACGACGATGCCGAAGAGGCGCGGTCACCGTTGCCGCTCACGCCCGGCGCGACCGCACGCTTCGTGCTGAGTCGCGACCCGCAGGGCCGCGACGTGGTGTGGACACTGGATGGCAGCGTGGATCCGGCGACGCCTGCGCCGCCGGCCCGCTGACCTGCATCAGCTGCCGACCTCGGGCCCGCGCAGCAGCGCGCGCTTCACCTCTTCCAGCGCGTTCGGGTCATCCAGCGTGGAAAGATCGCCGGGATCGGCGCCCTGCGCCAGCGCCTGCAGCGAGCGCCGCAACAACTTGCCCGACCGTGTCTTCGGCAACGCGTTGACGATGTAGACCCGCGCCGGGCGCGCGACCGCGCCGAGGCTCTGCTCCACCATGCGACGCATGCCGTCGGCCGCCTGCACGCGCTCGTGCGGCTCGTCGGTGGCCTGCCGCAGCGTGGCGAACACCACCGGCACCTGCCCTTTCAGTTCATCCGCGACACCGATCACCGCAGCCTCCGCGACCGCGTGGAACCCGGAGACGGACTCCTCGATCTCGCGCGTGCCCAGCCGATGGCCAGCCACGTTGATGACATCGTCGGTGCGGCCGAGGATGAAGGTGTAGCCGTCCTCATCGCGGATCGCCCAGTCCAGCGAGCTGTACAACAGTTCCTTGAAATGACTGAAGTAGCTGGACAGGAATCGCGCGTCGTCGTTCCAGATCGTCGTCATGCATCCCGGCGGCAGCGGAGGCTGCATCACCAGCACGCCCTTCTGGCCCGGCCCTACTTCTTCCCCCGTGGCCTCGTCGATCACCTTCATCCTGTAGCCGAGGTTCGGGAACCCGGGCGAACCGAAACGCACCGGTTTCATGTCCAGCCCGGGCAGCAGCGTCAGCGCCGGCCAGCCGGTTTCGGTCTGCCAGTAGTTGTCGATCACCGGCTTGCCGATCGCATCGGTGATCCAGTGCGCCGTCGGCTCGTCCAGCGGCTCGCCCGCCAGGAACAGGTACTTCAGCTCGGACAGGTCGTGCCGCTTGATGAAGTCGATGTCGTGCTTCTTCAGCACGCGCACTGCCGTCGGCGATGAGAACATCGTGCGTACACCGTACTGTTCGCACAACGCCCACCAGATGCCCGCGTCGGGATTGATCGGCAGGCCTTCGTAGAGCACCGAGGTGGCGCCTACGATCAGGGGACCATACACGTTGTAGGAATGGCCGACGGCCCAGCCGACATCGGAGGTGGAGAACATCACCTGTCCCGGCCCGACATCGAACACGGTACGCATCGACAACGCCATCGCCACCGCATAGCCACCCACATCGCGCTGCACGCCCTTCGGCTTGCCGGTCGTGCCGGAGGTGTACAGCAGGTAGCTCGGCTCGTTCGACTCCAGCCACTCCACCGGTACGTCGACGTCGCCGACCTCGGCGCGCAACGCGGCGTAGTCTTCGTCGCGGCCCGCCACCTTCGGTTCGGCGGCATCCAGCCCGCGCGAGACGATCAGCACCTTGGCCGGCGGCGTGGCCGCCTTCGCGCAGGCTTCATCGACCAGCGCCTTGTACGGAATGACCTTGCCACCGCGGCTGCCGGCATCGGCGGCGATCAACAGCCTGGGTTGCGCGTCGTCGATCCGCAGCGCCAGGTTGTGCGCGGCGAACCCCCCGAACACCACCGAATGCACCGCGCCGATGCGCGCGCACGCCAGCATCGCGAAGACCGCTTCAGCCATGTTGGGCATGTAGATGACCACGCGATCGCCACGCCCGACTTCGAGCCGCTTCAGCACGGCGGCGAACGCGTTCACTTCGCGATGCAGTTCGCGATAGGTCAGTTCACGTGTGACATCGGTTTCGGTGGACACCGCCACCAGCGCCAGCTGGTCGCCACGCTCGGCGAGATGCCGGTCCACCGCGTTGTAGCAGAGGTTGGTCTGCCCGCCGAGGAACCAGCTCCGGAATGGCGGACGGGAATAGTCGAGGATCTGCTGCGGCGGCACGTGCCAATGGATGGCCTTCGCCTCCTCGCCCCAGAAGGCCTCGGGCTGCTCGATCGAGCGCCGGTAGACGTCTTCGTATGCCATGCGATCCTCCCAGATCCGACAGCCGGGACCAGCATAGACCCGCCCTGCCGCAGCCACCTTCCTACCTTGGTCGCATGGGACATTCCGTCGCACCCAAAAGAAAACGCCGGGCATGGGCCCGGCGTTTTCGGCACTGCGTGCGGCCTGCGGTCAGCCCAGCAGATGCGCCACACCGCTGCGCTCTTCTTCCAGCTCGCCCAGCGTCTTGTCGATGGCGGCCTGGCTGAAAGCGTCAACCGGCAGGTCCTTCACCATGGTGTACTCGCCGTTCTCGGTGGTGACGGCGAAGCCGAACATCACGCCTTCCGGGATGCCGTAGCTGCCGTCGGACGGGATGCCCATCGTCACCCACTTGCCGTTGCTGCCCAGCACCCAGTCGCGCACGTGGTCGATGGCGGCGTTGGCGGCCGAGGCGGCCGACGACAGGCCGCGCGCTTCGATGATCGCCGCGCCGCGCTTGCCGACCTGCGGGATGAAGGTGTTCGCGTTCCAGTCGGCGTCGTTGATCTTGTCCTTCAGCGACTGGCCGTTGACCGTGGCGAAGCGGTAGTCGGGGTACATGGTCGGGCTGTGGTTGCCCCACACGACCAGCTTGTCGATGTCGCCCACGGCCACGCCGGCCTTGTTGGCCAGCTGCGACAGCGCGCGGTTGTGGTCCAGGCGCAACATGGCGGTGAAGTTCTTCGCCGGCAGGTCCGGCGCGGACTTCATCGCGATGTAGGCGTTGGTGTTGGCCGGGTTGCCGACCACCAGCACCTTGACGTTGCGGCTGGCGACCTTGTTCAGCGCGGCGCCCTGGGCGGTGAAGATCTTGGCGTTCTCCAGCAGCAGGTCCTTGCGCTCCATGCCCGGGCCGCGCGGACGCGCGCCGACCAGCAGGGCCACGTCGACGTCCTTGAACGCGACCTCCGGATCGTCGGTGCCGACGACGCCGGCCAGCAGCGGGAACGCGCAGTCTTCCAGCTCCATGATCACGCCCTTCAGCGCGGCCTGGGCCTTCTCCAGCGGCAGCTCGAGCAGCTGCAGGATGACCGGCTGGTCCTTGCCCAGCATTTCGCCGGAAGCGATGCGGAACAGCAGCGCGTAGCCGATCTGGCCAGCAGCGCCGGTGACGGCAACACGGACGGGGGTTTTCATGATGCGGATCCTCGGGGTTACGTAGGGCGGGCCCAGGCCCGCCGCGTGGGGAAAGGGTGGGCCAAGGCCCACGCGACGATTACTTCAGTTCGGCAAAGAATTCCTGGAAGCGTTGCAGCCCCGGCGCCAGCTGCGGCGTCGGGCAGGTGTAGCTGATGCGCAGCGCGCGCGGCTCGCCGAACGCCGAGCCCGGCACGCAGGCTACGCCCTTGGCGTCGAGCAGCGCGCTGCAGAAGTCGACATCGTTCTCGATCTTCACGCCGTTGTGCGATTTGCCGAACGCGCAGCTGATGTCCGGGAACACGTAGAACGCGCCCTGCGGACGCGGGCAGACCACGCCCGGGATCGCTTCCATCGCCGCCAGCACCTGGTCGCGCTTGGCCTGGAACTCGGCGTTCTTCGCGACCGGCACGTCCTGCGGACCGGTCAGCGCGGCGATCGCCGCGGCGGTGACGACTTCCGGCACGTTGGTGATGTGGTTGGAGTTCATGGTCGTCAGCGCCCTGGCGACGACCTCGGGGCCGGCCATGAAGCCGACGCGCCAGCCCGGCATGCCATAGGTCTTGGACAGCGAATCCACGAACACCGTGCGCTCGCGCAGTTCCGGCCGCGCCTGCACGAAATTGGTATAGGCCAGTCCGTCGAACAGCATGCGGTTGTAGATGTCGTCGGTGACGATCCAGGTGTCCGGATACTTCGCCAGCACGTCGGCCAGCGCGGCCACTTCCTCGCGCGTGTAGACCATGCCCGTCGGGTTGGACGGGTTGTTGAACAGGAACACCTTGGGCGCGTGCGTCGCCAGCGCCTGATCCAGCTGCGCGGGGGTCAGCTTGTAGTCCTGGCTGGCCGGGCATGGCAGCGGCACCGCCTTCGCGTTGACGATGTCGGCGATGTCGGCATACGTGGTCCAGTACGGGGACGGATAGACGATGGTGTCGCCTTCGTCCAGCAGCGACTCGGCCAGGTTGTACAGGATGTGCTTGGCGCCGATGCCGGTGGACACGTTGGCGCGCGTGTAGCCGGTCAGTCCCAGCGCCTCGATGTGCAGCAGGAAGGCATCCAGCAGCGCATCGGTGCCGCGGTTGCTGCCGTACTGGCCCGAGTCCTTGGACAGCGCGTCGCGCGCGGCCTGGTAGACATGGTCGCCGGGCAGGAAATTGGGGACGCCGATCGAGAAGCTGATGATGTCGCGGCCTTCGGCTTTCAGCTTCTTGGCCTTCTCGGCCACCGCCATGATCGCACTGGGCTTGGCGCGACCGATGCGCCGGGCAAGCAGGGGCATTGCACAACCTCGCGTGGAAAGGTCAGGGAGCGTCGCCGCCGTCTTTTTGCGGCGCAAAATGGTATCACGCCGCTCCACTTCGACCGACTAGCCCATGGTCTACGTCGGCCGGGTCAGCATCACGGCGTCATTGGTAATCCACCACGTCGCCCAGGTCGTAGTTCTCGTCGAAATAGGCCTGCCACTGCGCGTAGGCGCCGCGCAGGCACGCGGGGGTCTGGCAGGCGTCAAGTTGCCGGGTAGCTGCCTGGACCGTGCGGTCGCCGTCGGGGTAGCGATCGGCCAGCTCCTTGAACTGCCGGCGCATGCCGGCATCCAGGGCACCGAACTCCTCGTGCCCGCAGACCAGCGCGGCGCGGACACTGCCGGCCGGCGCGTCGGTATCGCACTCGGCGGGAGCGGGTGGCGCGTGGGCAGCCTCCACGGCCGCGGCGAGCTCGCTGCGATCGCGTTCGGTCAGCCGACGCACGAAGCCCAGATCATCGGTCTGGCCCGCGCCCCAGGTGATGCGCAGGGTGAAGCCGTTTCCGCCCGGGTCCGCCACCTTGCGCAGGGTCACCGTCTCGCTGGGCCCGGTCTCGGAAGTCAGGTGCAGGGCCAGCGTGCCGTTGTCCAGGTCGACATCCTCGACCTTGCCATCCAGCCACGCACCGTCGCGTGCGATCCGCAGGCCCGTGTCCGGCTGCCACGCGATGGCGTACAGGGTTTCGGCATCGTCGCCTTCGCTGTGGTCCGTGCTCCAGAGGCCTTCCAGGCTCTGCTGGAAGCTCTCCGCCGATGCGTCGACGGCGGTCGCTGCGGCCGGATCGGTGGGCGGGATTGTGTCGTCGTTCTTGCAGGCGCCCAGCCCCAGGACGGTGGCAAGCAGCAGGACCATGCGCGTTGCGCGCCGGCGGCGATCCTTCATCTGGAGCTCCTAGCGGGGAAAGGGCCGGCCCATGTGGGCCGGCCCTTCATTCCATCACGCCGACAGGACGCGGTTCCACTCCGCCACGCGCTCGGCCTTGGCGGCCAGCACGGCATCGGCGTCGCCGTCGATGGTGACCTTGGTGATCAGGTCGCCCTGCTTCACCGCATCGACCACGTCCAGGCCCTCGGTGACCTTGCCGAACACGGTGTGCTTGCCGTCCAGCCACGGGGTGGGCACGTGGGTGATGAAGAACTGGCTGCCGTTGGTGCCCGGGCCGGCATTGGCCATCGACAGCACGCCACGCTCATGGCGCACGCCGTTGGTGGTTTCGTCCTCGAAGCGGTAGCCCGGGCCGCCGCGACCGGAGCCTTCCGGGCAGCCGCCCTGGATCATGAAGTCCGGGATCACGCGGTGGAAATTCAGGCCGTCATAGAAGCCACGCTTGGCCAGGTTGACGAAGTTGGCCACCGTCAGCGGGGCCTTGTCGGGATACAGCTCGATCGTGATCGGGCCGCGCGAGGTGTCGAAGGTGGCGGTCAGCTGACTCATGGAACGGTTCTCCAGGGGTGAAATGAGGAAACGGCAGGGTCCCGGCGCGGTCTCGCTCCATGCCCGCCCCGCTCTCAGGCGGCGGTGGCACAGGGAGGGGAAGCGCCAGGCCTGCCGCCCCGGCCAATAATGGCCGGGGCTGCCAGGCGTGAAGCCGGCCCCCGTCATGCGGGTCCGGCCCTGTTGCCAGATCACGGCGCCGGGCGGGGATTTCAAGGGCAGGCCCCGGCGGCGGCGTTCATTCTGGCGTTTTTCGATAAATCAGGTGCTTAGCGCAACGCAGCCCGCTATAATACGCCGCTTCCTTTCCCCACTCTGAGCGCGCACGTTCGCGCCCCTTCGGCATGTCCATCCAAAACCTCCGCAATATCGCGATCGTCGCTCACGTCGACCACGGCAAGACCACCCTCGTCGACCAGCTGCTGAAGCAGTCCGGCACCCTCTCCGAGCGCACCGTGCTGGCCGAGCGCGTGATGGACAGCAACGACCAGGAAAAGGAACGTGGCATCACGATCCTGGCCAAGAACACCGCCATCACCTGGAATGGCAACCGCATCAACATCGTCGACACCCCGGGCCACGCCGACTTCGGTGGTGAGGTCGAGCGCGTGCTGTCGATGGTGGACACCGTGCTGATCCTGGTCGACGCGATGGACGGCCCGATGCCGCAGACCCGCTTCGTCACCCAGAAGGCGTTTGCGATGGGCTTCAAGCCGATCGTGGTGATCAACAAGGTCGACCGCCCCGGCTCGCGCCCCGAGTGGGTCGTTGAGCAGGTGTGGGACCTGTTCGACCGCCTCGGCGCCACGCCCGAGCAGATGGATTTCCCGATCGTCTACGCCTCGGCGCTGAACGGCTATGCGGGCCTGGAAGACACCGTCCGCGGCGGCGACATGACGCCGCTGTACGAAGCGATCATGAAGCACGCGCCGAAGCCGGAAGTCGATCCGGACGGCGCCTTCCAGATGCGCATCAGCCAGTTGGACTACAACAACTTCGTCGGTGTGATCGGCATCGGCCGCATCCAGCGCGGCACGTTGAAGAAGAACATGCCCGTCGCCGTCATCGACCGCGAAGGCAAGAAGCGCCAGGGCAAGGTGCTGCAGGTGCTGGGCTTCCTGGGCCTGGAGCGCATCGAGCAGGACAGCGCCGAGGCCGGTGACATCGTCGCCATCTCGGGCATCCAGGACCTGACGATCTCCGACACCGTCTGCGCGCTGGACACCCCGGAAGCGCTGCCGGCGCTGACCGTCGACGAGCCCACCATCTCGATGACCTTCCAGGTCAACAACTCGCCGTTCGCCGGCCACAAGGACCTGTCGGGCGGCAAGTTCCTGACCAGCCGCCAGCTGAAGGAGCGCCTGGAGCGCGAGACCGTGCACAACGTGGCACTGAAGGTCGAGCAGCTGGAAGACGCGGACAAGTTCCTGGTCTCCGGCCGTGGCGAATTGCACCTGTCGGTGCTGATCGAGAACATGCGCCGCGAGGGCTACGAGCTGGCCGTGTCGCGCCCGGAAGTGATCATCAAGGAAATCGACGGCCAGCTGATGGAGCCGATCGAACAGTTGGTCGTGGACGTGGAAGAGACCCACCAGGGCGGCGTGATGGAGAAGCTGGGCGTCCGCAAGGGCCAGCTGAAGAACATGGAACCGGACGGCAAGGGCCGTGTGCGCCTGGACTACCAGATCCCGGCGCGTGGCCTGATCGGCTTCCAGAACGAGTTCAAGACCCTGACCCAGGGTTCGGGCCTGCTGTTCCATGTGTTCGACCACTACGGCCCGAAGGAACAGGGCGCCATCGCCAAGCGCCTCAATGGCGTGATGATCGCCAATGCGCCGGGCGCCACGCCGGCCTACTCGCTCGGCCCGCTGCAGGAGCGCGGCAAGCTGTTCGCCGCCGAGGGCGACAACGTGTACGAAGGCCAGCTGATCGGCATCCACTCCAAGGACAACGACCTGACCGTCAACGCGATCAAGACCAAGCCGCTGACCAACATGCGCGCCTCGGGCAAGGACGATGCCATCCAGCTGACCCCGGCGATCAAGTTCTCGCTGGAACAGGCGCTGGACTTCATCGATGACGATGAGCTGGTGGAAATCACGCCGAAGGAAATCCGCCTGCGCAAGAAGTTCCTGACCGAGAGCGACCGCAAGCGCGCCTCGCGCGCCGCCTGATCGTCGCACCGCGCCTTGGAGACATCCGCGTACAACCCGGATCCCAGGGCGCACCCCGGCCTGCACGCCATCGCCCTGTTCGAGGGCGCCAAGGGCGTGCTGGCCCTGGCCTTCGCCGGCGGTCTGCTGGCGGTGGGTCCTGACCGCCTGCGCGAGAGCGTGCAGGCGGTGGTCACCCGCTTCATTCCCGACGCCGGCCCCGGCGTGGTGAGCCAGTGGCTCGACCGCATCAATCCCGAATCGATCCACGTCACCGTGCTGATCATCGCGGTGTACGCCGGCATGCGCCTGCTGGAAGGCTGGGGCTTGTGGCGCGCCCGCGCCTGGGCCTCGTGGCTGGGCTGCATCGGCTCGGCGGCCTACCTGCCGCTGGACATCTATGCCCTCTACCACCACCCCGGCTGGCACACCTGGGCGCTGCTGATCGTCAACCTGGTGATCGTCTGGGTGCTGTGGCGCGATATCCGGCGCCGCAAGCGGATTTGACGCGCGGGCCAGCGCCTGCGTAGCCTGCGGCAACTCCGTGAAGGTGTCCGCATGCGTCGATCCCTGCTGCCGCTTGGCCTGATGCTCGCCCTGGCAGCCTGCCAGCCGGCGACGCCGCCGGATGCAGCGGCACCGACCGCGCCCACCGATTTCATCTACGCCGAACTGGACATCGCCGACCTGCAGGCGCGCATGCAGTCCGGTGAACTGGACAGCCGCCGCCTGACGCAGGCCTACCTGGACCGTATCGCCGCCATCGACAAGGCGGGGCCGCAGTTGAACGCGGTGATCGAACTCAACCCCGACGCGTTGAAGGAAGCCGCCCTCCGCGATGTGGAGCGTCGCGCGAATGCGGCGCGCGGGCCCCTGCACGGCATCCCGGTACTGCTGAAGGACAACATCGATGCGGTGCCGATGGCCACTTCCGCCGGCTCCCTGGCGCTGAAGGATTTCCGCCCCGGGAAGGATGCGTTCCTGGTGCGCCGCCTGCGCGAGGCAGGCGCCGTCATCCTGGGGAAGGCCAACCTGAGCGAATGGGCCAACTTCCGATCCATGCATTCCACCTCCGGCTGGAGCGGACGCGGCGGCCAGACCCGCAACCCGTACGCGCTGGACCGCAATCCGTGCGGATCGAGCTCCGGCAGTGCCGTGGCGGTATCGGCCAACCTGGCGGCGATCAGCGTGGGCACCGAAACCGATGGCAGCATTCTCTGCCCTGCCGCGATCAATGGTGTCGTGGGGCTGAAACCCACGGTCGGCCTGGTCAGTCGGCAGGGCATCCTGCCGATCTCGCACAGCCAGGACACCGCCGGTCCGATCGCCCGCAGCGTTGCGGATGCGGCCCTCCTGTTGGCCACGCTCGCGGGCCGGGATCCGGAAGACGCCGCCACGATGCAGGCCGCCTGGAACACCACGCTGGATTACAGCGCACGCCTCACGCCCGGCGCACTGAAGGGCGCGCGCATCGGCGTGCTGCGCAGCAAGGCAACGATCCATCCCGACGCCGCAGCAGCCCTGGAAAGCGCCATCGAGGTGATGCGCGAAGCCGGTGCCATCGTGGTCGATGCGGAGATTCCCACCGACGGGCAGTGGAACGCGGACGAACTGGAACTGATGCTCTACGAGTTCAAGCATGGCGCGGAGCGCTACCTCGCCGAACGCAATGCACCGTTGACCACGCTGACCCAGCTGATCGGCTACAACGAGCAATACCGGTTGTCCGAGATGCCCTATTTCGGCCAGGACCTGTTCGAGCGGGCCAACGCAAAGGGCGGCCTGGGTGAAGCCGCCTACATTGCCGCCCGCAGTCGCGCACGCCGGCTGGCGGGGCCAGAAGGCATCGACGCCGCGCTCAAGGCGCAGCAACTGGATGTGCTGGTGGCACCGACGACGGGGCCTGCCTGGCTGACCGACCACAAGGCCGGCGATCATTTCCCGGGGGCCGGGTACGGCGCCGCCGCCGTGGCGGGCTACCCCAGCCTCACCATTCCCATGGGCCACAGCGATGGCTTGCCGTTGGGGATCGTGTTCATGGGCCCCGCATGGAGCGAAGCGCGCCTGATTGCCCTGGGATACGACTACGAGCAGCGCACGCGGGCCCGCAAGCCACCGGAATACTGGCCCTCGCTGCCGCCCCGCACGACCCGTCGCTGAGGCGCATGCTGCCAATGTGAGTCATTCCGGACGCGAGAGTGCTTGCAGGCGCTCCGGGTTCGTGGCGTCATAGCCATCAACCAGCAGGCGGGGATTGCACGCGTGGAGTCAGGCGCGGACCGGGTATCGGAGCTGCGGGCCTTCAGTGGATCGGGATCCACGGCCCGCAGGCGGCAGCGCAACCTGAATTCGCTGGCGTGGGGCGTGCTGGTCATCGCCTGCCTGCTCTCGTTGTGGTCCGGGACGACAGCGTGGCAACAGGCACGCGACCACGCGCATGCCCGGTTCGACGCACGGGCCGACGCCGTCGCCACCGCCGTGTCCACCCACATGAACGCCTACGAAGACACCGTGCGTGCGGCGGCCGCCGTGCTGGAGGGGCGGCAGGACATCGAGCAGGACAGCTTCTATGCCTTCGTCGAGAAGCTGCAGGTGCCCACCCGGCAATCGGGCGTGCACGGGCTCGGCTTCGCACGCCGCGTGCGGATGGAAGAACGCGAGGCCTACGTCGCCGATCAGCGCACGCGCTACGGGGACGCGTTTGCGATCCATCCCGCCGGGGACCGCAGCGAATACGTCGTGATCGACCTGCTGTATCCCGATGTGCCTGGCATGCGCCCCCTGCTGGGCAAGGACGTGATGGCGGAGACCGTGCGCCGGGGCGCCATCGAAGCCGCGCGCGACACCGGCGAACTGGCCGCCGCCCCGCTGGTTGCACTGGGCGATGCCTCGAAGGGAAACACCGGACTGCCGGGCTTCCTGCTGTATGCCCCGGTCTATGCCGATTCTGTCGCCGCTCGCGGCGGTGTGGAGGCGCGCCGCAACCTGCTGCGCGGCTATGCCACCGCCGGCTTCGGCTGGCAACGGGTCATGGAGGACGCCATCGGTCGAACCGACGGGGACGAGTTCGACCTGCAGCTCCTCGCACTGGACCACGGCGACGAACCGATCTTCCAGACCCGTACGTTGAGGGAGCGCTACGGAGAGGCGTGGAAACCCGCTTTCACCGCCCAGCGCGATCTCCATCTGCTGGGCAACGAATGGCGCCTGGTCCTGCATTCGCCGCCGTTGCGCGAGGCGCTGCCCGGCCAGGCATCCATCCTGCTGCTGACCCTGTGCGGGATCGGGCTGGGCTTGCTGCTCTTCCTGCTGCTGCACAACCTCGCACGCACCGAGCGTCGAAGCCGGGCACTGCTGGACGCCGTTGCCGATCACCTGCCCGCACTGATCGCCTACATTGACGGCGACGGCCGCTACGGCTTCGCCAATCGCGCATGTCGCGCCTGGTCAGGTACGCACGAAGCATGGAGCGAACGGCACGTGGAAGATGTGCACGCGACCGATCCCGAGTTCCTCGCGTCGCTCACGCGCGCCATGCAGAGCTGCACGCCGGACCATTGGATCGCGTGGGACGCCGACCTGGGGCACCCCCCGCGCCCGGTGCACCTGTACCTGGTACCCGACGTCGAGTCCGGTTCGAAGATCGCCGGCTGGTACCTGATGGGCAATGACGTCAGCGAGCAGCGCCAGGCGCATCGCGAACTGGCGATGGCGCGCGACCACCTGAAGCGCGTCACCGACCGCCTGCCGGCGCTGATCGCGCAGTTCGATACGCAGCATCGCCTGGTCTTCCGCAACCGTGCGTTCGCCGAACAGGTCCGCTGGCGGATACCGCCACAGGCCGGCGTGCACATGCGGGACCTTTTCGGTGAGGAGGCGTACCTGCGGCGGATGCCGCAGATCGATGCCGCGCTCGCCGGGCGCGATGGCGAGTTCGAAAGCAGTTTCGCCACCGTCGACGGCACACGGAGCATGCACAGCTTCTACACGCCCGACATCGACGAGACCGGCAAGGTGTGCGGTTTCTTCGTCATGGCAATCGACATCACCGAGAAGGCGCGGCTGGAGCATGCGCTGCACAACGCGAACGAACTGGCCGAAGTGACGCTCACCGCCATCAGCGAGGCGGTCATCACCGTCGACATCGAGAACCAGGTGACCTACATGAATCCCGCGGCGCAGTCTCTCTGCGCGTGGAGCCTGGAACAGGCGCTCGGCCAGCCGCTGGAACGCATCGCCCCGCTGGCGCTGGTGGAAACGCAGGATGCGCCCGACGAAGGGGCGCAGCCGCTGGGCCAGCCGGGCGATCTGCAGGTGCTGCGCCAGGACGGCACCCGCATGCTGGTGGAACGTTCGTTGTCCGCCATCCGCGACCGCGACGAGCGGCTGGTGGGCACCGTCATGGTGTTGCGCGACATCACCGAATCGCGTGCGTGGAGTTCGCGCATGACCTACCTCGCGCACCACGACGCGCTGACCGGGCTGCCGAACCGGCTGCAGCTCAACGAACGACTGAACCAGGCAATCACGCATGCGACCAACCACGGCAATGGCATTGCCGTGCTGTTCCTCGACCTGGACCTCTTCAAGCACGTCAACGACGCACTGGGGCATCACACGGGCGATGAACTGCTGCAGCAGGTGGCCCGTCGCATCCAGCGCAACATCGGCAACCTCGGCACGGTGTACCGCACGGGCGGTGACGAATTCGTGGTGCTGCTGCCCAACGTGGCCGCCCGGGACAATGTGCTGCAGGTCGCCGACCGTCTGCTCGCACTCGGCGGCACGCCCTACACCGTGGCCTCGCACGAACTGCACCAGGCCTTCAGCATCGGCATCAGCCTGTTCCCGGAAGATGGCTACGACGCCGCCACCCTGATGATGCGCGCCGACGCCGCCATGTACCTGGCCAAGCGCAACGGCCGCAACGCGACCCGCTTCTACACACGCGAGCTGGCGTCAAGCGTGGATGCTCGCATCGAACTGGAGAACAGCCTGCGCCGCAGCCTGCGCAACGGCGATCTCTCCCTGCACTACCAGCCACAGATCGATCGCATCAGCGGCCGCATCGTGGGCGTGGAAGGCCTTGCGCGCTGGCAACGCGGCGAGCGCCTCATGATGCCCGGCGAATTCCTGCCGATCGCCGAAGAGACCAACCTCATCGTCGACATCGATCAATGGGCCATCCGCGCCGCGTGCCGGCAGAACCGCATCTGGCAGCAGTCCGGCCTTCCGCCCATCCGGGTGTCGGTCAACATCGCCGCCGCCAATTTCGACACTGATGAGCTCGTGGACACCGTGACCGAGGCGCTCAAGGACAGCGGGCTGGCTGCCGAATTCCTTGAACTGGAGGTCACCGAAACCACGCTGATGCGCGACGTGCAGCGGACCGACCGCACGTTGCGCGCGCTGAAGGCATTGGGCGTGCGGATTGCCATCGACGATTTCGGCACCGGCTTCTCGAGCCTGAGCTACCTGGGCAACTATGGCTTCAACGTGCTGAAGATCGATCAGTCGTTCGTCCGCGACGTGGCGGAGCCCAACCAGGCCGCCATCACGCGCGCGATCATCAGCCTGGCCGCACAATTGCAGTGCCGCACGATCGCCGAAGGCGTGGAAACACCGGAACAGGCGGCATGGCTGGCCGCCAACGGTTGCGACGAACTGCAGGGCAACTACTTCAGCAAGCCGGTGCCCGCTGCGGAGTTCGCACGCCTGTACGCGCGCGGCAAGACCTGGCACATCCCGCAGGTGGCGCCCGCCATCCACGCCCACTGGTCGTGATGGCGGACGACGGCGGCGGGCCTATCGCGCCGTTGGCGTCGCCAGCTGGTTCTGCTTGCGCACGATGCACATCGCGATCTCCAGCGACTGCTCGTAGTTCAGGCGCGGATCGACAGTGGAACGATAGGCGCGCTCCAGATCCACGTCCGTGAGCTCCCGCGCACCCCCGGTGCATTCGGTGACGTCCTCGCCGGTCAGTTCCAGATGCACGCCGCCCAGGCGCGTGCCGGCCGCCGCATGCAGGTCGAACGACTGTTCCACCTCGCCACGCACATTGTCGAAGCGACGCGTCTTGAACCCGTTGCTCGTGCTTTCGGTATTGCCATGCATGGGATCGCAGACCCAGAGCACGCGACGGCCGTCGCGACGGACCGCGTCCAGCAAGGGTGGGAGCTTCTCGGCGATCTGCGCGGCGCCCATGCGATGGATGAAGGTCAGGCGACCCGCTTCGTCTTCCGGATTCAACACGTCGATGAGGCGCAGCAGCTGATCCGGCGTGACCGACGGACCGACCTTGATCGCGATCGGATTGCGCACGCCCCGCAGGTACTCCACATGCGCGCCATCCACCGCCGCCGTCCGCATGCCGATCCACGGATAATGGGTGCTGAGGTTGAACCAGCCCCACTGGCGGGGCACTTCGCGTGTCAGCGCTTCCTCGTAAGGCAGCAGCAGCGCTTCGTGCGAGGTGTAGAAGTCGATGCGGTTGAGGTTGTGCACCTCGGCGCCCGACAACGTCTCCATGAACCTTACCGCGTCACCGATCGAGGTGACCATGTGCTGGTATTCATTCGCCAGCGGCGAATAGCCCACCCAGTTGAGGTTCCAGTACTCCGGGTGGTGCAGGTCGGCGAAACCGCCGTCGATCAGCGCCCGCACGAAGTTCATCGTCATCGCCGAACGCGCATGCGCCTTGATCATGCGGCGCGGATCGGGGCGGCGCGCTTCGGCCGTGAAGTCGGGCGCATTGACCACGTCGCCGCGATAGCTCGGCAAGCTGACGCCGTCGCGCGTTTCCATGTCGGCCGAACGCGGCTT
Source organism: Pseudoxanthomonas sp. 97-1-1 (assembly GCF_057773125.1). NCBI lineage: Bacteria > Pseudomonadati > Pseudomonadota > Gammaproteobacteria > Lysobacterales > Lysobacteraceae > Pseudoxanthomonas > Pseudoxanthomonas sp. 97-1-1. The sequence goes on along the minus strand of NZ_JBYMTJ010000002.1, from coordinate 34,191 downwards.
GGCGTACTGGCCGGCGAAGCGGCCCACGCGCACGACTGGCAGGCGCAGGCCGTGCACCAGTACCAGGCTCATCTGCAGCAGCACCTTCAGCCGGTTGGAGATCAACCCGGATTCGCAGTCGCTGAAGTTCTCCGCGCAGTCGCCACCCTGCAGCAGGAAGCGCTTGCCTTCCTGCGCCTCGGCCAACTGCTTTTTCAGCGAGAAGATCTCCCACGACGTCACCAATGGCGGCAACTGGCGCAACTCGCCGAGCGCCGCCTCCAGCGCGTCGGCGTCCGGGTAGGTCGGCATCTGCATCGCCGTCCGCGCGCGCCAGCTGTCCGGCGCCCAATGAGGCGGCAAGGTGACGGCGCGCAGGTTGCGGTCGGACGGGTTCATGGCGGACTCCTGGGGGCCCACCATCGTGCCAGATTGGTGCGCCGCGTCAAATCAGCGGAAGGTCGAGGTCCTGCGCGCGCGGAATCCGATCCATAGCGCCCACACGGCCAGCAGCACGAACCACACCAGGCTCCACATCGGCATGGTCAGCCCAAGGAAACTCCAGTCGATGGTGCTGCAGTCTCCCTTGGCGGAGAGCACTTTCTGCACGACACCGAGCCAGGTGTTGTTCTCGATCATGTAGTCCCAGCCGGGACCGCAGCTTGGCATCAACGGCGGATACAACTGCACCCACACGTGCTTGCCCGCAATCCCGATGCCGGTGGCAGCACCGAGGAACGCCAGGAACCCGTAGACGCGCCGTCCCGTCGGGCGGCGGGGGCCATGCAGCGCGCCGAGCAGGAACAGTACGCCGGTCGCTGCAAAGGCGAGTCGCTGGAAGATGCAGAACGGACACGGTTCCAACTGGTGGACGAACTGCACGTACAGGGCATAGCCGAGCAGGCCCGCACAGATCGCGAAACCCAGGAAGCACTGCGCGCGGAAACTCCAGCGGAGAGGATTCATCGGCACCCATGACGTGAGGTCGTGCCCGCATTATCCATGCCCGCCGCCCCGCACGTCACCCTGCGACGTCCTGCCGCATCCGCGCCGGGTACGAAATAGCGCCTCAAAAACAAAAACCCCGGCGCTGGCCGGGGTTTCTGGTGTCCTGCAGGACGGCGGAGCTTACTCGGCCGCCGCTTCCGGACGGTCGACCAGCTCGACGTACGCCATCGGGGCGTTGTCGCCGGCGCGGAAACCGCACTTCAGGATGCGCAGGTAGCCACCCGGACGCGACTGGTAGCGCGGGCCGAGCGTGGTGAACAGGGTGCCGACGGCTTCCTTGTCGCGCAGGCGGGCGAACGCCAGACGACGGTTGGCAACGCCATCGATCTTGCCGAGGGTGATCAGCGGTTCCGCGACGCGGCGCAGTTCCTTGGCCTTCGGCAGGGTGGTACGGATCAGGCCGTGCTTGATGAGCGAAGCAGCCATGTTGCGGAACATCGCTTCGCGATGGGCGCTGGTGCGGCTGAACTTGCGGCCGGCTTTCTGGTGGCGCATGGGTTGGATTCCTGGTGAATGTTGGGACGTTGGACTTCGTTGTCGCCATCCAGGCGCTGGAACAGTGGACTGCGGTTGGTCCTGACCGGCCATCCTTGACCGGAGTGCCGCGGGCCTTCAGGCCCGTCGACGAGGGTGCTGCTTCAGGGAGACTCCCGCGCGGACGCGGGAGCTCCGTATTGCTTCGATCAGCCGAGCATGCCGTGCTGGGCGACACCGGCCGGCGGCCAGTTCTCCAGCTTCATGCCCAACGACAGGCCGCGCTGCGCCAGGACTTCCTTGATCTCGGTGAGCGACTTCTTGCCGAGGTTGGGGGTCTTGAGCAGTTCGACTTCCGTCTTCTGGATCAGGTCGCCGATGTAGTAGATGCTCTCTGCCTTCAGGCAGTTGGCCGAACGCACCGTCAGTTCCAGGTCGTCGATCGGGCGCAGTAGCACCGGATCCACGCCGCTGGCAGCCTGCTTCGGCGCGCCGCGATCGCGGTGCGTGAAGTCGCCGAACACCGACAGCTGGTCGCTGAGGATGTCGGCGGCGGTGCGCACGGCTTCCTCGGCGTCGATCGTGCCGTTGGTTTCGATGTCCAGGACCAGCTTGTCCAGGTCGGTACGCTGCTCGACGCGTGCGGCTTCCACCGCATACGCGACGCGACGGACCGGCGAGAACGAGGCGTCCAGCACCAGGCGACCAATCGCACGGGTTTCTTCATCCGGACGACGGCGGGCGGCGGCCGGCTGGTAGCCGAAGCCGCGCTCGATCTTCAGGCGCATGTTCAGCGCCGTGTCCTTGGTCAGGTTGCAGATGACCAGTTCCGGGTTGAGGATCTCGACGTTGTGGTCGGTCTTGATGTCGCCGGCGGTGACCACGCCCGGGCCCTGCTTGGCCAGGCTGAGCGTGGAGGAGTCGCCGCTATGGATGCGGATGGCCACATCCTTCAGGTTCAACAGCACTTCCAGCACGTCTTCCTGCATGCCTTCGATGGTGCTGTATTCGTGCAGCACGCCATCGATCTCGACTTCGGTGATCGCGAAGCCGGGAATCGACGACAGCAGCACGCGGCGCAACGCATTGCCGAGCGTATGACCGTAACCACGCTCCAGCGGTTCGATGACCACTTTTGCACGATTGCCGCTCAGGCGCTCGATCTGCGGGCCGCGGGGGCGCAGCACTTGCTGAGTAATACCCGTCATGTTGCTTTGTCTCCTGCGGTCCCCCGGTCGCCCGGGGGTGCGTGAATGAATTACTTCGAGTACAACTCGACGATCAGCGCTTCGTTGATGTCGGCGGGCAGGTCCGAACGCGCCGGCACTGCCTTGAACACGCCGCTGAACTTCTTCGCATCGACTTCGACCCACGAGGGGTTCAGGTCGAGCTGCTCGGCGACCGTCAGCGACTCCTGCACGCGGAGCTGCTTCTGGGCCTTCTCCGACAGCGCGATCGCGTCACCGGCCTTGACCTGGTAGGAAGGCAGGTTGACCGGCTTGCCGTTGACCAGCACGCCACGGTGCGAGACCAGCTGGCGAGCGGCCGGACGGGTCACGGCGAAGCCCATGCGGTAGATGACGTTGTCGAGACGGGTCTCGAGCAACTGCAGCAGGTTCTCGCCGGTGTTGCCCTTCTTGGTCGAGGCCTTCTTGTAGTAGTTGCGGAACTGACGCTCCAGCAGACCGTAGATACGCTTGACCTTCTGCTTCTCACGCAGCTGGGTGGCGTAGTCGGACAGCTTGCCCTTGCGGGCGGTCGCGCCATGCTGGCCGGGCTTCTGCTCCAGCTTGCACTTGGAGTCCAGCGCACGGGCCGGGCTCTTGAGCGACAGGTCGGCGCCTTCGCGGCGCGCGAGCTTACAGGTAGGACCGATATAACGAGCCATTTCTTATCGCCCCCTTTAGACGCGACGCTTTTTCGGCGGACGGCACCCGTTGTGCGGGATGGGCGTCACGTCGATGATGTTGGTGATCTTGTAGCCGACGTTGTTCAACGAACGCACGGCCGACTCGCGGCCCGGACCCGGACCCTTGATGCGCACTTCCAACGACTTCACGCCGTAGTCCAGCGCGGCACGGCCGGCCTTTTCGGCGGCGACCTGGGCAGCGAACGGAGTGGACTTGCGCGAACCACGGAAACCCGCGCCGCCCGACGTGGCCCACGACAATGCGTTGCCCTGACGGTCGGTGATGGTGACGATGGTGTTGTTGAAAGAAGCGTGGACGTGGGCGACGCCGTCGGTGATGACGCGCTTGATCTTCTTCTTGACTTTGGCAGCAGCTGGCTTGGCCATGATGGTCGCCCCTTACTTCTTGATGGCTTTGCGCGGACCCTTGCGGGTGCGTGCATTGGTGCGGGTGCGCTGGCCACGCAGCGGCAGGCCGCGGCGATGACGCAGACCGCGATAGCAACCCAGGTCCATCAGGCGCTTGATCGCGATGCCGACTTCACGGCGCAGGTCGCCCTCGACCACGTACTTGCCGACTTCGGCGCGCAGGCGCTCGACTTCCGGCTCCGACAGGTCGCGGATCTTGGTGGTCGAGGCGACGCCGGCGGCTTCGCAGACCTTCTTGGAACGGGTACGGCCAATGCCGAAAATGCTTTGCAAACCGACCCAGACATGCTTCTGGGCAGGCAGGTTGACACCTGCAATACGCGCCATGACGCGGTTCTCCAACTGTGAGTATTGGCCCGTGTACGGTCGTCCCTTGCGGGATTCGCGCAGACAGGCGGAGTGAACTGGAAATTGTAACAAGATCCGGTGTTTGCGGGAAGCCCGTGCCGGCAGAGCCGAGCACGAACCGGCATGGGGAGTGTGCCCATGCTCCGGCGCCGGAACCTGCCTGGTGCGGGACCGGGGTTTCCCCCTGCCCCGCCCCGCCCGCGCTACTCTGGCGCAGGGACTGGCTGGTTCGCACCCCCGCACCGGATCGCTGCGGGGGCCGCCCATCTAAGTCAGCCGGCCATGAGGGCCGGGCTGGTGCGGTAAGCCCGCGATTATACCTCAGCCACGGGGGGCAAGACCGCCCCGCGAACCGCCCTTCAGATTGGCCTTCTTCAGCAGGCTCTCGTACTGGTGGGACATCAGGTGCGCCTGGATCTGCGCAATGAAGTCCATCACCACCACCACCACGATCAGCAGCGAGGTGCCGCCGAAGTAGAACGAGGTGCCCAGCTGGGTGCGCATCACTTCCGGCAGCAGACAGACCGCCACCAGATAGAGCGAACCGATCGCCGTCAGCCGGGTCAGCACGCCGTCGACGTAGTCGGCGGTAGCCTTGCCAGGACGGATGCCGGGAATCAGCGCACCCGACTTCTTCAGGTTCTCGGCCGTTTCCTGCGAGTTGAACACCAGCGCCGTGTAGAAGAAGGCAAACCCGATGATCATCGCCGCGAACACGATCATGTGCAGCGGTTCACCCGGGGCGAGCGCATTGGAAATACGCTGCAGCCACGTGGTGGCACCGCTGTTCTGGCCGGACCACATCGCCAGCGTGGCCGGGAAAGCCAGGATGCTGGACGCGAAGATCGGCGGGATCACACCGGCCATGTTGAGCTTGAGCGGCAGGAACGAGGTCTGGTTCATGTACGCGTTGCGGCCACCTTGGCGGCGCGCGTAGTTCACCGTGATCCTGCGCTGCCCGCGTTCCACGAAGATCACGAGGAACGTGAAGCCCAGCACCACCACCGCAATGACCAGCAGCGAGATGAAGCTCAGCGTGCCGTCGCGGAAGGCGCCCACGGTCTGGATGACCGCACCCGGCAGGCCTGCCACGATGCCCGCGAAGATGATCAGCGAAACACCGTTGCCGATGCCGCGCTCGGTCACCTGCTCGCCCAGCCACATCAGGAAGATGGTGCCTGCCGTCAACGCGACCACGGCGGTCAGCACGAAACCCATGCCCGGCGCGTACACCACCGGCATGCCGCCCGGAGCGACCTGGTTCTGCAGCGCAGTGGCAATGCTGCCGCCCTGCACGACCGCCAGCAGCACCGCGCCGATGCGCGAGTACTGGGTGATCTTGCGGCGACCGGATTCGCCTTCCTTCTGCAGCGCCTTGAGGCTGGGGAAGATGTGCACGCCCAGCTGCATCACGATCGACGCCGAGATGTAGGGCATGACGTTCAGCGCGAAGATGCTGAAACGGTGCAGGGCGCCGCCCGAGAACATGTTGAACATGTCCACGATGCCGCCGCCCTGCGCCTGCATCATCGCAAGCATGGCATCGGGATTGACGCCCGGAACCGGGATGAAACAGCCGATCCGGTAGACAATCAGCGCGCCCAGCACGAACAGCAGGCGCTGGCGGAGTTCGGTGAACTTGCCTGCGCCTGCCAGCGCACCGGCGGCATTACCCTGCGCCATGCGTCCGTTACTCCTGCACGCTGCCGCCGGCAGCCTCGATGGCGGCCTTGGCACCGGCCGTGGCGGCCACGCCCTTCAGCACGAACTTTTTGGTCAGTTCGCCCTTCTTGACGATCTTGGCGCGCTTGGCGGTGCTGGGCACCAGCTTGGCGGCGCGCAGCGCGGCGAAATCGATCTCGCCGGCTTCCAACTTCTCGAGCTGGTACGACAGCACTTCGGCGCAGTCCAGCTTCAGCTTGGAGCGGAAACCGACCTTCGGCAGTCGCTTGATCAGCGGCATCTGGCCGCCTTCGAACTTCGCCTTGATCTTGCCCTTGCCCGAGCGCGCGAACGAGCCCTTGTGGCCGCGACCGGCCGTCTTGCCCAGGCCGGAACCGATGCCGCGACCGACGCGGGTGCGTTCGGTGCGGGCGCCGTCGGCGGGCTTCAAAGTATTGAGACGCATCTGAATTACTCCTCGACCTTGACGAGGTAGTGAACCTTGTTGATCAGGCCGCGTACCTGCGGGCTGTCCTTCAGTTCACGCACATCGTTCAACTTGTTCAGGCCCAGTGCCTTCACCGACAGGCGGTGCACGGCCCGGGAACCACGCAGGCCACGCACCAGGCGCACCTTGACGGTCTTGTTGGACTCGTTAGCCATTGAGGAGTTCCTCCACCTTCTTGCCGCGCTTGGCCGCGATGCGGGTCGGCGACTGCATGTCGCTCAGGCCCTTCAGCGTGGCGCGCACCAGGTTGATCGGGTTGCGTGAACCGACGGCTTTCGCCAGCACGTTCTTCACGCCCACCGCTTCCAGCACGGCACGCATGGCACCGCCGGCGATGACGCCCGTACCTTCCGAGGCCGGCTGCATGAACACGCGGGCCGCACCGTGACCGGCCTTCACCGGGTGCCACAACGTACCGTTGTTCAGATCGACGTTCAGCATGCCCTTGCGGGCATATTCCATCGACTTCTGGATGGCGACCGGGACTTCGCGTGCCTTGCCGTAACCGAAACCGATCTTGCCGTTGCCGTCGCCCACCACCGTCAGCGCGGTGAAGGTGAACTGGCGACCGCCCTTGACCGTCTTGCTGACGCGGTTGACCGCGACCAGCTTCTCGATCATGCCGTCGTCGACTTTCTCTTCGCGGTTGCGGTCGCGATCACGACCCCGCGGTTGACGTTCTTCTGCCATTGCTTGAATTCCTTGGTTGATGAGGTATGTACGGCTTGGCCGCTTATGGTTGTGGTATGGAACGGTGACGCGACGGTCGCTGCAGAAGAGCGACCGCGCCCGGCGCAGCCCGCGCCGACAGGTCAGGGCATGGGGTTGCCCCCATGCCTTGCAAGGTTAGAACTGCAGGCCGCCTTCGCGGGCCGCATCTGCCAAGGCCTTGATGCGGCCGTGGTAGCGGTAGCCCGAACGATCGAATGCAACCTTCTCGATGCCCTCGGCCTTGGCGCGCTCGGCGATGAACTTGCCCACGCGGGCAGCGGCATCGCTGTTCTTGCCGTTCTTCAGGCCATCCTTGACATCGGACTGCAGCGTGTTCGCCGATGCGATGACCTTGGAGCCATCGGCGGTGAACAGCTGGGCGTAGATGTGCTGGCCGGTGCGCAGCACCGACAGGCGCGGCACGCCGAGTTCGCGGATATGCGCGCGGGTCGACTTGGCGCGGCGCAGGCGGGCGGTGTTCTTGATGCTCATGATCTGGTTCCTCGAAGCCGAAAGCCCGGTTAGGCCTTCTTCGCTTCCTTGCGGATGATGGTTTCGTCGGAGTACTTCACGCCCTTGCCCTTGTAGGGCTCCGGCGGACGGAAGCCGCGGATCTTGGCGGCGACTTCACCCACGCGCTGCTTGTCGGCGCCCTGCACCAGGATTTCGGTCTGGGTCGGGGTGGCGATGGTGATGCCTTCCGGCGTCTTGAACAGGATCGGGTGGGAGAAACCCAGCGACAGGTTCAGGTCCTTGCCCTGCATCGCGGCGCGGTAACCCACGCCGACCAGCTCGAGCTTGCGCTCGAAACCGTCCGACACGCCCTTGACCATGTTGGCCAGGATCGCGCGGATGGTGCCGGTGATGGCGTCGTCGGCCGGGGTGACCGGCGACAGGTTCACCGTACCGTTGTCGACGTTGAGTTCGACGCCGGCCGGCTTGGCGATGGACAGGGTGCCCTTCGGGCCCTTGACGTTGAGGGTTTCACCCTGGGCGTTCAGTTCGACGCCCTTGGGGAGATTGATCGGCTTCTTGGCTACGCGGGACATGTCTGGGCTCCTTCGCTTAGGCCACGAAGCACAGGACTTCACCACCAACGCCGGCCGCACGGGCCTGCGCATCGGTCATGATGCCCTTGGAAGTGGAGATGATGGCAACGCCGAGGCCACCGAGGACCTTCGGCAGTTCCGCCTTGCCACGATACTGGCGCAGGCCCGAACGGGACACGCGGCTCAGCTTCTCGATGACCGGCTTGCCTTCGAAGTACTTCAGGACGATCTCGAGCTCGGCCTTGTTGTTCTCGGTCTTCGTCACGCGGACGTCGCCGATGTAGCCTTCCGCCTTGAGGACGTTGGCGATCGAGGTCTTGATCTTGGAGGACGGCATCTTCACCGTCGGCTTGCCAACAGCGGCGGCATTGCGAATGCGCACCAGCATGTCGGCGATGGGATCAGTCATGCTCATTAGAGTCTGCCTTATGAGTAGCACCGATATCCGCTTTCGCGAAAATCTTGCATTGTCCCTGGAAACCCCCAGGCGGGCGGCCGGTTCCCCAGCCCTCCCCCAGCCTGGCTGCGGGAGCCGAACATTGTACAACAACGAGTCCGGCATGTGCCGGACTCGTCATTCAAGCCACTGGGACACCCCTTCTAGAAAGCGTCCCGGGCGGATTACCAGCTGGCCTTGCGCAGACCGGGCACGTCGCCGTTCATGGTGGCCTTGCGCAGCATGTTGCGGCCGAGGCCGAACTTGCGGTACACGCCACGCGAACGACCGGACAGCTCGCAACGGTTGCGCTGGCGGCTCGGCGAGGAGTCGCGCGGCAGCTTCTGCAGCTTGATGACCGCGTCGGCCTTCTCTTCGTACGACGCATTCTGGCTGGAGATGATCTTCTTCAGCGCGTCGCGCTTGGCGGCGTACTGCTTGGCCAGCTTTTCCCGCTTGATGTCGCGGTTGACCATCGAGGTCTTTGCCATGATGTCGGTTTCCTAGCGAATCAGTTGCGGAACGGGAACTTGAACGCTTCGAGCAGCGCCTTGGCTTCGGCGTCGTTCTTGGCGGTCGTCGTGATGGCGATATCCATGCCGCGGATCGCGTCGACGGCGTCGAAGTCGATTTCCGGGAAGATGATCTGTTCCTTCACGCCCATGTTGTAGTTGCCGCGACCGTCGAACGAACGGCCGGACACGCCACGGAAGTCGCGGACGCGCGGCAGCGAGATGCTGATCAGGCGATCCAGGAACTCGTACATCTTGGCGCGACGCAGCGTGACCTTGCAGCCGATCGGCCAACCGTCGCGGATCTTGAACGAAGCCACCGAGACGCGGGACTTGGTCGTGATCGGCTTCTGGCCGGTGATCTTGGCCAGGTCGGCCATGGCGTTTTCCAGGATCTTCTTGTTGGTCGCCGCTTCACCCACACCCATGTTGATGGTGATCTTGGTGATCTTCGGCACTTCCATCGGATTGGTGTAGCCGAACTTCTTCATCAGAGCCGGCGCCACTTCTTCCTTGTAGATTTTTTCGAGACGGGTGGTCATAACATTCCTCAGGCGTCGAGCGCCTCACCGCTGGAGCGGAACACACGCAGTTTGCGTCCATCCTCCAGCACCTTGAAACCGATACGCTCGCCCTTGCCCGTTGCCGGGTTGAACAGCGCGACATTGGAAATGTGGATCGAGGCTTCGCGCTCGACCACGCCACCAGCCACGCCGGCCTGGGGGTTCGGCTTGGTATGGCGCTTGACGACGTTGACGTTGGAGACGACCACACGGTCACCATCCACGCGCACCACGTCGCCCTTCTTGCCCTTGTCCTTGCCGGCGGTGACGACTACCTGGTCGCCCTTCTTTATACGGTTTGCCATTTCTATGTCCTCCGCTCAGAGCACTTCAGGCGCGAGCGAAACGATCTTCATGAACTTCTCGGAACGCAGCTCGCGGGTCACAGGCCCGAAGATGCGGGTACCGATCGGCTCCTGCTTGTTGTTGAGCAGCACGGCGGCGTTGCCGTCGAAGCGGATCAGCGAACCGTCGGGGCGGCGGACGCCCTTGCGGGTACGCACGACCACGGCGTCGTAGACTTCGCCCTTCTTGACCTTGCCGCGCGGAATGGCGTCCTTGACGGTCACCTTGATGATGTCACCGATGCCGGCGTAACGGCGCTTCGAGCCGCCCAGCACCTTGATGCACATCAGTTCCTTGGCGCCGGAATTGTCGGCCGCGTCAAGGTAGCTCTGCATCTGGATCATGATTCAGATCTCCTCTTATTCAGCCGCGCGGGTGATGATTTCCACCACGCGCCAGTTCTTGGTCTTGGACATCGGGGCGATCTCGGTCACACGCACCACGTCGCCTTCCTTGCAGCTGTTGTCCGCGTCGTGCGCGTGCAGCTTGGTGGAACGCTTGATGTACTTGCCGTACAGGGCGTGCTTGACCTGACGCTCCACCAGGATGGTGACCGTCTTGTCCATCTTGTTGCTGACGACGCGGCCTTCGATGGTGCGTTGCGCTTTGTCTTTGTTATCGCTCATCTTGGGCGCTCCTTACTTCTGGCTGCCGAGCAGCGTCTTGACGCGAGCGATCTCGCGGCGGACACGGCGGGTTTCGTGGGTCTTCGGCAGCTGGCCGGTGACCTTCTGCATGCGCAGGGAAAATTGCTCCTTGCGCAGCTCGGTCAGGTGGGCCTTCAGTTCGTCAGCCGACTTCTCGCGGAGTTGCTTGAGTTCCATTAGCGCACCGTCCGGGTCACGAAAGTGGTGGTGACGGACAGCTTGGCGGCGGCCAGGCGGAACGCCTCGCGCGCGATGTCCTCGCTGACGCCTTCGATTTCATAGATCATGCGGCCCGGCTGGATCTGGGCGACCCAGTATTCGACGTTGCCCTTACCGGAGCCCATGCGGACTTCGATGGGCTTCTTGGTGATCGGCTTGTCGGGGAACACACGGATCCACATCTTGCCGCCACGCTTCACGTAACGGCTGATGGAACGACGCGCTGCTTCGATCTGGCGCGCGGTCAGCTGACCGTGCGCCGTGGCCTTCAGGCCGTACTCGCCGAAACTGACGAGGTTACCGTTCCAGCTCAGGCCTTCATTACGGCCCTTGTGCATCTTGCGGTATTTGGTTCGCTTGGGTTGCAACATGACTGATTACCTCGCGTCGCGGTCACGGGCCGGGCGCGACGGACGTTCGCTGCGCTCGGGGCGCGCGTCGTCCTGCTTCTCCTGACCCACCTGGCTGAAATCGAAGATTTCGCCCTTGTAGACCCACACCTTGATGCCGATGATGCCGTAGGTGGTCTTCGCCTCGGCAAAACCGTAATCGATGTCGGCACGCAGCGTGTGCAGCGGCACGCGGCCTTCGCGGTACCACTCGGAACGGGCGATTTCCGCACCGTTCAAGCGGCCGGCCACGTTGACCTTGATGCCCAGGGCACCCAGGCGCATCGCGTTGCCGACAGCGCGCTTCATGGCGCGGCGGAACATGATGCGGCGTTCCAGCTGCTGCGCGATCGACTCGGACACCAACTGCGCGTCCAGCTCGGGCTTGCGCACCTCGGTGACATTGATGTGCGCCGGGACGCCCATCAGGTCGCTCACTTCCTTGCGCAGCTTCTCGATGTCCTCACCGCGCTTGCCGATCACCACGCCCGGACGGGCGGTGTGAATGGTCACGCGGGCGGTCTTGGCCGGGCGCTCGATCAGGATCTTGGAAATGCCTGCCTGCGCCAGCTTCTTGCGAAGCATCTCGCGTACCTTGAGGTCCGCGGCCAGGTATTCGGCGTAGTCACGCTTGTTGGCGAACCACTTCGAATTCCAGTCCTTGGCGATGCCCAGGCGGATACCGGTCGGATGAACTTTGTGACCCATATTTATTTACCCTCGCCCACGACCACGGTGATGTGGCTGGTGCGCTTCAGAATGCGGGTACCACGACCCTTGGCACGGGCCATGAAACGCTTCAGCATCGGACCTTCGTCGACCATGATGGTCTTGACCTTCAGCTCGTCGACGTCGGCGCCCTGGTTGTTCTCGGCATTGGCGATGGCGGACTCCACGACCTTCTTGATCAGGTGGGCAGCCTTCTTGTCCGAGAACTTCAGCAGGTTGACGGCGCGCTCGGCCGGCAGGCCCCGCACCTGGTCAGCGACCAGGCGGGCTTTCTGGGGGGAGATGCGCGCGGTGCGCAGGATGGCTTTCGCTTCCATGGTCATCTCCCTTACTTCTTGCCGCCGGCTTTCTTGTCGCCACCGTGACCCTTGAAGGTCCGGGTGACGGCAAATTCGCCGAGCTTGTGGCCGACCATGTTCTCGTTGACCAGCACCGGAACGTGGTTCTTGCCGTTGTGGATGGCGATCGTGAAGCCCACCATTTCCGGCAGGATCATCGAACGGCGCGACCAGGTCTTGATCGGCTTCTTGCTGCCGCCCGCGGCCTCCACCTTCTTGACGAGGTGGTGATCGACGAACGGGCCCTTCTTGAGTGAACGTGCCATGGTCGATTAGCCCCTACGATCGCGGACGATGAATTGCTGCGTGCGCTTGTTCTTGCGCGTCTTGTAACCCTTGGTCGGCACACCCCACGGGGTGACCGGATGCGGGTTGCCCTGGCCGGCCTTGGCCTCACCACCACCGTGCGGGTGGTCGACGGGGTTCATGGCTGCGCCGCGGACGGTCGGCTTGACGCCGCGCCAGCGCTTGGCGCCGGCCTTGCCGAGCTTCTCCAGGCTGTGTTCGTCGTTGCCGACTTCACCGACGGTGGCGCGGCACTCGACCTGCACCTTGCGCATTTCGCCGGAGCGGAGGCGCAGCGTGGCGAAACCCTGCTCGCGAGCGACCAGCTGCACGGCGGCGCCGGCGGCACGGGCGATCTGCGCGCCCTTGCCCGGCTTCAGCTCGATGCCGTGGATCGTCGTACCGACCGGGATGTTGCGCAGCGGCAGCGTGTTGCCTGCCTTGATCGGCGCGTCGCTGCCGGCGATGACCTGGTCACCTGCCTTCAGGCCCTTGGGGGCGATGATGTAGCGACGCTCGCCATCGACGTAGCACAGCAGCGCGATGTGCGCGGTGCGGTTGGGATCGTATTCGATCCGCTCCACGCGCGCCGGGATGCCTTCCTTGTCGCGCTTGAAGTCGATGAGGCGGTAATGCTGCTTGTGGCCACCGCCGATATGACGGGTGGTGATGCGACCATGGTGGTTGCGACCGCCGGTCTTGCTCTGCTTCTCCAGCAGCGCAGCATGCGGGGCACCCTTGTGCAGGTCAGGCGTCACCACGCGGACCGCCGAACGGCGACCGGGAGAGGTGGGTTTGAATTTCATCAATGGCATGTGGGTCTACCTCAGGCCTTGGCCGACACGTCGATGGCTTGGCCATCGGCAAGACGCACGTACGCCTTGCGCCAGTCGCCGCGACGGCCGGCGCGGTTGCGGAAGGACTTGTTCTTGCCCTTCACGTTCACCACGTTGACCGCCTCGACCTTGACGTCGAACAGCTGCTCGACCGCGGCTTTGACATCGGCCTTGGTGGCTTCGTTCGAGACTTCGAAGACGTATTGGTTGGAGAGTTCCTGCAGGCGCACGGTCTTTTCGGAGACACGCGGAGCACGCAGCACGGCAAAAATCTTTTCGTTGCTGATCATGCCAGCCACTCCTCGATCTTCTTGACGGCATCGGCCGTGATCAGCACGGAGTCGGCACCCACCAGCGCAGCCGGGTCCAGGCCCTGCACGTCACGCACTTCCACGTAGGGAAGGTTGCGGGCCGACAGGTACAGGTGCTCGGAGGCATCCTCGGTGACGATCAGCGGGCGCTGACCCAGGTCCAGGCCCTTCAGCTTTTCGATCAGGGCGCTGGTCTTGGTGGCGTCCACATCGAACGCTTCCACGACCTTCAGGCGGTTCTGGCGGTTCAGCTCGGACAGGATCGAGCTGATGGCCGCGCGGTACATCTTGCGGTTCACCTTCTGCGCGAAGCTGCGCGGCTTGGCCGCGAAGGTCACGCCGCCGCCGACGAAGATCGGCGCGGTCAGGGCACCGTGACGGGCACCGCCACCTTTCTGCTTTTTGGACTTCTTGGTGGTGCCGTTGACTTCGGCGCGCGTCTTCTGCGCCTTGGTGCCGGCACGACCGGCGTTGCGGTAGGCAACGACGACCTGGTGGACCAGATCCTCGCTGAATTCGCGGCCGAACACGTCGTCGGAGACCGACAGCTTGTTGGCGCTACCTGTAATGGCTAGTTCCATGGTCGTTCTCCTCAACCCTTGCTCGCCGGACGGACGATCACGTCGCCACCCGGCGCACCCGGCACGGCGCCGCGGACGGCGATCAGGCCGCGCTCGGCGTCCACGCGGACGACTTCCAGGTTCTGCGTGCTCTGCTGCGCGGCACCCATGTGGCCGGACATCTTCTTGCCCGGGAACACGCGGCCCGGCGTCTGGCGCTGACCCAGCGAACCCGGCGCGCGATGCGACAGCGAGTTACCGTGGGTGGCATCACCCATGCGGAAGTTCCAGCGCTTGATGGTGCCCTGGAAGCCCTTGCCCTTGGTGACGCCCTGGACGTCGACGATCTGGCCGACTTCAAAGATGTCGGCCTTGATCTCGCCGCCGACACTGAAGTCGCCCAGCTTGTCGGCTTCCACGCGCAGCTCCCACAGGCCACGACCGGCTTCGACCTTGGCCTTGGCCAGGTGACCGGCGACAGGCTTGGTGATCAGCGAGGCACGACGGGTGCCCACGGCAACCTGCACGGCGCTGTAGCCATCGACTTCGGGGGTCTTGATCTGGGTGATGCGGTTCGGGGTTGCTTCGATCAGCGTCACCGGAATGGACTTGCCGTCCTCGGTGAACACCCGGGTCATGCCAGCCTTGCGGCCGACGAGACCCAACGAATATTTCTTCGCGGTCATGGTCGTTGGCCTCAGGTCAGCTTGATCTGGACGTCGACGCCAGCCGCCAGCTCGAGCTTCATCAGCGCGTCCACGGTCTTGTCGTTGGGGTCGACGATGTCGAGCACGCGCTTGTGCGTGCGGGTTTCGTACTGGTCACGCGCGTCCTTGTCGACGTGCGGGGAAACCAGGATGGTGTAGCGCTCGATCTTGGTCGGCAGCGGGATCGGGCCGCGCACTTGCGCGCCGGTCCGCTTTGCCGTCTCGACGATCTCGCTGGCCGAGCGGTCGATCAGACGATGATCGTACGCCTTGAGCCGGATTCGGATCTTTTGGTCCGCCATGACGGAATTTCCTTCGTTAAAGAGCGACGGGCGCGGCCTCTGGGATGCCTTGCCCCGGTTAGTCCAAGCTGTTCCAGTTCCCCACCGGCCGCGAGGACTCCACGGACGGGCAGCACCGGAATCGGCTGGGGATTCTTCCTGAAAAACTAGGCAGGCCGGTAAACCGGCCCGCCCAGACATGAAAGTATAGAGCGCGTGACATATCCCGTCAACAACCGGGATACCCTGCCCGACCCGAAGGCCTTGCAGGCAGGCACGCGACACTCCGTGTCTGGCGAACACGAGGCGCTTCCTGCACCTCTTTTCGCGGTAGAACCAGCGGCCTCCCAGGGGGCGCTGGCGGATCATGCGATTCCCATCCAGCCAAGCGGCTATCAAGGGGCGCGCATCATAGCGCAGGTATTGCTGTTTTGCAGCATCCCATCGCATAAAACCATGGAATTTCTGCAAAAAAGAGGCGGACCGAGGTTCCGGTCCGCCCTTGTCGCTGTCCGGCGAGTCCTCGCCGGGACCGCAGGGGCTTACTTGATGATCTTGGCCACCACGCCGGCGCCGACGGTACGGCCGCCTTCGCGGATCGCGAAACGCAGACCTTCGTCCATCGCCACCGGGTTGATCAGGGTGACCACCATCTTGATGTTGTCACCCGGCATCACCATTTCCACGCCTTCCGGCAGGGTCACGGCGCCCGTGATGTCGGTCGTGCGGAAGTAGAACTGCGGACGGTAACCCTTGAAGAACGGGGTGTGGCGGCCGCCTTCGTCCTTGCTCAGCACGTAAACTTCGGCTTCGAACTCGGTGTGCGGGGTGATCGAACCCGGCTTGGCCAGCACCTGGCCACGCTCCACGTCGTCACGCTTGGTGCCGCGCAGCAGCAGACCGGCGTTGTCGCCCGCCTGACCCTGGTCCAGCAGCTTGCGGAACATTTCCACGCCCGTGACCGTGGTCTTCTGGGTCGGACGGATACCGACGATCTCGATTTCCTCGCCCACCTTGATCACGCCGCGCTCGATACGGCCGGTCACCACGGTGCCGCGGCCCGAGATCGAGAACACGTCTTCCACCGGCATCAGGAACGGCTTGTCGACGTCGCGCTCCGGGGTCGGGATCCAGGTGTCCAGCGCGTCCACCAGCTTCAGGATCGCCGGCACGCCGATCTCGCTCTGGTCGCCTTCCAGCGCCAGGCGGGCCGAGCCCGAGATGATCGGGGTGTCGTCGCCCGGGAACTCGTACTTGCTCAGCAGTTCGCGGACTTCCATCTCCACCAGCTCCAGCAGCTCGGCATCGTCCACCATGTCGGCCTTGTTCAGGAACACGACGATGTACGGCACGCCGACCTGACGCGAGAGCAGGATGTGCTCGCGGGTCTGCGGCATCGGGCCGTCAGCGGCCGAGCACACCAGGATCGCGCCGTCCATCTGGGCGGCACCGGTGATCATGTTCTTCACGTAGTCGGCGTGGCCCGGGCAATCCACGTGCGCGTAGTGGCGCGCGGCAGATTCGTATTCCACGTGCGCGGTCGAGATCGTGATGCCGCGCGCCTTCTCTTCCGGCGCTGCGTCGATCGCGTCGTACGCCTTGAACTCGCCACCGAAACGCTCCGCGCCGATCTTCGTCAGCGCCGCCGTCAGCGTCGTCTTGCCGTGGTCAACGTGACCAATCGTGCCCACGTTCACGTGGGGCTTGGTGCGTTCGAACTTACCCTTTGCCATTGTCTTTACCTCTGTGATTCATGATTCGTGATTAGTGATTGGCTTGAAGCGGGATCCGTGCTCTTGCGAATCACGGATCCCGAATCACCAATCACGGCTTTTAGTTCTTCTTGACGACCGCGTCGGCGATGTTGGCCGGCGCTTCCGCGTAGTGGTCGAACTCCATCGAGAACGTGGCGCGACCCTGCGACATCGAACGCAGCGTGGTGGCGTAGCCGAACATTTCGCCCAGCGGCACCATCGCGGCGATCACCTTGCCGGACGGACTGTCGTCCTGACCCTGCAGGATGCCGCGACGACGGCTCACGTCGCCCATCACGTCGCCCAGGTAGTCTTCCGGCGTCACGATCTCGACCTTCATCATCGGCTCCAGCAGGACCGGTTGGGCCTTGCTGAAAGCTTCCTTGAAGGCCATCGAGCCGGCGACCTTGAACGCCATTTCGTTCGAGTCGACGTCATGGAACGAACCGTCGACCGCCTTGATGGCGATGTCGACCACCGGGAAGCCGGCCAGCGGACCACTCTTCAATGCGTCCTCGATGCCCTTGCCTGCCGCAGCGACGTATTCCTTCGGCACCACGCCACCGACGATGGCGCTTTCGTACGAGAAGCCGACACCACGCTCGACCGGCGACATCTCGATGACGATGTGGCCGTACTGGCCGCGACCGCCCGACTGGCGCACGAACTTGCCTTCCTGCTTGACCGCCTTGCGGATGGTCTCGCGGTAGGCCACCTGCGGCTTGCCGACGTTGGCTTCCACGTTGAACTCGCGCTTCATGCGGTCCACCAGGATTTCCAGGTGCAGCTCGCCCATGCCGGAGATGATCGTCTGGCCGGATTCCTCGTCGGTCTTGACGCGGAACGAGGGATCTTCCTGCGCCAGGCGGCCCAGGGCCAGACCCATCTTCTCCTGGTCGGACTTGGTCTTCGGCTCCACTGCCATCGAGATGACCGGCTCCGGGAACACCATGCGCTCCAGGGTGATGATGTGGTCGAGCGAGCACAGGGTGTCGCCCGTGGTGACGTCCTTCAGGCCCACGGCGGCGGCGATGTCGCCCGCGCGCACTTCCTTGATTTCGTCACGCTGGTTGGAGTGCATCTGCAGGATGCGGCCCACGCGCTCCTTCTTCGACTTGACCGGGTTGTACACCGCATCGCCGGAATTCAGCACGCCCGAGTAGACGCGGAAGAACGTCAGCGAGCCCACGAACGGGTCGGTCATGATCTTGAACGCGAGCGCGGAGAACGGCTCGTTGTCACCGGCCTTGCGGGTGTCTTCCTTCTCGTTCTCGTCGATGCCCTGCACCGGCGGACGATCCGTCGGCGACGGCAGCAGCTGGATCACGCCGTCCAGCATGGCCTGCACGCCCTTGTTCTTGAACGCGGAGCCGCAGTAGACCGGGATCACTTCCACCTTCAGCGTGCGCTCGCGCAGACCGGCGATGATTTCGGCCTCGGAGAGGTCGCCTTCGTTGAGATACTTGTCCATCAGCGCTTCGCTGGCTTCGGCCGCAGCCTCCACCATGAAGGCACGATCCGCCGCCGCCTTGTCAGCCAACTCGGCGGGGATGTCGCGGTACTCGAACTTGGTGCCCTGCGATGCCACATCCCAATGGATGTACTTCATCTTCAGCAGGTCGATGACGCCCTCGAAGCCATCTTCGGCGCCGACCGGGACCTGCATCGGCACCGGGTAGGCGCCCAGGCGCGACTTCAGCTGGTCGACGACCTTGGCGAAATCGGCACCGGTACGGTCCATTTTGTTGACGAACGCGAGGCGCGGCACGGCGTACTTGTTGGCCTGGCGCCACACGGTCTCGGACTGCGGCTGCACGCCACCGACGGCGCACAGCACGAACACCGCGCCATCGAGCACGCGCAGCGAACGCTCGACTTCGATGGTGAAGTCGACGTGGCCGGGGGTATCGATGATGTTGAAGCGGTGCTGCGGCAGGGACTTGTCCATGCCCGTCCAGAACGCCGTGGTGGCGGCGGACGTGATGGTGATGCCGCGCTCCTGCTCCTGCTCCATCCAGTCCATGGTCGCGGCACCATCGTGCACTTCACCGATCTTGTGGCTGACGCCGGTGTAGAACAGGATGCGCTCGGACGTGGTGGTCTTGCCGGCGTCGATGTGCGCCATGATGCCGAAATTACGGTAACGCTCGATGGGAGTGGTGCGAGCCACGACAGTCTCTCTTTTCTGATGGAGGGCCGGCGGGATGCCTGGGCCTTCCGTGGAGGGCGGATCTTCAGATGGCCGAATGCCGCCTTTCGGCGGCCTTCGGGGAGGAGCGCGGGAGCGCGCTCCAAGGGCACCTACATGGTGCCAAAGGCCCTTGTTCGCAAGGGCCCGGAGGCCGTTACCAGCGGTAGTGCGCGAACGCCTTGTTCGCTTCCGCCATGCGGTGGGTCTCTTCACGCTTCTTGATGGCGCCGCCGCGGTTCTCGGAGGCATCCAGCAGTTCGGCAGCCAGCTTGCGCGGCATGGAGTTCTCGCCGCGCTTGCGGGCGGACTCGATCAGCCAGCGCATCGCCAGGGCCATGCGGCGCGAGGAACGCACTTCGACCGGCACCTGGTAGGTGGCGCCACCGACGCGACGCGACTTCACTTCGACCGCCGGGGACACATTGTCCAGCGCCTTCTCGACCAGCTCGAGGGCATTGGGGTTCTTCTCGCCGATGACGTCCATGGCACCGTAGACGATCTTCTCGGCAACGGACTTCTTGCCGCTCAGCATCACCATGTTGATGAAGCGGGCGATCGTCTGGCTGCCGTGCTTGGGATCCGGCAGGACTTCACGTTGGGGGGCAGAGCCTTTACGCGACATGATTCTTTTTCCTTAAGCCTTGGGACGCTTGGCGCCGTACTTGGAACGGCCCTGGCGGCGCTTGGCGACGCCGGAGGCGTCGAGCGAACCGCGCACGGTGTGGTAGCGCACGCCCGGCAGATCCTTCACGCGACCGCCGCGCACGAGCACCACGGAGTGCTCCTGCAGGTTGTGGCCTTCACCGCCGATGTAGCTGATGATTTCTTCCTGGTTGGTCAGGCGCACCTTGGCGACCTTGCGAAGGGCCGAGTTGGGCTTCTTCGGGGTAGTCGTGTAGACGCGGGTGCACACGCCGCGACGCTGCGGGCAGTTGTCCAGCGCGGGCGACTGGCTCTTGTACGTGGGGGCCTGCCGCGGCTTGCGGACCAGCTGATTGACGGTTGCCATAGTGGGTTCTTCGTGTGAAGGCCGGAGCCTTGTTTGACATGAAAACGAAGGCAGGCCGCAATACGGCCCACCTAGACGGAAAAGTATAGCCGGCAACCTGCCCGACCGTCAACGCGACGGCGGCAAGTGCCTGCCAACTGACTGCGATCCCGCCCATCCTGGGCCGAAAACGAGGCGCATCCTGCGCCTCTTTTCGTGGTCTGGGACGGCCCGGAGGCCGTCGGGTAGTACGGTTTAGCTGGCGCTGGACTCCTCGCCCGCTTCGTCGGTGGCGGTCACGGCGGCGGCCGGAGCGGCCTCGACGCTGCCACCCGACAGGGCGTTCACTTCGGCCTCGGTCAAGCCGGAGGCATTGCGGCGGCGCTGGTTGTGGTACGCCAGACCGGTGCCGGCCGGGATCAGTCGACCCACGATGACGTTCTCCTTCAGGCCGCGCAGGGTGTCACGGGTGCCGCGGACGGCCGCCTCGGTCAGTACACGGGTGGTCTCCTGGAAGGAGGCCGCCGAGATGAACGACTCGGTCGCCAGCGAGGCCTTGGTGATGCCCAGCAGCACCGGATCGTACTTCGCGAGCAGTTCGTTGCGGGCCGCCAGCTTGGCGTTTTCTTCGATCAGGCGCTGCTTCTCCACCTGCTCACCGGCCAGGAACTTGCTGTTGCCGGCGTCGGTGATCTCGACCTTGCGCAACATCTGGCGGGTGATCACCTCGATGTGCTTGTCGTTGATCTTCACGCCCTGCAGGCGGTAGACGTCCTGGATTTCCTTGACCAGGTAGGCCGCCAGCGGCTCGACGCCCAGCAGACGCAGGATGTCCTGCGGGCTCGGCTCGCCGTCCACGATGGTTTCGCCCTTGGCCACGTGCTCGCCTTCGAACACGATGATCTGGCGGAACTTCGGGATCAGCTCCTCGTGCTCCGAACCATCGGTGTCCTTGATGATCAGGCGCTGCTTGCCCTTGGTGTCCTTGCCGAAGCTGATGATGCCGGAGCGCTCGGCCAGGATCGCCGGATCCTTCGGCTTGCGTGCTTCGAACAGGTCGGCGACGCGCGGCAGACCGCCGGTGATGTCGCGGGTCTTGGACGCTTCCTGCGGCACCTTGGTGACCACGTCGCCCACGCCGACGGGCGCGCCGTCCTGCAGGTTGACGATCGAGCGCGGCGGCAACAGGTACTGCGCCGGCAGGTCGGTACCCGGGATGCTCAGGTCCTTGCCGTCCTTGTCCACGATGCGGACGATCGGGCGCAGGTCCTTGCCCTGCGAACCGCGACGCTTCGGATCGGTGATCTCGCGCGAGGCCAGGCCGGTCAGGTCATCGGTCTTCTCGATGACGGTGACGCCATCGACGAAGTCGACGAAGCGCACGAAGCCGGCCACTTCCGACACGATCGGGTGGTTATGCGGATCCCAGTTCGCCACGGCCTGGCCGGCCGTGATCTGGTCGCCGTCCTTGACGTTGATGGTGGCGCCGTAGGGCAGCTTGTAACGCTCGCGCTCACGGCCGTGGCCATCGAGCACCGACAGTTCGCCCGAGCGCGAAACCGCGACCAGGCTGCCATTGGCGTGTTCGACGAACTTGAGGTTGTTGAACTTGATCGAGCCGGTGGTCTTGACGGTGATGTTGTCGACCGCCGCCGCACGCGATGCCGCACCACCGATGTGGAACGTACGCATGGTCAGCTGGGTACCGGGCTCGCCGATCGACTGCGCGGCGATGACGCCGACCGCTTCACCGATGTTGACGATGTGGCCACGGGCCAGGTCACGGCCATAGCAGTGCGCGCAGACGCCGAAATCGGATTCGCAGGTGATGGTGGAACGCACCTTCAACGCCTGCACGCCCGCATCTTCCAGCTTCTGCACCCAGGCTTCGTCCAGCAGCGTGTTGCGGGTGACGATCGGATCCTCGTCGTTGCCCGGCAGGAACACGTCCTCGGCCACGATGCGGCCCAGCACGCGGTCGCGCAGCGGCTCGACCACGTCGCCGCCTTCCACGATCGGGGTCATCATCAGGCCTTCCGACGTACCGCAATCGACCTCGGTGATCACCACGTCCTGCGCCACGTCGACCAGGCGACGGGTCAGGTAACCGGAGTTCGCCGTCTTCAGCGCGGTATCGGCCAGGCCCTTTCGGGCACCGTGGGTGGAGTTGAAGTATTCCTGGACGTTCAGGCCTTCGCGGAAGTTCGCCTTGATGGGCGTCTCGATGATCGAACCATCGGGACGGGCCATCAGGCCGCGCATGCCGGCCAGCTGGCGGATCTGCGCCTGGCTACCACGGGCGCCGGAGTCGGCCATGATGTACAGCGAGTTCATCGACTTCTCGTTGATGGTCTCGCCCTTGGCGTTCTGCACCTTGTCGGTACCGATGGTCTCCATCATCGCCTTGGCGATGCGCTCATTGGTGCGCGACCAGATGTCGACCACCTTGTTGTAGCGCTCGCCGGCGGTGACCAGGCCGCTCTGGTACTGCTCCTGGATCTCCAGCACTTCCTGCTCGGCTTCGCCCAGGATGCCCTTCTTCTCGGCCGGGATCAGCATGTCGTCGATGCCGATGGAGACGCCGGCGCGCGTGGCGTACGCGAAGCCGGTGTACATCAGCTTGTCGGCGAACACGACCGTGTCCTTCAGGCCCAGCATGCGGTAGCTGGAGTTGATCAGGCGGCTGATGGCCTTCTTGTTCAACTCGGTGTTGACCAGGGCGAACGGCAGGCCTTCCGGCAGGATCTCGGCCAGCAGGGCGCGACCGATCGTGGTGTCCACGATGTTGGTCTGCTTGCTGCGGCCACCTTCCTCGTCGATCACGGTACCGCTGATGCGGACCTTGACCTTCGCATGCAGTTCGACGGCGCGGTTGTCGTAGGCGCGCTTGACCTCGGCGATGTTGGCGAAGGCCATGCCCTCGCCCTTCTTGTTCTCCAGCGCGCGGGTCATGTAGTACAGACCCAGCACCACGTCCTGCGACGGCACGATGATCGGCTCGCCGTTGGCCGGCGACAGGATGTTGTTGGAGGACATCATCAGCGCGCGCGCTTCCAGCTGCGCTTCCAGCGACAGCGGCACGTGGACGGCCATCTGGTCACCGTCGAAGTCGGCGTTGAACGCAGTACAGACCAACGGGTGCAGCTGGATGGCCTTGCCTTCGATCAGGACCGGCTCGAACGCCTGGATGCCCAGGCGATGCAGCGTCGGCGCGCGGTTCAACAGCACCGGGTGCTCGCGGATGACCTCTTCCAGGATGTCCCAGACTTCGGCTTCTTCGCGTTCGACCAGCTTCTTGGCGGCCTTGATGGTGGTGGCCAGGCCGCGACGCTGCAGCTTGGCGAACACGAACGGCTTGAACAGCTCCAGCGCCATCTTCTTCGGCAGGCCGCATTCGTGCAGGCGCAGGGTCGGGCCGACCACGATGACCGAACGGCCGGAGTAGTCGACGCGCTTGCCCAGCAGGTTCTGGCGGAAGCGGCCCTGCTTGCCCTTGATCATGTCGGCCAGCGACTTGAGCGGGCGCTTGTTGGTGCCGGTGATGGCGCGGCCACGACGGCCGTTGTCCATCAGGGCGTCAACGGACTCCTGCAGCATGCGCTTTTCGTTGCGCACGATGATGTCCGGCGCATTCAGTTCGAGCAGGCGGCGCAGGCGGTTGTTGCGGTTGATGACGCGACGGTACAGGTCATTCAGGTCGGAGGTCGCGAAGCGGCCGCCGTC
The DNA here is from genome assembly GCF_057773125.1 of Pseudoxanthomonas sp. 97-1-1. Lineage (NCBI taxonomy): Bacteria > Pseudomonadati > Pseudomonadota > Gammaproteobacteria > Lysobacterales > Lysobacteraceae > Pseudoxanthomonas > Pseudoxanthomonas sp. 97-1-1. Next base: position 10,300 of record NZ_JBYMTJ010000002.1, on the reverse strand, counting down.
CAGCGGTACCAGCGGACGCAGGTCCGGCGGCAGCACCGGCAGCACGGTCATGACCATCCATTCCGGACGGTTGCCCGATTCCAGGAACGCTTCCATCAGCTTGATGCGCTTGGTGAGGCGCTTGAGCTTGGTCTCCGAACCGGTGCTGGCGATTTCCTCGCGCAGGTTCACCATCTCGGCCTGCAGGTCGATCGTGCGCAGCAGGTCGTAGACGGCCTCGGCGCCCATGGCGGCGTCGAAGTCGTCGCCGTGTTCCTGGCGCGCCTGCATGAACTGCTCTTCGGTCAGCAACTGGCGGCGTTCGAGCGAGGTCAGGCCCGGCTCGGTGACCACGTAGGCTTCGAAGTACAGCACGCGCTCGATGTCGCGCAGGGTCATGTCCAGCATCAGGCCGATGCGCGACGGCAGCGACTTGAGGAACCAGATGTGCGCGACCGGGCTGGCCAGGTCGATGTGACCCATGCGCTCGCGGCGCACCTTGGCCAGCGTCACTTCCGTGCCGCACTTCTCGCAGACCACGCCACGGTGCTTCATGCGCTTGTACTTGCCGCACAGGCACTCGTAATCCTTGATCGGCCCGAAGATGGCCGAGCAGAACAGACCGTCGCGTTCCGGCTTGAAGGTACGGTAGTTGATGGTTTCCGGCTTCTTCACTTCGCCGAAGGACCACGAACGGATCAGGTCCGGCGAGGCCAGCGCGATCTTGATCGCGTCGAAGTCCAGCGTCTGGCGCTGCTGGTTGAAGAGGTTGAGCAGGTCTTTCATTTTGTTTCTCCGTCAGGAGGAATCTTTGTCGAGGGCGGGTTGACCGTGTTCGGAAGGCGCGGAGACCGTTGAGTGCCGCCGCGCCGTTGCGATCAGTCTTCCAGTTCCATGTTGATGGCGAGCGAGCGGATTTCCTTCACCAGCACGTTGAAGGATTCCGGCATGCCCGCGACCATCTCGTGGGCACCATCGACGATGTTCTTGTACATCTGGTTGCGGCCCTGCACGTCGTCCGACTTGACCGTCAGCATTTCCTGCAGGGTGTGCGCCGCGCCATAGGCTTCCAGCGCCCAGACTTCCATTTCACCGAAGCGCTGGCCACCGAACTGCGCCTTGCCGCCCAGCGGCTGCTGGGTGACGAGCGAGTACGGACCGGTGGAACGCGCGTGCATCTTGTCGTCCACCAGGTGGTTCAGCTTCAGCATGTGCATGTAGCCGACCGTGGTGTGGCGGTCGAACGCCTCGCCGGTACGGCCGTCGTACAACTGAGTCTGGCCGCTGATCGGCAGGTCCGCGAGTTCGAGCATGTGCTTGATCTCGGTTTCCGCCGCGCCGTCGAACACCGGGGTGGCCATCGGCACGCCGTCGGTCAGGTTCTCGGCCAGCGCGATCAGTTCCTTGTCGCTGAACTGGTCCAGGTCCACGCGGTCCTCGCCCAGCTTCTGGTCGTGGTTGTAGATCTGGGTCAGGAACTTGCGCAGGTCGGCGACCTTGGCCTGGGCTTCCAGCATGTTCTGGATCTTGCGACCCAGCCCCTTGGCGGCCCAGCCCAGGTGCACTTCCAGCACCTGGCCGATGTTCATGCGCGACGGCACGCCCAGCGGGTTCAGCACGATGTCCACGGTCTCGCCGGTGGCCATGTAGGGCATGTCCTCGACAGGAACGATCGTCGACACGACACCCTTGTTGCCGTGGCGGCCGGCCATCTTGTCGCCCGGCTGGATGCGGCGCTTCACGGCCAGGTACACCTTGACCATCTTCAGCACGCCCGGGGCGAGGTCGTCGCCGGCGGTGATCTTGCCGCGCTTGTCGGCGAAGCGACGCTCGAACTCCTTCTCGTGCGCCTGGATCTGCATCTGGGCGCGCTCGATGGCGTCGGACGCATCATCGTCCTTCATGCGCAGGGTGAACCACTCGGACTTCTTCAGGCCGTCCAGGTAGGCGTCGGTGATCGCATCGCCCTTCTTCAGCGTGCCCGGACCACCGTTGGCGACCTTGCCGACCAGCTGCGAACGCAGGCGGGCGTAGATGGCGCCTTCGAGGATGCGGAACTGGTCGTCGAAGTCCTTCTTGACGCGCTTGATCTCGTTTTCCTCGATCTGGCGCGCACGCTTGTCCTTCTCGATGCCGTCACGGGTGAAGACCTGCACGTCGATGACGGTGCCGTCCATGCCCGGCGGCACGCGCAGCGAGCTGTCCTTCACGTCCGAGGCCTTCTCGCCGAAGATCGCGCGCAGCAGCTTCTCTTCCGGGGTCAGCTGGCTCTCGCCCTTCGGCGTGACCTTGCCCACCATGATGTCGCCGGCGCGCACTTCCGCACCGATGTACACCACGCCACTCTCGTCGAGGCGGTTCAGTGCCTGCTCGGAGACGTTCGGGATGTCGGCGGAGATTTCCTCCGGTCCCAGCTTGGTGTCGCGCGCGACGCAGGTCAGCTCTTCGATGTGGATCGTGGTGTAGCGATCCTCTTCCACCACCCGCTCGGAGAGCAGGATGGAGTCTTCGAAGTTGTAGCCGTTCCACGGCATGAACGCGATCAGCATGTTCTGGCCCAGCGCCAGCTCGCCGATGTCGGTCGAGGGACCGTCGGCCAGCACGTCGCCGCGCGCGACCACATCGCCCACGTTCACCAGCGGACGCTGGTTGATGCAGGTGTTCTGGTTGGAGCGCGTGTACTTGATCAGCGAATAGATGTCGACGCCGGCATCGGTTTCGCCGGAGATCTCGACTTCATTGACCTTGACCACGATGCGGCCGGCGTCGATCTGCTCGACCACGCCGCCACGACGCGCGTTCACGGTCACGCCCGAGTCGCGCGCCACGGCGCGCTCGATGCCGGTACCGACCAGCGGCTTCTGCGCACGCAGCGTGGGCACGGCCTGGCGCTGCATGTTGGCGCCCATCAATGCGCGGTTGGCGTCATCGTGCTCCAGGAACGGGACCAGCGCCGCGGCGACCGACACGGTCTGCATCGGCGAGACGTCCATGTAGTCGACTTCGCTCGGCGGCTTCAGCAGCGATTCGCCTTGGTAACGGCACGGCACGAACTGCTCGGTCAGGCGGCTCTTGGCGTCATGCAGCGCGTTGGCCTGCGCGATGACGTACTCGTTCTCCTCGATCGCCGACAGGTACTCGATCTCGTCGGTGATCATGCCGTCCACGACCTTGCGGTACGGCGTCTCGAGGAAGCCATAACCATTGGTGCGGGCGTACACGGCCAGCGAGTTGATCAGGCCGATGTTCGGGCCTTCCGGCGTCTCGATGGTGCAGACGCGACCGTAATGGGTCGGGTGCACGTCGCGGACTTCGAAGCCGGCGCGCTCGCGGGTCAGGCCGCCCGGGCCGAGGGCCGAGACGCGACGCTTGTGCGTGACTTCCGACAGCGGGTTGTTCTGGTCCATGAACTGCGACAGCTGCGAGGAGCCGAAGAACTCCTTGATCGCGGCAGCCACCGGCTTGGCGTTGATCAGTTCCTGCGGGGTCAGGCCTTCGGACTCGGCCATCGACAGGCGTTCCTTCACGGCGCGCTCGACGCGGACCAGGCCCACGCGGAACACGTTCTCGGCCATTTCGCCGACCGAACGCACGCGACGGTTGCCCAGGTGGTCGATGTCATCGACGGTGCCGCGGCCGTTGCGGATCTCGGTCAGAACCTTGATGACGTCCAGGATGTCCGAGGTCTCGCCCAGGCTGGCGACCAGGCGCTTGGCTTCTTCATCGTTGCGCGCGCCGAAGTACTTCTTGTCGTACAGCACGGCTTCGCCGGTGGTTTCCTTGCGGCCCACGCGACGATTGAACTTCATGCGGCCGACGTTGGAGAGGTCGTAGCGCTCGAAGGTGAAGAACAGGTTGTGGAACAGATTCTGCGCAGCGTCCTTGGTCGGCGGCTCGCCGGGACGCATCATGCGGTAGATCTCGACCAGCGCTTCCAGCTGGGTCTTGGTCGGATCGATGCGCAGCGTGTTGGACAGGTACGGGCCGCGGTCCAGGTCGTTGACCCACAACGTACCCACGGCGTCCACGCCGGCCTTGCGGAACTTGGCCAGCTGGTCGTCGGTGATTTCGTCGTTGGCAGAAGCCAGCAGCTCGCCGGTGTTGGCGTCGATCACGTCGTGCGACAGGATGCGGCCGACCAGGTATTCATCGGGCACGGCCAGTGCGGCGATGCCGGACTGTTCCAGCTGTTTCACGTGGCGCGCGGTGATGCGCTTGCCGGCTTCCACGATGACCTTGTCGCCATCGGCCAGGTCGAAGTTCAGCGTTTCGCCGCGCAGGCGCTCGGCGACCAGCTCCAGCTGCACGCCTTCCGGCAGGATGTGGAACGTGTTGACGTCGAAGAACTCGTTGAGCATCTCCTCGTTGGAGTAGCCCAGCGCGCGCAGCAGGATCGAGACCGGCAGCTTGCGGCGACGGTCGATACGCGTGAACAGCGCGTCCTTCGGGTCGAACTCGAAGTCCAGCCAGGAGCCGCGATAAGGAATGATGCGGGCGCTGTACAGCAGCTTGCCCGAGCTGTGGGTCTTGCCACGGTCGTGGTCGAAGAACACGCCCGGCGAGCGGTGCAGCTGCGAAACGATGACGCGCTCGGTGCCGTTGACGATGAAGGTGCCGTTGTCGGTCATGAGCGGGATCTCGCCCAGGTAGACCTCCTGCTCCTTCACGTACTTGATGGCCTTGGTGGACGACTCGCGGTCGTAGATCACCAGGCGGACGGTGACGCGCAGCGGTGCGCCGTAGCTCAGGCCACGGTTGCGGCACTCGCGCTCGTCGAACACCGGCTCGCCGAGCTTGTAGCCGACATATTCCAGCGCGGCGTTGCCGCTGTAGCTGGCGATCGGGAAGACCGACTTCAGCGCGGCATGCAGGCCACGGTCTTCGCGCTTGGCGGCGTCGGTGTGCTCCTGCAGGAACTCGCGGTAGGAGTCGACCTGGATGGCGAGCAGGAACGGGACCTCGAGGATCGACCGCTGCTTGCCGAAATCCTTGCGGATGCGCTTCTTTTCGGTGAACGAATATGTCGTCATGTGACTGTGCCTTTGGCAGCGTGGGGCGCGCGTCCGCGACCACACGGGGGACATTCTTTCGAACGGGGGAATTTTCAGTTGGAAGTCGCTGGTATTGCCGGCACCAGCACGCCTTCTGCCGCTACTTCCAACTACAAACTCGCGTTTACATCGCTACGTCTTGAAACGACCGAAGGCCAGGGGCTTTCGCCCCCGGCCTCGGGTTGTCGCCTGGGTGAACCGGCGACGGATACGACTTACTTGACTTCGACGCTCGCACCAGCGGCTTCGAGGTCCTTCTTGAACTTCTCGGCATCTTCCTTCGACACGCCTTCCTTCAGCACGCCGCCGGCCTCGGTGAGGTCCTTGGCTTCCTTCAGGCCCAGGCCGGTGATGGCGCGGACAGCCTTGATGACGTCGACCTTCTTGGCACCGGCGTCCTTCAGGACGATGGTGAACTCGGTCTGCTCTTCGACCGGGGCGGCGGCGGCGGCCGGACCGGCAGCGGCGACGACCGGGGCGGCGGCGGAGACGCCGAACTTCTCTTCGATGGCCTTGACCAGCTCCATCACTTCCATCAGGGTCTTGCCGGCAATGGCGTCGACGATCTGTTCGTTGGAAAGGGACATTGTGTTTACCTTTGGAAATTATCTGGGATTAGGGTTCGTAGAACCGTAAAGACGTCGAACTCAGGCTTCGGCCGGGGCTTCCGCGACGGCTTCCGCCGGCGCTTCGCCACCACCCTGCTTGTCGGCCACGGCCTTGACGGCACGGGCGAACATCGCGGCGGGTTCGGCCAGAACGCGGGCCAGCATGGCCAGCGCCTGATCGCGGGTCGGCAGCGACGCCAGGACTTCAACATGGCTGGCCGGATACAGCTGGCCACCCACGGAGACGACCTTCGGCTGCAGCTTGTCGTTGCCCTTGGCGAATTCCTTGATCAGGCGACCGGCGGCGCCGGGCTCCTCGGTCGAAAACGCATACAGCAGCGGACCGACGAGCTTGTCCTGGACAACCTCGAACTCGGTACCGGCCACGGCACGCACGGCCAACGTGTTCTTGACAACTTTCAAGTACACGCCGGTCTCGCGGGCCTTCTTGCGCATCGCGGTCATCTGACTGACCGTGGTGCCTGCGTATTCGGCGGCGACCAGGGAGTGCGCCTTGGCGGCGACGTCTGCCAGTTCGGCGACAACTTCTTGCTTCTGGGACAGATTGAGAGCCATACACTCCTCACTAATTGACTCCGCTTGCGGCTCCTGCCGCTCGCGGTCCTGGACGGCATCCGTCCTGGATGCCGGGGACGCAGAGGTCCCGGCGGTGGCCTGTCTGACTGGCGACCTTGCGGTCGGACTCCAGAAAACTTCCAGAAGGCGGCACCATCTACGCAGGCGCATTCCCGGGGGAATGGATTAAGCGATCCCGCTAGCCACGACGGCGATTCCCTGCCAACACGAGCCTCCGTGCCCGTCGTCATGGCGCGCTGACCGCACCTGCGGTCTTTGACGGCTGTCGCTTGCACCGTTATCCGGTCTGGGCGACTGCCCTCAAAATTCGTTGCGCCCTGCCCCGCGTCGCGGGACAGGGTGATGCGATTACTTCAGGGACAGCGAGGACTGGTCCACGGTCACGCCGGGGCCCATGGTCGAGCTGACCGAGATTTTCTGCAGGTACTGGCCCTTGGAGGTGGCCGGCTTGGCCTTCACCAGGTCGATCAGCAGCGCCTGCAGGTTGGACTTCAGCGCTTCGTCGTCGAAGCTGGCCTTGCCGATGGTGCAGTGGATGATGCCGGCCTTGTCGGTGCGGTAGCGCACCTGGCCCGACTTGGCGTTCTTCACCGCCTCGGCCGGGTTCGGCGACACGGTGCCGACCTTCGGGTTCGGCATCAGGCCGCGCGGGCCCAGGACCGTACCCAGCTTGCCGACCACGCGCATCGCGTCCGGCGTGGCGATGACCACGTCGTAGTTGATGTCGCCGGCCAGCATCTTCTCTGCCAGGTCGTCCATGCCAACGGCTTCGGCGCCGGCAGCAGCGGCTTCGTCAGCCTTGGCGCCGGCCGGGGCGAACACCGCCACGCGGACCGACTTGCCGGTACCGGCCGGCAGCACGGTGGAACCGCGCACCTGCTGGTCGGACTTCTTGGCATCCACGCCCAGGCGCACGGCAACGTCGACGGACTCGACGAACTTCGCCTTGGTGGCGGTCTTGACGATCTTCAGGGCCTCGTCAATGGCGTACGCCTTGCCGGGCGTCACGGCGGCCAGGATGGCCTTCTGTCGCTTGTTCTGTGCCATCTCTTAACCCTCTACCGTCAGGCCCATGGAGCGGGCGGAACCCGCGATCGTACGCACCGCAGCGTCCAGGTCGGCCGCGGTCAGGTCGGGTTCCTTCGCCTTGGCGATGTCCTCGAGCTGCTTGCGGGTGACCTTGCCCACCTTCTCGGTGTTCGGGCGCTTGGAGCCGGACGTGATGCCGACGGCCTTCTTCAGCAGGATCGACGCCGGGGGCGTCTTGGTGATGAAGGTGAAGGTACGGTCGGAATAGGCCGTGATGACCACCGGAATCGGCAGACCCGGCTCCAGCTTCTGCGTGGCGGCATTGAACGCCTTGCAGAATTCCATGATGTTCAGGCCGCGCTGACCCAGCGCAGGACCGACCGGCGGCGAGGGGTTGGCCTGACCGGCCTTCACCTGCAGCTTGATGTAACCGACAACTTTCTTTGCCATGTGAGTACTCTCCGGGTGCTAGCGCCTGGTGTCAGGCTCCCCATCGGACCGGGAAAATCACGCGTCCCGGCATCGCGTTTTCTTGAACGCGCCAATGGCCACCCGAGGGCGGCCATGACTCCTGCCCGGCATCGCCGTCAGGGAGCCGCGCAGTATATCAGGGTTTTACGGGCCCGGCTGAATCTGCCGGACCGCCGGATCAGGCCTTCTCGACCTGTCCGAATTCCAGCTCCACCGGGGTGGACCGGCCGAAGATCAGCACCGCGACGCGCAGACGGCTCTTCTCGTAGTTGACTTCCTCGACCACACCGTTGAAGTCGTTGAACGGACCGTCGGTGACGCGGACCATCTCGCCCGGCTCGAACAACACCTTGGGCCTGGGCTTCTCGACACCTTCCTGGACGCGATCCAGGATGGCAGCCGCTTCTTCGTCGCGGATCGGCAGCGGACGGTCGGCGGTGCCGCCAATGAAGCCGAGCACCTTCGAGGTGTCCTTCACCAGATGCCAGCTTTCGTTGTCCATGCGCGGGATGCCACCCTCGTCATGGGTCTCGATCTGGACCAGCACATAACCGGGGAAGAACTTGCGCTCGGAACGGCGCTTCTGGCCGGAGCGCATTTCCACGACCTCTTCGGTCGGGACCAGCACGTCGCCGAACTTCTCCTGCATGCCGTCGCGGACGATGCGGTCGCGCAGGGCCTGGGCTACCGACTTCTCGAAGCCAGAATAAGCATGGACGACATACCAGCGCTTCACTGAGCGACTCTCCTCAACGGCCAAAATTCAGAAACCATTCGATCAGCGCCTGGATGGCGAAGTCGAAACCGGCCAGGATCAGGCTGAGCACGATCACCACGATGATCACCACCCACGTCGTGCGGGTAGCCTCTTCGCGGGTCGGCCACACGACCTTGCGCAACTCGAAGCGGGATTCCGCCAGGAACTCGCGCGTGTCACGGCCCTTGCCCGTCTGCAGGAATACCAGCGCACCCAGCACCAGGCCGGCAACGACCGCCAGCGAACGCAGCGGCGTGGCCCACTGGCCATTGAACCACCACCATGCGACCAGGCCAGCCACGACCAGCGCCAGCGCCAGGACGTACTTGGCGATGTCGCCCGCGGAAGTGGCGGCTTTCGATTGTTCGACCTTGCTGTTCACGTCAGTGTCGCTCTTTGCTCTGGGGGAGTACCGGAGATCCGGACTCCGCGAGGAAGGAAGTGGCACGCCAGGAGGGACTCGAACCCCCAACCTGCGGTTTTGGAGACCGCTGCTCTGCCAATTGAGCTACTGGCGTATCGATTTGCTACAACCTTCCCTTAGACGGCGAAGGCGGACCGAGGTTCCGGTCCGCCCTTGTCGCTGTCCGGCGAGTCCTCGCCGGGACCGCAGGGGCTTACTTGATGATCTTGGCCACCACGCCGGCGCCGACGGTACGGCCGCCTTCGCGGATCGCGAAACGCAGACCTTCGTCCATCGCCACCGGGTTGATCAGGGTGACCACCATCTTGATGTTGTCACCCGGCATCACCATTTCCACGCCTTCCGGCAGGGTCACGGCGCCCGTGATGTCGGTCGTGCGGAAGTAGAACTGCGGACGGTAACCCTTGAAGAACGGGGTGTGGCGGCCGCCTTCGTCCTTGCTCAGCACGTAAACTTCGGCTTCGAACTCGGTGTGCGGGGTGATCGAACCCGGCTTGGCCAGCACCTGGCCACGCTCCACGTCGTCACGCTTGGTGCCGCGCAGCAGCAGACCGGCGTTGTCGCCCGCCTGACCCTGGTCCAGCAGCTTGCGGAACATTTCCACGCCCGTGACCGTGGTCTTCTGGGTCGGACGGATACCGACGATCTCGATTTCCTCGCCCACCTTGATCACGCCGCGCTCGATACGGCCGGTCACCACGGTGCCGCGGCCCGAGATCGAGAACACGTCTTCCACCGGCATCAGGAACGGCTTGTCGACGTCGCGCTCCGGGGTCGGGATCCAGGTGTCCAGCGCGTCCACCAGCTTCAGGATCGCCGGCACGCCGATCTCGCTCTGGTCGCCTTCCAGCGCCAGGCGGGCCGAGCCCGAGATGATCGGGGTGTCGTCGCCCGGGAACTCGTACTTGCTCAGCAGTTCGCGGACTTCCATCTCCACCAGCTCCAGCAGCTCGGCATCGTCCACCATGTCGGCCTTGTTCAGGAACACGACGATGTACGGCACGCCGACCTGACGCGAGAGCAGGATGTGCTCGCGGGTCTGCGGCATCGGGCCGTCAGCGGCCGAGCACACCAGGATCGCGCCGTCCATCTGGGCGGCACCGGTGATCATGTTCTTCACGTAGTCGGCGTGGCCCGGGCAATCCACGTGCGCGTAGTGGCGCGCGGCAGATTCGTATTCCACGTGCGCGGTCGAGATCGTGATGCCGCGCGCCTTCTCTTCCGGCGCTGCGTCGATCGCGTCGTACGCCTTGAACTCGCCACCGAAACGCTCCGCGCCGATCTTCGTCAGCGCCGCCGTCAGCGTCGTCTTGCCGTGGTCAACGTGACCAATCGTGCCCACGTTCACGTGGGGCTTGGTGCGTTCGAACTTACCCTTTGCCAT
>NZ_JBYMTJ010000001.1:1527500-1533004 GCF_057773125.1 Pseudoxanthomonas sp. 97-1-1 | reverse complement strand
AAAAACCCGCCATAATAGGCGGCTCACCTCGACGGAAACGACGGGGTTACGAAGGAAGGCGCTGAGGCCGACTTCGAGTTCTTTGAAAGTGTGCGCAGGTGACTTGTGTGGGCGCCTGCAGGAAGGACTAGCTGTCCATCTTGCAGACGTTCGATTCATGAGCATCTTGTCAATTGTAGAAATGCAAGCGATACGTAAAGCTTGTGGTCAAACGATCTGCATTCAAAGCATTGGCCTTCGGGCTAGGTAGTTTTAAGTGAAGAGTTTGATCCTGGCTCAGAGTGAACGCTGGCGGTAGGCCTAACACATGCAAGTCGAACGGCAGCACAGGAGAGCTTGCTCTCTGGGTGGCGAGTGGCGGACGGGTGAGGAATACATCGGAATCTACCTTTTCGTGGGGGATAACGTAGGGAAACTTACGCTAATACCGCATACGACCTACGGGTGAAAGTGGGGGACCGCAAGGCCTCACGCGATTAGATGAGCCGATGTCCGATTAGCTAGTTGGCGGGGTAATGGCCCACCAAGGCGACGATCGGTAGCTGGTCTGAGAGGATGATCAGCCACACTGGAACTGAGACACGGTCCAGACTCCTACGGGAGGCAGCAGTGGGGAATATTGGACAATGGGCGCAAGCCTGATCCAGCCATACCGCGTGGGTGAAGAAGGCCTTCGGGTTGTAAAGCCCTTTTGTTGGGAAAGAAATCCTATCGGTTAATAACCGGTGGGGATGACGGTACCCAAAGAATAAGCACCGGCTAACTTCGTGCCAGCAGCCGCGGTAATACGAAGGGTGCAAGCGTTACTCGGAATTACTGGGCGTAAAGCGTGCGTAGGTGGTGGTTTAAGTCTGCTGTGAAAGCCCTGGGCTCAACCTGGGAATTGCAGTGGATACTGGATCACTAGAGTGTGGTAGAGGGATGCGGAATTTCTGGTGTAGCAGTGAAATGCGTAGAGATCAGAAGGAACATCCGTGGCGAAGGCGGCATCCTGGGCCAACACTGACACTGAGGCACGAAAGCGTGGGGAGCAAACAGGATTAGATACCCTGGTAGTCCACGCCCTAAACGATGCGAACTGGATGTTGGGTGCAACTTGGCACCCAGTATCGAAGCTAACGCGTTAAGTTCGCCGCCTGGGGAGTACGGTCGCAAGACTGAAACTCAAAGGAATTGACGGGGGCCCGCACAAGCGGTGGAGTATGTGGTTTAATTCGATGCAACGCGAAGAACCTTACCTGGTCTTGACATCCACGGAACTTTCCAGAGATGGATTGGTGCCTTCGGGAACCGTGAGACAGGTGCTGCATGGCTGTCGTCAGCTCGTGTCGTGAGATGTTGGGTTAAGTCCCGCAACGAGCGCAACCCTTGTCCTTAGTTGCCAGCACGTAATGGTGGGAACTCTAAGGAGACCGCCGGTGACAAACCGGAGGAAGGTGGGGATGACGTCAAGTCATCATGGCCCTTACGACCAGGGCTACACACGTACTACAATGGTAGGGACAGAGGGCTGCAAACCCGCGAGGGTGAGCCAATCCCAGAAACCCTATCTCAGTCCGGATTGGAGTCTGCAACTCGACTCCATGAAGTCGGAATCGCTAGTAATCGCAGATCAGCATTGCTGCGGTGAATACGTTCCCGGGCCTTGTACACACCGCCCGTCACACCATGGGAGTTTGTTGCACCAGAAGCAGGTAGCTTAACCTTCGGGAGGGCGCTTGCCACGGTGTGGCCGATGACTGGGGTGAAGTCGTAACAAGGTAGCCGTATCGGAAGGTGCGGCTGGATCACCTCCTTTTGAGCACGACAAGCGCTTCTTGTCAGGCGCCCACACAAGACACCTGCATTTTTCAGAGTAAGCCCGTACAACGGGGCCTTAGCTCAGCTGGGAGAGCACCTGCTTTGCAAGCAGGGGGTCGTCGGTTCGATCCCGACAGGCTCCACCACTGAGAACGACTTTTGGGTCTGTAGCTCAGGTGGTTAGAGCGCACCCCTGATAAGGGTGAGGTCGGTGGTTCGAGTCCTCCCAGACCCACCAAAACCAGGCTGGCTATTACTTCTGAAACCTGCAATCGCACACTAAAAGATTATTTTGAAACGGATCGGCGCTGAAGCCGGCTTCGTGTTCTTTAACAACTTGTGACGTAGCGAGCGTTTTAGATTTTCATCTAGACGTGTCGTTGAGGCTAAGGCGGGGACTTCGAGTCCCTAATAAATTGAGTCGTATGTTCGCGTTGGTGGCTTTGTACCCCATCAGCACGGCATGTAACTCCGAGGCGACTTGGGGTTATATGGTCAAGCGAATAAGCGCACACGGTGGATGCCTTGGCGGTCAGAGGCGATGAAGGACGTGGCAGCCTGCGAAAAGTGTGGGGGAGCTGGCAACAAGCATTGATCCCGCAATGTCCGAATGGGGAAACCCACTGCTTCGGCAGTATCCTGCAGTGAATACATAGCTGCTGGAGGCAAACCCGGTGAACTGAAATATCTAAGTAACCGGAGGAAAAGAAATCAACCGAGATTCCCTGAGTAGTGACGAGCGAACGGGGACCAGCCCTTAAGCTGGATTGGTTTTAGAAGAACAGTCTGGAAAGACTGGCCATAGACGGTGACAGCCCGGTATTCGAAAGGACCTTTTCAGTGAAGACGAGTAAGGCGGGGCACGAGAAACCCTGTCTGAACATGGGGGGACCATCCTCCAAGGCTAAATACTCCTGACCGACCGATAGTGAACCAGTACCGTGAGGGAAAGGCGAAAAGAACCCCGGAGAGGGGAGTGAAATAGATCCTGAAACCGTGTGCGTACAAGCAGTAGGAGCCCGCAAGGGTGACTGCGTACCTTTTGTATAATGGGTCAGCGACTTACTGTTCGTGGCAAGCTTAACCGTATAGGGGAGGCGAAGGGAAACCGAGTCTGATAAGGGCGCATAGTCGCGGGCAGTAGACCCGAAACCGGGTGATCTAGTCATGCCCAGGGTGAAGGTGCCGTAACAGGTACTGGAGGCCCGAACCCACTCCCGTTGCAAAGGTAGGGGATGAGGTGTGATTAGGAGTGAAAAGCTAATCGAACCCGGAGATAGCTGGTTCTCCTCGAAAGCTATTTAGGTAGCGCCTCGTATGAATCTTCTTGGGGGTAGAGCACTGTTATGGCTAGCGGGACATCGCGTCTTAGCAAACCATGGCAAACTCCGAATACCAAGACAGAATGTACGGGAGACACACGGCGGGTGCTAACGTCCGTCGTGAAAAGGGAAACAACCCAGACCCACAGCTAAGGTCCCAAATTTCGTGCTAAGTGGAAAACGATGTGGAAAGGCACAGACAGCCAGGAGGTTGGCTTAGAAGCAGCCACCCTTTAAAGAAAGCGTAATAGCTCACTGGTCGAGTCGGTCTGCGCGGAAGATTTAACGGGGCTAAGCACGAAACCGAAGCTTGGGGTGCATAACTTTGTTATGCGCGGTAGAGGAGCGTTCCGTAAGCCGTTGAAGGTGACTTGAGAAGGTTGCTGGAGGTATCGGAAGTGCGAATGCTGACATGAGTAACGATAATGCGGGTGAAAAGCCCGCACGCCGAAAGCCCAAGGTTTCCTTGCGCAACGTTAATCGACGCAGGGTTAGTCGGTCCCTAAGGCGAGGGCGAAAGCCGTAGTCGATGGGAAGCAGGTTAATATTCCTGCACCTCGCGTGAGTGCGATGGAGGGACGGAGAAGGTTAGGTGTACCGGGCGTTGGTTGTCCCGGGGAAAGGCGGTAGGTTTGGATCTTTGGCAAATCCGGGATCCTTTAAGACCGAGCACCGAGACGAGTCCTTTTGGACGAAGTCACTGATACCACGCTTCCAGGAAAAGCTCCTAAGCTTCAGCTCACGCAGACCGTACCGTAAACCGACACAGGTGGGTAGGATGAGAATTCTCAGGCGCTTGAGAGAACTCGGGTGAAGGAACTAGGCAACATGGCACCGTAACTTCGGGAGAAGGTGCACCCTCTTTGGTGGCCCATGCGGGCTATAGCTGAGGGGGGTCGCAGAAACCAGGCCGCTGCGACTGTTTATCAAAAACACAGCACTCTGCAAACACGAAAGTGGACGTATAGGGTGTGACGCCTGCCCGGTGCTGGAAGGTTAATTGATGGGGTCAGCCGCAAGGCGAAGCTCTTGATCGAAGCCCCAGTAAACGGCGGCCGTAACTATAACGGTCCTAAGGTAGCGAAATTCCTTGTCGGGTAAGTTCCGACCTGCACGAATGGCGTAACGACAGCGGCGCTGTCTCCACCCGAGACTCAGTGAAATTGAAATCGCTGTGAAGATGCAGCGTTCCCGTGGCAAGACGGAAAGACCCCGTGAACCTTTACTATAGCTTTACATTGAACGTTGAGTTCGTCTGTGTAGGATAGGTGGGAGGCTATGAAACCGAGGCGCTAGCTTCGGTGGAGCCAACCTTGAAATACCACCCTGATGTGCTTGACGTTCTAACCTAGGTCCGTAATCCGGATCGGGGACCATGTATGGTGGGTAGTTTGACTGGGGCGGTCTCCTCCCAAAGAGTAACGGAGGAGCTCGAAGGTACGCTCAGCGCGGTCGGACATCGCGCACTGTGTGCAAAGGCATAAGCGTGCTTGACTGCGAGATCGACGGATCAAGCAGGTACGAAAGTAGGACTTAGTGATCCGGTGGTTCTGTATGGAAGGGCCATCGCTCAACGGATAAAAGGTACTCCGGGGATAACAGGCTGATACCGCCCAAGAGTTCATATCGACGGCGGTGTTTGGCACCTCGATGTCGGCTCATCACATCCTGGGGCTGTAGTCGGTCCCAAGGGTATGGCTGTTCGCCATTTAAAGTGGTACGCGAGCTGGGTTCAGAACGTCGTGAGACAGTTCGGTCCCTATCTGCCATGGGCGTTGGAGATTTGAGAGGGGCTGCTCCTAGTACGAGAGGACCGGAGTGGACGAACCTCTGGTGTTCCGGTTGTCACGCCAGTGGCATTGCCGGGTAGCTATGTTCGGAAGCGATAACCGCTGAAAGCATCTAAGCGGGAAGCGCGCCTCAAGATGAGATCTCCCGGGGCACAAGCCCCCTAAAGGAACCATCAAGACTAGGTGGTTGATAGGTCAGGTGTGTAAGTGGGGCAACCCATTGAGCTAACTGATACTAATGATCCGTGTGGCTTGACCATATAACCTCAAGTGGCCTTGGACTCGACGATATCGTCAGAGAAAATCCAATGCCCGCTACGTCACAAGACCCTATGAGAGATTGGCGCCTTAATCCGTTCCTTGGATGGCGACGCTCCAACCCTCTCCCTGGTGAAATTAGCGCTGTGGTCCCACCCGTTCCCATCCCGAACACGGAAGTGAAACGCAGCCGCGCCGATGGTAGTGTGGCTTAAGCCATGCAAGAGTAGGTCATCGCCAGGGGCTTTACCCCGAAACCCCCGTCCGATAGGACGGGGGTTTCATTTTTGTGTAAGTCCTTGATTTCTGGTTGGTTCGCCGCCAGGGTCAGTCA